>CAYFGK010000255.1:0-1530 GCA_964342305.1 uncultured Saprospiraceae bacterium | reverse complement strand
AAGGCTTCTGGCCTGTATTATTAGTCATTTTCCTGCGCTCGGGGCAAAAACAGAATGGGTACGAATTTTGGCTCAATAGTGTGATCGTGATCGGTGGTGCTGCTTCTCTGATCCTGTCTATTGTATCCTATTTTCGGTATTATTTTCATTTGGAGGATGATCGCCTGATCATACAAAAGGGGGTACTCAATCAGACCCGGATCAATCTGCCTTTTGAACGTATTCAGAATATCCATCTCGAGCAGAAGGTCCTGCACCGATTATTGAATGTAGTAAGCATTCGCATTGATTCGGCTGGTAGCCAGGGGAGCGAGGTGACCATCGAAGCCCTGGAGCGGGAACAAGCTGAGGCCATCCGGTCCTATGTGCTTGCGCAAAAAAGGGAAGCTGCTCCGACGGGAGATGTGGAGCCGGGAGCGGCGCCTTCCTCCTTCCAACCGCCCGCATCCCAAGTCTTGCAATTGGATATGGGCGATCTCATTCGGGTAGGGATCAGTCAGAATCACCTGCGAACGGCTGGTATTATTGTTGGTACTATATTCGGTTTTGTATTTACGTTGGCTGAGAGTCTGGGCGATGGAATCTGGAAAACCGGTTACGAAGAAGTACAAGAGCTAAACCCCAGTTTTTGGCTTTTTGCCGTACTTGCGGTTGGTCTGATCATCATTGCCTTCATTATTACCGTGTTGCGGACGATTGCACGCTATTATGACCTGCGGTTTATGGAAGACCGTGAAGGCTTCCAGTTGACGGCCGGTCTTTTTAATCGCCGGGAGACGGCCCTGAAAAAGAATAAGATCCAGATTATCCGCTGGACGGATAATCCGATACGGCGAGCATTGAAGATTTTTGTGCTTACCATCCGTCAGGCCAACGCTGGTGGACAACTACGATCAAATTTAGTAACGATCCCCGGCTGCGGCATAGCGGAGGTGAAAGATGTGGTTTATTCCAGTTTTCCGGGTATTTCCGGGGTGACCTATCAGTCTCACCGGATCGACCGTGCTTATCTGTGGTGGTATTTTCGATACGCTGGTATCCTGCCGATGGTATTGTTCGGGACCCTTGCGGTGGTATTACAGGAACCCAGATTCCTGTTACCGGCCCTTGGTTTTCCCATCATCTCATTTTGGTATTTGCGGGCTTTCTATCGCACGTATAACTTATTGGTAGATACGGAATACCTGAAAACGGAATCGGGTGTCATTGGTCGCACCCACTCCATTGTACCCATCCATAAGGTACAGAGTGTAGCCATCCATCAATCCTTCTACCAACGAAATAAAAACCTCGCCGATCTCATGCTGTACACTGCGGGAGGCCAGCAAACTATTCCTTTTTTGCCAGTAGAAAAGGCGGAAGCTCTGCGCGACTACATCCTCTACCGCGTCGAATCCCGGGAGGACGATTGGATGTGATTTACGGAGGTCCAAGGCTTACGGTCCACGGTTCACGGTCCACGGTCCACGGTCCATGGTCCGAGGTAGCCGGACCAAGAGTAAAGAAGGTATACCTCCGACCTGTATAATT
>CAYFGK010000254.1:0-1583 GCA_964342305.1 uncultured Saprospiraceae bacterium | reverse complement strand
ATTCGGTACAGTAATAAATCGTAGACACCGTGCGCCGTGGGCCGTGGATCGTGAAACCGTCGACCTTACAGGTCTTTGATGGAGTTGCGATCGGTCAGGATATCCTTCAGTTCTTTGAGGAATTGGTATTGGTGAGGCAAGACCTTCTTGAACGCGTCTTTAACCGAGATGAAGGTACCGGATTCCATATTGGAGATCTGATCTTTTACAAAGCGGGCATCCTCAAACAGCATTTTCTTAAGGCTGGGAATATCGTGGTATTCTCCTTCCACGGCCCAGGCTTCTTCGGTGCCTCCGTCTTCCTGCTGTACGGGGTCCAACTCGATCAGGCGATCAGCATCTTCCCAGAGTGACTCCTCCTCATTGCGGGAGGGGCTAGCGGGAATTTCAAACTCTTCGTCATTGCGATTGGTCAAAAAGATTTCCAATCCTTTTTCCCGGAAGCGATAAATGATCAAGTGTACTTTCTTAGAGAATTGCATAGTACCAGTCCTTTGTATGGAGTGTAGTGAAGGTGTAACGCCCGTTCGTTCATAATGTTGAAGGGAAGAGGCACCTCACCAACTTATTCTTTGGTGGATGTAAGGTCGGTAGTTTCAAAGGTTTACCCAAACGAAGCCTGCCAGCTCTCTGGTTTATTTCCGGCACCTAAGGGATAAAAAGGGCCTGCGCCGGCCGAATAATCACTGGTAAATCAAGGTATTCGCTCGCCTCGTCATTACGACGACCAACTATTTACTGTCGGCCTGCCTGGCCACCTCATAGAGGACGATCGCCAGTATGATGGCTTCCTCCTCAGCACTCAAATTATTTCCGGTATAATCGAAAACCCGCTGGATGAGATCGGATGATTTTGGGATTTTCACACTGGCCACCTCATCGCCCTGGATCACCAGAGGGTGTCGGTCGGTAGATGATTTATCCAATTTGGCGATCATTTTCCCGGTACGCTGACCAATGAGATACCCTTCGGCCGGTTGGTAGGAGCCCAGTACCTGGTCGTCAATGACCATACTGACATCTTTTTCCTTCTCCCAATAGTAAAAGGCCCGTTGGTGGGTTAAAATGACCCAAAGGGCGTTTTTGGCATTATAGCGACGGTAGGATACACCGGCTACCGGCTCCTCGAAAATGGAAGTGATGGTTGCTTTCCATTTTTTTCCGCCGATCTTTTTCCGTTCGGCTGATTTAACATTGTAAGACAGTATCTCCAGGTCATTCTTATCCAGTTTGACCGGATCGTGAAAGAAGGACCGGACCTCGGCCTCCATGGACTCCAGATCTTTCTGAACCTTTTTTTGCGTAAGCTTAAAGCCTGGAAGAGATCTGCTAAACAACCAAAACCCTGTCCCCGCTACAACTAGTGCCGAAAGTGCTAATATGCCCATATCCGTAATTTCGATTTTCTAAAGATATCGTAAAATCGGGCTCAGACTATTTCGCAAAGGCAAGATATTCAAGGCCCAATCTCCCGGTAAAGAGTAGTAGGTATAGGGTATCTGGATTTAAGTAAGTCCCTGCTACTTTATACTCTACACCATATACAAGGTGAGGTTTTGACACTCAGTTATACCGCTTCCGAA
>CAYFGK010000253.1:0-1686 GCA_964342305.1 uncultured Saprospiraceae bacterium | reverse complement strand
TCCGTTATCGGGATGGGTATTACTCCTACTCACCTGCCGAAGCCTTTGAAAGCGGATATACTAAGATTGATTTCGGTTCAGATGGGGCACAGACTAAAGGTCTGGATTTTGGAGCAGCCATAGACGCTCTCAAAATGGGAAAGAGGGTTGCACGATCTGGATGGAACGGAAAGGGGATGTTCCTTTTTCTGCTGCCAGGTGGCAAAGTACCTAAGAGCGTAATCCATGATCCGATGCTCCGAAAGGTGATGGACGAACAGGTAGAAGGTGATTCGTTCCCGGCTCTCCCTACGATTCGTATGTGGACCGCGGATAAGAAAGTACTCACCGGCTGGCTGGCTTCGCAAACCGACATGATGTCGAATGACTGGGAAATTGTCGGATAGCATGAACTGCTGCGAACGCATACTGCATTGGCTCCTGAACTACACATTGGGAGGGGCTGTGTACCTGGCGGGAGTGATTGCCTACCTGATCGGATTCTACATCCTCATGCGTATTCTAGAATGGTTGGGCATGAGCACCGATGATGCAGGAAGCCTCGCAGCCGCTCTCGCGATTGCGACAGTTCTAATCTTTACTCTGTCAATGATAATTCCATGAATATGAAACCCTTTCAAAAACGCGCCGCCCTAGCTGTCCTGGTATTATTCCTGGCTTCTGTGGTGGCTTCATTCATTTAGTATGGCAAGTACAACGATCAAGGCACGAAAAGCAAAACATGCAAAGTTCATCTGGTTAGGCTACGCGGTTGAACGGAATCCGAAGGGGCCAGGCTACATAAAGGTAAAAACCAAGTTCGGATTCGATGGCACCCATGAAATTTGGAGGGATAAAAGACTCGGCACCCCCAAGCCACCCACCGGCAAAGAACGCCGGGAAATGATCCGGGCAAAACTAGCCGGGAAAAAAGCTGCGTAAAATATCCCTTGCCGCCAATCATCCCAAGGGGGTCATTTAGTGAATTTGTTTTCATATGGGTTTAACATGAGGGGCATCCGGAGGCGGGGATGTTCTTTCCCAAAATCACACCAATGTCAGACCAAAAGAAAGACTGGAAATACTATCTGATTCGAGTAGTTGTCATCCTTGCGATATTCCTCCTGGGCGGCTACCTTGCTTTTCAGATCGTTATGGGCGCACTGCTCAGCCCGCTATCGTAAACCCTTCACACCTTGAAACACATATCTGAATTTCTTCCTGATCCTGATGACCTGAACAGAAAGCGCCGGGCGTTGATGAACGCAATTAATCCCAATAAGGTGGTACAGGACCATCCAGGATTGGTAGATGAAACCTTAAACCACCGATGCTTTCTTGCCGCAGCCATGGAACATTGGTGGGCGGATGGATTGCTTGAATGGGAGTTTGTCAATGGCCATCGAATGAATATCAGGAAAATACCATTTGCGGAGCTAAGACTTTTGGAAGACCTATTCTCAAAAGCCCCGAATGCCGGAGTTGATCCTTTGGTTGATACCTGGGTGGAGATCCTGCAAAACGAATGCGAGTACCGGCTTAATGCCGGACCTTACGATACATGATTTTTTGTTTTTGTGATTAGCATGTTTGAGCCCCTTGGTTACTCTTGGGGCTTTTTTGTTGCCCCTCCATTATCCACTTTTATGCACTTTTATCCATTTTTGGTTATATTGCAAGTCATTGAACGTTCAACCACAACTAATT
>CAYFGK010000252.1:0-1807 GCA_964342305.1 uncultured Saprospiraceae bacterium | reverse complement strand
TTGGGTACATACTTATCCGTAAAGTGGTAATAATCAAAGCCCAACCTCCCGGTATTGAGTAGTAGGTATAGGGTACTGGGATTAAAGCGTGTCCTTCTACTTAATGCCTAATAGAACGTGAGGTACTGATATTCAGTTGCTTCGCAAGTAGCTTAACCCCTTCCTCACGTTATTCCAAATATTCGGGAAATTAAGGCCAGGTTGTTTATGGCAGATGTACGAAGATGTTCGTATGTTTGGGTAAAATTTTTTTGTTATGAATACACGGATCCTGCTTTTATTCCTGCTTGGCCTGTGCAGTTGTACAACGGAGCCGGTTGCTTCCGAAGCTGATGACGAACTGACCGTGGTGGCGGATACCGCTGCGCGCATTGATGATTACCTGCAGTGGATGTCGGATTCTGCGGGCTTTACCGGCAGTGTGCTACTGGCGGTAGACGGAGAGATCGTTATCCGCAAGGGGTACGGATCGGCGAATGACAGCCTTGGGTTGCCGGTAGACCCCAATACGATATTTACCATTGGTTCGATTACCAAACAGTTCACCGGAGCTGCCATCCTAAAATTGGAGGAAATGGGTGAATTATCGGTCGAAGACCCCATAAACAAGTTTTTCACCGATGTGCCCACTGATAAACGGGATATTACCATTCATCAACTGCTTACGCATTCGGCGGGGTTCCCCGGCGCTATCGGTGATGATGCCGATCCCGTAGGCACGGGTGATTTTTTGGCGCAAGCCATGAATACCGAACTATTGTTTGAGCCCGGATCAGCTTATGAATACTCCAATGTAGGGTACAGCCTGCTGGGTATTCTGGTCGAGCAGTTGTCCGGTCAATCTTACGAAGCCTTTTTGCAAAAACACTTCTTCGAACCAGCCGGTATGACTCAGACCGGTTATGTGCTGCCCGACTGGTCAGGCGAAACACTGGCTCAGGGCTACCGTCGCGGACAGCATTGGGGGACGCTGCTCGACCGGCCCTGGCGGGAAGATGGTCCCGGCTGGCACCTCCGGGCTAATGGAGGCATACTATCCACACCCATGGACATGTACCGCTGGCATCGGGCCCTTCTGGGCGAAGAAGTACTGAGTGAGAAATCTAAGGAAAAATACTACGGGAAGCACGTGGAAGAAGGTCAGGGTGCCGGTACCTATTACGGGTACGGATGGGCTATCTTCCCGACCCCACGCGGTACTGATCTGATCACCCACAATGGTGGGAACGGCATCTTTTTCGCCGATATGTATCGCTACCTGGAAGAGGATGTTTTCCTGTTCTTTGCCACGAATCGCGGATCGAGGGACGTAGAAGAAATTCCCTACAATACTCTGCGGATGGTTTTTCAACCGGAATTCGAGCCATCCATGACCAGTGAACCCGACGGCCAGATCTTCGAAGGGTATCCCGACGGACCGGCCGGTGAACGTCTGGAGGCAATGGTGGGTCTGTTGCAACGAGGAAGCGATGATGCGCTAAAATCCCTTGTTGAGGAATTCATGGCTCCGGGCATGCAGGAAATGGCTCCCATGGACGAGCACCTGAATGTGCTGCGACAAATGTCAGAGCGGTTCGGATCACTAGAATTGCGTTCTACCCTAAACAGGGGACGGGAGTTTGAACTCATCTTCGCCGACGAAGAAGGCAATCCGATACCACTGCTAATTGCTCTGAATCCCGAAGGACAGATTGTGGGGTTAAACAGATGACAGGTTTGAGGTATGAGGTATGAGGTATGAGGTATGAGGTTTGAGGTATGAGGTATGAGGTAACCTATAACCTAACCTCAAACCTCACACCTCACA
>CAYFGK010000251.1:0-1825 GCA_964342305.1 uncultured Saprospiraceae bacterium | reverse complement strand
TGATGAGGGACAATATTAAGAAACGGTAGAGTTCCCCCGAAACTTGAACAGAAAGAGGCCGTCTAAAAACATTTAGGCGGTCTTTTTATTTAGGGGTGATTTGTGGGTGGCTGCCTTAATGTTGCGTTCTATCGATTTATTTCCCTTGGAAAAAATCGGGCCATAGGATCCCTATGCCCTTAAAGTTGCCTTTTTAAGGTTGTGTGCCATGGCAATGAGCCCTATTTCGGTCTCCACCTTGTCGATGCCCCTTAACAGGAACCGTTTGAAGCCCATATTCTGTTTGATGTTGCCGAAAACGGCCTCGACGTCCCAGCACCTTCGCTTGCGATGGGCGATCCCCTCTTCGCCCAGCAGTCTTTCCCTGGCCGTGGCCCTTAGCCTTGCCAGGTTGTGGTTGCGCTCAACGCTCCTGTTCCCTTTTCCTTGATGGCACGCCCCGCGCATGGGACATCCCGAACAGTTCCGCGCCCGGTAGCGATCTATGGTCTGCAGGTATCCCGTTTTGGTTTCCCGTTGGTAACTGCCCACATGCTCCATGGCCTGCCCCATGGGGCAGAAGTACCGGTCCCCTTCGCTGTCGTAATATAGTTTGTCGGCCGCAAACGGGTTTTTACAGGTGCCTCTTTTTTCGTCCAATTGTTCCTTGTGGAAGTGGCCGTACTTCACGAAGGCCTCGATGCCCTTGCCTTCCAGATGGGCGTAGTTCTCCTCGCTGCCATAACCGGCATCGGCGGTAAGTTTTTCGGGCGCCCGGCCGTAACCCTCGATGAACCCCTCCACATGGCCGATCAGTGCGGTGGTGTCCGAGGTGGTTTGGGCAAGGCTGTAATTGACGATGAACTGGTTGTTGGTGCCGGCCTGTAGGTTGTAGCCCGGTTTTAACTGCCCGTTCTGCATGTGGTCGTCCTTCATCCGCATGAAGGTGGCATCGGGATCGGTCCTGCTCATACTGTTCCTGCCGCCCATTTGCCCCTCTTGACGGTCGTACCTCTCCAGGTTCTTGGGCCAGTTCCTTTTTGCGTAGTTCAGCTTTTGCCTTACTTTTTTGTCGATCGGCCTGTCTTCCAAAGCTTGGTTGATCTGGTCTATCGTCTCGGATACCTTCTGCGGGTCTATCGCTTCAAAGTCGGGCATATTGGGGGTCTGCTCCTCATCCCGGTACACCTTTTCCACATAGCCCCAGAGTTCCTTTAACTGCTTTTGGATACGCTCGCGCGAGGTCTTGATGCCCTTTGCCCACACAAAGGTATACCTGTTGGCGTTGGCCTCGATCTTGGTGCCATCGACGTAAATATCCTTCAAGCTCAAGTGGCCCTGTTCGGCCAACAGTACGACCACTTGATCGAATATTTTTTTAAAGTGGCCCTTTAACTTTCCCGAACGGAAGTTACTGATGGTATTGTGGTCGGGCCTGGCCGTGCCGGCCAACCACATAAAATGAAGGTTTTCCCCAAGGGCCTCCTCTATCTTGCGAGAGGAATACAGGTTGCGCAGATAGGCATAGACCAATATCTTGAGCAGTACCTTCGGGTGATAGCTGGAGGTGCCCCCTCCCTTATAGGTCCTTTCCAATGCCCCAAGGTCTATTCCCTCCAAAATTGAATTGACGATCCGGACAGGATGGTTTTTGGGCACCAGGTCATCATAACTGGGTGGAAGAAGGCTCAACTGGTCCTGGTCATTGGTCTTCCATACTACTTTTCGGCTCATAACTAAAGTTACGATCCCTTACGGTTTTAAACAAAAAAAGAGACTGCCTTTTTAGACAGCCTCTTTTCTATGAATGAATTCATTTATTTTAATCGGCTAGGACGATGACTTT
>CAYFGK010000250.1:0-1884 GCA_964342305.1 uncultured Saprospiraceae bacterium | reverse complement strand
TAAACGTAAGGTTGAGGGTCGGCCGTTCGGTAAATTACCGAAGGCTACAACCTTACCTTGTATTTAGTATAGGGCATTAGGTAATAGGACTTGCTTAAATCCAAATACCAATTACCCTGTACCGGGAGGTTGGCGTTGACAATGGTCACATTAAAAGATAGTTTATGCCCAACCTCCCGATTACTTATTAAGTTACCGAGAAACACGATATCCAATCAATGAGAAAAATCATCAAAGCCCTATCGCTCAGCATTTTATCGATCTTCCTCTGCGGTTGCACCCCGGAACCGACGGAAGTGGGGCCGCGGGAAACCGGTCGGAAATGGCCATTGGAGCCCGACCGCTACAACGTGGCTTTTCTGATTATGGACGGAGTCTACAATACGGAGCTTACGGCTCCTTACGACATCTTTCAGCACACCATCTTTCGGGACAGCATTAAGGCCATGAATACCTTTCTGGTGGCTGACACCCGCGAGCCGGTGACCACCTTTGAGGGTATGCGGATACTTCCCGATTACAACTATTTGAAGGATAGTCTACCACGGATCGACATCCTGGTGATCCCATCGGCCGAGCATTACCTCGACACCGATCTGGAAAATGAAGACATGCTGGATTTCGTACGCAGGGCAGCCGGTGAAGCGAAGTACGTAACCTCCCACTGCGACGGGGCCTTTGTTTTGGCGAAAGCCGGATTATTGAACGGAGTGGTCAGCACCACTTTCCCCACTGATATCGAGCAGATGCGGGCCATGTTCCCAAGTTTGGATATCCGCGAGAACGTACTTTTTGTACACGATGGAAAATTCATCACTTCGGCGGGAGGCGCCAAAAGCTTCGAAGCGGCCCTTTACCTGAGTGAATTGCTCTACGGCAAACAGGTCGCCCGCAGGCTGGCGCAGGGATTGGTGATCGATTGGGAGCTGGAGGAGGTGCCTCATTTGATCATATCACAATAATTTTTAATTCTTAATTTTTAGTTTTTAATGTAGAAGCACTTCAAATTAAAAATTATCAATACAGTACCATATCAAATTTCCACCGAAACGCCTTGGTGAGGGGATGATCGTTGCCCCACTGGCGGAAGAGGGCGATGCCCGTCTTACGGGGTAGATCATCGGCGTAAGTCTTATCAGCGGTAGTGGCCTGGATGATGTATTCGATCAAGGCCTTTTGGTCACCCGCTTCGGCGGCTACCTGAGCGGCTTTGATTGCTTTGCCGGCAGGTGAATCATCGGGCTACTCCATGGTGAAGCGCACGAGCGTACGTATATCGTCGGCATCGTCGTAGTGTTTGTCGCCCAGAACGAAGGGTTCGACCAGTTCGAGAGCGCGGTCGGTATCGGAGAAGACGACTTCACGGGCCAGGGCCAGGCGAGCCTCCGGCACATCGGGATTGTTCTGTACGAAGAGTTCCAGTTCGGCCAGGGCGGTGGGGTCTTTCTTTTCGAGGCGGGTGAGGATACCTTCGAGGGCACCGAGGCGATCGTCGGGAATATGCTCGTCGAGCCAGGCTTCGATCTGGCCTTTGGAGAGGGATCCGGCGAACTCACCGATGGCCTTTCCTTTGTGGAACATTTTGACATCGGGAATACCCCGCACGCCGTATTGGCGGGCGAGTTCCTGGTGCTCATCCACGTTTACTTTAACGAGTGTCCAGCGGCCTTCCTGTTCGCGGGACAGGCCTTCGATGGTGGGGCCCAACATTTGACAGGGACCACACCAGGGTGCCCAGAAATCGACTACCACGGGCAGCTCATAACTGCGTTCGATGACATCTTTTGTGAAATCCATACGTGCCATTTGTTTAATCTCATCGTTAATACAACGTGAGGTTGGGCATAGGCTTATCTGTAAAGTGATGATTGTCAAAGCCCAACC
>CAYFGK010000249.1:0-1902 GCA_964342305.1 uncultured Saprospiraceae bacterium | reverse complement strand
GGAACACCTTTTCCATCCACTGGGCATTGATTCGGTCTATTGGTACCAATTCGATAATGGTGTTTTTGCCTGCGACGGCTCCATCATGCTGACGCCACGCGATATGTTAAAAATCGGCATCACCTTTCTGCAAGAGGGCACCTGGAATAACCAACGTATTATTTCCGCTGAATGGGTAGAAAAAAGTCAATCTGCTTTTCATAACAACCGGAATATCAACGTACCTCTAGATGATACCGGAAAAAATGACTACGGGTACACCTGGTGGTTGAATGAGGTTTCCCTCGGCGAATATCAAGTGGATCTTTACCAGGCCAGCGGCTGGGGCGGACAGGAGATAATCGTAATCCCGGAACTCGATATGGTAGTCGTCTTTACCGGAGGAAATTACACGGTGAAGAAACACATCCATACGATGTTGGAGAAGTATATTTTAAGAGCGATTCAGTAAACAACGAAACCTTAACAAACCAACATGACGGACCTCATCTCCCTGCAACTGGCCAGTATCCTGGGTCCCCTACTAATAGCACTGTCCATAACTGAATATAGGAACTTCGACATTTGGAAGGACGCTCACCCGACACTGGTTTACCTCAACGGGCTAATTTTACTAACTGGCGGGCTAATTATCATTCAATTACACAATCGCTGGGTGGCCCATTGGATGGTACTGATCACGCTCATCGGCTGGCTACTAATGCTCGCGGGCTTATACCGGATGATCTTTCCTTCTGCCAAACAAGCCGAAAAAGGCTTGGGTTCCACTGTGCTACTAAGCCTGTTATTCACCGTGGGATTATTCCTATCAGTTAAGGCATTTTTAGTATAAAGACCTTTCCTTGTCTTCATTTCCCACCCGAATCCGTACCTTTTTAGAGCAGTATTCAACCACCACCCTAAAACCATTCACATATGGACCTTTCCGGCAAAACTGCTCTCATTACCGGTGCCTCCTCCGGCATTGGTAAGTCGTTCGCTTATTTGCTTGCGCAAAAAGGGATGCATCTTATTCTGGTCGCCCGCTCTCTGGATAAGTTACAGACCATTGCCCACAACCTTATCCAAAGGCACTCCATAGAGGTCGCTACCTACCAACAGGATCTGGGTGTCCACGGGGCCGCATCTACCTTGTATCAATTATTGAAAAATGACGGAAAGCAGGTTGACCTGCTCATCAACAATGCCGGTTTTGGTAAGTGGGGCCGCTTCGAAAACTTTTCCCTGCAGGAGTACCAGTCTATGATTCAATTAAATGTGACTACGCTGACGGAACTGTGTTACCTCTTTATGGAGGATTTCAAACAAAAACCCCAGGCCGGCATCATCAACATTGGGTCTACCGCTTCCTTTGTACCGGTGCCCTATTCATCCGTATACGGCGCCTCCAAAGCGTACGTACTTTCCTTCACGGAAGGGCTGGTCGGCGAACTGGAAGGTACCAGCGTAACGGTTTCCTGTTTGTGTCCGGGAGCTACCGCTACCAACTTCGCGGATGTGGCCAGCGATGGAAAGGAGGACACCGTAAGCGGCGACGACAAATCGCCCGACGAGGTCGCTCAGGCCGGACTCGACGCTTTTCAATCGGGTAAGCACTACGTCGTGACTGGTCGCACCACCACGCTATTCTTTACTCGATTTCTGCCGCGTAAGCGAGTCTTATCCATGGTTGCTGATATGTGGCGCAAGCGGTTATATCCGGAGAGCAGATAAATACTTTTACCTGTGAAGCAACGGGATTTCGGGGCCTAATACACTGATAAACAAAGCACTACAACCACCTCTCGTTATATTTGGTAGAGGGTATCAGGTAGTAGGACTTGCTCAAATCTCTATACACTATACCAAATACCCTGTACCGTGAGGTTGGGCTTTAGGTATCCTCTCCTTAAGAAATAGTTT
>CAYFGK010000248.1:0-1952 GCA_964342305.1 uncultured Saprospiraceae bacterium | reverse complement strand
CCCCTTCCCTTCTTCAAAGGATGAACGAACGATTCGCTTGCGATCAAGATCCGGGGGATCTTGAAGAGAGTGAACCGCGAAGCGGATGGCCGGCCCTGCCTGCGCTTAGCTTCAGCGGGCGCAGGGGGGATGGGTTTTTAAATTTGAAGTCTCGAAGAATCCTGATCATTCATTAAAAATTCCTACTGCTTCACAAATCGGCTTGTCGCTACCAGCTCATTCGTTCGGCTGAAAACAGTCAGCACGTGCATGCCGGGTTGCAATCGGTCCAGATGTATGGGGTCACCAGGGGAGGCGTTCTGAATATCAACCAATCGGCCGGAAGCGTCGAACAGCCGCAGGGTATAGGTCTCGGGTTCCAAACCCTCAAAACGCAGCACTTCCCGGGCCGGATTCGGATACAGGGTCACTGCTGCCAATTCCTGGGGCGCATGCGTGCTGGTGATAATAGCCGGTGACAACTCCAGCGTGCCATCCCGCTCGAAGGGATCGCTGTACATGGGATTGACGTAGATGTTTTCTCCGGTGAGGGTACGCAAAAAGGCGACCAGGGCATCCTTCTCCTCCTGGGTGAGGTTTAGTCGTTGTCCGTTCTCGCCGGCGCCTCCCCGCAGACGGATGTCGAGGTCGGGATTGCGCTGCCGGTCGAAGGGCACCTCGTTGTAGTGATCGATCACCATCTCCAGGCTGGTAAAGGCGCCATTGTGCATGAGCGGCCCATTTAATTGGCCTTGCGGATTGACCAGATCGCGGAGACTGGGTGCACGCGTATTGGTGAGATCCACCGATCCGGGCTCACCGGCCACGCCGATCACCCCGTTATTTCGCGACAGAGGATCGATGTCGAATTCGGGTGCCCGGTGGCAACCCTGGCATCCGGCACCACGTTGCGGACCCGCCACCGGTCGCACGAACAATGCTTTCCCCAGGTTTTCCTGAGTCGTAAAGTTGGGAAAGGGGTTGTTGATATTGTTGACCATCTCTAACCCCTGATCAAATTTGGAGTCGAAGGACTGAATGCTCCGGATAAACTGCGCCAGGGCCGATTGCATGCGTTCTTCGGTCACCGTGGCATCCCCGAAAGCAAACTCAAACAGGCGCTGGTATTCCGGAATGGCCGATAACTTATCGATCAGGTCAAACAGGTCGGGCGCACCATCTTGTCCACTGAAACCCATTTCCACGTGATCCTGGATGGGCATGGTGGATTGTTGTTCCAGCGACTGGGCGCGCTCATCCCAAAAGAAGCGGCGCTCCTCGGCAAAGCGGCTGTTGACCAGCCGCATGGCGTGCCGGCCGGTCAGGCCGCCTTCGAGGCCCACACTCAGGGCTGCGGTATCGGAAAAAGCAAACTCCTGCTTATGGCAACTGGCGCAGGAGATCGTGTTGTTAGCGGAGAGGCGTACATCGTAAAACAGCACCCGGCCCAGCGTCGCTGCCCGATCGTTTATTTGGTTAAACCCCGGGGTATTGTCCCGGTCGATGTAATTGGGTACTGGCTGATCAGCGAAATTAAATAGGTTTTCCAGGTCAATGGTTCCTGACATGAAAATCAATGCCAGGAGTATCAGTACGAGTGCTTTGGGTTTCATAGTTACGTGGATTAAACAGGTGTTGTCGGTATAGTCGCTGGAGGGCGCTTTCGTTAATAGGAGGGGAATACGATTAGGTTGTACTCGATTTTTGTGGAGAAAGTTTCTTTTTGACGGTTCACGCACGACGCACCACGCTCCACGCACAACGCGGACAAGCGCAATACGTAAAATCAGAGCATGAAAAACCGATGCCATGCCCGAACCATCCCTCCGGTCTCTTCTTTCGCTAAAGTCGCTGCGGTCTAGGACCATAGGCCTTGAGTCGTTTCGACGCCTTACGGAGTCAGTTCTTTCAAAGACCTGTTGCGTTGCCGCGATCCACCCTCCTACGCCCATGCGCACTTCGGCGGGCAGGGA
>CAYFGK010000247.1:0-1982 GCA_964342305.1 uncultured Saprospiraceae bacterium | reverse complement strand
TTGTCTGCTTTCTTGAGCAATTACACCAAAGTTACGCCTCGCAACATGAAAACCGTGAAGCGTGAGCTGTGTACCGTCCTAAATAAGGTTCCCCTCCTCGTCCCACTTTGCCACCTCATTACGGGTGGAAACATCCAGGCATTTGGCAGTCCATTCTGGATCGTAATCGACTTCGTATTTAGCGAGCACTTCGTCGGGAACGCCGTCCCAGACATTGGCGTAATTGCCCTGATACTGTAGATCTTCCTGGATACCGATTTGACTGGTGTAGAAACCGGTCATGGTGAGGAAGCGCATCAGGTCGAAGAATTGGTGACCGAAAGTCTCCTCGGCAGGATTCTCCGGGGGGTAGGCGATCTGGTCGAGTAATTGCGTGCGTTGTTCTTCTGTTGCTTCCGCAAAAACAACTCCGTTGGCCGCGTTCGATTGGGTGTTCAGCCAGGCGATACCGCCCCGCAGGGGCAATTGATAGTCTGGGATATCTTTAACGATGAATTCCATGAAGTCGGGCACCCCTGCTTCCAAAGCGGAACCGGAGCGCTCATCGGCCGGAATGATCATGGCGGTCAGAATCCCCAGCGTAGCCATTTCAGCCTCCGAGAAGAAGGTCTCCGACATCAATTCCTCATCGTGCTTCTTTTCGGCGGGAGTACGGCCGTAGCCCTCCGAATTAGCGTTGGGATCAGCAGCAGCATCCTCACCTGTGGTTCCGTCGGGATTGCAGGAAGAAAGAATAGTCGATCCGGCCAGGCCGGCCAACAACAGTGTTCGTAGGTGTTCGCGACGATCCATGATCAGATATTTTGTTGCTTGAGCTGTTCGATAATATGATCCGACATCCGCCACGTCAAAGCCATGATGGTCCAGGTCGGGTTTTTGTCGGCCTGTGACACAAAAGGCGCCCCATCGGCCAGGAATACGTTGGGCACCTCGTGCAAACGCTGGTAAGAATTGGTGACCGAGGTTCGGGGATCTTTACCCATCCGGGCGGTGCCCACCTCGTGAATGATCTCGCCGGGTTTATTGAGCCCGTAATCATCGTCGGGGCCCGGTGCCTCGGTCAGATTCACGGCTCCCATGGCATCGTAGATCTGCTGAAAGGTCTCGTGCATGTGCTTGGCCTGTTTCCGCTCGTGATCCGACCAGGTGTAATTGAAACGCAGTACGGGAATACCAAACTCATCGACGGTATTGGGATCGATCTCACAGAAATTCTCGTAGCGGGCCACGGATTCCCCGCGCCCCGAAATCCCCATGGTCGCTCCGTAGAACCGGCGGGCTTCTTCCTTCAACCGTTTCCCGTATCCGCCTACGCGTTCACCCACCAATTTCTGTAAGCGGGAATGCATGCCGCCGAACCCATAGGAAGGCATACCCAGTCCGCCCCAGACTTCGAGGTGGTAACCACGGGGGAAATCCAGTTTTTTATTATCCAGCCACCAGGGCGAGTAGACGTGCATACCTCCTACTCCATCTTCGTTGTAGTTGGTAGGCCGATCCATCAGGGCGGGGATGAAGGCCATACTGGCACTACCGGTAGAATCGTGTAGGTAGTGGCCCAGGGTACCACTGCCGTTCCCGAGGCCATCGGGATTACGGGTATTCTTCGAGTTTAGCAGAATGCGGGCCGTGCTGCAGGCCGAGGCAGCCAATACGATCACCTTTCCGCGGATCTTGTATTCCCGGCGATCTTCTTTATTGATGTAGGAAACTGCCGTAGCCCGATTCTCCTCATTCGTTTCGACCGTGCGGGCCATGCAATTCACGAAGAGGTCGATCTGACCACCGCCCTTTTGGGCAGGGAAGATCAAACAGCTTCCCGAACTGAAGTCGGCATAGGCTGAGCAGGAGCGAGAGCACTGGCGGCAATAGAAACAAACACCCCGCTCTTCGTTGATACGGCGGGTCAGAATGGATAAACGCGCCGGAATAACCGTCACACCGGCTTCCCGTGCACCTTTGATGTAAAAAAGCTCGTGCAG
>CAYFGK010000246.1:0-2055 GCA_964342305.1 uncultured Saprospiraceae bacterium | reverse complement strand
CCGTGGACCGTGGACCTTATCGCTTCAGCGAAATTTCCAAATACACCGGCTGGTGATCACTGTAAGCAAATTGTTGGTTCAACCCCCGCACCTGCAACGCCTGTACATTAGGCGAGATCAGGAAGAAATCGATAAGCGTAACGAAGGTTTCTCCGGGAACGTAGGGGTCACGACTTTTCCGGTTGGTAGGAACCTGCGGATCGTATATCCATTGCCAGTCGGCCGGGAGGAATTCCGCCGGTATGTTTTCCTGGGAATAACCGTCTGTGTCTTCCGGACGAAAGGTGTTGAAGGGAAAATACGGCGGGCATTGGTTCCAGTCGCCACCGGCGATAACGTAATTCCCACGCTCGTATTCACTAGCGAAGAGATCTTTCAGGAAACCCAGTTGCTGGGCCTTGAGACTACCATCATCATAAGCCGAATTATGGATGTTAAAAACCACTAATTCTTTACCCCCTGCTACCGGATACCGGTGCATGGCCACACAGCGATCAAGTTGGAAAATACGCGTTGGCCAGCTGAAGGAGCCGGGTAATTGATACCTGAGCCCAAGACCAGGGCTATAACGCGAAAGCGTACCCAATCCACTGCGAACCTTTCCGTACACCCGCCACGGTTCCAGAAAGGGTACGGGAACCCTTTGAACCTGATAATTGACCGCAAAACCAGCGTAATAGTCCGGCTTCGCGGAATGTGCACTATCCAGCATATCCGCGAAATACGAACGCTTCGAATTTCGATCGACCTCTTGTAGTAAGAAGAAATCAGCTTTCGTTTGTGCCATAAATTGCTCGAGACCATCAATATTTTTCTCTACCAAATTACGGGGCGATCGGATCATATGTCCGCGGGACAACAGGGCTCCGGAATCGTAGAAAAAATCGGATTCTGCCCCAAGACCACCGTATCCCACATTCCAGGTGATAAACGTGAGCACCGAGTCGCGTATAGTATCCTGTAGCTCCCCGTGCAACACGTCCACGGGTGTTTTTTCCACCGGCTTGAAATCGGTAGTCGTACCGTGCCATAAAACCCAGAATACATAGAGCCCGAAAACCACTACAACGGCCAATGGAATTTGCCAGAACAATCGCTTCATATCAGTTATATTTTAACGGGAGCTTGGGTTTAGGTGATTTTGTAAAATGCAGCCATTCAAGGCCCAACCTCCCGGCAGAGGGTAGTAAGTATAGTACATATGGATTTGAGCAAGTCCCTTATTGTAGTCCCAACAAATCGGCCATACCATAGTACCCCGAACGCCCCGCCATCCATTCGGCAGCCGTCAGTGCTCCCTTGGCAAATCCTTCCCGGCTGTGGGCTTCGTGCCGCAACGTAATGGTGTCAACAGCTGAGCGGTAGGTGATCTCGTGTGTACCGGGTACATCCCCGATACGCTCCGAAATGATGGGCACTTCCGTCGGCTTTCCTTGTGCTTCGTTGATCCAGTTTCGTTTTCGGTCCAGGTTTTCCATAATACCTTCGGCCAGGGTTATGGCCGTTCCGCTGGGCGCATCAAGCTTCTGGGTATGGTGGATCTCCCGCATTGATACCTCGTATTGATCGTGGTCGTTCATAAGTCGTGCCAGCACCCGGTTCACCGCAAACGTCAGGTTCACGCCGATGCTGAAATTAGACGCGTAAAAAAAGCCTCCGCTGAGCTTCTCACGTTCCTGTAAAACGGTGTCTAAATCATCCAGCCACCCGGTAGTACCACTCACCACCGGAACGCCGGCACGGAAGCACAACAACAGATGCTCCACTGCGACGTCCGGACGGGTAAATTCTACGGCAACATCTGCTTCTTTCAGTCGGTCTTCGGTAAGATCACCGGCATTTCCGGCCCCAATGGTCAGTACGATCTCGTGTCCCGCATCCCGGGCAAATCCTTCGATAGTGCGGCCCATTTTTCCATAGCCAATAATGGCAAGTTTCATATACCAGGTTTGAGATTACAGGTTTGAGATTACAGGTTTGAGATTACAGGTTTGAGGTTTGAGGTTTGAGGGTTGAGGAGACCTATTACCTAGCCTCAAACCCCACACCTCAAAC
>CAYFGK010000245.1:0-2059 GCA_964342305.1 uncultured Saprospiraceae bacterium | reverse complement strand
CCCCCGCGCCACCTGGACCTGGTGTTCTCTGGCATGTCAGTATTGGAGCAAGTCCACGAACACGCTTTGCAACAGCTTTGTTCCTGTTGTAAAGAAACGCGAGGTTGCAATATTCAGTAATTTTCAACCAGCTAAGCCCCCAAACTTCACGCTAAAATAAAGTACCAAGTATGGCTATCGATTCAGAAGGCGAAAACCCGGCAAATAAGTCGATCAATAAAGTTAAAGACAGCTATAAGTCTATTGATAAAAAGCTTGCGTTGAGCAAGGAAGACAGTATGCCGGTGTTGATCGCCAAAATACTGGGGCGGATATTGCTGGTTATTGTCCTGATCATTTTATCCCCCTTTCTGGTAATCGGTTTAATCCTGGCACTGGCAGCGGCCCTATGACCAAGCGCTATTTTTTCTGGCTCTGCCTGGTACTCTTCCTTATCCACCAACTACTCCAAAAGGGCTTCGGAATTTACCTGCCATTTCTCCACGCTTACCTGGATCCTTTCTTAGCTATGCCCATCCTGCTCGGTATTTTTGACTGGGAGCGGCGTTGGCGCTACGGTGCTGAACCCCTCCGGATATGGGAGATAGTAGTGGTTACCATAGTCTTCAGCATTCTGTTCGAATGGTATTTCCCTCGCTGGAATGCCCGTTTTACGGCCGACTGGTGGGATGTGGTGGCGTATGGGTTGGGAACGGCGATTTATGTATGGACCGGAGAAAGGAGTAACCGCTGGGTTATCAAAGTGAGCGATTGAAAGGGATTATCCATTCATATTCAACAACCTGCTGTCTTTTTCATTAACAGGCAAAAAGTGAACGTCCAAATACCCTCCACTGGCGTTATCGTCAGAAACAATTTGGGGTTTTCCTTTAATCAATTCAATGGAGCTCCGATGGATATGGCCCGAAAATATACCCAATAGGTTGGGCGCGGAAAAAACCTGCTTATGGAACTGGAAAGTCGTTGACGTGTGCCCACCTTCTGGCCATTTAGGCCGACGTTCCAATTCGAAGTTCCGGTCAGTAGCAGCTCCCCAATTTGGATGTCCGCAACCAAAACCCATTGGTTTACCGGGCGCATACAAGGGAATGTGAATCAATAAAACGAGCGGCATTCCACTTTCAATGTGTTCCGTTAAAAAAGAAAGCTGCTCCTCATTAATCTGGTACGTGGAGTTGTCAATCGCCAAAAACCGGATCCCTTTGATGTCGTAAGCTGCCATTAAAGGATTATTTCCCTGGTAAAGAGGTAGCAACCGTTTTTTTATCCACGTATCCCGCAAGGATTCCAGGGTACCTTCCATTCCTTCGTAGTGCCAATCGTGATTTCCGGCAATATAAATGTAGGGAATGCCTGTATCCTCCAATTTTGACAAAGCCCATTCTATGGCTGCTTCGGATGGAAAGCTGAACAGATCACCAACCAGCGTGATCACATCCGCGTTTTCTTCCTTCGCAAAGGCCAGTGTCTTTTCGAAGGCTTCCTCTGGATTCGTGGTTGTGCCGGTTTTAAAATGGGTCGTTTCATTGTAGGCTTTCGCCATACGTCCGCTGAATGCCCGATAAGGAATTCCTCTGTCATCATCCCTGAACAAATGGGTATCAGCAATGTGAACGACCTTAACCGGCTCTTTAATGACATCGGAGTAAAAGAACACTTTTTCCTGATCCAAAGTCGTGCATACCCGCCATGGGTTTGCGGTATGCTTCCGGAGTGTATTGGCAAAAGGGCTGGTGGCGAGAGCCCCTCCCGCTATGGCCGTGGACGCTTTTCTGAAAAAGGATCGACGTTTCATGTGGTTCCCGTTTGGGGTGAAATGTACACATTAATTCCCACCGTTCAAACGATGGGCTGATGGAGCTCCTAATCACCATATCCCCTAATCAAAAAAAGGGTGTCGCGAAGCACAAATGTCATCCTAAGGGCCTGCTGTATTCGGCAGAACCCCCATTCCCCAACTCTCCAATTCCTCAACTCCCCAATCTGTTCGCCCGAAGGATAATCATCCCCTAAAAAGAAAAGGGCCACCTGAAACATCCGGTGACCCTTTTCAGGGAGT
>CAYFGK010000244.1:0-2242 GCA_964342305.1 uncultured Saprospiraceae bacterium | reverse complement strand
ATTGCCTTTGTGGCAATAATCCATTAACTCCAATAATTTGTACCAAATGAGTCAACCAAAAAATGCGATTGTGGCAAAGTTCAATGAACTGTTCGCAGATGCGTACCGCAATCAGATCAAACTCAATGAAGGTCAGCCCATGGGTATTGACCAGATCAAAATGACCATCACCGACATTTTCCGCATTGCAGCGGCTATTTCGGTCATGTTCAAGAAATTCACCGCAGAAGCTCTTTTCGAGTTCGCAAGTGTCATGAGCCGCTACGAGAAGCCCGGAGAAACTTTTGCGAAAGTTATCCTGGAGACCCAAGACCTGGACCTGAGCGAAGCGGAAGCAGTGTATCAGCACGCCACCGAAGAATTCGACATCGAAGATGATGAAAGGGAGGCTAAAATCGAACGGGTCATGCGTTTGCCGGTCCTGACATACCAAGAGTGGACCGAATCTGTGGCCGCTGTGGAAAAGGTTCAATCAATATTCCGATCTGATGCACCCTGGTCAACCAAACTGATCATGCTGGCAGAAGATTCAGACGACCTTCTGCGCCAAGGATTCGATGCGGTAGATACCGTGGTCGAATACTACCTGGCCGTGAAAGACCTTTTCAAGAAAGCAGACGAAGAAAGTGAGAAGATTTTAAGCGCGTAGCATAATCCTTTTCATAGGTTTGGTCAGATAGCCCCGGGGAACACCACCCCGGGGTTTTTGATGTCATTTTGAGGTTAGTGAATCTCGTAACTCCTTCAATTCTTTGATCAGATTCCTATACTCCTGTTTCAACTTTTCTGCTTCCTGATCACTGGAGGGCTTTTCTGGTACATCAGAAAGAAGCATTGGAGCATTAGGATGATGAAAGTACTCTGGATTAATGCCATTCTTTTTGAGCCTACCTAACTTCGCTAAAATCAAGGGAGAAAAATCTTCCTGCTGTGTCCACCGATTGATTGTTGATTGCGCCACTCCAAGTCTTTTAGCAAATTCTTCCTGTATCTCATTGAAATGCAGCATTACAACCTTCAATCTTTCCCCGTAGTGTACCTTTTTAGCAGTAATCTTTTTCCCATTGGGGGTGTGAGTTCTCACTTTTTTCATTGTCATGTTTATGGTTCTACTCGTATATCCAGTATCCAATTTACCCACAAAAACGGATAAATACAAATATTATTCGATAACAGACTATGTGAAAAACACTCAAAATCCATTAGGTACAATAATTTGTATTAGTCAAGTAAAGTGTTTAAATTGGTCCCACTGACCTCGATCTACCTCCTGGAAATCCACCCACCCCCAATCGAACGGGCTTCCAGAGGTTAGGATTTGAATATAGGTCGTCTGCCGCCGGGTCCGATCCCCGGTGGCTTTTTTCACGGAACCACAAAAAATGATCTTATGAGTACCATTGTGCGCACTTCTAGCGGTTCACAGTTTTTGATGGCGGATAGCCATGCATTCAGGAACCCTAAATTGTCATGGAAAGCCAAAGGCATTTTGGCTTATATCCTCTCAATGCCTGATAATCACAAAATCGATATTTCAGAACTCTCTAAAAAGTCGCTCGATGGGCGAGACGCTACCAGATCAGGTATAGACGAGCTACGAAAAGCTGGTTACATTTTCCGGATGTGTTTGCATGATAAGGAAGGAAAGTTCAAGGGATACAAGTACCTCGTATCTGATCGACCAATGGAAACAAGCGAACTTTAAAAAACTAGTAATCAATGAAGTACACTATAAACGTAAACCAAAAAGCGGTTGTTCGGATATCCCCTGAGCTTGACCTCAAAGATGCCGCGATTCTGGATTGGATCTCCATCTTTGCTAATTCTGGAGAAATGGAATCCATCATACACGACGGTAAATTGTTCTTCCGTATTTCCTATCCCTACTTAATCGAAGAATTGCCATTGCTGAAAATAAACAGTAAAAATGGAATATACCGTCGATTAAAAAAATTACAGCATGTCGGTTTGCTGGAGCCTCACCCTGATAATGGCCGTATCATTGACGAAAATAATGGTCAGCAGTTATCAAAGGTGTATTGGGGATTTGGTCCTCGCTACAAGGAAATACACTCGTCCAGATATGAAAAGGAGGGTCTGATGAAATTCAGAGGGGGGGTCGCAAATAATTCAGAGGGGGGGTCTGATGAAAATGCGACAGATACTTATACTAGTAGTAATCATAATACTAATATATTTTCGTCGAGTTTCGCTGAAACTCACCCCAAACTCTACGCTCGGT
>CAYFGK010000243.1:0-2245 GCA_964342305.1 uncultured Saprospiraceae bacterium | reverse complement strand
AAGGCATAAAATATCGAGAGAATAATTTTTTGGGTGCATTCATTCCCTTAACCCAAGTCCGGTTCTCTCTCTGACCTGTTTCGTATCTTATCCAACAAAACCTGAAATTATGCGCATGAAGTTGATCGCTTTTGCTTTTATCCTGTGGGTGGCACCTGCTCACGGCCAATTACCCGCCGGGCAACAAGTACGCATTGACAGCCTGTTCCAACACTTTACCGATGAGGGCTCGCCAGGGGCTTCCCTGGGTATTGTTCAGAATGGCGAATTGATCTACGCCAAGGGCTACGGACTGGCCAACGTGGAGTACGACATTCCCAATACGCCCCAGACTGTCTTCCATATGGCCTCGGTATCAAAGCAATTCACGGCTTTCGCTATGGTGCTTTTGCAGGATCAGGGCAAACTATCCCTCGATGATGAGGTCCGCACCTACATACCGGAACTGCCGGAATTTGACGAAAAAATAACCATCCGCCACCTGATCCATCACACCAGTGGGTTGCGCGATCAGTGGAACCTGCTGGCTATGGCGGGCTGGCGGCTGGATGATGTGATCACCGTAGACCACATCATGAAACTGGTCACCCGCCAGCAGGCACTTAATTTCTCTCCCGGTGAGCAGTACCTGTATTGTAATACCGGCTATACACTGATGGCCGAGATCGTGCGGCGGGTTACCGAAAAATCGTACGGGGAATGGATGCAGAAACATGTTTTTGGTCCGCTCGGTATGGAGAACACCCTCTTCTACGAAGACCACGAGCAGATCGTCCTCAATCGCGCTTATTCCTATTACCAAAGTCAGGATGGTCTGAAGAAAAGTGTGCTGAGCTACGCGAATGCCGGAGCAACCAGTCTGTTCACTACGGTGGAAGATATGGCTAAATGGGCCGCCAATTTCCGCGACCCGGTAGTTGGATCTCCGGCTGTCATGGATACCATGGCTCAGCAGGGCATGCTCACCAGCGGCGATACCATAGATTACGCGTTCGGTCAGGTAGTGCAAGATTATAAAGGAATACAACGCATTGGTCACGGTGGAGCCGATGCCGGTTACCGTACCTACTTCGGCCGGTTTCCCGCTACCGACTATGATGTGATCGTATTGTCAAACCTGGCGAATGGCAACCCGATGGGTTTGGCCATGCAGGTATCGGATATTCTGTTGGAGGACCAGATTAGTGAGCCCGCTGAAGTTTCCAAACCGGAAACGGAAGCATCCGCAACATGGACCTTTATCGATATGCCGGTCCGTAAGCTTAAGCGGTATACCGGCCAGTACTACTTTAAGGATGTGGGTATTGCCATGACCACCCGTATGGAAGGGGATAGCTTATACCTGAAGCAGGAATGGAACGGCATCGAATACGCTATCGCTCCGGCCAGTGATTCCATCTTCGGGATTCCAAACGACGAAACAGTCACCTTTGTCTTTCAGGGATTTGACAACGGTATACCCCAGCAAATAGAAGTACGTCAGGCCGGCAATGTTTTTAAGGGCTTACGCCAAAAAGCAGAGAACGCCATTGATGTATCCGTATATGCCGGTAAGTATTACAGTCCCGAACTGGAAACCTATTATACCCTCGCAATAGCGGGGGACCATCTGAAAGCCACCCACCAGCGGCACCCCGATTTTGACATTCAGATCCGCGAAGCCGATGCGGGGACCAGTAATCGGTGGTTCTTTTCGCAGGTCGCCTTTACCCGCGATGATGCCGGCGAGGTCAATGGGATGAAGGTCAGTTGCGGCCGGGTGCTGGATCTGTGGTTTGAGCGTGTGGATTAGCGTGTATCTCGTTTTTTGTCTAGCAAAGTCCGCATCCGGATCAACGTATCGGAATAAGCTGCTGAAGAGACCAAATTGCTATGCTCCTCCGGATCCTCATCCAGGTGGAACAGGGCTTCATTCCCATCCTCCGCCACATCACCCCAACGGATATAGTGATAGGGCCCCTGTCGAATAGAAGCGTATCTGCCACGATTCGTAATGGTGTAGGCAGCCCGGTCCGGGTTTGCAGACCTACCTGACTGTATAACCGACACTTGTGATTCGCCCTGCAATCGATCGGGTAAATCCTCGCGCAGACCACCAAGTCCGGCCAGGGTAGGGTAGAGGTCGATCAATTCAATAATGCTGCGAGCTTTTGTCCCGTGCTGGCCGGGAAAGCGGGGATCTGAGATGATCAGTGGCACGCGGATGGTGCCTTCCCACAGGTTGACTTTCTGCCAGGAGTCGTGT
>CAYFGK010000242.1:0-2252 GCA_964342305.1 uncultured Saprospiraceae bacterium | reverse complement strand
TGAAATCCACCCGTGTATCCGCCGATATCCCCAATTCTTCGCGCACTTCAGCATCTGTTTTATTCGAAGAAGAAACGGGATTTCCTTGCTTTTCCATAGTCATTCCTTAGCGTTTCCATCAGCTGATGGAACGCACTTTTATTTAGTAATATTTGGTTATACCGCTTCGTTGTCGGTAAAGGCACCAGAAGGTAATTAGCTCCGCGAATTTTGCCTAACCTTCCGGACATTTTTTGCGAAAGCATGAATCAGGTTCACGGCATACGGCTTACGGCTTACGGCTTACGGTAACCTGGAAATATCACCATACCTTCCTTAATGCTGGGTAGCGGTATCCTTCGCCTGCCGGGGAATTGGGGAGATTTATATAAAAGACTGAAAAACATAACCGTAATTAAAAATTAAACACTAAAAATTTAAAATCCCCGCGCAGTGAATGACCGTTAGCCGTCAATCGTGGACCGTGAAGCGTGGTCCTTAGTCCCATGTTTTCGCCTCAACCTTCCCTTCCCGCCGAAACCCATACGGGCGAATGCCTAGTGAAGGCGGGAACCTCAAACTCAACCTTAGCCTCAACCTTTCACCCTACCCCGCCTGCCAGACCTTCCAGGCCGCCTCCGCCTGCCCTTCCAGCATTTGCAACCCATTCATTACCCGGGCGCCCTGAGCCTTTCCCCGCTTCATAAACTCGGTCTCTGCCGGATTGTACACCAGATCGAGTAAAGCATGATCCGGCCCCAAGGCTTCGTACGGCAGGTCCGGGCAAGTCTTCACTTTAGGTGACATGCCGAGCGGAGTCGTGTTTACGATCAAAGGATAATCCGGCATTCGCACCGGCGTCAGGTCTTCGTAGGCAACCCAGTCGCGGCTCATTTTACGCGAGACCAACTGCACGTGTATACCCCACTTTCGTAAAACGTAGACTACGGCCTGCGCAGCACCACCGGTGCCCAGCACCAGTGCTTGTTTAGGTATTGGTCGCCCTTTCAGCAAGGTTTGAAGGGATTCGTCGAACCCGATAATGTCCGTGTTAAAGCCCATCCACTCCTGACCTCGCAGACGGATAGTATTCACCGCTCCCACCGCTTCGGCAGCGGGATCGAGCTGGGTCAGGTAGGGTTGAACTTGTTGCTTATAGGGAATGGTCACATTGAGGCCCACCAGATTAGGGTACCATTCCTGCAGTTGCGGCAGCTCCTCGATGTGCTCCAGCGGGAACAGATCGTAGGCATGCGTCTGCGCCAGACCCAGTGCCGCAAACTTGGCGGTAAAGTATTTCTTTGAAAAAGAATGCGACAAAGGGTAGCCAATTAGCCCGTACAATTGATTGTACGACCGAAGTTCCTCCTTGAAATACAATTTCTCCGTTCCCATCCCTCTTATTTTTTGGCGTCATACCGGTCCAATACGAGGACCAGCACGATCCCCGCGACCATCAAACCGATCGCCGGCAGCACCATCGGATCACCCGGGTAATCGGATGGCCATACCGACCGTTCCAGAAAAGGCACCTCGTGCCCCGAGGAATCCGTTCGGTACGAGAGCACCTCCCGCCACGGCCATATTTTATTGAGGGAACCGATCATAAATCCGGTCAGCACCGCCATCGTCAGATCGTGATACCGCTTGAAGGTCCAGGATAACACCCGCGAAAAGGTCGCCAGTCCCACCACGCAACCGCCGGCAAAAACGACCAGCGTGATCAGACTCTGCGTATCACCGCCCGTCAACGCCGCCTTGACCGAGGGAATGATCAGTGTATACATCCCCATCAACAGCAGAATGAAACTCCCCGAAATACCGGGCAGGATCAGGGCGGAAATCGCGATCATCCCCGACACAAATACAAACCAGTACGCACTATTCCCCTGACTCGGACTGGCGATGGTGATCCAGTAGGCCAGCGCCGCGGCCAGCACCAACCCCAACGCCCGATCTAAGGCCCACCGGCGCACTTGCTTGCCAATATACCAGGCCGACGCAATGATCAACCCGAAGAAGAACGACCAGAGCAAAATCGGGTAGTTTTCCAACAAATGCGAAACCCCCAGCACACCGACGACCACCCCCAGGGCCATGCCGGCCATCAGAAATAATAAAAAGGTCCCGTTAATGGTTTGCCAAAAGGCCGGAAACCCTTTTTGCCGGAAGGCCACAAACCAATCGGGTCCCAGCACCGATTTGATCGTATTGATCAGTTCCTCGTATATACCGGTAATAAAGGCGATGGTTCCGCCACTAACGCCGGGAAT
>CAYFGK010000241.1:0-2294 GCA_964342305.1 uncultured Saprospiraceae bacterium | reverse complement strand
CGATACATCATTGATCATTAATGTACCGTTTTACTTCTCCTCAAACATATGAGCATTCAACACTGAGCATTGAGCATTCAACATTGAGCATTGAGCACTGAGCATTCCTTTATTTCCCCGACTTTTTCTTAAACGACCAGGTAATCTCCGTTTGCGATACCTCCGTACCATCTTTGAGGCGGGCGGTGGAGATCACCGTTACGGTTTGTCCCTCACCGGTATCGAGTGCGCGTTGGATAGTGTCGCGAAGTAAGGGGCCGTCGGTACACGCAAAATAAGCTGCCTCATCGGCCTTCTTCGTGAAAGTGGAGGATACTTTGGTTACGAGCATACTCACGCGTCCGCGTCCGGCAATGCCCATCATGGCCAATAAACCCGAGGATAATTCTGCTGCTCCGGATTGCGCGGCAAAGTAGGTAGACCGGAATGGATTCTGGGAACGCCAGCCGTAGGGCAGTTTGATCACACAGTGATCCACATCGATCTCGTGAATGCGTACCCCCCAAAAAGCCAGTGTCGGCAGCCGTCGCATGAAATACAGGCGCATCATCCAGGGCGTCCTGAAACGGCTCAGCATTTGCTGAATGGCAGGTGAGTCGGCCTGAAAAGTATTGGTGCTGGTGGTATCCATAGCGGGCAGTTAATTGATTACAAGAAAGGTACACATTATTTGCGAATTTTCGCTACGCATTGATGGCATTCACGTTTAGCGTATTTGCCGGTGAGGGTTGCAAAACAAATTTAGCGTGGTACATCCACTTGCGTGCTGATTTCCTCCTCAACCTCAACCTCAACCTCAACCTGACTTTTTCACCCTTCATTCTTTATGCGAGAATCAGAAATTTGTCGTTGATATGCTGCGTATACCAAACCCCATCGTCACCTTGGTTATCCTGCAAAATTAGCGTAGTTTTGGGGCGCTTATAAATATCGGCAACGATAGACCCAACTAATAAAACAACCCACTATGAATCTTCACGAGTATCAAGGAAAATCCATTCTGGAGCAATATGGGGTGGCCATCCAGCGCGGCGAGGTAGTCGACAGCATGGATGATGTAATGGCTGCTTACGAGAAAGTAAAAGAAATGAGCGGTAACGACGTCGTGGTCGTTAAAGCCCAAATCCACGCCGGAGGACGCGGTAAAGGTGGTGGTGTGAAACTCGCCAAAAATGCCGATGAGGTTAAAGAACACGCCGGTAATATTCTGGGTATGATGTTGAAAACACCCCAGACTCCCGGCGGACTGAATGGACCCGGTAAGGAAGTCCGCAAGATCCTGATCGCGGAAGATGCTTACGCTCCCGACTTTGATGCCTGTGAAGAATACTACGTGTCCATCCTGATGGACCGCGAAAAGAAGTGCAACGTCATCGTATATTCTACCGAGGGTGGAATGGACATTGAAACGGTAGCCGAGGAAACCCCGCACCTGGTGCACAAAGAATGGATCGACCCCGCCCTGGGGCTGCAGGGCTTTCAGGCCCGCAAAGTAGCCTTCAACCTCGGACTGAGCGGACCGGCCTTCAAGCATATGGTGAAGTTCATCTCCAGTTTGTACACGGCCTTCGTGAAGTCGGATGCTTCCCTCTTCGAAATCAATCCCTGCCTCAAAACGGCTGATGATCGAATTGTAGCGGTCGATTGTAAAGTTACCCTCGACAACAACGCTCTTTACCGCCACAAAGACCTGGCTGAGATGCGCGATGTGCACGAAGAAGATCCGACCGAAGTAGAAGCACAAAGCTACGGCCTGAACTTCGTAAACCTCGACGGAAACGTTGGCTGTATGGTAAACGGAGCCGGTCTGGCCATGGCAACCATGGACGTGATCAAACTGTCCGGTGGTGAGCCCGCCAACTTCCTGGACGTCGGTGGTACGGCTGATGCCGCCCGCGTGGAGCAGGCTTTCCGCATTATCCTGCGCGATCCCAACGTCGAGGCTATCCTGATCAACATCTTCGGGGGTATCGTGCGCTGCGACCGGGTAGCTCAGGGAGTAATCGATGCCTATAAGAACATGGGTGACGAGATCAATGTCCCCATCATCGTGCGCCTCCAGGGAACCAATGCCGACATCGCTAAAAAGATGATCGACGAGTCGGGGCTGGCCGTACATTCCGCCATCGCCCTGCAGGAAGCTGCTGACCTGGTCACCAAGGTGCTGGGTTAAGAGGCTGCTTTTGCTTTCGCAAAAAAAGTCCCGATCAATGCTATGGTGTTGGTCGGGATTTTTTTTACCACTCAGGCACTTAGGGCACTAAGGAACATAAGCGATTTTGGATTTTGGATCA
>CAYFGK010000240.1:0-2358 GCA_964342305.1 uncultured Saprospiraceae bacterium | reverse complement strand
AGGTTTCTTTGTTTGCACCTTCCCCCTCTCATGGGCTTAGCTTGGCGCTACCGACTTCCGATTTCCGAAAACTTCTGATCTCTTAATTCACACTTCAAAAAAGTCCATGCAGCTCCGCCCGGACCAGGTTGATCACTTTCCCCAGGTCTTCGGCATCGTTGGCAAAGTCGAGTTGGTCGCTGTTAATGACCAGTAGATTACCTTCGTCGTAGCTATTGATCCAATTCTCGTAGCGTTCATTCAGGCGTTTCAGGTAATCCAGGCTCATGTTGCCCTCGTATTCGCGCCCCCGGGACTGGATGTGTTTTACCAGGGTAGAAATATCGGCCCGCAGGTAGATCAGCAGATCCGGTGGTTGGATCTGGGAGGACATGGTCTTGAACAATTCGAAGTAATTGGTGAAGTCGCGCTTCGACATTAGCCCCATGTGATGGAGGTTGGGGGCAAAGATGTATGCATCTTCGTAGATTGTACGATCCTGAACTACGGTTTTGTCGCCGTTCAGGATACGCAGGATCTGTTGGTAACGATTGTTCAGGAAGTAGATTTGCAGATTAAAAGCCCACCGCTGCATATCTTCGTAGAAATCACTGAGGTACGGATTCTCTGCGGTGGATTCAAAGTGAACATCCCATCCGAAGTGCTTACCGAGCAGGGCACAAAGGGTGGTTTTACCCGCCCCGATATTTCCGGCAATGGCGATGTGTCGTAGTCCTACCGACTGTTTGGTTTCCTCCATGGTGCTAGGTGCATTTTCCGTCATCTAAAATCTGTTTTAAGGGGCCGCAGACCGGCAGAGCGTCACGAAATTACAATATCCGATTCATTTTTTGAGGTAATCTGAGGCTCGCTGCCGCTAAAAGTTATCCACAATGGTGTTGTCCGGGGAGCCTGACCTTCTTATCTTGGCAGCATCCGATATCCGGGCCGTTTACCGATTTTTTTGGTCCGGCCGTCTAATTTTATCGTATGCAAATAGATAAGGATCTAATTTCACGCCTCGAGTTATTAGCTCGTTTGGAACTATCCGGTAAGGAGCAGGAAGCCATTCGCCAGGACCTGAATGAAATCCTGGCAATGGTGGAAAAATTGCAGAGCATTGATACCAAAGGGGTGGAACCATTGGTGTACTTAAATCCGGATGTAAACCGGTGGCGTGCCGATGAAGTACGCGATCAATTACCTCGCGAACGTGCCCTGCGCCATGCTCCCGAACAGGATGGCACCTATTTTAAAGTACCAAAGGTCATCGACCTTTCTTAATCCAAACTATGGACCCGATTATTTCCGTTCGTGAACTTCGCAAGACCTACATCATGGGTACCACCGAGGTGCATGCCCTTAAATCAATTGATCTCGACATCCATAAGAATGAATTTGTGGCCCTGATGGGACCATCCGGGTCGGGCAAATCCACCTTGATGAACCTGCTGGGGTGCCTGGATACGCCCTCGAGTGGTGACTACTATCTGAACGGCACCAATGTAAGTACCATGGTGGATAGCGAACTGGCCGAAGTACGTAACAAAGAGATCGGTTTCGTTTTCCAGACGTTTAACTTATTGCCACGCTTGTCTTCCCTGGAAAATGTGGCTTTGCCACTCGTTTATGCCGGCATGAGCAAATCGGCCCGTCGCGAGCGCGCACAGGAGGTACTCACCAGCGTGGGACTCGGAGACCGGGTCGATCACAAACCCAACGAACTGTCGGGTGGACAGCGCCAGCGAGTTGCCGTAGCGCGCGCTCTGGTGAATCGCCCCTCCATCATCCTGGCGGATGAGCCCACCGGTAACCTCGACACCAAAACCTCCATCGAGATCATGGAGATCTTCGAACAGATCCACGCGCTGGGTAACACCATCATCCTCGTAACCCACGAACCCGATATTGCCGAACACGCCCACCGCATCGTTCGCCTGCGCGATGGTTTGATCGAGAAGGATGAGAAAAATGAGAATATCGTCACGGTCGATAATCCCGATCATAGGTACCGCCAAGAGTAGAATGGACGTCGATCCTTTAAAGCGGGTCAAGAATCGTTATTCCAGGGATGATCCTGGTCGATCCGGAGGATCGACCGCCATTGGACGTCGATCCTCCGGATCGACTTTTCATCGCTCCACAATTATTGATTCTTGATCAGGACTGTACGAAACTTGATCAGTGGTGCTTCTTTTGGCAAAACCCACCCTCTAACTCCCTCCCTTTGAAAAAGGGAGGGAGGATAATTTTCGTTCGTCGAAGACGATACTAGAAAAAATAGCTAACAACCTTCGAAAGAACTCCCCTTTCCCTTCTTCAAAGGGAAGGGGGCCGGGGGGATGGGTTTTAAAAATTGAAGTTTCGTACAGTCCTAAT
>CAYFGK010000239.1:0-2400 GCA_964342305.1 uncultured Saprospiraceae bacterium | reverse complement strand
CCGCATGAGAGCTTTCAGCGCGCCAATTATCAAACGCAGCCCGCAGGATATCTTCGGCTGATTGGGCAAACGCAGCCATCGGCAAAAATGCGATGGCGGCGGCGGTGAAGATCACGGGACGAAATTTACGGAACGACAAAATCTGGTACATGAAATTCCCCTAACCAAAGCGCGTGACCGGGGTTTTGAGTGGCCAAAACGCCCCAGTAAACTACCCAGTACAGTAGATGGGTACGACCAGAGTATGATCAAGGTCAAGGTTTGGGGTGGGGTGTATTTCCAAATGTCAGTTTACATTTTAAGGCACAACCACTACGAACCAAGCAGTAATGGACACTCGTTCGCGGTGAAAAATCGATGCCTAAATCAATCACAGTTTTGACTTATGGAACTTACGATTTATTCCACGTAGGTCATGTCAGACTATTAAAGCGACTAAGTGAACTGGGAGATCGATTGATAGTCGGCTGTTCTACAGATGAATTCAATCAGCAAAAGGGTAAAAAGACCGCTATGCCCTATGAACAGCGCGAGGAACTACTGCTCGCATGCAGATATGTTGATCATGTCTTTCCAGAGTCTTCGTGGGAACAAAAGCGACCCGATATCCTGAAGTACAGAGCGGATATTTTTGCCATGGGAGATGATTGGTCGGGGCATTTTGACGAACTTCAAGATGTAGCAAAAGTGATTTACCTGCCTCGTACAAACGGCATATCAAGTAGCGACCTAAAAAAAGAAATTGTATCTCGGTTTCAAATTGAAGTGTCATCTATTGTTACGGAAGTTCAGACATTAGAATCTCGGCTCCGCAGTTTAATCGAATAGATGGGCAAAATATGATTATACAATTACCTCCGTTCCATAGAGGAGTTGCGGGCGTTCTTTCTCTTTCTAGTAGAGCCAGCTATCTTGCACGCGGAAGTCGTAGTTTTTTGTCTATTCCCTATAGAAAAGGTCTGAAACTCTTTTTTTCATTGTTGTTTGTGTACGATATCAAGGAGGAGGCCGAGGTATATCTTGTTACCGACCGAAATAATAAGGTTCTTCCTTTTAAGATATTTGTACAAAGTACGTTTCCATATCTTTCGTTACGCTCCTCACCCAGAACATATAAAAGTCTAAATATCTTCATTTCGTTTCTGTCCTCACGGGACTCAGGAAAGATTGAGGTAAAAAAAGACAGCCTTTCAGAGACCCATACTCTTTTTGAATTTGTAGTGACCGATAAAAACATACCCCAGAAGCCGATTAAAAAAATAGAGGAAGCAATTCTAAACACCCCTCGAGGGAAGATTTCGAATTTACATCTTGCCAATCTTGAGGCTTCGATCAGACAATCTTCTGAACCGAAACACGTTGTAGAAAAAGCACTAGTTCTATTCTATTCTAAATTCCTACTGAACCACCGCTTAGCCAGAATTCTGTTGAAACGATGGCTTGCATTTGCAGCGAACGAACACCTGACCGAAGAGGCAAAAGAATTCCAGGAGACACTTGAAGATATAACCAGCCCTCTCGCTCTTGGGCCGCACGGATATAATCCGTCATTCAAAAAACTTGATTTGAACTCAATCGAACACGAACTGCACGAATTAATTGCCGATTTCGCAAAGCAAAATGTAACCCCGTTTCTAAATAGTGGAACTTTACTTGGGTATTATCGGGATGGGTCACCAATTCCTCATGATGATGATTTTGATATCGGAATTCTTGTATCGGGAACAACGATAGACCAAGTGGCAAAAAACTGGAAAGATTTTTTGGGTTGGTTGGAACTAAATTATCCCACTACTATCAAAGGTAGTTTTGCCGCAACGTATCTTTCTAACAATGTTCAGGTCGATGTTTTTCCGGCTTGGATCATCGGCGAAAAAGTCTGCGTTTATCCATATTGTTATGAGGACGTTAGCGAAAACGCTCTAACGCCAATCTCATCTCTTGAAATAAGAGGTCGTACATTTCCGATACCTGCAAAACCAGAAGAAGTTCTTTCAATTAACTATGGCCCAAACTGGAGAGTGCCTGACCCGTTTTGGCGGTTTGACTATTCCGTTTCTAGAAAGCGCTTCGCGACAGTGCTCAAAAAGTTGAAATCGTGATGTCTTTGGGGCGATTTAGTATATTTAATTCAAGGACACCAGCCCTGCACTTTATTGCGAACAGCCTTAAGGTAAAGTCTGATGGTCCCTACCAATAACATAGCTAGCCGCAAAACCGCCGCCATCACCTGCGTTCGAAACGATTCGCTGTTTCTTGAAAGGTGGATTGACTATTACGGTAAGCAATTGGGTGATGAGAACCTGCATGTATTTCTCGATGGCTATGATCAGCCCAGGCCTGACCGCCATTCCAAGGTGAATATCCACCAAATCGAACACGTGCGCCAAAGCAGAAAGG
>CAYFGK010000238.1:0-2940 GCA_964342305.1 uncultured Saprospiraceae bacterium | reverse complement strand
TGAGGTTGCAACATTCAGTTATATAGCAAACACCTTAGCCCCAACCTCACGTTAATACAATTAAGGCAATCGGAAAGTTTGCTTACTCCGCGATGGTGGCCACAGCTTCTATTTCCACATCGTAATCCAGGTGCAGATCACCGATGGGCACCATGGAACGGGCAGGGCGATGATCCCCGAAGAAATCGAGATACGCCCGGTTAACCCGCAACCACAGATTGATGTTACTTACGTAGATGGTCACCTTGACGATGGAAGTGAGGGAGCCGCCGGCCGTCTCGACAATATTGAGCACATTTTGCAAAGCCTGTTGGGTTTGCTCCTCGATGGAGGCTGTTTTTTTCTCTTCGGTAATGGAATCGACCGGTAGCTGGCCGGAAACAAAAGCGAAGCCGTTAGCGACGATGGCCTGGGAGTAATTGCCTGCCGGGTCGGGGGCCAGGGGGGTATAAATTTTGCGCATGAGATTCTTTTTCGTGAAGATACTGCCGGATACCTATCTTTACACAAAAGCGCAGCCATGAGCCTTTATTTTTTTGCGAAAGCACTGCATATCATCGGATTTGTTGCCTGGTTTGCGGGCTTATTCTACCTGGTACGCATTTTTGTGTACCACGTGGAAGCCCACGCTAAGCCCCAACCCGATCGGGGCATCCTGACCCAACAGTTCAACCTGATGGAATGGAGGGTGTACAAGATCATTTGCAATCCGGCCATGATGATCACCTGGACGGCCGGGTTGGTAATGTTGTTCATTAACGGGTTCGAATGGCTGGGTGCCAACCCCTGGATGATCGTCAAGTTGGTGTTATTGGTGGGACTGACGGTTTATCACGTTTGGTGCAAACGCATCATCCGGCAGATGGAGAAGGGGAATTTCCGCTTCAGTTCCTGGCAATTCCGGCTGCTCAACGAGGTCCCTACGCTATTTTTAGTGGCCATTGTACTGCTGGCGGTATATAAAAATACGCTGAACTTTCTCTACGCTTTTCTCGGTTTGATCGGGTTCATGGCGCTGCTCTTCGTAGGCGCGAAGGCGTATAAGCGGTCGCGATTAGCACAAGACAAATGATAATTTTTAGTGTTTAATTTTTAATTACCCACCCAATTAAAAATTAAACATTATGCATTAAGAATTACCGCCTGGTATTGTTGATAGAACTCCCGCTCTTCGAGGCGTACGTGTTTTTCGAGGCGTCGGCCGAGGCGATTGAGGCCTTGTATGAGGGGTTCGTCTTCTTCGAGATCTTTTAGATTGGGTATTTCCTTTCGGAAAAAAGCGTGGTCGCTTTCCAGTTTATGGACCAGCTCAACCAATTCGGGGTGTTCCCGGGCAAGGGCGAACAGCTCCTCTTCTTCGCGCTGCATGTGGGGTTCCAGCAGATCATCCAGAAATACGGTAACGTAGGCCCTTTTGCCGGAAGGCGTATTGGGCATGCCTTTATAGTCGGGCACATCCGTTTTGAGTAGCTGTGCGGTCAGCAGCAATTTGTGGTGTTCCCGGGAGAAGGGAATGAGATCGGGGTGCCTGCGAAGGGGCTTGCGCTTTTTCATGTTTTGGTGGGTTGCTGGTATTTTGGTAAATTACAAATTGGAGGTCAGAAGTCAGAGATCAGAAGTCAGAGATCAGAAGTCAGAGATCAGAAGTCAGAGGTCAGAAGTCAGAGGTCAGAAGTCAGAGGTCAGAGGTTAGAAGTATATAGGAAATAATAAGGGAGAAATCTTAACCTCCCCTGCCCGCTGAAGCCTTGGCGTAAGCGGGAACCTGCCTTGCCCGCCTAAACGCAGTGAAGGCAGAAATCACAATCTTAGAAGTAGATCGAAAGATCTAGTAGCTTTTCAGTCAACGCCAACCTATTCTTTTATCTGGCATCTAACCATCTTTCATCTTAAGAAAAACCACATGGGGCCAATCACGATCATACTGCTGAATATTGCCCTGATTTACGTGGGGTTGTGCCTCTTTTTCTACTTCTTCCAGCATTTCTTTTTTTTCCGTCCGGAGATACTGCCCAAGCAATTCGAGTACCAGTATCCCTTCCCGTTCGACGAGGTCAACTTTGATATGGAGGACGGAGGGCAGATTAACGGTATCCACTTTAAGGTGCCTAATTCGAAGGGTGTGGTTTTCTACCTTAAGGGTAACTCCCGCAGTCTGAAAGGATGGGGTAAGTTTGCCAAAGACTTTGTGGGCAAGGGTTACGACTTCTTTATGATCGACTACCGGGGTTTCGGCAAGAGTTCGGGTAAGCGCAATGAACCAACCCTGTACAACGACGCGCAGACGGTCTATAAGTGGCTCAAGACCCAATACCCCGAGGAGCACATTGTGCTGTACGGGCGGTCGTTGGGGAGTGGCATTGCCGCCCGGCTGGCCTCCTGGAATCATCCCCGCATGTTGATCCTGGATTCGCCGTATTACAGCTTTTTACACCAGATCAGGCTGTACGCTTTTTGGCTTCCGCTAAAATGGTTGCTTCGCTATAAGCTGCGTACCGATCAGTTTCTGAAAGGGGTGCACTGCCCGGTCTTCATCCTGCACGGCGACCGGGACCGGCTTATTCCGTATAAGCAGGGGCGTATGTTGCACAAACTCATCCCCCACCGCAGTCGCCTCCTTACCATCGAGGGCGGAGGGCACAACAATTTGCCCGACTTCCCGGAATACCACGAGTTGCTGTACCACATCCTCAACGATGAAGCCATCTACCTGGAAGTGCAACGGGCGATGGAGAAGGAGGGATTGGTGGCTTAACAATGATGAATGTTGAATGATGAGTTTTGAATGAATGGTGGCCTTCGGCCATTAATACGCAATGGTCAGTGCTAAGTGCGGGATTCTTAATCAAGACTGTACGAAACTTGATCGATGGTGCTTCTTTTGTCAAAACCCACCCTCTAACTCCCTCCCTTTGAAAAAGGGAGGGAGGATAATTTTCG
>CAYFGK010000237.1:0-3053 GCA_964342305.1 uncultured Saprospiraceae bacterium | reverse complement strand
ACATCCGGTGACCCTTTTCAGGGAGTGGGCCCAGTAGGGTTTGAACCTACGACCTCTTGATTATGAGTCAATTGCTCTAACCAGCTGAGCTATGGGCCCGTGCAGCAAGCGCAAAGATACCAATTCCTTGCGCACGCTGCAAGCGAACCAGGTTTGAGGTTTGGGGTTTGAGGCGATAGGTTAGGTCAGAGGTCACCTAGAACCTGACCTCAAACCCCAGACCTCACACCTCAAACCTGATCAACATGGACATCCATCTGCGGATACGGAATGCTGATCTCGTTGGCGTCCAGCTCTTTCTTGATCTGCTCGAAAAACAGCTTATAGGCTGGCCAAAAATCTTCGTTCTTCAAAACAAAGCGTACCGCGAAATTGACCGAGCTGTCGGCTAATTCCTTCACGAAGACATCAACTCCTTGTTCCTCATCAATGTTCGGGATGTTCTGAGCCACGCGGGTGATCACCTCTTTGGCCTTATCAATGTCATCGTCGTAGCCGATACCGACCGTGAGGTCGTGCCGGCGTTGGCCAAGCGCCGTAAAATTCTGTATCGGATTACTGGTCACTTGTCCGTTGGGGACAATAATGATGCTGTTGTCGAGGCTCTGCAGCACCGTATGGAAAATCTTGATTTCCCGTACCGTTCCGGCCTTACCGGCAGCTTCTACGAAGTCTCCAACTTTGTAAAACTTAAAGATCAGGATCAAAATACCGCTGGCAAAGTTGGCCAGGTTGCCCTGTAGTGCCAGACCAATGGCAAAGGCAAGGGCTGAAAAGACCGCAATGAACGAAGTGGTCTCAATACCGAACATGCCCGCTACCGCCAGGATCAATAATATTTTAAAACCAATGCTGACAATCGATAGGAGAAAAGACTCTACCGACGGATCGTAATCCTTCTTCTCAAACAAACGGGATAGCGCCTTTACAATCCGACCAATGACCCAAAGACCAATGATCAGGGTAAGAATGGCTCCTATCACCTTCGTCCCGTAAGTCACTGCGAACTCCTGAATGGTATCCATAAATTGGCTAACATCAAATTCCATGTGTGTTCCGTTTTTTAACTTATGATTGGTGTGTTCTTATGTATGTACGAAAGAGTACAATTGCCCCGATGTTCATTAAGCAAAAAACTCTCTCCGTCCGCCGAAGCTCAAAAATGCGAAGGAGGAATCCGCCCACCGAAGCCCTGTATTCCTAGTACTTTTTACCTCAAACCCCAGACCTCATACCTCAAACCTGATCAACATGAACGTCCATTTGCGGGAACGGAATACTGACGCCGGCTTTGTCAAATTCTTTCTTCACGTGCTCGTGCATGTAGAAGTAGGTGGGCCAGTAGTCATCGCTGTTCACCCAGGGGCGAACCAGGAAGTTGACCGAGCTGTCGCCCAGTTCTGAAACCTTAATAAGCGTCTCTGGTTCATTCAGTACGTGCGGACAGGATTCCGCAACGGCGGCAATCACCGATCGGGCCTTATCAATATCGTCCCCGTAGCCGATGCCAAAGGTCATATCCACGCCCATGATCCCCTGACCGCTTATGTTGGTGATCACATTGCTGGTCACCACCGAATTGGGGATGATGATCTTGCGGTTGTCGAGGGTTAGCAGGATGGTGTTGAAGATCTGAATGCCCTGCACCCGGCCCTTTTCACCACCGCCGATCTCCACCAGATCACCCACTTTGTACGGCTTGAAAATAAGCAGCAGCACCCCGCTGGCAAAGTGACCAAGGGTGCCTTGCAGGGCCAGACCGATCGCAAACGTCAGCGCACCGAGGATAGCTACGAAGGAAGTTGTCTCAATGCCAAACATCGAAGCTGCACTGATCAGCAACAGGATCTTCAGGCCTATACTGATCAGGGAATTCAGAAAAGGACGGATCGTCTTGTCGATATTCCGCTTTTCCATGGCCTGTTTAACGAATCTCGATAATCGGTTGATCAGCCAAAAACCAATGATCAGCACCAGGATGGCCATCAATATGCGAGGCGCACTTTCAATAGCCAGGTCATAGATCTTGCGCAGATTTTGTTCCATCTGTTCCATAGTCGTATAGGTATTTTAGGTTTGTTTTAGGACCCGGCTTTCGCCAAAAAGTCACAATGGTTTATGTGCACTCCTATTAGTATTATGAAAATCAGTGTCTTCGGAGCGAAGGTTGAGGCTTAGGTTGAGGCTCACTTTAGGGTAAGCTCCGGGTTCAGAAACCCGATCGCCAAAATTATAGTAAGATTCTCTCAACCTCAGACTCAGCCTAAACCTTAATATATGTAATATCAGTTTTGATGACCTCAAACCGTGGACTTTTAAAAGTGGACTGCGGTCCAACCTCAAAACCTCCACCCCGTGGACGAACCTAAAAAGAAAAAGTGGATCAGCCGCGACGATGCCCTCGTCAAGCTTCAGTGGTACTGCGTGTACCAGGATCGCTGCCATCAGGAGGTGCGGGAAAAAGGTATTGACCTCGGTATCTACGGGCACGACCTGGAGGAGATTATCACCGAACTCATCTCCGAGAACTTCCTCAACGAAGAACGCTTCGCCCGTTCTTACGCCCGCGGCAAATTCCGTATGAAAAAATGGGGACGCGACCGTATCCGCCGCGAACTGCGTCAACGCAACATCTCCGATTACTGCATCCGCAAAGCCATGGAAGAGATCGACGCCCTCGATACCTACCACGACACCCTCCTGGAGCTTATCCGCAAAAAAGCCGACCGTACCCGCGAAACCAACCTCTTCAAAAAACGCGCTAAAGTCGCCCAGTACGCCATCCGCAAAGGGTACGAAAAAGAACTGGTGTGGGAATACGTGAAATCAGAAATTTAAAAACGGACCACGGTTCACGGCTTACGATGGACGGCCCACGGTAAACGGTTTGCTTCTTGCGATTCATAACTGCACCGGATTTGCTCATGAATACAGACAAGTTTTCTGGCCTCTAATTGTACCTGTTGCATGGAAAAGAAAAACTCAGCCGTTAGCCGTTAGCCGTTAGCCGTTAGCCGTCAGTGCCCGCATGGGCGTAGGAGGGATCTTTTTTC
>CAYFGK010000236.1:0-3097 GCA_964342305.1 uncultured Saprospiraceae bacterium | reverse complement strand
TTGGGCCTTAGGTATCCTCTCTTTAAGAAATAGTTTGTGCCCAACCTCACGTTAATATAAGGTAGTAAGACTTGCTATAATCCTTATTCCATATACCTACTACCCTGTACCGGGAGGTTGGCCTTTAATTATTTGCATTTTACAAAGTTTGCTAGGTCCAACCTCCCGTTATTGAAATCACCCGACGCATATGGCCGGTACCGGAATTTTCCGATACCGGCTTTTTTATGCCCCGGAGAAACCGTGGTTTTGTATTTTTGCAGACTCCATTCCCTGCACCCGCTGAAGCCTGTACGGTGGGATACCGAAGGGCAGGGACCTTTTTTACATCAAAATGGAACCTCCCTTCCTTCAGAAAGGGAGGGAATGAGGGAGGGTTTTAAAACCATCACACATGAATCGCTCGACACTCTGGATACTATTACTTGCTCTAATCGTTGGTTGTCAATCGGAAACAGCCGAAGAAAAGGCTGCGGCCAACATGCCATCCCTCTACGAACGCCTTACGGGAACCTGGGAAACTACCTACATGAAAGTGGACGTTCGCTCCGCCGAGAACAAACCTGACTCCTCCTACCTTTTCGAGGTCGAAGAAGGTCAATTCGAGCGCATATTCCGAGTGAAACCTTACCGGACGTACTTTTCTCCCGACAGCACTTTCCGCACCGTTCATCGCGGAATGCCCGGCGACATCATCAGCGAGGATAAAGGCCTTTGGAATACCTTTGGCGATACCCTCATGCTCCTGCAGCCGGATGCCACCATGCAATTCAAGGTGTCTATTGATAAGGGGCTGGCCCACTTTACCGGCTTTGTGGATTTCGATGGGGATGGTATGCAGGACGATGCCTATTATGCCATTCGCCGCTTCGTGGGCAAGCATTCCTACGAATAGCCCGCCAGTAGCTGGTGGTGCAAATTTGTTTTTTCCGCTTCCGCTAAAAAAGCCACCCGCAGTGCTTCCTGATTAGCGCTGAGGAAATCTTCGGCTTGCCAGCCAAAAACGCGCTGCAGGGATTGGTATTCGTCGGTCAGCGTTACCCCGGAAAGGGTGCGGCCATCGGTATTCACACTCACCGACTGGCCCATATCCACTAATTCGCGGATCGGATGGTCGGGCAAAGCGGCCACCACATCCGTCTGGACATTACTGGTCGGGCATACCTCGAAGTGTACCCGCTGGTCCAACAGCCATGACAGTAGCGAGGGATCCTCTACAGCACGTATCCCGTGCCCCAACCGGCGCGTATGCCCCTGCTCCACCGATTCACGTACACTCTCCGCCCCACGGGCTTCACCCGCATGCATGGTCACAGGGATACCGTGCTCGTACGCATATTCGAAGGCAGGCAAATGGGTCCGCAGAGCAAATCCGGCCTCGTTCCCCGCAATATCAAAGCCCCCCACCCCTACGTTCCGGTAGCGCTCTACTAATTTCACCACCCGCATGCTATCGGTATGGGTGTGGCTGCGCAACGTGCAGAGGATAAAGCGGTGGGAAATCCCCGTACGTGCTTCCGCTTCCCGGCCAGCTTCTAATACCGCCTCCACCACCGCTTCGGGTGTCATTCCCTGTCGGGTGTGCAACAGGGGCGCAAAGCGTATTTCGGTATAGATCACCTCGTCGGCCGCCAATTGATCGAACAGATCGTGCGTAACCAGCTGGAGAGCCCGCTTATCCTGCATCAATTGAAAACCCTGCTCTGCGCGCACCAGGTAGTCGGCCAGGTCGCGGCATTTCGGCGGTGCGATGAAATCTCGGCGGTACTGATCTTTGGTCAGGGAAGGCACTAAAGTCTGAGCCACCTCGTAGCTCAACGAGCAATCCAGATGTAGGTGAATCTCTATTTTAGGGAAACCGGAGAGGTCCATGGGTGGAAAAGTACGATGTTTATTTGAAACTACCTTTGGCTTTCTAATTGTGATGGTCTTTTTGAGTATCGAAGGTTGAGGCTCCCCGGTTCACTGCGTTACGTGGAGCAGAAAAGGGTGTGATTAAAGGTTTAGATTTTCTTACCAAACACTCATCCTTACCCGCCGAAGCTCGTCCCCTTGTGGTACGTTCCCGACCTTCCCCGGCCGCCGTGGCCTTGGCGCAGGCTGGCCGAATTCCAGCTACCGTCTTGACTACGACAACCTATCTTTCAACAACCGTCTACCTTCGTTGTTACCATTCATAAATAATCAACGCACATGAAAAAGCTACTATCTATGCTGGCCGCTTTTCTGGTACTGACTGCCTGCAATTCGCAGCAGCCGGGTGCCCAAAGCAAGGAAGGCGGCGTACAATCCATCGATACCTACAAAGCCAGCAGGTCCTTCCCGGCACCCATTGAAGAAGCCACTTTTGCCGGTGGTTGCTTCTGGTGTACCGAAGCTTCTTTCGAACGCATCCAGGGGGTGGTCGACGTAGTCAGCGGCTACTCCGGCGGCGAAAAAGAGTACCCCACCTACGAACAGGTAAGCTACGGCCGCACCGAACACGCCGAGGCCATCCAGGTATTCTACAATCCCGAAAAGATCACCTACGAGACCTTACTCGATATTTTCTTTACCTCCCACGACCCCACCCAGCTCAATCGCCAGGGTCCCGATGTGGGTAAGCAGTATCGCTCGGCGATCTTCTACCACAACGAAGATCAGAAGAACCAGGCGCAGGCCTACATGAAGATGCTGGAAGAGAAAGGCGTGTATAAGAACGACATTGTCACCCAGCTCAATGCCTACGAGACCTTCTGGGTCGCCGAAGGCTATCACCAGGATTACTACATCAACAATCCCGGTAACCCCTACATTCAGCGGGTCAGCAAGCCCAAGGTGGAAAAGGTCGAAAAGAAATTCGCCGATCGGCTGAAAGCGGAGTATCAGAAAAGCTGATTTGAAATCGGCCTCCTTCGTGACAGACTTCGGCGGCCGTGGAGATCAGAATGCAGAAGTATTCAAAATCGGCTTCTTTCGTCCATCCCTGCTTTCGCTAACGCTTCAGCGGGCAGGACGGACTTCGGCGGCCGGGGAGGTCGGAAATCGGAAATCGGAAATTTTACTTTCCGGGTAGCGCGGTTCGTTACCTCCCCGCGCCCCCACAGAACCGTACGAG
>CAYFGK010000235.1:0-3108 GCA_964342305.1 uncultured Saprospiraceae bacterium | reverse complement strand
GGAATAGAATTCATTGGCTTCGAAGGGGATGAGGAAACGTTGCCATTCGGCACCGATCTCCGTGGTGAGGTATATCTCTTTTTCGTAGGTGGAGGCGTGTTCCGCAAAAATGCTCACCTGACCTTCCACGTCGGGTGCCCGCAGCCAGATCACCAGCAAGCACCTGCTGCCCGAACTGATGGTCTTTTTGTTGCGAATACCGTAGGCGGCATCCCACTGATTGAAACCGGCCGAGTTTAGCTGAATGCTCGTTTTTTTGGCGAAAGCCTGATCCGAAACATCCAGATCCTCCGCATTGCCCTCTCCGTACCAAAAGTCCTGATCGAGATTGGCCTGCTCGTTGTCGTTCAAGACCCACTGACCGACGGGTAATCCGAAGAAATCCTGCATGTCCCGTTGCAGATTGGTGTGGTAGGCGTCTTGTCCATAGAGAGTGTGGGAGATACATAGCCAAAACAGACAAATAAAAAATCGCATAAGGGGTTATTCTTTCAAAATTCGTACTTCGTAGATCCTGCCCGTAGCATAGCCTTCTTTGGCCCGAATGGTCACCTTAACGGGGCCGTCCTGCCATTTTTGCGGAAGCCGGTACTCCAGGGTGAGCAGATCTTCGTTCCAGGAATCATCGGGCTTAACGGACTGAAAGTGTTGACCATCGAGTAATATATCAAATTGGCGATTCTGTCCTTGCTTTTCATAGTTGATTCGCAGGATCTTTCCCTGACCATTGCTTTCCAATTCGTAGGAGAACCAGCCGGTAGCCTGACGCCAGGTGTTCCCGCGGGTACTGCCGATATCAGTATTCTCCCCCTGATAATCGTGTTCCGATTCCGGCTGTTGTTCCCCCGAACTCACCACATCTACGGTTTGTTTCTGTAGGGCCAACCGTTTTTCCTCACGCTCGAGGATCGCCCGTTGCATTTGTTCCAGATCTTCGGGTTGAGCCACCTGCCAGTACAATATATAGCGTGCATCGTGCAGGCTGAAAAAAGGCACTAATTCCAGGTCTTTAAATGTCTCCGGGTGGATGAGTCCGGAGGCAGTAAACGTCAGTGGTTTTCCCGGTACGGGCTTGACCTTACCGGCGATATCCTTTCCTTTTTGCAATAGCACGGGGGCCTCGACAACAGGGTAAAAAGCGCCGTCGGCCACGTGGCCCATCCGGGTATCGTCGGCACGCAATCCGTACAGGTCTTCTTTTCCGGTGGCTGCCGCCAAAACAATGGGCCCGTGCACGAAGGAGGCCCAGTTGGAGCCGTCCGGCAAGTACTCTGCCCTGGTTTCCATGGGAAGGGATAGTTGGATCTGATCCCCATCTGACCATTTGCGATCCAACACAAAATAGGATCCCGGTTGGGATCTGACCTTTTGTTTTTGGCCATTGATCCGGACAACCATTTTACCGCGTTCCACCCAACCGGGGTAGCGGATACGGACGACTACCTTCTGAGATACCGGCAGGTTGATGGTCAGCGTTGTTGATTCCTCAAAAGGAAAATCAGTTTCTTGCTCCACGGTGATACCCCGTTCGGGCCAATGAAGCCGTGAGGGGATGAATAGATTGACGTACAAGTCATCCTCGGTATGCGCGTAGATCATCTCCCCGTATTTGCCGTGGTTTTCCAGTCCGGAGCCCACACAACACCAAAAGCCCTCGTGCGGCTGGGAGTACACGCGGTAGTGGCGCGGGCGCATGGGCGTGAAATACACGAATCCTCCGTCGGGATGCTGAGAAGACAGGATGTGGTTGTACAGCGCCCGCTCGTAATAATCGATGTAGGCGGCAGCCGGATCGGCCTGAAACAAGCCCTTGGTCAACCGCAGCATATTATAGGTATTGCAGGTCTCGGGGCCCTGGTGTGACTCGATCATCTGGGAAAAGTCATCCGCCGGATGAAAGTGTTCCCGTACGCTGTTGCCACCGATGGATACGGATCGGTCATCCACCACGGTTTCCCAAAAGAAGCGAGAGGCCTCGTTCCAGTCTTCCTGATCAGTGAGTTGAGCGATGCGCTGGTAACCCACCACTTTGGGGATCTGAGTATTGGCGTGGAGGCCGGTCAGGTTATCCTCGCCTTGCAATAGCGGATCGAGCAAGGCCCGGTGCGACATTTTCCGGGCTAACTCCAGGTATTTCTGGTCGCCGGTGAGGGCGTACACATCGGCAAATACCTCATTGAGGCCGCCGTGCTCACTGCGCAGCATATTCTGTATCTGTTGGTCGGAGAGTTCGGCGGTTATTCCCATAAACCAGTCGGTCAGCTGAATAAGCATATCCTTCGCTTCTTCCTGATCAGCTATCAGGCAGGCATCTCGCAGGCCCGCAAATATTTTGTGGATGTTGTAGAGCGGTACCCATTTACCATTGAGGGAAAAACTCTGGGCGTCGATACGGCCGGCGGCAATATCGGACCAGATCTCCTGTCCGCCGGGTACGCCCCCCAGGTAACCGTTTCCGTTTTTTTGCTGGCAGGCTGCCAATTGGTCGATCATGTACTCCAGGCGCTCTTTTACTTCCACATTCCCGGTGGCGGCATACATCAGGGCGAGTGCGGAGAGGTAATGACCTCCGATGTGTCCGTCGAGACCGGTGTTTTCCCAATTGGGATAGCGTTCGGCTTTGGGTTCGATGCCCGCATCGATCAGGTAAGGAGCCAGCAGTCGGTCAGGATCCATTTCCAGCATGTAGGCCAGATCGGTTTGCTGTGCCCGGTAAAAAAGGCTTTCCAGCAGGGTGACGTCGGACAGGTCGAAGGACTGTACTTTTTGCGCCTGCGCCCCTATCGCCAGGCAGGCTAACAGGCAGGTGCAGCGAATGGTCGTGATCATTGGTGAGGGTGTTTGATAGCAATATACACAATCGATTGTTTACCCTCATCCCAAACCCTTCTCCCTTTGGGAGAAGGGCTTACGTTTTGGTTTACAAACTACGTTGGGTCTAGACTCTTTTCGTCTTCTGTCTTTATACCCAATACCTACTACTCAATACCCACAAACCCCATTGCAAAAAAGTCGCATAACCCGTATACTTGCGAATCCACGACGGGATGTAGCGCAGCCCGGTAGCGCGCTTCGTTCGGGACGAAGAAGTCGCTGGTTCGAATCCAG
>CAYFGK010000234.1:2277-3119 GCA_964342305.1 uncultured Saprospiraceae bacterium | reverse complement strand
ACAATCCGGACTGATTGAAATGCGGAAACAGGCAATTACGCCGTTCATCCACGCGCATTTGCGAAGCAAAGACAGGGTCCAGAAACGTTTCCGAAGGAATGCCACGATGTTTTTCGAGATATTCGTTTCCAGAAGCGACCTCCTCGGAAGCGTGGAATATTGCCGCAACCTTGGCAATATTGCGCGTAACAGGCTCCAGGTTCTGGATAAAGGTCTGTGCAATGGGTCTGGCGATGTTACTCCCCTCCCCTACCCAAGGACGGAGTTCCTGCCTCACAAAACCCAGGTTCATGCGTTTGCGCTTCATGACAAAATCGATAATGGACCCATTATCGCGATCATCCCTGATCGAAAAATAGATCCAGTGCCGATCAGAACCACGGGCAATGACAACCTTGTCACCATTAGGATGCCTCATGACCGCGCTGTTGCGACTGGTCGCTTTGCGATCGATCAAGTACCCGATCTGAGCCGCATACTCAGTCAGGTTAATCCGCGTCTTGAACGCTTCCAGTTCATCTTTACGCCGCATCATCGAAGTGACTCCTTACGGGGCAGTAGGAAAAGAATATCTTCAGGCATGCACAACACCTTTCCTTTTCCTACTGCCCCTATTCCAGAGGAAAATGTTTTGTCTTCGCCCGTTAGGGCGACACTTCTAGAATATTTTATTTTAATGTTGAGCTGAAGGCGATCACTTGAAGAAAGTTTCTGACGAACCATGAATTATCGATTCCCCTTAGTGTTAAATTAGTTAAATAAGAGTTAAGTGTAGTGTTAAGGGATGTTTTGTGCCATGTATTGCTTTGAAAATCAATAGGTTGCAAGGTCGGTGGGTTCCT
>CAYFGK010000234.1:0-2177 GCA_964342305.1 uncultured Saprospiraceae bacterium | reverse complement strand
AATACCCCGAAAATCGGTTCCTAATACCCCGAAAATCGGTTCCTAATACCCCGAAAATCGGTTCCTAATACCCCGAATCTGATTTTGTTTTTTTCCACAGACATTATACGGTTCCTAATACCCCGAAACTTGACTCCGTTCTTGAAAACCCGAATGATGCCTCCATGGTTCCTGATACCCCGAATGATCATCTGTTGCCAGAGAAACATCCTCAGATGGATTTGTTCGTCTGTGACGTTGCAGATGCGGTATTAAAGGATATTGTCCAGGAACTTGAACACCCCTTTTATGCGTTGTCGAAGAAACCCGTAACTGCAGAACGTGTGTATCGGAACGGGGACAAGTGGATCAAAATAACTCCCAGTGTTAAGGGATTGGCTACGATCTACGATAAGGATATTTTAATTTATGCGATCTCTCAACTGATGGCAAAACTAAATCGAGGCGAAAAAGTTGGCCAACGAGTCCGAATCAATAGCCATGAGTTTTTGATGTTCACGAATAGAGGCACTGGAGGAAAGGACTATAAAGCCCTAGTAGAGGCAATTGAACGCCTACGTGGCACAACCATCAGTACCAACATTGTTACCGGCGATGAAGAACAAACCGACTTTTTTGGCTTGATAAACGCGGGATCTATTCGTCGTAAACAGGGACCTGATGGCCGATTGGTTTGGGTTGAGATTGAGCTATCGAATTGGGTTTTCAACGCCATACGAGCCAAAGAAGTTTTAACCCTCAATCGTGACTATTTCAGGCTTAGTAAGCCATATGAACGGCGGGCATATGAAATTGCACGCAAACATTGTGGTAAGCAGGCTGAATGGTCTATTACACTTGATCTTCTAAAGAAAAAGATGGGGGCAAACAGCCCGATGAAGAAATTCCGATATTTCATCAAAGAACTCGCCTCCCACGGCCACCTCCCCGATTACACCGTAGAGCTATCGCGTGATGATCAAGTCATCTTCAGAAACAGGAATACCGATGAATTTGATAGAAACTCTCTTTTTTCAAAACCTTTTTTTGAGTCAACAGAGACTTACGAGAGTGCCAAGCAATACATTCCCAGAGGCCACGATGTATATGCCTGGGAGCAAGATTGGATTCAGCATTGGCGCGATACTGGGTGCCCTACTCTTCGATCTGCTGATGCAGCATTCATAGGGTTTTGTAAATCACGATACGTGCGATTGCGCGATCAAAATAAGTGATATCGTATGTATCAATACTTTTGATAGTATCGAAAGTATTGATACATACGATTATTTTGGTTGTTTGGTTACTATTGTAATTTTTGGTTTTTTTGATATATTCGATAGTATTGTTTATTTTGAAATGTTGTTATCTGAATGAAAATCACAATCTACAGCGCAAAAGGATCTGCGGGGAAAACACCGATTGCTACGAACATCGCTCTTGATCGTGAGTATGCTATTGGAACTAATGAAACCTTTCATGTCTTTGATAGTTTCATTCCGGATCAACGTTTGCTGGCGTTAGATTTGGTGGAATCATTTCCTGATATTCCTGATGATATAGACATTGTCTTCGACCTCGCTGGTGCAATTTCAGCGCAGTCACACAGTATCACTTCAGCTGTCAAACAATCAGATTTGGTCATCGTGCCAATTCACAATGAGGTAAAATCACTACATAGCGGAATTGGAACACTCAGACAAATAGCCCAAGTCGACGGATTCAAAGGGGAATGTCTTGTCGTCGCAACAAAGCTTCAGAAACGAAGAAAGGATCAATTCGCGAGGGACGAGTGGGATCAAAGCGAAGATTTTCTGAACATTTCTGAAGCAGTCAGAAGAGCAGGGTTTGAATTTCCAATCCTGCCGTTGAAGTTTTCATCAGCCTTTGATGCTATTTTCGAACGCGAGAAATCAATCGCCCAAATTTGTGCGAGCGATCCACTAGCTAATTACAGCTTTCGTGATGTTGTTCAACAATTCCAAATCATCTACGACCACATTGATAGGGTTGACCATGCCAAGCAAAAATGATCTATCTGGCTTGAAAGCCAGTACTCCTAAAATCCTTCCAGAATCGAAGCCTGTTGAGAAGGAACCTATTCGCCCCCGATTTACCAAACAAATCGGTAGACCAAAGAAGAAGGCCGAGGAAAAACGGACTTATAAAATCACGCTGTCGCTTACCCAAGCCGAAGG
>CAYFGK010000233.1:0-3335 GCA_964342305.1 uncultured Saprospiraceae bacterium | reverse complement strand
CTTAACCTCAACCTTAGCCTTAACCTTAACCCCAAACCCCAAACCTCAAACCTCAAACCTGTACTATCATTCCTCCTTAAGGAACGGATATCGGTAATCATTTACCGGTACGAAGTTCTCTTTGATCGCGCGGGCGCTCACCCAACGGTACATGTTTATGATCGAACCGGCCTTATCATTAGTACCCGAACCACGGGAACCACCGAAGGGCTGTTGTCCGACTACCGCACCGGTAGGCTTATCGTTGATGTAGAAGTTACCGGCAGCGTGACGCAGACGACGGGCCGTTTCCTCCACCACGTAGCGGTCTTTGGCAAAGATCGCACCGGTTAGGGCGTAGGGAGATGTGGAATCGACCAGATCAACGGTTTTGTCGTAATCCGCATCGTCGTAGACGAAGATGGTCAGTACGGGGCCGAAGATCTCCTCTTCCATCAATTGATGGTTGGGATTAGTGGTTACCACGACTGTGGGGTCGATGAAGTATCCTTTCTCCTTGTCGTACGTACCGCCGGCGATAATATCGCACTCGTCGCTGTCGCGCGCGATGGTGATGTATTTGGTGATCTTATCGAAGGCCCGTTCATCGATGACGGCATTCACAAAATTGGTAAAGTCATCGACCGGACCTACTTTCACGGTTTTCAGTTCGGTCAGCAGGTCTTCCTTAATGCCCGGCCACAGTGATTTGGGCAGGTAAGCACGGGAGGCGGCTGAGCACTTTTGTCCCTGATATTCGAAAGCGCCCCGGATGAGGTTAGCTACGATGGGATCGGGATTAGCGCTCGGGTGTACCAGAATGAAGTCTTTACCACCCGTCTCACCCACAATGCGCGGGTAGGTTTTATACTTGCTGATATTTTTACCGATAGTGGCCCACAGGTGCTGGAACACTTTTGTACTACCCGTAAAGTGCAGACCGGCAAAATCAGGGTGTTCAAAGATAATATCTCCCGCCACCGGTCCGTCGACCATCAGCAGGTTGATCACGCCATCAGGTAACCCGGCTTCTTCGAGGATTTCCATAATGAGGGCCGCAGCGTAAATTTGGGTTTCTGCCGGCTTCCAAACGACGGTATTTCCCAGCATAGCCGGAGCGGACGGCAGGTTGCCGGCAATGGCCGTGAAGTTGAACGGAGTAATGGCGAAAATGAATCCTTCCAACGGTCGGTATTCCATCCGGTTCCAGATATTCGGACTGGATACCGGCTGGTCCTGGTACATATTGGTCATATATTCAACCCCGAAACGCCAAAAGTCAGCCAGCTCACCCACGGCTTCGATCTCGGCCTGCCAGGGGTTCTTGGACTGTCCAAGCATAGTTGCGGCGTTCATTTTATATCGGTACGGACCGGTCACCAGATCGGCAGCCTTCAGAAAAATGGCTGCGCGTTCCTGCCAGGGCATGTTCTCCCAGGCTTCTTTGGCATCCAGTGCCGCCTGAATGGCTTGATGTACGTGGTCGGAATTTCCTTTATGGTAGTGACCGAGTGTGTGACTGAGCTCGTGTGGAGGCTTAATGGGCAATTTGTCGTCTCCTGCGACTTTTTTGCCACCAATGGTCATGAAGATTTCTTTCTCAGTTGCTTTAGCTTCTGCCAGTGCTTCCTGTAAAAGTGCACGATCTTCGGAGCCGGGGGCAAAACTATTGTACGGCTCGTTGACGGCAGGTGGCGCCTGGTAAAATGCATTTGCCATAAATTCAGTTTAAAGTGGTTAGCGAATTCGGAATAATAAAGTACTGTTGATTACCGAACATTAAAGGTAGGTTCCGAACCTTAATTCTTGAAATCCTTTACCTGGAAAACAGGCCTCTTTCGGGAATTGTTGGACAAACCCCCGGAATACCTGTTCTGAATTGGTTCGAGCCCCTGTATCTTTTCAGAAAGGATTATTGTAAGCCTATAACAAATTCTCCTTCGGTGGCTCGATCACCAGGTTTTCAGGAAGGAAAGGTGAAGCATCTCCCCCACCCTTGATGATCTCTCGCACAATGGTCGAACTGATGTGGGAATAGCCCGGCTGACTGATCAAAAAGATCGTCTCGATTCCGTCACCAATGATATGATTCAGTTGAGAAATGGTCTTTTCGTAATCGAAATCCGAAGCATTCCGTAGTCCGCGCAGTAAATAACGCGCACCGATCCGGTTACAATAATCAGCGGTTAGTCGCTCAAAGTAGTCAACCTCTACCCTGGGCTCGTCGGCAAAGACCATACGCAACCACTCGAGCCGTTGCTCCAATCCAAACAAGTAGTGTTTCGAGGTATTGACCCCAACGGCCACCATGATCTTATCAAACAGGGGAAGTGCCCGGTTAACCAGATCCACGTGACCAATGGTAATGGGATCGAAGGACCCGGGAAAAACGGCTATTTTTGGCATTTGCGAAGGCTTTTGCCACGAAGATAAGGTTTTGAGGTTGAGATTTAGATCGAGGTTGGCCCTAGGGCCGGTTTAGGTCGAAACGAAGATTACCAATATCAAATCACAATGCTCAATTACGAACCTCCCCGATAAGCCGGAAACTATCCAAAAACTCATCGCTGGCCCGGTTGAGTCCCATTTCACGGGTCATGGCCGTCTGCACCTGATAATACCGGTTACCCACCACAAAAGCCTTGGTCTTGATCACCGCGTCGCCGCCCCGGTAATGGATACGCCAAAAGCGTCCGGGAAATTCGTTGATGTCGATATCATCCTGGTACACCAGCTCCCCCCGCACCGCCCGGGTTGCCTCATCCACGGTAGCGTCCATAAATTCGGCCAGCAATTCGGTGCTATCCTGATGCAGTGCCCCCGGCGGATAGTCGCAGTAATTCACCATGTAAAACACATTCTCGGCGTACGACTCATTTTTCATCACAAACATAAAAGTATGGTAAGCCAACTTGCCCAATGGCGTCTTTACCGTATCCACCCGCTGCACGAAAGGCCCCGGCGTACGCACCCGAAAACTGCCCTCGTAGTCGTAGTATTCTTCCCACTCCAGAATGGGAATATCAACCCATTCTTGCACCTCCGTGGAATCCAGGCGTTGAGTATGCCCCGTTACACAAATAGTGATTAGCAGGATTCCGGTGAATAGTATTCGAACTGTCATGCTGTATATGTTCAAGAAATGCTCAATGCTCAATGTAAAATATTCATTCAGAATGGTCTTTCCATGCGCTCTCCAAATTGCCGTCCTCCGCAAGCTTCACCACTAAAGTGGTTTTTGGGATTGGTTGGTTTCGATTTCAACCCACCACTAAAGTGTGTGATGGACTTCTGATTTCTAACTTTCCGGGTAGCGCGGTTCGTTACCTCCCCGCGCCCCCACAGAACCGTACGAG
>CAYFGK010000232.1:0-3424 GCA_964342305.1 uncultured Saprospiraceae bacterium | reverse complement strand
AGGGTGGGTTTTGCCAAAAGAAGCACCACTGATCAAGTTTCGTACAGTCCTGATTGAGCATTCATCATTGAGCATTCATCATTGAGCATTCATCATTTTAATACGAAGCACCCAACCGTTCAAACACCACATCCGTCTTACCCACTGAACCAAATGCATAACCCATGCCCCGACTACTGTCTTTTGCTTTATTACTGGTACTGTTGGGTACCGGCTGTGACAAGGAGGAAACAATCATTTGCTACGGTCCTCCCATTGAGAATGGCTCCCAGGTGTCTCTCCACAATATGGAGGTGGGCCAAAAATCCGTCTATCGCATCTTCGTTGGTGAGGATTACGGCCAACAAGGTGGTGAAGAGAAGTACGAGTATGGGCAGGACACCCTCATCCTGGAGGTGACCGCCTACGACGGCACCTGGCACACGCTGAGCGAGTACCTGACCGAGGGCTCCATTTCCTACCAGAATGAAGAATCGCCGGTTTTCGGAGCGGAAGATACCGTGAGTTACCGCCTACGTGCAACCGACAATCAACTCGAGTTCGAGGCTTTGGCCGGCTTTTCTAATCTATTACCCTTGCAGCAAACCGGGCCTCTTCCCCTCTCGTTTACCAATGATCCAATCGTTAATTACACGGGCTGGTTTTTCGATGTGGAGGGTCTTTTCGGCACTACCCTGATGGCTTACGACCCTGAATTTGAGTTGTTCGGGATCAACTACGGTCGAGCTAACATCCTAGTTGATAACTCCGACATGGCTGTCGATGGACCCGGCTTCACCCTGGTATACTTACCCGAAGGCATGTTGCTGCGCAGCATCCGGGTGAATCCCTGGACCGCGGAAGGTGTAGGGTTTGATTTGATTTCGAATTAGTGCAGTGCTGAATGATGAATGATGAATGATGAATGCTGAATGATGAATTCAACATTGAGCATTCATCATTCAGCATTCAGAGGGAAACTGCAGCGGTCCAGGCAGGATCATCCACGATTGATGTTTCCGGTAAAGCCGGCATTTCCTGTTCGAGTCGTAAAGCGGCGTAGTACAGTGTATGGTGCATGTCGAGCCACATATTTTGCCGAAAGGCAAATAATTCCGATGATCGCAAGGTTTGGTCCTGGGCTTGGGCGGGCAATTGGCAGGCAAAGGCAGCACAACAAATCCACATCACTACGGGTGTTCCTTTCATGTTTTTTTGCGAAAGCTACAAAAGGAGAAATACGCCCGATAGGATAAAACGGAACTACGAAAACACAGCGGTAGGTGATGCCCCGAGTAATTCCTGGAATTCAGCGATCATATGCGATTGGTCAACGTAGCCCGCTGCGGCAGCCAGTTCGGCCCAACGCCAATGTTCGTATTCCGTACGCAAATGCAAAGCGCCAAACATTCGGGCAATGCGCTGTACTTTTTTGGGCGAAAGCCCGATATGCCGCAACACTTGCTTGCGCAAGTACCGATCACTAACCCCCAAATCACGGGCAATGCTTCTGACTGTTGCTTGTTCAGGTGCCTTTCGGCAAAATGCATCCACCAGCATTTGGGGTCGGGTGATGCCTTCCCCGGGAGTGATGTTTTCCAGTATTCTCCAGGGATCTTCCGAACTGTCTACCCTCTCGAAATCGGAGAGCCATGTTTCTGCCATACTGATGCTCTGGTCACACAACTCATTGGCCGGTATACCCAGGATCCGCTGGACTGCCCCCGGATTCAACCGGATCAGGCAGGTCTTTGTCCGCCTCCGCCGGTCAATGCGTAAGGCTACCGAACGCGGGCCCACCAGCTTGCAGCGATGACTACCTTCTGCCATCTTGGTCCAGGTCAGGTAGGCGGAAGGGTCGGGCAGCAACAAGACGGGGATGGAGGAAAAGGCGTTAATTTGGAGCCCAAAAGCAGATTTCACTAGCGGATACAATGCCTCCGGAACAGGTTGCAACTCGTACTGTACCTGGTCAGGGATCAATAATTCGCGAAGTGTAGAGTAGAAGGTCAGCATCGAAAATAAAATCGGGGAAAGGTTTTAGATTTGTTGGTTTCCTTAGAAAGAAAATTTCGTCTGAGTAACAAACAATGACGAATGACGAATGATGAATGATGTAATTCAACATTTAGCATTCAACATTCAACATTCACCAAAGACCTGTTTACTATCTTGCGGGCTCTCAAAAAAACCTAGAGATCGTGGCAGGAAACATCTTCGGACATACATTTCGAATAAGCACTTTTGGCGAAAGCCACGGGGAAGCCATTGGCGTGATCATCGATGGCTGTCCGGCCGGTATTCCCGTGGACGAGGAGTTTGTTCAGACCGAGCTGAGTCGGCGCCGACCCGGGCAATCGCGCATTGTGACGCAGCGCAAAGAGAGCGATACGGCTCGCATTTTATCCGGTGTTTTTGAGGGATACACCACGGGGACCCCTATCTCCCTGGTTATCTTCAATGCCGATGCCCGCTCCAAGGATTACAGCCACATTGCCGATAAATTCCGTCCCTCCCACGCCGATTATACCTACCACGCCAAGTACGGTCGGCGCGATTACCGGGGTGGCGGGCGCTCATCGGCCAGGGAGACGGCCGCGCGGGTAGCTGCCGGTGCTTTCGCTAAAATGTTACTGCAGCACATAGGAGTTTCCATCACCGCTTATGTGAGTCAGGTGGGCGCATTGGAAGTTCCCCACTCCTACCAGGAACTCGACTTGTCGCAGGTCGAATCCAATCCCGTCCGTTGTCCGGATGCCGGGTGGGCGAAAAAGATGGAGGACCACATTGTAGAGGTACGCAAAGCCGGGGATACCATTGGCGGTGTCGTTTCCTGTATCGCCACCGGAGTGCCAGCGGGTCTCGGCGAACCAGCCTTCGACAAACTGCACGCTGACCTTGGTAAAGCCATGTTGAGCATCAATGCCTGCAAGGGCTTTGAATATGGATCGGGGTTTGCGGGAGTAGCCATGCGCGGCTCCGAGCACAACGATATTTTCGAGCAGGAAGACGGCACCGTAAGCACCCGCACCAATCATTCGGGCGGCGTGCAGGGAGGCATCTCGAATGGCATGGATATTTATTTTCGCGCGGCATTCAAACCAGTGGCCACCATCGTCCCCGAACAGGAAAGCGTGAACGAAGCGGGCGAGTCGGTCACTGTGGTCGGTAAGGGACGCCACGATCCGTGCGTGGTGCCACGTGCCGTACCGATTGTGGAAGCCATGGCCGCACTGGTGCTGGCCGATCATTACCTGCGGAATCGAAGTGCGAAGATGTAGAAGTCAGAAATCAGAGGTCAGAAGTTAGAAGTCAGAGGTCAGAAGTTAGAAGTCAGAAGTTAGAAGTCAGAAATCAGAGGTCAGAAGTCAGAAATCAGAGGTCAGAAGGTGACCTGGACTGAATAGCGTTGACAGGTTTTAAGATATGTGCCTTAAAGAGCTAA
>CAYFGK010000231.1:0-3429 GCA_964342305.1 uncultured Saprospiraceae bacterium | reverse complement strand
AGCCTGCCAAATATATCTAAAAACAAACAGGACGCTGAATCACCCTCCTTTTATTTTGGAAGGGAATAATCAGATATAGTTACTTTTATGCAATATTTTACTCAGACGAAAATTTCTTGTCTTTTTATCTTCAAAAAAATAGGTAAAGAAAAAAGCGTATAGGTCGGGCGGGTAAAACTTCCTATACTTGCGGCATGGAATTGAAGAACGATCTGTTACTTCGGACGGCACGCGGCGAGCAGGTGGAGCGTCCACCGGTTTGGCTAATGCGACAAGCCGGCCGGATCCTGCCTCAATACCGGGCCTTGCGGAGTCGATTGTCCGGATTCAAAGAACTGGTTGAAACGCCCGACCTGGCGGCGGAAGTGACTATTCAGCCGGTTGATGAACTCGGAGTAGATGCGGCCATCATCTTTTCGGATATACTGGTGATCCCCGAAGCGATGGGGTTACCTTACGAAATGGTGGAGAAAAAAGGACCCAGGTTTCCCGATGTCATTAAGTCTGGTTCGGATATAAGCAAACTGATATCCGGTGAACGGGCGGCCGATACCCTCACCTACGTATACGACGCACTCGAGATAACCAAACGGGAATTAGCAGGACGCGTACCGCTGATCGGTTTTGCCGGCGCTCCCTGGACTATCTTTTCCTATATGGTAGAGGGGCAGGGCAGTAAGACCTTTTCCAAGGCCAAAAAAATGCTCTACGCCGAGCCGGCATTATCCCGCCAATTGCTCGAAAAGATCACTGATACGACCATTGCCTATCTGCAGCGCAAGGTAGCTTCCGGTGCCGACCTCATTCAGGTCTTCGATAGTTGGGCGGGAATTCTTAGCCCCGACCAGTACCGCACTTTCGCCATCCCTTGCCTGAAACGCATTGCCAGTGCCATCGAAAAGGTGCCGGTAACCCTGTTCAGCAAAGGTGCCTGGTTCGCCCTGGAAGATCTGGCAGCTCTCGACTGTCAGACTATAGGCCTGGATTGGAATATTACACCAAAAGAGGCCCGTAGCAGGGTAGGGGACAAGCTCGTTTTACAGGGCAACCTGGATCCCTGTCAACTCTACGCTTCGCCCGAAAAAGTGGCGGAAGCTACCCGGGAAATGCTCGATGGCTTCGGACGGCGCCATATTGCAAACCTTGGGCACGGTGTATATCCTGATACACCACTGGATGGAGTACGAGCCTTCGTAAATACCGTACAGGCTTATCGTTATTCCGATTAGGGAATGGGGGCTTCACAGGAGAGTTTGGTAGTCTCGGGTATTCGTCCTTTTTTTGTATGTTGAATCACTAAACGAAAATTGATAAAGGGGTATGGGTTGGTTTAAACGCCTTAAAGATGGTATCCAAACCGCTACGCGCAATAAAAAAGAAGCGCCGGAGGGGCTTTGGTATAAGTGTAAGCGGTGCAAGGAGACCAGTACCACGAAAGAACTCAAGGAAAATATCTATAAATGCCCTAAGTGCAACTACCACGTGCGCATTGGCTCTCACGATTATTTCGACATTATTTTCGACGGTAACTTCGATCTGATGTTCGAGGAGCTCAAGGCAAAAGATGCCCTGCAGTTCTCCGACCTCAAACCGTATACCAAACGTCTGGATGATGCGTACCGCAAAAACAATGTGTCCGATGCGATTACGGTAGCCAAGGGTAAGGTAAATCGTAAAAACCTGGTCATTGCTGCAATGGATTTCTCCTTCATCGGAGGTTCCATGGGATCGGTTGTCGGGGAACGTATTGCCCGCGCCATCGACTATTGCCTGGAAAGTCGCACACCATTTATGGTAATCTCCAAATCGGGAGGTGCACGAATGATGGAATCGGCTTTTTCCCTCATGCAAATGGCCAAAACATCCGCCAAGATTTCTCTCATGCATAAAGCGGGGGTACCCTATTTTAGCCTGATGACTGACCCGACCACGGGCGGTGTCACTGCGTCCTACGCCATGCTTGGTGACATCAATATGGCTGAACCGGAAGCCCTGATCGGATTTGCGGGCCCCAGGGTGATCAAGGAAACTATCAAAAAGGATTTGCCGGAAGGCTTCCAAACCTCTGAGTTCCTGCTCGACCACGGCTTTCTGGATTTTATCGTCGACCGCAGCGACCTGAAAGAGCGCCTGTCAGATCTGCTGTACTTCTTCGATGAAAACCGTCTGGCGAATGTGTCGACCACGCCCAGCTAAATAGAGGTCTGAAATCAGAAGTAAGAAATCGGAAGTTTAAAGATCACTCCTAAATCAATATACTTTCCCTTGAGGTCCAGTCGTTTTTTAAAGAAAAACGCCACCCATGCGACTGTTGGCACTACTCACTAGTTTACTACTAACCGCGGGGTTGCTGATCGCTCAACCCCTCGACCCGGATGCGTACGGGGCTTCATTCGACCTCCAAACCGAAGACCCCGAAGAACTGGCCCGTACCCTTTGCCAGCCCTTTACCAGCGACCGCGATAAAGCACAGGTGATTTTCAGCTGGCTGGCCAACCACATTGAATACGATCTGGACGAAGCACGCCGGAATCGCCCCATTCAGATCATGTACAAAAGCCAGGAAGACCTGCAGCGGCAGATCGAGGGGATTCGTCGTACGCGCATGTCGCGGGCATTGCGCTACCGCCGCGGGGTATGCAACCACTACGCCAGTCTGTTCGAGACCATGTGCCGGGCGGTTGGCCTGGACGCAGGGGAGATCGAGGGCTACGTGGCCCGGGATCCAGGCCGCATTACCAGTGCCGGTATTGAACCCAATCACGTGTGGAATTGGGTGCGCCTCGACGGCCGTATTTGTCTGCTGGATGTTACTTACGCCGCTGGTATGGCAGACATGACCGGCCAAACTTTCACCATGGAGTACGAACCCCGTTGGTTCGATGTGCCACCACGGATCCTCATCCAGACCCACTTCCCGGACGAAGCGGCCGATCAACGTTTACCCGATCCACTGACCGCTGATGAATTCGCCGACCGTCCCTTTTTCTATCCGGCCAGTACCCGCGTGCCGGTCATTAACTGGTCGCCTTCCGGACGCAGCATCTCCCTGTCGGAAGAGGTCATTACCATTGAGGTTGCCTTTCGGCAAAAACCGAGGGGCGTGTACCTAATCGTAGATAATATTGCTCAGGAAGTACCGACCAAGTGGAAGGGTGCGACGGTTCAGCTCGACATTCCTGCTGACTTGCTTAAACGGCAACGTCAAATTGAAATCGGTGCCGAAGAACGGGATGGAACCTTGAGCTATTTGATGGCGTGGAAAATCGTTAGGTGATTTTTAATTTTTAGTGTTTAATTTTTAATTAAGCGATTGGTTGGTAGTGTTGCATAATTTAATTTTCGCCTAATCGCCTAATCGCCTAATCGCCTAATCGCCTAATCGCCTAATCGCCTAATCGCCTAATCGCCTAATCGCCTAATCGCCTA
>CAYFGK010000230.1:0-3491 GCA_964342305.1 uncultured Saprospiraceae bacterium | reverse complement strand
CAATCGGCGTCCACCGAAAGAACAATAGGCTACACCATCTGGGACGATGATTCCCTGCCCGAAAACATTTGTGTGGAAGTAGCGGATGACCCCGATTATGGAACGCCTATGTTCCGACTGGGCAACCAATCGAGAACGTCACGTCCTTATGAAGGTGGTTACCAAATCGATCAACCCAGGGTGGAGAATGGCGAACCGGGCTGCCCGAATGATTACGTCAACGTCATCAATGCACCACCGGGGCAACCACTGGAAATTCCCCTAACTATTTGTAACGATAGTGATTTTCCCCGCTCGTACGAGTTACGTCTGGTCAATACGTCCAACGACAACGAAGCTTTGGTCACGATGAATGGAGTAAGTCTGGCCCTTTCGGCTTTTCCTTTTCAGGAGATCCCCGCCAATACGTGCTTGACGCGCAACCTAATCGTTACCCAAAGGGATGCCCAAACCCTGGATTATAAAAACCTGCGCCTGTTCCTGGCTCCTGAGATGCAGTCCGATTCAACGGTCCGGGAGTTTATTAACGTAAGCGTTAGTTTTGGTAACGGGACCATCGACCGCTGTGCCCAGGATAGAGATTTTGACAATACCATTGATGCCCAGGACAATTGTCCCGATATCTCCAATGCGAATCAACAGGATACCGACGGGGACGGCCTGGGGGATGCTTGTGATAACTGCCCGACGGTATTCAATCCCAACCAGGAAGATGTGGATACCGACGGTACCGGGGATGTGTGCGATAATTGTCCGAACACACCCAATGCGGACCAGGCCGATCTGGACCACGACGGGGTAGGGGATGTCTGCGACGATTGCCCCACCCTGCTCAACGAATACATGACCGATGATGACGGCGACGGCCTGGTGTGCGACAACTGCCCCACCGTGCCCAACGCCGGTCTGCATTTCGATGGGGAGGATGACGGCATTAATTACAAAGAACGGTATGATTTTGCCTTAGACAACGTGGCCGATGAATTTGCCTACGAGTTTTGGGTAAAACCCGAAAGGGCTATCCCGGCCAACGAGACCGAAACTAACTTGACGAATTCTACCTCCTTCAATAATTTCAGTGTGGATATTCCCTTCGTGTTCTATCCGTCCTGGGAACCCACCGGGTCCGACATGAAGGATACCGTAGTGATTGGGGTAGCAGTTGGTACCAATGGAGTCTTGGTGATGGAACGCCGCGACCGGGAAGTTTTCCGCTCCGTGCTGGTGCATTATACGCCCATTTCCGATTGGACCCACGTAGCGGTGTCCATCGACCGGGGCCAGGAGCGCTTATTCATCAATGGGGAATACCGTGCCAGTGGGTGGCTCACCTCGGAATTCAACTTATTGGTGCCATCTTACGAAATTGGTAGTACCAGCGAATCCTTCTACGCACAGCACCAATTCAAAGGAGCATTAGATGAGGTGCGGGTTTGGGGCACCAACCGCATTACCGAGGAGGTTAGGGCTAATTTATTCAATGAACTTATCCAGGGAGGGGACTTAAAGCTGCACCTGGACTTTAATGAAGGCATACCCAACGGAAATAACGCTTTAGCTGGCAGTCCGTCCTTGAGTGTAGACTACAACAACTTTTCCTATTCCGGATCGACCTCCAATTATGTGGTGGGACCACCTATTGAAAACTACGATGGCGACAACAACAGCGTGGGCGATTTCTGTGCTGACCCGTCCACGGTACTCGATGACGATGGCGATGGTCTTCGCAATAATGTGGACGATTGTGACAATGAACCGTTATTAGGTATTCCATTTGACGGAAGTGATGACTTTATCTCGATTCCAAATTCAGCGGCACTGGCACCGACCACCAGTCAGGCCATTACTTTTGAATGTTGGATCCGGCCTACAGCCAACTCCAGTGGGGTAATCGCATCCATGTACCAGAACTTTAATTCGGGTGCTTCCAACTTCTTTATCCGAAGGGATTTTGATGGGAAGATCACCGTTTCGGGAAATGGAACGGATGTAATGACCTCCACTACGACTACACCTTTGGGTACCTGGTCTCACTTGCGCATCGAATTAAACAATAGCGGTCCTGCTCCTACCCGGATTTATATTAATGGCGTCATCAGCGAAAGTGGCAGCCTGAATTACAACACCACCAACGGTGGCCAGCCTTTATTGATTGGGAGGTTAGGAGATGGATCCAACTATTTTGAGGGCGACATTGACGAGATACGTATTTGGCAAGGTGTACAAAGTATGGACCGTAATGCGATCCTGACCGGGAACGAGGCCGGTCTGTTGGCCTATTACGATGGCAACGAAGGCGACCCCGCCATCAATGCCAGAGATTTTGTCACGCTAAACGATAAAACCGGAAATGGTAATGATGGTGTATTCCAAAATTATTTATCAGTCGGTGAAAGAGGATTGGTATTTGACGGGCTCAACGATTATATCAGTGTACCAGATGCCGATGAAATTTCTTTACTCGGTGATTTTACCCTGGAATGTTGGGTGAATGTGCCTGATTTCATCAACTTCCGATCTATTGTAGGTAAAACCAACGGAGTGAACAGCCAGCCTTTTCCCTTCGATTATTATTTATTACGTCCTTCCGGCATACCCAGTGTATTGGTCGGTAACGGGGTCTCTTCGCAAGTAGTCAATGCCACTACTGCACCGGCGGCTGGTCAATGGGCGCATATTGCCGTGGTCAAAAGCGGCACCACGGTTACTCACTACCTGAACGGTCAGCCCAACGGATCGGGGACCATCACCACGGCGGCCGTTGATAACAACTCCACTATGCTCATCGGCGGTCGGGCCGACCAGGCTATCTGGATGAAAGGACGGATGGATGACCTGCGTATTTGGGATGTAGCCCGCACTGGAACCCAAATCAATGACAATTACACCCAACGACTGACAGGCTCCGAGAATGGCCTGGTAGCCTATTATCCGCTAACCGATATTCCAGGGTTTACACATATTGATCAATCCGGGACGGTGTATGACCGAACAATGAATGCAAACGACGGAACAGCCCTAAATTTTGGAACAATTCCAGTAAGTGAAGCTTTGACCTACGGCGCCCCCGTTTCGGGCACGGATTCCGACGGCGATGGCGTGGGCGACCGCTGTGATCTCTGCCAGGGCGACGACGCCACCGGTGATACCGATATGGATGGCATCTGCGATGATATCGATCCCGATACACCGGTGACCTGCGACGGCAGCGTGATATCCATAGATGCCATCACCTATTCCCTGAGCGGAGATGATGTACGTGCCAGCGAGACCATCACCACCAACGGATCGGTCATAGTTCCCGATGGGGCCGAAGTGACCTACACGGCCGGGACCTCTATCACCCTGAAGCCTGGCTTCGTTGCACAGGGCATTTTCACCGCCCGTATCGATGATTGTTCGCCGGCCGTACAACTCTCAGAACCCGATGATACCGACCCCATGGCCGCTATCGACTGGCGCATTCCCGCCGAGGAGATCGGCGAGCTGGA
>CAYFGK010000229.1:0-3557 GCA_964342305.1 uncultured Saprospiraceae bacterium | reverse complement strand
TCAAAGGGAAGGGGGTCGGGGGGATGGGTTTTAAAATTTGAAGTTTCGTACAGTCGTAACTAAAAATTAATAATTATCAATTCCCCAAGTACTCTTCGAAGGCGCTCAGGTCCGCCCGACCGATCGAGTGCACTACGTCGGGGTAGTACTGACCGTCGGCATCGAAGAACAGGTGGCTGGGGAATCCACGCAGATTAAACTTTTCCATGATCTCGTCGGACTGGGCATCAGTGAGGTAAATATGCCGGGTGGGAAGGTCCATCTGGGCCACCCGATTTTTCCACCGTTCGAGACTGCTGCCACTCGTGGTGCAGAGATAGACCACTTCCACGCCCATCTCGCGAAGCTTTTCAATATTTGGTTTACTTTCCTCCATATCGGAAATGCAGGGGGCACACCAGGTGGCCCACAGGTCGATCAGCACGGGTTTGTTGCCGATGTCTTTACGCAGGGACGCCAACAGGTCGTCGAGCGATTGCTCGGTGGCCTGGATCAGGCGGGCGCCATTTTCCATGGTGCCGAGTTCTTCGCCGAGGGGACCATCCTTGGCTGTCACCTTAATGGAAGCCAGGTTTTCCTCCATTTTGCGGAGGTCGTCTTTATTTTCTTCCCACTGCGATTTCATGATCTTGGCCAGCCAGGGATTTTCCATGTCTTGCAGGACCTGTCGCATGTACAGACTTCGCTTCCAAACGTCCTCTTCTCCGGACACCATGCGCATCAGGTCGCGTACCTCGGGGTCACCGGCCTGTATGACCTTTTGCCGGAAGAGGTCTACCTGACGTTCGTAGAGTACCGAATCGTGATCAGCCAGAATTTGTTTGCGCAACTCATTAAGGCGGTTCATGTCCAGATCGCTGTTTGACCTGCGAACCTGCTCCAGGAACACGTATTCCTGGATTTGTTCCTGCTGTTCGGGGAGTAATTGCTTCGAATCTTTTACCATGCCAATGGCCATTAGCCGTTCCTGATCAGACAGCGCATGGTGAAAACGGCCCTGATAATTCAAATAATTCAGCACCGATTCATTCGTGAATATCTCGGGTTTGTAGTTCAGGGCCAGCTTGGCCAGGGTGTCGGGAAAAGGTTCGTTGCGAAAAATGAGAAACAGAAAACTCAGTCGTTCCGATTGCCAGATATCCCACAACAGATCTTCGTAGGGTCCGGGGTATTCCGCGATGTATTTGTCCATCACTTCCTTCATGTGCCCGTGAACATCCCGCTCCAGGCGCAGCCACTTTTCATCGGGTGTCGCCTCGCGGTCCTGCATGATGCTAATCATGGGGTTTGACGGTGGCCGGCGTGCAATTTCGAACTGGGTAAATCGTCCGAGGTAGGTATTCATATCGGCATCCGGTCCGGCATACGTGACGTGCGGATTGAAGAAGTTGGATCTTTTTGCTTTGTGCAGTTTATCCAAGTCCACCAGTATTTCCAACCCTTTATCCGCCATGATATGGCCAAAGTACAATTCCCCGATATGGACCCAAACTTGGTTCCGCCGAATGGGGTAGTCCAGCTCCAGGGCAAAGGTCCCGTCCGGGTTAGGCTTGGTCGTCTTTTCCCGCTGCAATTCAGGCGTAGGCACGACAATGGAATACTTGATCACCATACCGGAGTCCCGTTCCGGTTGGTACCCCTTCAGCACTCCCGTCACCTCGGGAATGGATTCCGCTTTAAAGGAAAAGGCATCTTGAGCAATCAGGCTTTCGCCAAAAAAGAGCAGGCAAATAAACAGTGTAATGGAGCGCATAGTGGTTTTTGATGTTTTCGACTACCTACCTGATGCAGGTCAATCCAAAATGGTTGTGCCGAGGGGAATGATGAATGTTGAATGATGGATTTTGAATTTTTCGATCATGATTCCGGAAGTAAGCTGGCAGCGGCTAATCGCCATTCTCAATTTTGAATGTTGGATTTTTGATTTTTAATTATTCGGTTGGGTTTCCTGACGTGCGTTGGCGAAGGCTATTCGCCACTTTCAATGATAAATGATGAATGTTGAATGATGGATTTTGAGTTGATTCGATTAAGTTTTTATAAGATTGTTGGTCAGGGCTAATCGCCATTCCCACCTGCTTTAATCCAACCTCCGACATCCAACATCCTTAGTGCCCTTAGTGCCTTGGTGGTAAATGGTGAATTGATTCATTTAGCACTCATCATTCAACATTCATCATTCCAGAAAATGGTCCTTAACAGCACTGTACTTACCCTATCCAACCGATGCGACAAAAGGTGATAAACGTCATTGGCCTTTAGTGACAAAGGTCATTGTTCCGGCTTTGAAAAGCGATCAAATTATCTACAGATCAATGCCAAAAACATGTGGTGGATGCTACTCATCGGCCTGTTTGTGTTGGTCATCCTGCTGGTCTTGTGGATGCCCTTGCGGTTGTATATCAACTCGGATGTGGGGCGGTACGAAGTCAGTTGGGGCCGACTGGCGTGGATCAATCTGCATATAGGAGGCGAAGAATTAACGGGCCAGTGGGGCGTACTCGGTTGGCGTCGAGAGTTCGACCTGATCCGGGAGTTGGCCAAGCGCTCACAGCCCGCTGCGAAAAAGCCTTCACCGTCCAGGTCGGCAAAAGCACCAAAAAGGCGCATCAATCGGTTACCGTTGCGCCTACTGCGAATAGCCCGGTCCTTTCGGGTACGGTCGTTTCATCTGGATATGGATACCGGTGATGTGGTTCAAAATGCGTATTTGTATCCTGTATTAGCTGCGATCGAACACCGGGGACCCGACGTTCACGTGAATTACGACGGACGGGTATCCGTGCACCTGTGGATGGAGAACCGACTGATCCGAATGGTCCGGGCTTTTTTACTGTTATAATTCTCTCCGCCCGCCATGGCGAAGTGAAGGCGGGAACCTAAACCTGAGCCTTAACCTCAACCTTATAAAACCAAGTGTATGAACCTTTCTTATGAAAACCTGCTGAATAGAGTCACTGACTTTATTCAAACGGAAGCCAAAACGGAAACCGTGATAGGCGAAGCTTTCCAGCTCGGTGAATACTCCTGTATCCCAGTGATTCGTATCGGCATGGGATTCGGCACCGGTGGTGGTGAAGGTGATGCCCCCAAACAAGGTCACGGCGAAGGTGGTGGTGCCGGAGCAGGTATGGGTATTGAACCCATCGGATTTCTGGTGTCCAGAGGTAAAGAAATTACCTTTGTCTCCACCAAAACCAACAAAGGGTTAGCGGCAGCTTTTGAAAAAGTCCCCGACTTGCTCAACAAGTTTTTGGAACAACGCGAAAAAGAACGTGAAACTGTGAAACAAAACTAGCGTTCGACCATCAGCTCTAACCGACCAACTGAAAGCCGTGTTTCTTTAGGGAAGTACGGCTTTCGTTCTTTTATAATGCTAAATGCTAAATGATGAATTGAATCGTTTAGGCTTCCTGAAGTACGTTGGTTGGGCTAGTCGCCATGCTCAATTTTGAATTTTTGATTTTGAATTAGGACTGTACGAAACTTGATCGATGGTGCTTCTTTTGGCAAAACCCACCCTCTAACTCCCTCCCTTTGAAAAATGGAGGGAGGAT
>CAYFGK010000228.1:0-3572 GCA_964342305.1 uncultured Saprospiraceae bacterium | reverse complement strand
AGGCGTGAGGTATTGCTCTTTACAGGAAACTACCGTTGTGGTGCTCGCAACCTAACCCGAAAAATTCAACCCGATGAAAAAAATTGTTTTCCTGCTTTGGATGCTTGGAGTTTGTGCCGTCTTACCGGCGCAGGACCCGATCCTGTTGATCCCGGAGCGGGTTTTTGACGGAGAAAACATCCATACTGATTGGCAGATATTGGTCGAGGGAGAATACATCAGTGCTATTGGTCCACGGGGAGATTTTCCGGTCCCCGACAATGCCCGCCGTATCGAACTCCCCAACCAGACACTGATGCCGGGTATGATCGAGGGCCACTCCCATATTTTATTGTACCCCTATAATCAAACGCCCTGGAACGACCAGGTGCTGGTAGAATCGGAAGCAGAGCGCGTAGCCCGTGCTACCGTCCATCTCAAAAAGAGCCTGGATGCCGGTATCACCACGATGCGGGATCTTGGCTCCGAAGGGGCTGGTTACGCTGATGTAGGCTTGAAACAAGCGGTTGAGAAGGGCGTCATTCCCGGCCCCCATTTGATTGTTGCCGGCCCGGCTATTGTGGCTACCGGTAGCTATGGTCCCAAGGGCTTTGCGCCACACGTGCGGGTACCCCTGGGAGCGGAGGTGGCCGACGGAATGGATGACCTCATTAAGGTAACCCGCGACCAGATCGGCAAGGGCGCTGACCTGATCAAGGTATACTGTGATTACCGCTGGGGCCCCAATGGGGAGGCCCGGCCTACTTTTACGCAGGATGAGCTCGACCTGATTGTAGAGATTGCCGCCAGCAGCGGCCGGCCGGTGGTTGCCCACGCCGCGACGGAGGAGGGTATGCGGCGGGCTGCGCTGGCCGGTGTGCAAACCATCGAGCACGGCGACGGCGGTACGCCCGAAGTGTTTGCCCTGATGGCGGAACGCGGCGTTGCATTATGTCCGACCCTGGCCGCTCCCGATGCCATCCTGCAGTACAATGGATGGAAAAAGGGGCAGGAACCGGAGCCACTACGCATCCAACGCAAGCGAGCCAGTTTTAGGGCAGCCTTGGAAGCAGGAGTTCCGATCGTAGCCGGCGGAGATGTTGGCGTGTTTGAGCACGGTGACAATGTACGCGAATGGGAAATGATGGTGAATTACGGCATGAAACCAATGGATGTCTGGCGGTCCGTAACCTCCGGTAACGCCGATCTTCTTGGTCTGGAAGACCGCGGACGCGTACGCCGGGGCCAGTTGGCCGATCTGATCGCCGTGGACGGAAATCCCGAAGAGAATATCAGCGATTTGCGCAAAGTCAGCATGGTGATGAAGGCCGGAACGATCTATGTGCAAGAATAAATGATTTGCAACCGCATGGATCAGATCGTCGTCATAGGTTCCAGAAACCCGGTAAAGATTGAGGCTGTTCGCCAGGCTTTTGAGGCGTGCTTTCCGTCTCGGAATTTTCGTATTGAGGGTATCCGGGTTCCTTCCGGTGTATCGGACCAGCCCATGACCGATGCGGAAACCCGTCGGGGTGCCCGTCAGCGGGTGAATGCATGCCGGGAAGAGCGGCCCGGAGCCGACTATTGGGTTGGCCTGGAAGGGGGGCTGGAACCCGACGGTCAGGATCTGCGGGCCTTTGCCTGGATGGTGGTGGCTTCCGCCAAAAAAAGGGGAGAGGCGCGCACTGCTTGTTTCCCCTTACCACCCGAAGTGGTAGCCTTGGTCCGGGAAGGCAAAGAACTGGGAGAGGCCGATGACATTGTATTCGGCCAGACGAATTCAAAGCAACAGGGTGGGGCAGTAGGCCTCCTGACACACGGACGGATTACGCGCACCACCTACTACCGGGAAGCACTTATTTTAGCACTTATTCCGTTCTTACAACCGGAGCTATATTAATCAAGGTCCACGGTCCACGGTCCACGGTCCACGGTCCACGGATCACGGACCACGGTCCAGTACCTTATATGAACTGAAATCGATTTTTTACGGTGCATGGGATGGGCGAGTCAACCAAAAAATGACCCGAACCTTTTCCGGGTGCAGGAGGTAAACCTCAAACATGATATTATGCCTGACGTACACTCTAAATTTTTCAGCCTTTTTCTACTGAGTTGCTTACTATGCCTTTTTGCTTGTCAGCAAAAGAGTTCCGAACCTGCGGTCGATCCGGAGGTGACGGAAGCCATGGTCGCCATCGAAAACGGCCTGCTTCCCGCCGTGTTACCAACCGGCGACACCCTTACCTCGTTTACGCTGGATGAGCGGATGGCCTACTACCACGTTCCCGGCGTCAGCATTGCGGTGCTTAAGGACGGCGAGATCCACTGGGCCAGGGGCTACGGAGTGGCCGATTCCCTGCAAGGCACTACCGTTGATACGAATACCCTGTTTCAGGCGGGATCGATCAGTAAACCAGTGGCGGCATTAGCAGCCCTGCATTTGGTGCAGGAAGGTAAACTCGACCTGGATACGGATGTCAATACCTACCTCACGGGGTGGAAGATACCCGATCACGAATGGTCGGAAACAACTCCGGTCACCCTGCGGCACTTACTCACGCATACCGGAGGACTTACCGTTCACGGATTTCCGGGGTATACTCAGACGGATACCTTTCCGGCCATTGAACAGGTTTTGCGGGGGGAGGGTAACACCCCGGCGATCTTTGTCGATACCGAACCGGGCACCAACTGGCGGTATTCAGGCGGCGGTTATACCATTATGGAGAAAGTCGTGGAAGACGTAAGCGGGATGTCTCTGGAAGCGTATATGCGACAGCATGTGTTAGACCCCATGGGCATGGTGAAGAGTACCTATGAGCAACCGCTGCCCGCGAAGTATCATGCGCAGGCGAGTGCTGCCTACGATGGTATGGGGACCTACATTGACGGTGGCTGGCATAACTATCCCGAACAGGCCGCTGCTGGTTTATGGACCACACCCCGCGATCTGTTGCGCTACGCTACGGAGATGCAGGCCGCCTATGCGGGCGAATCGAATCGTGTTATTAATCAGGAAACGGTGTCGGCTATGCTGACCCGACATCAGAATAATTGGGGTCTGGGACCAGCCCTGTCAACGGAGGAAGAACCCTTGATCTTTGCCCACGGCGGCAAGAATGCCGGGTTCTCCAACACCTTTATGGCTTTCGCCAAAAAGGGGGGTGGGGGATTGGCCATAATGACCAATGCCGACCAGGGGACATCCCTGATGCGGGAGATTGAGCGGGCTATTTCTGCTCATTACGGTTGGGAAACGGCTATGCCAAGACGAGTCGATACCATCGTCATCCCGGAGACGGAACGTCCCGGTTTCGAAGGCGACTACGTGTACGATGGCGAGGATGCACGCATGAATGGGTACCGGGTTAAACTGACCTACTCCGGCGATTACCTTACCATCTACGACCCCCAGAACGGTCAGGTCAATGAAATGATGTCCCTGCCCGAAGACGGGTTCATCGATCGAAACTCCGGTGATCGGGTCGTGTTCAGCCGTGCGGAAGACGGGATCCCGAACCGGTTTGTGTTTTCGGGGGCATTCCCGTTCCGCAAGGTGGAGTGAGTTGGTACGTGATCCTCCGGATCGC
>CAYFGK010000227.1:0-3764 GCA_964342305.1 uncultured Saprospiraceae bacterium | reverse complement strand
ACTCGAAGTAGTTTGGAGTCAAACTACTTCGTTGTCGGTATAGGAGCTATTCTCCGCCAGCGCACACGTCTCTCCGTCTAGTTCTGTCTCCAGCGTATAGTGCGAAAAAGCATACTTATGTAAAATGTCTTTCAGCTGCTGCTTCACGTCCAGCAGTTGGTCGAAGGTATCGATGTGCTGCAGCTTTACGTGGGCCGTGAACACGTGCTGCTCCCCATCGAGCGACCAAATGTGGGTATGGTGAAGCGAATCCACGTGGTCCACGGTGAGTAGTTTCTCTTCCAGGGCAGGCAGGTGAACATCTTTTGGGGCTCCCTGCAAAAAAAGGAAGAGCGTCTCCCGCAGGCGCTTCAGTACATTCCAGAGAACATAGAGGGTGATCAGTATCGACAGAATGGGGTCGAGCACCGGGATCTCCCAGAACTGTAGCACAATGGAGACAATGAGCACGGCGGCCCACCCGAGCACATCTTCCAGTAAATGCCAGGAAACCACTCGCTCGTTCAGGGATTTACCACTGCTCAGTTTCCAGGCGGCGTAGCCGTTCACCGTCACCCCGATGATGGCAAATATTAACATCCCCTGTGCGTCGGGCATGGCAGGATCCTGCAAACGCTCTATGGCCTCCACGATCACGAACCCCGAACCCACCAGCAGCACTACGCTGTTGATCAGGGCGCCCAACAGGGAGAATCGTGCGTATCCAAAGGAGTAGTTCTTTGTGGCTCCCTGCCTCGATTTCCGGTCGAGATACCACGAAGTACCCAGCGACAGACTGTCGCCTAAATCGTGAATGGCATCCGAGAGAATGGCTACACTGTTTACGTACAGCCCCCCGATCAACTCCAGAATGGTGAATCCCAGGTTCAGGAAGAAAGCTGTTCGCAGGTTTTTTCCGGATTGATGGTCGTGGTTATGGTTATGCATGATACTTAGGTAACGAGAGGGGACCCAGTGGTGTTTAGGATCTCGGGGATGCAAACGTGTATAGTCGGGGAATTTTTGTCTGGATTACGGATAGGTAATAAGGTCGAGGTTCAGGTTGATAGAGCTGCCTTCGCTTTTCATTACATTCGTACAAAGTTTTAAAAATCAATGTAGATTAAAATCGTAGATCCCGGACCTGGTACCATGGACCTAGTACCACGGACCAAAACCAAACCGCCCATGCGACTATTTTTAGTAATGCTTTTGATTCCAATCCTCCTTTCGGCCCGTGCCCAGCCCGCCACTGAGATCCGGGTCAACTTACAGGGGTACCCGGCCAATATGCCGAAGCGGGCCCTCATTCTGAGTAAAGGGCCGCTCGACCATCCCACGCTGATCCTGAAAGACAGCACCGGGAATGCCGTGAAGACTTTTTCCTGCCAGATGGCTGAAGGTGCCTGGGCCCCTTTTTCGCATTATTACGTGGCTGACTTTTCGGAAATCCGGACGGACGGTACGTATTCCTTTGAGCTGGCGGACCAAGGTCTGACCAGCCCTGCCTTTACCATTGGGGCCTACCCCCGCTGGCAGGAGGATGTGGTGGATTTCATCCGGACCCAACGGTGTGGCTACAATCCGCATATCAGGGCGTTTTGCCATCAAAACGACGGACTGAGTTTCTTCGGAAAAAGGCCGGATTCGACCCGGATCGACGCCACCGGTGGTTGGCACGATGCCGGCGACCAGCTCAAATACCTGATAACCGGCAGCAACACCACCGCCCGCCTCCTGATGGCCTATCAGATGCAGCCCGAACACTTTCAGGACCGGTTTGGTGCGCGAGGACTTCCCGGTGGGAATGACTTGCCCGACGTACTGGATGAAGCCAGGTGGGGTCTGGAATGGATCCTCAAACTCCACCCCGCCCCCGATGAATTGTACCACCAGGTGGCCGACGACCGGGATCACCGTGGCTTCAAAATGCCCGATCAGGACAATGCCGATTATGGTTGGGGACCAAATAGCTTCCGGCCCGTGTATTTCGCGACCGGGCAACCCCAGGGACTGTCCAAATACAAGAGTCAGGCTACCGGGATTGCCAATCTGGCGGGGCGTTCGTCGGCTACTCTGGCACTGGGGTATATGGTGTTTCGAAAATTTCCGGAGCATCAGGTATTTGCGGAGACCTGCCTGAAAGCAGCGAAAGAATTGTATGCCTTGGGGCAAAAACAGGAGGGCTACCAGCAGGGAAACAGTTACGGCGCACCCTACCGCTACGAAGAAAATACCTGGGCCGACGATATGGAATGGGCCGCTGCCCATCTGTATCAGGTCACCCGGGAAAAGCGATTCCTGAAAGATGCCAGGCGCTATGCCGAAATTATCGGTAGCTGGTCGTGGATGGAGCGTGATACGGCCAGTCACTACGAAATGTATCCCTTCGTCAATATGGGACACTACGCCCTCTGGCAGGTGGGCACGGCCCGGGACAAAAAGAAGGCAATCGCCTATTACGACCAAAACCTGCAAAACATACAAAAACGCGCCCGGGAGAATCCTTACGGCGTAGGGCATTTGTTTATCTGGTGCTCCAACAACCTCGCGGCTGCCGTGGCCACCCAGGCCATGCTGTACGAGGACATGACCGGTTCCCAGAAATACCGTCCGCTTTTGCAGAACCACGTCGATTGGCTGTTAGGGTTAAACCCCTGGAGTTCGAGCATGATCACCGACATCCCGGAAGGAGCGGATACGCCGGTGGATGTGCATATGCCCTTCTGGCGACTGCAAAAGACCTCGATCAAAGGGAGCCTGGTCGACGGACCCCTATGGTCGACCATCCACGAGAATATGCTGGGTATCACCCTCTCGGAGGCCGACGAATACGCGCATCTGCAGCCCCCTCACATCAAGTACATGGATGATTGGGCCGATTACAGCACCAATGAGCCCACCCTGGATGGTTCCGCTGAATTATTGCTGATCTTAACCTGGCTGAGTCATGAATAAAGGAGTAGCGGTTTTACTGTTCTCGTTACTGTGTGCCCCACTGCACGCTCAGCATGTAGTGGATGAGCAAGGAGCCACCGTCCGTACGGATACGACGCAACCCCGCATATATCTGTGCTTCACGGGACACGACTATGCGGAAGGTTTCGAATACGTCCTGGAGGTACTCCGGAAGCACGAGGTAAAAGGCTCCTTCTTCCTTACGGGCGATTTCGTGCGGAATTACGAGGAGCTGGTCCGGTCCATCGCAGCGCAGGGGCACTACGTGGGCGCCCATTCCGATAAGCACCTGCTGTACTGCGATTGGACGAAACGAGACAGCCTGCTCCACCCCGAACAGGCCATAGAAGAGGACATCCGCTCCAACCTCGAGGCTTTGCACTGGCTGGATATCACCCCTGCCGTTTTTATGCCACCCTACGAATGGTATAACCGCCAGGTGGTGGATATTGCGGGCCAGCTGCAGCAGACCACCGTTAATTTCTCCCCCGGTACCCGGTCGAATGCGGACTACACCACCCCGGATATGCCTAATTACCTGTCGAGCGATACTATTTTGGAAAGTGTGTACAGCTACCTGTCAGCTCATTCCATGAACGGTTTCCACCTGCTCATTCATCCGGGCACCAGCCCCGCTCGCACGGATAAATTCTACTACAAACTCGACGAGCTGATTATCCGGTTTAAGGAGGAGGGGTACGGGTTCGGGACGTTTTAAAACCCACCCTCGGTCCCTCCCTTTGGCAAGGGAGGGATGAAGCGAAGGCCCATTCGGTTAAGGTCAAAGACCTATAGCCTTCACAAATCGAAAGATATCCCCTTCCCTT
>CAYFGK010000226.1:0-3767 GCA_964342305.1 uncultured Saprospiraceae bacterium | reverse complement strand
GCCGTTAGCCGTTAGCCGTTAGCCGTTAGCCGTTAGCCGTTAGCCGTTCCTGCCCTCCGAAGTCCGGAACGGACGAAGGGAGGGAGCCGTCAGCCGTCTAAGAAACCACAAGTCCCCACCGCAACACATACGCCAGCCCCAGTCCCAGAAAATTCCCGATCGCATAACCCAGCAGTCCCACTGCCATACCGGCGACCAGGAGCTGCCGGTTTTTCAAGACACTGCACATGGGGCCAATAAAAGCCGGTCCGTACAGCGCAGCCGTGGAAGTGACCAGGAAGGTGTCGCGGTCGATACCGCTCAAGCGGGCAAATACCAAATGCAAGAGGATGGTGCCGTACATACACAATCCGGCAAATAACAGAATGGTACCGCCCGATTGGATGATCTCCCCGAGATCGGCCAGCATTCCCAGGCTTACGCTAAAAATCAACAGGAAATATTCACCACTCACGAAGGTATCGCCCCAGGTCCGGATAGCCGGGAGGAAGGACGCAGCCAGGCTGAGCACCGTAAGGCATAGCATCACAAAGGCGGTCTGATTCAGGTTCCCGAAGAAAAGTAAAGTAAGTCCCACCGTAGCCGCAATGATCATCACCGTGAAGCCAATGGCACGGAGTTGCCCGGACCACACGAACGGCTCCGTTGCATCCATATCGTGTACCGGATCGGATTGGTCTTCTTTTGCCCGAAAGGGCGGTAAAACTTGGCCCAATAATCGGGGTAATACCGAGAATAATAGTAACAAATAGCTACCGCCCAGTACAATGTCGGCCCCGTTGAGCAGAATGATGTATTCCTGATCGACCTGCAGGGCCAGCCCGATGGCCTGCATATTGGGCGTTCCGCCCGTGTAGATCCCCGTGAGCATGCCCGCCAGGGCCCACCCCTCCGGAAAAGCATTGCGAAACACCCAGGCGGCCAGGGCACTGCTCAGCAGGCCGGCCAGAACGCACCAGCTAAAGGAGATCAGCGAGGGGCCGGCGAAGCGGCGGAGGGTATCCAGGCGGGTACCAAACAGCAGCAGCGGAATGGCAAACAGTATGCTTACCTCCGAAAACCGGGTAGCCACTTCGTCGTTGATTGGATAGGTTGTCGCATTGCGCAGCAAGATCCCTGCCAGGTAACACAGCACGATCGGGCTGAGGATCTTCTCCACGCCACTCCACCGACTGAGCTTGCGGCTCAGCCAGGGAAAGCCCAGGATGAGGGCTACTTGTCCGATCAGGGTAATGGTACTCATTGGGCTTCGATCAGGAGGTTGCGCTGATAATCGATCTTCAGCGTACATTTGCTGGTCGTGGGGTTTTCCAATAACCAATTGGCAATGGGGTTGACCACCGTCTGCTCAATGGCTCGTTGCAGGGGACGAGCCCCGTAGCGCGGGTCGAAGCCGGTGCGGGTCAGATGCTCCACCAGATTCTTGGTGAAGATGACCTTCAGTTGCTTCTTAGTAAAGCCTTCCCGCTGGGTCAACTCCGTGAGCTCTTTACGGGTGATCTTTTGTATATCTTCTTTTTCCAGCGCCCGAAAAATGACGGTGCCGTCGATCCGGTTCACGAACTCGGGCCGAAAATGACGGGCAATGGCCGAAGCGTAATTATCGGCGGCCGTGGTGGTCTGCTGAAAGCCTATAGGCGGCGAATGACTAGCTCCCAGATTGGAGGTCATAATGATGATGGTATTCTTAAAATTGGTGATACGCCCGAAGGCATCGACCAGCACCCCCTCGTCGAGTACTGTCAGTAAGGCATCAAAAATGGCCGGATTGGCCTTTTCGATCTCGTCGAGCAGCAAAACACTAAAGGGACGTTCCCGGATCTCTTTTACCAGTTGCCCGGTTTCCTGTCCACTACCGATCAGACGGGCGATCTGAAAGGGATGCTGAAACTCACTCATGTCGATGCGGACCAGCGGTGTTTTCTGCTGGCCCTTCCCGAAAAAGTAATCGGCCAGGGCTTTGGCGGTGGCCGTCTTACCAACCCCGGTCGGCCCCGCGAAGAGCAGCGTGGCAATAGGACGACCGGGGTTGTTAAGGCCGGCCTTAAAGATCTTTACCAGGCGGGTCACCTGCTCCACGGCGGCAGGCTGACCGATGATGCGCTCCCGGAAGAACTGATCGAGCTCTTCTTCGTCGAGCGGCAGGTGGTCGCGCAGAAATAACTCCGGCATGCCGGTCTGGTCGATAAACGTATCGATAATCTCCTCCGTGCCGATCCGGTCTTTTTGGTGTAACTGAGCGTTGGCCAGGCACTGCCCCAGAAATTTGATCCCCTTGCCGGGGAACTGCTCGTACGGATAGTACCGTTGCAGCAGCTGAATGGCCATTTCCAGGCCTTTGGGATCAATATTGATGCGCAGACTTTTCTGACTGTACTCCGCAAATTGATTCATGATCCCCGAAACCTGATCGTTATTCAGGGGGGGTAATTCAACGATCTGGAAGGACTCGGCGAAGCCGGGAAGTAATCGTCGCAAGCTCTCCAGCTCCCGGGGAGTAGCCTCACCGAGCAGACGTAGTTTGCCCTGCTGAATAAAGGGACGCATAAAGGCTGCTACGCTATCTTCCGGACCCGTCCCACCGATCTCGATCAGCTTGGTAATGGAAATGGCCCACAAAATACCCTGGCAACTTTCGAGCTCTTCGATCAGCTGCTCCACGGCTTCTTCCCATTCACCCAGGTAACGCGCACTACCCGTGATGCGCTGGGGGATGACACGCCAGAAGGTCAGCTCCAGATTGCGGTGCCGCTGCTTGATCTTGCGCATGGCCTGCTCCAGTACGGCGCTTTTGCCCGTGCCGGGTTCGCCCACCATGATCACATTGGAGCGGGTAACCATGATCTTTTCGATCACGTCTTCCACCGCTTGCTCCCGTTCCCAGGCGGCATTGGGACCCAACCCCAGTTGCTTCTTTACGGCCTTGGGATAGGGATAGGGCTCGGCCAGCCGCTGCAGGGTCGGCAGCGATTTCTTGAACATGCGATCGTCCCATACGAAGTCCTGCTCCTCCTTAACCTTCAATTGAATAGTATCCATTAGGGGAGAAGGTTGACCGATCAGTCTAAAGATCTCTTCCGGACTGAACTGATTGAGGTAGGAGGAGATCAGGTGCTTGGCCAGCGGCTCCATATGCCGGGGTGAGTAGTAGGTGAAATGATCCTCGAATAGTGGCAAAAAGCACTGGTAGTGCCCGTAGGGTGTCTGGCCGTAGATCACCGGAATGGGGATGGACACATTGTACGTGAGTGGATACATGCTGCCCGCATCGCGGTAAGCCGGCCGGTGCGACACGGTCAGGACCTTCATTTTAGGCTGGACCAATTCCTGATCGGGGTATTCCCCGTATCGTTTATAGTCCTTGCGCAATTGATTGAGCAATTTCCATTTCAGGGCTTCGGGCGCATCGGCCATAGCCTTATGCTGGGTACCTACGAGGATACCATAGTAGTTCGATTCCTGTAGCTGGAAGTAGAGTAGGGGATAGTCGATTCGTTCCATTACCTGTCCGCTTCAATTGGCAAGGTAGTAAAATTAACGTGAGATGGTGGCTGAGCTGATTGCGATACACCAGGATGCTACCATCTCACGTCGTATTAGGTAGTGGGTAAAAGGTAGTAGGACTTCTACCAACTACCATGTACCTGAAGGTTGGGCCTAAAGTACCATCACCTTACCATATGGTCTATGCCCAACCTCCCGATAACATTTTGTGGCGCATCAGGTCACGTAAAGGACCAGCCCCTTCAAATAATTCCCTTCGGGAT
>CAYFGK010000225.1:0-3805 GCA_964342305.1 uncultured Saprospiraceae bacterium | reverse complement strand
TTTAGTAGTAAGACAGGTGGGTGGCTGAGCCGGAGGCTCAGCCAAAAGATCGCTCCATCGCTGCTAGACCGCAAGGGCCCGCCCGTACGAGCTTGCTATTGGATCAGTCGGCCAAGGCCTCCTTTTTAGTAGAAAGACTGGCTTGACTTTAGCCTTACGGCACAGTCGATTTTCTGTTGTAAACATTAAAGGTCGAGCCGGAGGCGAAAATCAAACCAGTCTCCCTGCTATAAGTGCCCACATGAGATTGTCGATACTTTATGCACGATCCAGAGGATCGTGCACCAGTCTCTTTACTAAAAGGGAGCCTGCGACAGGTCTAAAAACAAGGGACCACCGGGCCCTTGCGGTCTAGAAACGAGCCCGTACGGGCGAGTGATCATATATAAAAATATATGAGTAGGAGAGCTTGATATTCCTAAACAATGGTCAAGCTACACCCGTAGAATGTCGATATTTAATGCACGATCCAGAGGATCGTGCACCAGTCTCTATACTAACAGTGAGCTTGCGAACGATCTAAAAATGAGGGACCACCGGGCCCGAATGGTCTAAAAACGAGCCCGCACGGGCGAGTGGTCTTAAAAACTATCTTTACGGGTACGTAAAATCAATCAGCCGTTGGAACTGACCATCACCAATATTCTGCTACTCATCGGACTGGCCCAGGGGTTACTACTGAGCCTGGTCCTACTCGCCTCTCCCCTCTTTCGAACGCGCCCCAACCGGTATCTGGCGGGCACCTTCCTGACTCTGACCCTGATGGGGTTTCTGACCTGGCGGATAACGGTGATCGGGGACACGGCACTCTTTATTACCCTGAATGACGTTATGTGGGAATTACTGTTCCCCATTTTTCTCCTCTTCTATTTTGCCTATTCCTTCGACCATCCGATCATCCGGAATAAAAACCGCTATTTATTGTATGTGCCCTTCTGGGTAACCCTGATTTTGAACCTGGCCATCGATTTCGACGAGGAATTCCATTTGTTCACCTTTTGGCTGGCCCGACAAGACAACCTCCAATACCAATACTACGCCGTCGAACAGGTATTCACCATGGCCTGGGTGATTTCCTTATTCATTTGGGCTTTTATTTTGATCCGTAAGTACGAGCGTGAGTCCGATAAGCCTCGTCCCTGGTTCCGGCAGTTTTGGATGCTGGCGACCGCAGCCGTAAGTTTATGGGTACTTTTCTTTGTATTGGAACTGCTCGTGCTCATTGATCTATACACCGTTTTATGGTTTATCGTGACCGGGATCTTTTACTGGACCACTTACCGGGGCGTTTTTCAATTGCGCATCCGGGAAGAAGCGGCGGAGATCCACGGTTTGCGAGTCGAGCGTATGGGCGGCGTAGCTCCGACAGCCTCCGGACATCCCCAATTTGATCGACTGGAACGCCTGATGCAGGAAGAACAACTATTCGAAAATCCGGACCTGAACCGGGAGTTAGTGGCCGAACGGTTGGGGATCAGCCCCGGGTATCTTTCGCAAGTGCTGAAGGAAGGTGGCAATATTTCCTTTCCCGACTACCTGAACGGCTACCGGGTGGCCGCTGCCAAATCCATGTTGACCGACCCGAATTTTCAGACTTATAATGTGTTGTCGATCGGACTGGAAGCGGGTTTCAAGTCCAAATCGACCTATTACGCCGCTTTCAAAAAAGCAACCGGGCTAACACCAAGTACCTTCCAGAAAACGCATGTACAAGTCCGAAAACCTCAGGATCTGAAGCCCTCGGACTCCTGACCTGAGTTTTCCGGACTCCGTCAATCAAGACAATGATCATGTTTGCAGTGAACCAAACGTGATCCTACATGAAAACCACTCTTTTTTGCAGCCTCCTTTTTTTGCTGCTTACCGCAAAAAGCCAGGCGCAGGCCGGAGAATACTTCCGGGTCTCCCTGACTACCGAATCCATCTCCTTTCCGTTTACTGATTTCCCGCTGAAGAACGTGGGCATTGAAATCGGCAGTTCGCTCACCCATTGGTCAGGGAAACACAGTGAGCAACAGGTATGGCTGACTGCCGGCCTTTTCCACCATAAGGATTTTACGACACATGCTTACCTGATGGCATCATTTCGTCAGGGAGTGGTAATTGGCCAACGGGTGGGCTTTCACTACGAGGCCGGTCTGGGATACCAGCATCTTTTTTACGCTCCCGATACCTACCAGTTTGAATCCGGCCGGTTCCAGCCTGCGGAGTCTTTCAGTAAACCTTCCCTGGCCGGCAAGATTAATGTGCAGCTGTCCTATGAAGGCCTTGAGCAATGGAAACCCTTCCTGGGATACGGCGGCTACGTCACCTTTCCCTTTGTCGAAGGCTACGCTCCCATTTTACCAAACACCCAATTCCAAACCGGAGTCCTGTTCTCCCTAAATCATTAAACCATGCGATCATTCACCCTACTGTTCAACCTCCTCATTATTACCATATTTTTCGGCTGCACCGATGATCCAGCCGTACCCTCCGACACCTATGCCTGTGACATCCCCGACGATGCGCAGACCGATCACCCCGATGCCGGACGATTACAAATGGCTCTGGAGGAAGCCACTGCCAATGGCCTTATCGGCCAGGTAGCCGTGATTCGCAACAATGAGGGCACCTTCATGGGAGCGGCTGGCAAAGCGGATCTGGCCAGCGACATCGACATGGAGGTATGCCACCGCATGATCATCGCCAGTTGTACTAAGACCTTTACCGCCACCCTGATCTTCCAGTTGGCCGAAGAGGGCCTGATCGATCTAAACGAGCCGGTCAGCACCTACCTGCCGGCGGCCTGGATTGCCCGTACCGGCAACGCTCACCGCGCCTCCATCCTGCAGGTACTGAGTCACCGCAGTGGTATTCCTGATTATTACACCGCTCGTTTTGAGCTGGACCGGCTGGATAAATTCTCCAACCATTTCACGGGTCTCGATATTCTCGCTTATACCGACGACCTGGAACCCGAATTCGAACCGGGAACAACCTATTCCTACTCCAATACCAACTACCTGCTCCTGGGCCTGGTGATCGAGCAGATACTCAATACCAACCTGGACAATGCCTTCCGGGAAGCTTTCTTCGAACCGCTTGGGATGGCTTCGGCTTCCTTTCCCGATGGGTCGCCTGATGATATGATCAAAGGTTACGGAGCCATCACCGACGATCGCGTGATCGAGACCGAACGGCTCTACGGTGATGAGTTGGGTTCGGGTGACGGTGGCCTGGTCATGAACACTTACGACTTGGCGACCTTCATCCGCGCTTTGGGTTCCGGCCAACTATTATCCCCTACCAGTTTCGCCCAAATGACAGACTGGTTCGACCTCCCCGACTACTGGACTGACTCGGACTACGGCTTTTCCCGCAATGGTTTTGGTCTCGAGTATTACCAAACGCCCCACGGACCGGCTTTCGGTCACTTCGGTGGTGTCGATGGCTTCAACAGCATAATGCTTTATTTCCCGGAGCAACAAACCACTTTTGCAACCATGATCAACGGGGCAGTGGATTTCGAAGGGCGTCTGCAGTTTTACCAAGAGGCGCAACGCATCCTTTTTGAGTGAGAAAGATCGCTCTGTCGCTACGCTCCATCGCTGTTAGATCGCAAGGGCCCGGTGGTCCCTTGCTTTTAGATCGCTCGCAGGCTCGCTTTTAGTAGAGAGACTGGATGGTGGCTGAGCCTCCGGCTCGGCCTTTGGTGTATCAATAAGAGAAAACGGCCGAGCCGGAGGCGAATAGTCAAACCAGTCTTTCTACTAAAAAGGAGGCCTTGGCCGACTGATCCAATAGCAAGCCCGTACGGGCGGGC
>CAYFGK010000224.1:0-3860 GCA_964342305.1 uncultured Saprospiraceae bacterium | reverse complement strand
GTGGCGCATCAGGTCACGTAAAGGACCAGCCCCTTCAAATAATTCCCTTCGGGATGAAACAGGTTGACCGGGTGATCGGCCGGTTGGTTCAGGTGATGCATGATGCGGACCTGGCGACGGGCTTCCACCGCTGCCGCCACGATCGTATTGTCGAACAGCGTCTTATCCACCACCTGGGAGCAGGAAAAGGTAAAGAGCAGTCCGCCGCTTTTAATCTTGCGCAGGGCCAGTGCGTTCAGGCGTTTATACCCCTGCACTGCCTGGTGACGCTTTTTCATGGTTTTGGCGAAAGCCGGAGGATCCACCACCATCAGGTCGTAGTCGGCATCGCATGTTTTGAGAAACTCCATCACGTCCTGGGTGTGAGACGTATGCTTGGCATCATCCCCGAAATTCAGGGCCACGTTCTTATCGGTCAGTTCCATGGCCCGCCCGGAAATATCCACCGAATCGACTTGACTGGCACCGGCGGCCAGCGCATAGATGGAGAAGCCACCCGTGTAAGAGAATGTATTAGCCACCTTTTTACCAGGTGCATAGGTGCGCAGCAGGGCCCGGTTGGTGCGCTGATCGAGGAAGAAGCCTGTTTTCTGACCTTCTTCCCAATCCACGTAGAAGGACAATCCGTTTTCCTGGGTCAGGTAGGAATCAGAATCTCCGTATAGGTAGCCGTCGGTCACCGTAGCCCCGTAATTGCGGGGCAATGCGCGGGCGCTTTTAGAGTAGATCGCATGCAGGCTTTCGCCAAAAAGGTCCTGAAGGGCCTGGCTGATGGTATCGATCTGGCGGTGCATGCCAATACTGTGGCACTGGATGATGGCGGTACCGGCGTACCAATCGATGATGAGTCCCGGCATTCCATCGCCTTCGGCATGCACTAACCGTAAACAATCGGTAAAGCCATCCTGCGGTAAGCCCAGTGCCTGACGGTAGGTCCAGGCTTCCCGGAGCTTGGCCTTCCAGAAATCGGTGCCGGCTTCGGTCTGCTCGAAGCTGAACAGACGTACCTGGATGCTGCCATCCTGGAAATGACCGGTGGCCAGGTAGTTGTCGCGGTGGTCGTAGACTTCGACCAGGTCGCCATCCTGCAGGTCTTCCGATTTTTTGGCGACAGCCCCGGAAAACACCCACGGGTGGTTGCGGCGCACCGAGGCATCCCGTTTGGGCTTTAGGGTGATCTTTTTCATCCCGCCAAGGTACAAAAAGACCGCGGTGGTTGGTTATTCGGCGGTCGTTTCTACCTCTTCTTCCGCTTCCGCAAAAGCCACCTCCAGCACGTCGTCGAAGTAATTGGCGAAATGGGGGGTAATGCCCTCCTTCACGTAATCGGCCAATTCCTCGTAATCCTTCTTATTATCGATGGGGAAAATGAGGTGCTTGATGCCGACCCGACGGGCCCCGATGGTCTTCTCCTTAACTCCTCCGATGGGTAAGACCTTGCCGGTCAGGGTCAGCTCCCCCGTCATGGCCACATCGCTGCGCACCGGCTGCCCGGTAGCCAGGCTATAGAGGGCCAGGGCCATGGTAATGCCGGCCGAGGGACCATCCTTGGGGGTGGCACCGGCGGGCACGTGCAGGTGCACCTGATGGTTGTCGAAGTAGTCGCCACAATCCTGGCGCTCACAAATGCGGGAGCGCACGTAGCTGTAAGCGATCTGGGCCGATTCCTTCATCACATCCCCCAGCTGGCCGGTTTGCTTAAAGCCACCCGACTTGGCAGTAATGCCGGTGGCCTCCACGTAGAGGGTGGCGCCCCCCACGGAGGTGTAAGCGAGACCCAGGGCCACGCCGGGCACATCCTGGTTGTACAGTTTCTCGGTATGGAAGGGCGGTTTGCCCAGGTATTCCCGGATGTCGTCGGTATCCACCGTAGTGGTGGCTTCTTCGGATTCAGCTTGCTTCAGCGCCGCCTTGCGGATGATCTTGCGGATCTGCTTTTCCAGGTTACGCACCCCGGCTTCGCGGGCGTATTCCTGCGCAATCTGGGCAATGGCCTCGTCGGTGATGGTGAGTTCATCTTCGGAAAAACCGTGTTCTTCCAGTTGCTTGGGGATGAGGTAGCGCTTCGCGATCTCCACCTTTTCCTGCTGCACGTAGCCCGACAGGCGAATCACCTCCATCCGGTCAAGCAGGGGACCGGGGATGGTCTCCAGAACGTTGGCCGTAGTGACGAACAGCACATTCGACAAGTCGTAGGGGATGTCGAGGTAGTGATCAAGGAAAGAGTTGTTCTGCTCCGGATCCAGTACCTCCAAAAGGGCGGAAGCAGGGTCACCCCGGAAGCTGGTCCCGATCTTGTCAATCTCGTCGAGCATGATCACCGGATTGGAGGTCTCCGTCCGCTTAAGGGCCTGAATGAGCTTACCGGGCATGGCGCCAATGTAGGTACGGCGGTGTCCTTTGATCTCGGCTTCATCGCGCATACCACCCACCGAGAAGCGGAAGAATTGCCGGTTCAGGGCCGACGCAATGGAGCGGCCGATGGAGGTCTTACCCACGCCCGGAGGTCCGACCAGGCAGATAATCGATCCGGAAATGCGTCCGCGTTTGATCACCGTCGAGAGGAACTCCAGGATGCGTTCCTTCACTTCATCCAGTCCGTAGTGATCGTGATCCAGGATCTCCCGCGCCTTGGAAATATCGTCATTATCGTCGGTGTATACACCCCAGGGCAGTTCGGCAATGGTCTCCAGGTAGTTGCGGGTCACCGAAAACTCGGGGGACTGAGCGTTGATCACCCGCAGTTTATCGAGCTCGGTCTCGACCACCTTGGCGGCTTCTTCGGGCAGCTCTTTACCTTTCAGCTTGCGCTCGATCTTTTCCACTTCGGATTCACCCTCTTCCTTCTCGATGCCCAGCTCTTTTTTAATCGCCTTCAGCTGCTCGCGCAGGAAGAATTCCTTTTGCTGTTTGCTGACCTTTTCCTCGATCTGCTTATTGATCCTCTTCTGGATCTTGGCAATTTCCAGGTCCTGCTTGATCAGCTCGAGCATCCGGTGTGCCCGCTCGTGCAGCTCCAGGGTCTCCAGTAATTCCTGCAGCTTCTCCGCATCGGACGACAACAGGTTGCTGATCACGTCCATGGTCTGCCCCGGCAGGTCATAATTGAGCTGGTTGACCACCATGTTTACCTGTTCCTGGAACATGGGGTTGAGCTTTAGCAATTCCTTCACCTGATCGCTGATGGCCATCATGTAGGCACGAAGGTCGTTGCCGGGTTTGTCTTTGGGGTTGGGGTGGTACTCCACTTCCCAACGCAGTTCCGGCTTGACCAGCGTCACCCGCTTGCGCTTGAAGCGACTAATTCCGCGCCCCAGAACCTGCACACTCTCCTGACTTACCGGAATGATCCGCATAATCTGGAATACGGTACCCACTTCCGAGAATTCCGATTCGGTATAGTCCTCGTCGTCGTATTCGGGGGTGTACACCAAGCCCACGTAACCGTCTTCTGACTTTTTGATCTTCTTCAACGCCTCGATCTTCTCGGTACCCGAAAAGGCCAGGGGCAAAGTCATTCCCGGAAACAGGGGCCGCTGAGTGAGCGGCATAATGGTCAGATGGGAGGGTAGGGATTCCTCTACGATCTGTGGCTTATTATCATCTTCCTGATTCACCTGCAAGGGCGATTCTTCGTTCATGAGCGGATCGTTTTCCATATAGCGTCTTTTCGTTGGTCTATTGGTTTATTCGTCCATTCCGGTAGGTGGAATGAGAGGCTTTTATGAAAATGCGGGAAAGGCAGGGTTTGTTTAGAAGTGTGAAGTAGGAAGTGTGAAGTGTGAAGGGAAATCGGCCAGCCTTCGTGTTTTGGCCCCCTAAAAGGTCGGATTGGATTACAGTTCAAAAACTGTAATTTT
>CAYFGK010000223.1:0-4026 GCA_964342305.1 uncultured Saprospiraceae bacterium | reverse complement strand
TTTTATTTTTTCAATCATTTTAAAAATGAATTAGTTGCTCAGGCAGTCGGAAATGCCCAACCAAATATTTCTCAGACAAAAATTAGAAACACACAAATCCCCATCCCCCCACTCCCCGAGCAAAAAGCCATCGTCCGGATTCTGGATCAGGCTTTTGCGGCCATTGACCAGGCCCAGGCCAACATTCAGCGGAATATCGAGAATGCGGAGGAGTTGTTAGACAGTGTTTCTCAAACTTTGTTTGAAAGCAGTATAGAAGGAGATTATTTATGGACTTTAAATGATATTTGCGAATTAATAGTTGATTGTGAACATAAGACAGCACCAACACAGGAAACTGGGTATCCGTCAATTAGAACACCAAACATTGGATATGGAGAGTTGATCCTTGAAGATGTTAATAGAGTATCTGAAGAAGTTTATAAGAAATGGACCAGAAGAGCTATTCCCCAACCAGGGGATTTAATCTTAGCTCGTGAAGCCCCCGCAGGAAACATTGCGGTTATTCCGAAAGATACTTACGTGTGTTTAGGCCAGCGAACTGTTCTAATTAGACCGCAAAGAGATAAGCTTAATCCAAAGTACTTAGCATACCTTATTTTATCCAGAAATGTACAGAAAAGATTACTCTCCCATTCTCAAGGAGCTACGGTAGGCCATATTAACATGAGGGATATACGTGGTTTCAAGTTCTCTGAGCTACCGAGCTTAGAAGAACAAAAAAAGATGGTCGAGAATATTGAAGTAACCCTAAATAAGTATAGGTTAATAACTAAAACTTATGGAATGAAAATCCAAAATCTCGAAAATCTCAAAAAATCCCTCCTCCAAAAAGCCTTCTCTGGTGAACTGACCAAAAACGAAATCCCGGCATGAACGAAACCCAGACACGACTCGACCTGATCGATCCTGCTCTCCGGGAAGCGGGTTGGGGTGTCGTGGAGGGCAGCAAAACCTGGGTGGAGTTCCCCATTACCAAGGGTCGCATCATCGGCAAGAACCGCAGGGCAAAGCCTCTGCAGGCCGACTATGTGCTGGAATACAAAAACCGGCGCATCGGGGTCATTGAAGCCAAGGCGAGAGACGTATACTACACCCAGGGCGTAGGCCAGGCCAAGGACTATGCGGAACGACTCAACATCCGCTTTGCCTACGCCACCAACGGTCGGAAGATCTACGGCATGGATATGCGGGAAGGTACCGAGGGCGATGTGGACAGTTTCCCTACTCCGGATGAATTGTGGGACATGACCTATCCTCCTCCCAGGGAATCCTATAAAGTGGAGATCGCCGATTGGCGTAAGCGCTTTTCTGATATTCCCTTTCCACTTTTCAAAGGACGCTACCTTCCCTACTATTACCAGCGGGTAGCTGTGGAAAAGGTGCTGGAGGCCATTGCGGCGAAGCAGGACCGCCTGCTACTTACCATGGCTACGGGTACGGGGAAAACAGCCACCGCCTTCCACATCTGTTGGAAGCTCTTCCTGGCCCGTTGGAATTTGCGCCGGGATGGGAGCCGTAGCCCCCGCATCTTGTTTCTGGCCGACCGCAATATCCTGGCCGACCAGGCTTTTAATTCGTTCGGTGCCTTTGAAGAGGATGCCCTGGTACGTATCCGTCCGTCAGAGATCCGCAAGAAGGGCCGCATCCCCAAGAATGGAAGTATTTTCTTTACCATCTTCCAGACCTTCATGTCGGGACCAGACGGTTCCCCCTACTTCGGAGCGTACGAACCCGATTTTTTCGACTTTATCATCATCGACGAATGCCACCGGGGAGGAGCCAACGACGAAAGCTCCTGGCGGGCCATCATGGAACATTTCTCTCCGGCGGTACAACTTGGCCTCACGGCTACGCCCAAACGGGACGTTAATGGCGACACCTACGATTACTTCGGCGATCCGGTCTATTCCTATGCCCTGAAAGAGGGCATCAATGATGGGTTCCTGACCCCCTTCAAAGTAAAAGAAATTGATACGACCATCGATGACTATACCTACACCGGGGATGATGACGTAGAAGAAGGCGAGATCGAAGCGGGGAAAGAATACACCGAGGCCGATTTCAATCGAATCATCGAGATCAAGGAACGGGAGGAGTACCGGGTGAAGCTTTTCATGGATATGATCAATCAGCAGCAAAAGACGTTGGTCTTCTGTGCTACCCAAATCCACGCAGCGGCTATCCGGGATCTGATCAATCAGTACGCCGACAGCAAAAATCCAAACTATTGTCACCGGGTAACTGCCGATGATGGGGCCATCGGGGAGCGACACCTGCGGGATTTTCAGGACAACGAAAAGCGTATTCCCACCGTACTGACCACTTCCCAGAAGTTGAGCACGGGCGTAGATGCCCAGGAGATCCGCAATATCGTGTTATTGCGACCGGTGAACTCCATGGTTGAGTTTAAGCAAATCGTGGGACGTGGTACCCGCTTATTTGACGGGAAGGCCTACTTCACCATCTACGATTTCGTCAATGCCCACGAGCATTTTCAGGACCCCGAATGGGACGGAGAGCCCATCGAACCCGAGCAACCCCGCCCCTACCCGGAGCCAACGGATCCAGATGAAATAAAAGACCCGGAGGATGACTACACCCGTTGTCCGGAGTGTCAAAACGATCCCTGCGTTTGCGACGATCCGCCCCGGGCAATGATCCGGGTCCGCTTATCGGATAATAAGGTGCGGGAGATCGACTCTATGGTCAAAACGACCTTTTACAGTGCCAGCGGTAAGCCCATTTCCGCTGAGGAATTCATGCAACAACTATTCGGAGACCTCCCTTCCTTTTTCCAGGATGAGGCCGAGCTCCGGAGGATCTGGAGTCTGCCCGGCACGCGCAAGCAACTTCTGGAAGAGCTCAGCGAACGAGGTTATACCGATGATCAACTGGAGGAGTTGCGCAAGCTGGTCCACGGGGAGGATAGCGATCTGTACGATGTACTGAGTTATGTCGCCTACCATACCAGCCTCATTCCCCGCATGGACCGGGCCGAAAAAGCACGCGTACATTTCCAGCAATACAACCCCAAGCAACAGGAGTTTTTGAATTTCGTACTGGAGCAGTACATCCATTCCGGCGTCGATGAACTCGACGACCACAAACTACCCGAACTCCTGGAACTCAAATACAACGCCATCGCCGACGCCAAGCAGGAGTTGGGAAGTATCCAGTCGATTCGGGAGACGTTTATCGGGTTTCAGCGGTTATTGTATGAGGGGAGTGTGGGGTAGGTTTTGGGAAAGTAAAAGTTAAATGATTGATGAGCCATATCTATGAAAAATTCACTTCAAAAAAAACTGCTATCACTACTCGCTCCTATATTTTTAATTAGCTGCTTGGTCTTATGGTATTTATGGAAAGCTCCGGCACACCAACTCCACAAATATGAAAGTATCCCTCTTCAAATAGCTATTGACATTTTACTAATCATTCTATTCTCGTTCGTTTACGGAAGTATTACTAACAAGGAAGATAAACTTAGTTCAATTTTTCAGAGTATCAACTACCAAATAAAATTGGGAAAAGAAAGTAATATCATCTTGGACAACATTCTGACCTATTATAAAAAAGGAGGAGAAGAAGAGGTTGTTTACAGTGGAGCTAAATTCACAAGATTTAATATTAGTGATATAAACTCAATAAGACTAAAGCTTTTGAGTTCCACATTTACAGGTCAATCTATCAACTCAAATGTAATACTACGAAACAAAATTTCGGACACCACATTTTTCGCACCCCAATATCTAGTAAAGTATGAGTACTGTCATTTAAAAAATGTAAACTTTGAAGGTCATTGTTCAGATTTGGAATTTCAACACTGCTTGTTGGACAATGTCAGCTTTTATCATCATGTTAATCAATGCACCTTTTTCTTGAACCCTGGGAATAATTCTTCTATCAATTTTCACACTGCTAATGTTTTCAATACAATCATCATTAACCCAATATACCCAACCACCAATCATGAAACGGAAATAATTGGGAATATCTATGATTCTTTTGATCTTGTTCATGATT
>CAYFGK010000222.1:0-4030 GCA_964342305.1 uncultured Saprospiraceae bacterium | reverse complement strand
TCTGCAAGAGAAAACGCTGGAGATATTCTACTACCCCAAGGGAGTACCCGGCCCCAACCAAAACCTGCTGCGGGGTAATCCGCAACGATCACTCGTTCGGTTTATGGGGGAAAGTTGTGCCTTTCGGGCCAACGGTACGGCCCCCGATACCAGTATTCAGTTCGGCGGCCTGATCGCCGAAAAAAAGACGGGGGCCATGCTGCCCGATAATTATCGGCCCGAAGAATAAGTATCGCACCCAAAATTGGTATTTTGGATATTAGTTATGTCGGGAATACCACTCTATACTGAGATCAACGACCTGCATCACCTCACCGGGTCGGCCATCCGGGCACGGCATCCGCTATTCCATTGCTTCCGCATGGAAGATGCCAACGATGTGCAGGTGGAAGCAGTACCTCCCCACCGGGTGTCATTCTACACCCTCGCTCTTAGCAAAGGCACGAGAGACCTTAATTTCCAGATCAATACCGACACATTCGAAAAGCCCTCTGACTTTTTATTGTGTGTAGCTCCCGGACAAGTAGCCCGATGGGAAAAACGAGGTGACTGGCAGGGGTACTGTCTGTTCTTTAAGCCCGATCTGCTGGAGGTACGGGACCACCGCCGATTTTTGGACCGGTATCCTTTCTTTAATGTGCAGGAATCCAACCTGCTGCCCATCACCCGCGACCAATTCGCCCCCCTGACCGCCCAATTTGAAGACCTGATCCGCGAGCAGGCACAACTCACTCAATACAGCCTGGAAATCGTTGGCACCCTCATCCAGGGTTTACTGTGGAAAGCCCGGCGCATCTACGAATCCGCTATTCGGGAAGATCCTGCCACCAAGGCCCACAACCAAATCACCGCTCAATTTCAATTCCTGATCAATCAGCACTTCCTGACCGATGCTACCGTAGCGGCTTACGCCAAAAAGCTGAACATCACCCCCAACCACCTCAGTCAGACCATAAAAAAAGTGACCGGAAAAACGGCCGGCAGCCTCATCCAGGATCGCCGGCTGACCGAAGCCAAATACCTACTGAGGCATACGGATGAAACCATCCATTCTATTGCCCTAACCCTTGGGTATTCCGAGGGGTCTCACTTCGCCAAATTCTTTAGAAAACAATTGGGAGTTAGCCCGGCGGAGTACCGCATTTCGGAATCGGAGAGAATACGGAGGATTTAGGGACTGAAGAGCGCAGAGACTTCAAAGATTTCTTTACGCCGGGCAAGTGGGTCTTAGCCTGATCCTTGGTCGGCCTCCAACTACCATGCCAATGGCTTGCCATCGCGGAAGAAGCCCCCACTGGGACCACCATCCTGCAGGGTAGCGGCCCATACGATCCCCGGAGCAGCATCCGCCACCGGCCGGGCGCCCATTTCATCCAATCCCGGAGCCGTAGCCACGAAGCCCGGACAAACTGAATTGACCAGAATGCCCTCCGGGTTCAATTGGCGGTGCAATTTCACCGTAAGTCCGTTGAGGGCCAGTTTCGAAAGCCCGTAAGAGGTGTATATGGCCGGATGCACGCCCAGCCCAAAAACAGGGTCGGCGAAAGAGCCTGCGCCGCTGGACACATTCACAATGCGCGGATGATCGCTTTTTCGCAGTAGCGGAACAAAAGCTATGACCATGCGCCACGCGCCGAATACATTCGTTTCGAAGGCCGCCCGGGTATCTGCGAAGTTGGTTTGCAGAGGTTCCACCATATAATCCATACCGGCACCGGCGTTATTGACGAGTACATCAAGGCGTTGATAGCGCTTTTCCACAAAGGTGGCCAGGGCATCAACACTTTCCTGGTTCGTAATGTCCAGGGCTTCCGACATAATCGTTTGCCACTCGCCGGACAGCTCATCGGACAATGCCTCCGCCGCCTCGCGCTGGCGGGCTGTTATCAAAACATCAAACCCTTCCGCCAGAAAGGCCTTGGCCAGCCCAAACCCCAGTCCCTCGCGGCGGCTGACACCCGTTATTAGCACGATCTTCTTTTCAGTGGTCATGTGTGTTCTTTTGTGATTATGCCTACAATTTAGCCGGATATGTTCCTGTGTACTAAGCGCACATCTTGGTAAAGAGAGCGCGGATCTTGGATTGCCGGGCTGACCGTGGAGCAAACATTTTCAGCTTTCAACCTTTTTAGAAAAGCAAATTTGATAATCGAGAACTCATTAAATCAACACCCCATGACCAACGACAAAATAGTCAGCGAATTGAATCATTTGCTTACCCGCAATTACGACGCTGAAAAAGGATACACCATCCTGAAAAATGAAAGCAAGCATCCCCTTTTACGTGCCTATTTCCAGGAAAAGATCGCGCACCGCTACCACTACGGTCATCAGATAAAAGAACTAATCCGTGGCCTCGACGGGGAGATCGACAAAGGCGGCAGTATCGAAGGTGGTCTGCACCGGACCTGGCTCGATATTAAGGCCTACGCCACCGGTAATGACGAGGAAGCTCTGCTGGAAGAAGTGGAACGCGGTGAAAAAGTATACCTGGGTGCCTACGACAAATTTCTGGAGTTACCAGACTTGCCTGCCCACATCCGCAATACCATTGAACGTCAGCGCCAATCCGTAAAGATCACCTTGGGTGATGTGGAGCAATTAGAAGAATTTTTTGATGACTAATCCCTAAAAAAAGAGCAGACCCTCACGGGCCCACTCCAAAATGGCTTGCTACTTCAGCAAGCCATTCCTTATCCGCGTTCAATGATCAGTTTTTTCCAGGCTTGTCCCGTCTCTGTTTCCAGTAAAAGCATATACAGACCGGAGGGCAGATTACCGGCATGGAATTGCGTTTCCTGCCAACCTGCGTCCAGCTGAAGGTAGTCCTGCCGAGAAAGTACCTGACCGTTCAGATCGAGCACCTGGATACGAGTGGAGCCTGCTTCCGGCAAGTAAAACCGGACCGTAGACACATCGTGCAGGGGATTGGGAAAAACCATCAATTCCAGATCTGATCGCTCTCTACCCATCTCAGGCTCCGCGAGTTGGGCCACCTCTTCGTCCTCCAGCATACGAACATTGGAAAAAGAACAGCTAAAGATCTGGGCGTGAAAGTAAGCACCACGTTCTACTGTGAAACCGGGCAACAGGCGAATAGATTCTCCGGCGGAAAAATATACACTACTCTGCTCAGAAATATGGGTAGCTGATTCCAGGGATTCTTCGGCGTGGTAATTGACATAACCCGTAATTTCTTCGGGCGGAACCGTCAAATCCACCTCCTGGCAATCGAATGGTACCCCGTATCCGTTGCGTTGACCAAATACGGAGAAAAGACCATAATCCGTTATTTGCTCCTTATTCATCGTGCGCCGTCCACTGCCCGGATCCACGGCATCATTGGCGTCGGCATAGGGTTGCCAACCACCATTGTAATTACTGAGAAATAGCTCACCCCCGTTGGTATTCAACTCCGAGGATAAGCTCCATTGGAAAGTAGCACCGTAAGGTTGACCGGCATCATCCCTGTCCGAAATGGTCCAGGTATGATCCACCAGGTATTCATCGATGATCGGACCATTGGTCCCATTGACACGTACGACATCCCTGACCCCAAGGCCGATGACAGACGGTCCTTCGGTCGTACCCATGATGGAAACAGGGGCCATTATACTCCCTCCGACCGGAAAAAAGACCATGTCCGATTGATCGATAGGCCGGTACAACAGCCCCGAACCATTGGTCCGTATGTAGGTCTCCTCGTTTTGTTGCTGAATCTTTGCACCGACCAGGATCTCCAGGGCACTATTATTGAGCTGTACCTGGCCACTAGCCAAATGGAGGTTAGCTCCAACCAGTGCACCGGTTTGCAATTGAAATAGTTCGCCAGCCAGGTCTATGGTTAGCGAATCGAAGGTGATCAAGGAACTTCCGTCCAGGGTGCGGGTTTCATCCCCCGAAAAGGTCACCTCTCCGTTTTGCCGGAAAGTACCATCATTGGTCAAATTAGCCTGCACGACCATAGCGCCCCCCGTCATATTGACATGAGTACCCGATTTGATATTCAGATGTTGCCCCCTTACGGGAA
>CAYFGK010000221.1:0-4314 GCA_964342305.1 uncultured Saprospiraceae bacterium | reverse complement strand
CACCTACATATTACGCCGATACTGCCCACCCACCTCGTACAACGCATGGGTGATCTGCCCCAACGAACACACCTTAGTGGCCTCCATCAATTCCTCGAATAAATTCTGATGATTCATGGCCTTTTGCTGCAAAGCCTGGAGTCGTTCCGAGCGACTTTCGGCGTACGCTTCGGTCAGCTTATTCAGGGTGCCGATTTGCTGTTCCTTTTCCTCGGGGGTGGCGCGAATGACCTCTTCGGGAATGATGGTCGGGGAACCTTCCTTATTGAGGTAGGTATTCACGCCGATCACCGGCAGCTCTCCACTGTGTTTGAGGGATTCGTAGTACAGACTTTCCTCCTGGATCTTGCCGCGTTGGTACATGGTTTCCATGGCACCGAGCACGCCTCCGCGTTCGGTGATGCGGTCGAACTCCATTAGCACGGCTTCTTCGACCAGCTCGGTGAGCTCTTCGATGATGAAGCTGCCCTGTAGTGGGTTCTCGTTCTTGGCGAGACCCAGCTCGTGGTTGATGATCATCTGGATGGCCACGGCCCGCCGTACACTTTCCTCGGTGGGCGTCGTGATGGCCTCGTCGTAGGCGTTGGTGTGCAGGGAGTTGCAGTTGTCGTAGATGGCGTAGAGGGCCTGCAGCGTGGTCCGGATATCATTGAAGGCGATCTCCTGTGCGTGCAGGGAGCGACCCGAGGTCTGAATGTGGTACTTCAGCTTCTGAGAGCGCTCGTTGGCGTTGTATTTATGCTTGAGGGCCTTGGACCAGATGCGGCGGGCGACCCGTCCGATCACGGCGTACTCGGGATCGACTCCGTTGCTGAAGAAGTACGACAGGTTGGGCGCAAAATCGTTGATGTCCATGCCCCGCGAGAGGTAGTACTCCACGAAGGTGAAGCCGTTGGCCAGGGTAAAGGCCAGCTGGGTAATGGGATTAGCACCCGCCTCGGCAATGTGGTACCCTGAAATGGATACACTGTAGAAGTTGCGCACCTTATGATCGGTGAAATACTGTTGTACATCTCCCATCAGCTTTAGCGAAAACTCGGTGCTGAAAATGCAGGTGTTCTGAGCCTGATCTTCCTTCAGAATATCCGCCTGGACGGTACCGCGCACGGACGAGAGTGCTTTTGCCTTGAGCTCCTGATAGACGCTGGCTTCGAGGATCTGATCACCGGTGACACCGAGCAGCAGTAGTCCCAGGCCGTCGTTGCCGTCGGGTAGTTCGCCGTGGTATTCGGGGCGGGGCAGGCCACGGTCGTCGTAGAGTACTTTTTTCTTGGCCTCGACCTGATCTTCCAGTCCGTTTTCGCGAATGTATTTTTCGCACTGCTGGTCCACGGCCGTATTCATGAAGAAGGCCGTCATGGCCGCCGCCGGACCGTTGATGGTCATAGAAACCGACGTCTTGGGATCGCAGAGATCAAAGCCGCTGTACAGTTTCTTGGCGTCGTCGAGGCAGCAGATGCTCACCCCGGAGTTACCGATCTTACCGTAAATATCGGGACGGTGATCGGGATCTTCTCCGTAGAGGGTCACCGAATCAAAAGCCGTGGAGAGGCGTTTGGCGGGCATGCCCTGCGAGAGGTAGTGGAAGCGGCGGTTGGTACGCTCGGGACCACCCTCCCCGGCAAACATCCGCGTGGGATCTTCGCCCTTGCGCTTGAAGGGGAATACCCCGGCGGTGTACGGGAATTCACCCGGTACATTTTCCTGCAGTACCCAGCGCAGGATCTCGCCCCAGTCTTTGAACTTGGGCAACAGCACGCGGGGAATGCGGGTGTGCGAGAGCGACTTGGTAAAGGTGGGTACGCGGATCTCTTTGTTGCGGACCTTGTAAACAAACTCGTCGGCACTGTATTGTTCCTTCTTTTCTTCCCAGGTCTCGAGGATGCGCTTGCACTGACCGTCGAGTTCCAGTTCGAGTTCGTCGTAGGTCTTTTGCAGCCCCTTCAGAATGAGATCTTTTTGCTCGAGTTCTTGCTGGTCTTTCACCGCGGCAATACTCTGGCTTACGCCAAAAAGACGACGCGCAATGTCTACCTGTTTATCGACCCAGCGGTCGTAGAAACGATTGGTCTCGGCAATTTCGGAGAGGTAGCGGGTGCGGTTCGGCGGAATGATAAAGATCTTCTCGCTCATCTCTTTGCTCATCTCAAAGTTCGAGCGCAACTGCTCCGCTCCGGTACGCTCCACCAGATTGTCCATAATGGCCCGATAGAGAGTATTCATACCGGGATCGTTGAACTGGGAAGCAATGGTGCCAAAAACCGGCATGTCGTCCAGGTCTTTCGTGAAGAGCTGGTGGTTGCGCTGGTACTGCTTACGCACGTCGCGCAGGGCATCGAGCGCACCGCGTTTATCAAATTTATTGAGGGCGATCAGGTCGGCAAAGTCGAGCATGTCGATCTTCTCTAACTGAGTGGCGGCACCGTATTCCGGGGTCATCACGTAGAGCGAAACATCGGAGTGATCGATGATCTCCGTGTCGGACTGGCCGATCCCGGAGGTCTCCAGAATGATCAGATCGTACTGGGCTGCTTTCAGGATATTGATGGCGTCCTGCACGTGTTTGCTCAGGGCCAGGTTTGACTGGCGGGTAGCCAGCGAACGCATAAACACCCGGGGGTGATTCACGGAGTTCATGCGGATGCGGTCACCGAGCAGGGCACCTCCCGTTTTGCGTTTGGAGGGGTCGACGGAAATGACGGCGATGGTCTTATCGTCGAAATCCATCAGGAACCGGCGCACCAGTTCGTCGACCAGACTGGACTTACCGGCACCACCGGTACCGGTAATACCGAGTACGGGTATAGTCTTCGCTACCACTTCCTGACGCAGACTGTCCAGCCAATCCCGGTTCTGATCGGGATAGTTTTCGGCCGCTGAGATCATGCGCCCCAGAGCGTGTTTATCCTTCTCTTTATAGCTTTTGAGTTCGCCATTGAGGTTCTGGCCGACGGGGAAATCACATTTTTCCAGCACGTCATTGATCATTCCCTGCAGGCCGAGTTGGCGACCGTCGTCGGGGGAGTAGATACGGGTGATCCCGTAATCGTGGAGTTCCTTAATCTCTTCGGGCAGGATGGTTCCGCCTCCGCCACCAAACAGCTTGATGTGGCCGGCGCCGCGTTCCTGCAACAGATCGTACATGTATTTAAAAAACTCGGTATGCCCACCCTGGTAGGAGGTGATGGCAATCCCCTGGACATCTTCCTGGATGGCGGTATCGACGATATCCTGGACCGAGCGATTGTGCCCCAGGTGAATGATCTCGGCACCGGAGCTTTGCATGATCCGGCGCATAATATTGATGGCGGCATCGTGCCCGTCGAAGAGGGAGGCAGCGGTAACGATTCGCACCTTATTTTTTGGTTTGTAGGGAGCAATGGTCTCCATAGCGGTTGGTTGGTTTTATTCGGTATGTGGTTAGGGTATTCGGGCCTGCAAAAATACAAAAAATCAGGGTCGGATGCGCTCCACCACTTCGGTAAGCTCACTCAGCATCATGGCGGTTGCTCCCCAGATCGTTTTGTCAAACACGTGGTAATAGGGGACATCTCGCAGCGTGATCTGTGGATTAATGGTGAGGTGACGCGTTCGCACCGTATCTTTTTTCAGGAATAGCGAAAAGGGTACTTCCAGAATATCGTTGACTTCCCTTTCTTCGGGCACGAAGTCGGGCTGATACTGGGTGAATCCCACGTAGGGATGCACCAGGTAATTGCTGACCGGAATGTACAGGTCGGTCAGTTCACCGATCAGCTCAATGCGGTTGGCGGTCACGCCGACTTCTTCTTCGGCTTCGCGCAGGGCGGTGGTTTCCAGGTCGGGATCGGTGGCATCGTGCCGTCCTCCCGGAAAACTGATCTGTCCGCTGTGGCGATCATCCTGATGAGTGACCCGCTCGATCAGCACGATGTGCCATTGCTCGTCTCGCGGGTACAGGAGTGCCAATACCGCCGCCTTACGTGCCGTATCGGGCACCTGCTGGTGACCACGACGGGCAACGTGGGCCATGCGGTACTGCGCTTCGGGGCCAGGCAGGGGTTGTTCGAGTGCCTGTCTGAGTTGATCAATGAATTGTGTGTGCTGAGTGATGACCATACACCTTAGTAGTAGTGCTTCCGCAAAAAAAAATGTTCATCAGATATAACGGAAGGGAAAGGGATTAGGTTTTGGGAAACGCTGCACGGTTCACGGTTCACGGTTCACGGGCCACGATTCACGGCTCACGGTTAGATTTTTGCGATGCGTAACTGCACAGGATTTGCTCCAGAAAGCAGACAAGTTTTCTGCCCTCTAATTTGACCTGTTGCATGG
>CAYFGK010000220.1:0-4383 GCA_964342305.1 uncultured Saprospiraceae bacterium | reverse complement strand
ACTGACATATCTGTAAAGTGATGATAGTCAAAGCCCAACCTCCCGGTACATAGTAGTAGGTATTAGGTATAAGGATTTAAAATAGTCCTACTACCTACCTAATACCCAGTACCAAATACAGCGTGAGTTTTTGGTAGAACATCCCGTATACCTACTACCCTATACCAAATACCTTATACCAACACAAAAAAGCCCTCACCCGATCGGATGAAGGCCCTTCATTATGGAGTAACATATGTTGAGACGCTGTTGCCAACGTCTCAACTAAAGTCCTCTTAGAAACAATATTCGTTCTCTTCTACCAATTTTGCAGCGATCTTGCGACGCAGGGCCACCACGTTCTGCGGTGGATACTTGGTGAAACGCTTCACGCCCATCAGCATGGTGCGCAGCAGATCACCTTCGGCAAAGGCCGTCAGCGTATCGGTAGCCAGTTTGCTCATGCGTGCCGTGGCATCGTTCAGGTAAACGCGTAGCATCGCATCGTATAAGTCCTGATCGATGGAAGACGATACTTCGTGCAGCTTCTGCGTGCGCAGCAACGTTGATTCCGCAATGAACAGGTAGCTCAGCATATCGGCTACATTCATCAGGAGCTCCTGCTCCTCTTTCAGATTCAGCTTGCCATCCATTTGCTGTTTGGCGGCAGCCCCGGCAACCATCAATACCAGTTTCTTAAACTCCGCAATAGCCTTTTCTTCTTCGCCGTAGGTACCCTCAGGTTTGTCGAGGCTCGGCATAGAAGCCAGCTCCTTCTGCACGTTCCACGCGGGACCGACGATATCCAGATTACCTTTCAGGGCACGCTTGAACAGCATATCGATGGTCAGCATGCGGTTGATCTCGTTGGTACCCTCGTAGATCCGGTTGATCCGGCTATCGCGGTAGGCACGGGCGGCCGTTCCTTCTTCGGAAAAGCCCATACCACCGTGAATCTGTAAAGTCTCATCCACCACAAAATCCAGCGTTTCTGAGCCAAACACCTTCAGGATGGAGCACTCGATGGCGTATTCTTCGGCAGCTTTCAGCTTGGCAACCTCAAAGTCGTCGCCCTGCTCAACAAAGTGCATCTTGCGTTCTTCCAGCAGGTTTGACACCCGGTAAACCGCACTCTCCACGGCAAAGATCTGCGTCGCCTGCTCGGCCAGCTTATGGCGGATAGCTCCGAAATTAGAGATCGGCTGGTCAAACTGGTGGCGCTCGTTGGCGTACTTCACGGCCGTATCGGCACTCATTTTGGCGCCTCCCAGGCATAATGCACCCAGCTTGAAACGCCCGATATTCAATACGTTAAAGGCGATCAGGTGGCCCTTACCGATTTCGCCCAACATATTGTCGGCCGGTACTTTCACGTTCTCGAAGAATACCTGGCGGGTCGATGATCCCTTGATACCCATTTTGTCCTCTTCGGCACCCAGCGTCAGGCCGTCGCTGTCGCGCTCAACAATAAAGCCCGTGAATTTGTCGCCGTCAATCTTTGCAAAAACGATGAAGATATCGGCGAATCCGGCATTGGATATCCACATCTTCTGCCCGTTGAGCAGATAGTGGCTACCATCTTCCGACAGGTCGGCACGAGTCTTTGCGGCCAGTGCATCCGAACCTGAACTTGGCTCCGTGAGGCAGTAAGCAGCCTTCAATTCACCACTGATCAGCCGGGGCAGATACTTTTCTTTTTGGGCATCCGTACCGAAGTACAGAATGGGAAGCATACCGATACCAATATGGGCTGCGTAACTCACCGAGAACGAACCCGATGGCCCCATCTGTTCGTTGATCAGGGTATTGGTATTATTATCGAGTTCCATCCCGCCGTATTGTTCCGGCATATGGGAGCCCAGCAGTCCCAGCTCACCCAATTTATTGAGCAAACCAACGACCACGCCCTCTTCTTGCTTTTCGATCCTATCGATATTGGGCAGGATCTCGTTTTGCAGAAAATCACTGACCATATTGCGGATCATCTTCTGTTCCTCATTGATCTCTTCGGGAATAAAGATGTCTTCCGGGCGGGAATCTTTTATGAGGAATTCTCCTCCTTTAAGTACTGTTTTTTGTGTTACGGCATCCATAATGAATCATTTATCAGAGATTCTAGCGAATATTCGCTACAATATATGTAACATTTGGCTGCGTGTAAAGATTAACACCCCACTTTTTTGCGAATTTTCGCTAGAATTTCACCAGGTTTAGGTAAAAGGGCTTTTGGCACTGCTATATCCGTCCCGAAAACAGTGTATATTTCCCGTAAAAACCCATGCGCTTTTATCTGTTCGTTTTCCTGTTCTGTTCGATCGGCCTGCCTCCGGACGCTGTATCACAAGCATTTCACCCGCTCCGGGAAGGGACTGATCTGGCGATCGATGGGTTCAACCTGCGCTACGACATCACCAATGCACGTTCTACTTCCTACCGGGGCGCCAACTACGAACGCTACGAGATCCAGGTATCTCTCACCAAAACGGAAGCACCGTTCTTTCATATTTTTGACAAATCAGGGAATGTGCAGCCCCTGGAACAAGACAAACTGGCCGAGTTTACCTGCCTCAATGCGGTAGGTATCAGACTCACTGCGCTGAACACCACCCTCCCCCTGCCCTTGCTCTACACCAAAGTTATCCAACTTGATCAGGAGCCCATCGAACAACTCCCGGTGGGAGTTGGCATGCAGATCGGTGAAAGCCTGACCAACCGAATCATTGTCATTGTACCGGAGGGCGAAGCCCCCGAAATGAAAGCGGCCGTTTTTTTGCCGCGCTAACCAAGTCATCATGTCCGCTAGCGTACCGCATATCCCACGTTGGAAAACCCTGTTCAATTCCTTTCGCTTTGTCCGGGATCCCCTGCCCTTACTCCAGGAAAATGTGCACAACTACGGCTCTACCTACCGCCTCCACATGGGCGGCCTGTTTCCGGCCATCTTCACCCAGAACCCAGGGCTGATCCGCCACGTTTTACAAAAAAACCACCGCAACTATATCAAATCACCAGTGCATTTCGATAAGCTGGCCCACTTCCTGGGCCGCGGGCTGCTGACCAGTGAGGGGGATTTCTGGCTAAGGCAGCGCCGCCTGATCCAACCTGGCTTCCACCGTCAACGACTGGCCCAACTCGTTCCCAATATGGTTTCGGTGATCGATGAGCACCTCGACGGCCTGAACGATCGTCGAGAAGCAGGGCCGATCGATATGTACCCGGAAATGATGACCCTTACCTTCAATGTGATCGCACGCTCCATCTTCAGTCAATCCATTCCCCAGCACGAACTGGATGTGCTTAGCAAGAACATCACCGAACTCCAGGAATTCGTGATCCGGCAGATACGCCAACCTTTCCTAAACCCACTTTTCAGGATCAACGGTGCCCTGAAGCGGCACGAGCAACTCCGCGACGCCAATAACGCGATTACCCTGAGCTATATCGAAGCCCGTCGTAACGAAGAACCTCAGGACGATCTCCTGCAAATGCTTTTGGATGCGCGCTACGAAGATACCGGAGAGGCCATGCTGCCCCGCCAGGTACAGGACGAAGTAACCATCCTCTTCGTCGCTGGTCACGACACCTCAGCCAATGCCCTGGCCTGGTTCTGGTACTTACTCGGCAGACACCCGGCGGTGGAGGCCCGCATCCGCGAGGAGATCTCATCCCTTCGCGGACGAGCTCCGGAATTTTCGGAACTCTCGGATTTCCCCTACACCCTCGCGGCCATCGAGGAAACCATGCGCCTCTATCCGCCCGCCTGGATCACCGATCGCCAGGCCGTAACCGATGATCACTACGATGGACTGGATATCCCGAAAGGCACCTATCTGATCACTTACTTCTACGGGCTACACCATAATCCGACATACTGGTCCGAACCGGAGGCTTTTCGTCCCGAGCGGTTCCTGGCTTCCGCCAAAAAGGAACACGAACCCTACACCTACCTGCCCTTTGGCGGTGGCCCCCGCATGTGCATCGGTAACCACTTCTCACTCATGGAAATGCAGTTGGTGGTTATCCGTATGCTCCAGCGCTTTAAACTCCGCCCCGTCAACGAGGAAAAGGTCGTTCCCCTGCCCCTCGTCACCCTGCGTCCACGGACACCGGTTTGGCGGGAAATGGAACGGGCTGAGTAGTTATTCTGAGGTTGAGGTTGAGGCTGAGACTGAGGTTGAGGCTGAGACTGAGGCTGAGGTTGAGGCTGAGGTTGAGGCTGAGACTGAGGTTGAGGTTGAGACTGAGGCTGAGGCTGAGACTGAGGCTGAGGTTGAGGCTGAGACTGAGGTTGAGTTTACAGTACGTAACATGCATTCCCACCTGAACCTAAACCTTAACCTAAACCCCTAAACCTGTTTTTTCGTCAACCAGATTGCAGTCTCGCTTTTTTCCGATCACGAAATT
>CAYFGK010000219.1:0-4397 GCA_964342305.1 uncultured Saprospiraceae bacterium | reverse complement strand
AAGAACTCCCCTTTCCCTTTTCAAAGGGAAGGGGGTCGGGGGGATGGGTTTTAAATTTGAAGTTTCGTACAGTCGTGATGATGAGTGCTAAATTAGAATCATCATTTAGCATTCAACATTCATCTTTGAAAGTATTTGGGTACTCCGACCTGCCAGTGCAGAAGTGAACGGAGACGTTAATTCCAGGTCGGCTCAAAGGGCATTCGAGCTTGTATACCGTGCATATCTCTTAATTCCGTAGCCGTTTTGTAGTGTGGATATAGTTTGGGGAATTGGCTTTTCATCAGCCATTTGGCTTTCAGGTTTGCATCAGCTCCCAGGAATTCTTCGAGTAATTGGGTAAAGGGATCTTTCACCTGGGGGTAATCGACTACCCGGTACTCGTCTAATTCAGCCATTTTAACGGCCGAAGCGATTGCTCGCTGCAAATCACCCGGTTTATCCACCAGACCTTTATCGAGGGCACGCTGGCCGGTCCATACACGTCCCTGGGCCACCTCGTGAACGGCATCCCGGGTCATGCCACGCCCTTCGGCGACCCGGCTAAGGAATAGCTCGTAGGCCGCATCCGTTTCCCGTTGAACGTACTGCGCCTCGGCCGGCGTCAGATCAAAGAATGGGCTGTATCCGATAGCGCGATCACTTACCTTTACGGAATCCCAATCGATCCCCAGCTCCTCACCAAAGGTCTGGCTGAGGTTGGGCATGACCCGAAACACACCGATGGAGCCGGTCAGGGTATTCGGTTGAGCAAAAATACTGTCGGCCGGGGCCGAGATGTAATAGCCCCCGGAAGCGGCATAGTCACCCATGGAGACTACCAGAGGCTTCCCGGCTTCCTTGGCTTCGGTCAGGGCGTGCCAGATATTTTCCGATGCCAGGGCACTTCCACCTGGAGAATTCACTCGCAACACAATGGCCTGAACGCGGTCATCTCTGACGACTTTTTGGATGGTCTTCACGTAGCGGTTATCGCCCACACTGCCGTTGGCACCATCTCCGTCAATAATGGTACCTTCTGCGTAGATGACAGCTACCTTGTCCCGGGCGCGGTAGTTGCGGTCGGGTGGGTTGCTGCGGTAATAATCTTTTAGCGTAAAGGTTTTTACTGATTCATCTTCGTCGAGGCCGATCAGTTCGCGCATCCGGTCTTCTACATCAGAACGGTAGGAAATACCGTCAATCAGCTTATAGCGCAACGCTTCTTCGGGGTTGCCGGCCAGGTATTCGTCGATAACGCGCTTTAATTCAGCCCGGTCAATAGTCCGGGTGCGGCTGACATCATCCAGAAAAACATCGTAGTAATCGGTCAGGTATTCCCGGACCTGCTCTTTATTCTCCGGACTCATATCGGTGCGACGGAAGGGTTCCGTAGCACTTTTGTACTTTCCAGCGTAAAAGACCTGAGCTTCTGCTTCGATCCGGTCGAGCATATCTTTAAAGAAGGGCACCTCCGAAGCAAACCCACGCACCTCCATAATCCCTGCCGGATTAACGTGGACCTCCGTACCGGCTGATGCCAGGTAGTAGGTGGGCATGAGGTAAAATTTGGAGTGGGAAATAACGAATTTTCCACTATCCGCAAAATCCTCCAGGGCGTCGCGCAGGGTGCGGGTCGTAGAGAAACCGGCATTGTAGGTAAGGCCCGGTTCCAGCAGGATACCTTTAATGTTATCATCTTCGGCAGCCTGGCGGATGGTAGCAGCGATGTCGTGGAGCCCCAACACCTCGCTGTCCTGGAAGTCGGTAGTGAAGGGATCGGGTTCGATATTATTGGTAAGTTCCGGTATCGGATCCTGGAACGTCAGTCGCAAAACAGAGTTTGCAGATATATCTTTGGGCTTGCTGGCCTGGTTGACGAAGGAGGCGAAGATAAGTCCTCCAATGGTGAAGAGTACACCAAGAGCAAGGATTACACCCAGGCAGGAAGCGAATAAAAACTTAAAGAATTGGCCCATAATGTGAGTTCGCGTTTTTTGATCTTTGAGTAGCTGTTTAAATTTAATCCTTCGATTTTGTTAGGCGCCTTTTGTGGCTATATTTCGTTACCAAAAGCCTCCCCGTACGGGCCGGTTTTGGCGCCTCACCTAGCCACAACATACACGCTAACAATTTTCAAAAACCAAATCCAAACAGCTTCTGAACGTTCAGCAACAACTGTGGTTTAATCCCTAAATTAAAAACCCTTAGTGCATTGTCGGCTTTTTTTAGATCAATGGTCGTGAAAAGGCGATCAGAAGCTGCCCTGACGGCCTGACCGTTCACCGGAATTCGCTGGTTAATTTACTTTTTTTATTTTTTGCCATACATCAATACGCCAATTATGAAGTTCAAGCACGCTCTTGCCTTATTGTGTTGCCTAAATCTGTTCCTCCTCGGAACCAGTTGCGATACCGAATCCACAACGAATACTACCGACACGTCGGAAACGAATAATACGCCCGACACGCCGGAAACTGCTGAATACGCTATGGTCATCCACGGCGGAGCCGGAACTCTGCGACGCGCTGACATGACGGCCGAAAAAGACTCTATGTACCGATCGGCTCTCGATTCAGCGCTAACAATCGGTGAGCAAATCTTACAATCGGGCGGAACCGCGGCCGATGCCGTGGAAAAGACCATCAACTACCTGGAAACGGTTCCTCTCTTTAATGCCGGCAAAGGAGCCGTGTTCACAGCGGCCGGCCAGCACGAACTCGATGCCTCGTTTATGGACGGAGCTACCCTGAATGCAGGTGCCGTCGGAGGGGTAACCAATGTAAAACATCCCATCTCCGCCGCCCGGGCGGTGATGGAAAAGTCGGAACACGTCATGCTTTCCGGACCCGGAGCGGAGGAATTCGCCCTGGAACAAGGATTGGAAACCGTCCCTAACAGTTACTTCTTCACCCAATTCCGATACGATGCGCTCCAAAAGGCCCAGGCCGCCGAAGCAAAAGCCGAAAGCGAGCGTACCAGCATGCTCGCCCCTCCTTTTCCCGATCATAAATTCGGGACGGTAGGCTGTGTTGCCCTCGATAAAGAAGGGAACATCGTGGCCGGTACTTCTACCGGCGGTATGACCAATAAAAAATACGGCCGCATCGGCGACTCCCCCATCATCGGGGCCGGCACCTACGCCAACAATGCCACCTGCGGTGTTTCCTGCACCGGTCACGGTGAGTTTTTTATTCGCTACGCAGTAGCTTACGACGTCCACGCCCACATGGCTTACGCCAAAAAGACCCTGGCCGATGCCACCGACGCAGTAGTCATGAAAAAACTGGTCGATGCCGGCGGCAGCGGTGGCCTCATCGCCCTCGATAAATACGGCAACATTTCTATGACCTACAATACCGAGGGTATGTACCGCGGGTACGTAAAACCCGGTGAGCGGGTCGTGGGGATTTATAAGGATGAGTGATTACTGAGACGGTAGAGACTGGAGGGAAAGCAGGAACTTAAGAGATTGAGCGCTCAGTCTCGGCAGTCTCCTGGTCTCTGCAGTCTCGTTCACTTCCGCAAATCCGAGGGACGAACCAGCCGCTGATCGTAGTGCACCGAAAAAATGTGTCCGCCCAGGGTACATTCGATGCGTATAGCGGGTGCGCGATCAATCCGGTTGAACTGGATGGTGCCGCTCATTTCGTACCCCGGTGGCAGATTCGTTTTCCGCAGAGACTGATTAGCCCAGTATTCGCGGCGGTCATTGAGGTTGGTCAGTCGACGGTGGTTGCGTATCTCCTCCTCGGTCCAGTCTTCATCATCCTCGCGGGAAACATCGTTTTCCGGACCGGAAGATGCCAGGTCGGTGGTAACGTCAATAAGCCGAATAACCGATTCGTTGCGCTGGTCGGATCGCTCCTGGGCGGCCTGCAGTTCGGCTTCCAGCAATTCCCGTTCGGGATCAATGGTCTGCTGTGAACCATCGGCCTGGGGTTCACCGGTAGCATCGAGGGTGATCAAGCGAAATGCACCAGGTTCCACCAAGACGGTCTCACCGGTTTGGTTAGCCACGTTTACCAGGAACTCCATACGGTAGTCCTGACTACCCAGATAGGTTACCTCCAGGTTCAGGCCATCGGGAGAAGACTGGCTGATCCGTTGGTTGCCGTACCACCATTCGGCATTGTCGGCTACGGGATCCAGCCTGAGCACGGGCCGGGGGAAACTACAGGCCGTCGAGAAAGCCAGCAGACTAACGAACAACAGGGCATGGTTAATTGATCTTTTCATGTACCTAACAGTTTTATTGGGTGATTTCTTCCCACTTAAAACGCAGGCACATCGGGTCAGGGCTTCCAGGGGTACGCCACTTTAGCAACACTTTAACGAATCGCAAGCCGGTCAAAGAGCATATCAGCAATTCCCCATGTAGGTAAATTAAGTTAAATTTCGTCAAAAATGGCGGGTTC
>CAYFGK010000218.1:0-4446 GCA_964342305.1 uncultured Saprospiraceae bacterium | reverse complement strand
CTCCTGTCTCTTTCTCACTTCCGTCTAATTTACTAGCTTACGCAAAAAGCAAAAGCTATGCTCAGAAGTGCCTGCATTTTTTTCTTTCTTATTTTTTTGGCGCAAGCCGTCATAGGGCAAACCACCGGTCCGGAAAACGGCTCCCTGGTTATTGTCGGTGGCGGAGGGGCCACGGATGCTATTCTGGAAAAATTCATTGAACTGGCGGGCGGACCAGAAAACGACCTGGTCGTGATCCCCACGGCGGCCGGACGCGACAGCTACGACCAGGACGCCGGCATCGCCGACCGCCTGCGCGGCCTGGGCGCCGAAAACGTGGTAGTATGGCATACCAACGACCGTTCGCAGGCCGATGATGCTTCCTTTACCCAACCGCTGGCCGAAGCCAGGGGTATCTGGTTCGGTGGTGGCCGGCAGTGGCGATTGGTCGATGCCTACGCCGGAACCCGGGCGGAGGACCTTTTCCATAATCTACTGAAAGAGGGAGGCGTCATAGGCGGCTCTTCGGCGGGTGCTTCGATCCAGGGGTCCTATCTGGTACGCGGCGATACCGAGGACAATCAAATCATGATGGGTGATCACGAAGTGGGGTTTGGCTTCATTGAAAACATTGCCATTGATCAGCACGTCCTGGCACGCAATCGGCATTTCGACCTCTTTGAGATCCTCGATGCCAAACCCGGTCTGCTCGGTGTGGGCATTGACGAGAAAACGGCCATGATCGTGCAGGGTGACGTATTCGAAGTCATGGGTCCCAGCTACGTATTGGTGTACGATGATCAATTCTGGTCTCGCGAAGGCAGCGACCTAAAAAAGTTGCCCGAAGCAGACCGTCGTTTCTACTTCCTGCGGGAAGGCGATCGCTACGATATGCGCAATCGGGAGAAGTTATAGGCTTACAAAAAGAAGCTGATCACACAGGCTACTCCGAACCCGATCAGGGCAATGAGGGTTGTCATGAGGGTCCAGGTTCGGAAAGTCTGGCCCTCGCTGATGCCCAGGTATTTACTGACCAACCAGAAGCCGCTGTCATTGACGTGAGACACACCCGTCGCACCGGCAGCAATAGCGATCACCAACAAGGCCCGTTGGGGGTCTGCCAGTCCGGGATCGAGTAGTGGAGCCGTTATTCCGGCTCCGGTGATCATGGCTACGGTCGCCGACCCCTGAAGTACCCGTACCAACAGGGCCGCAACAAACGCGAACAGGAGTACACCCAGTCCCGAACCAATAAAGTAAGTCGCCAGCATATCACCCGCTCCCGTATTCACCAGCATTTGTTTGAAGACGCCGCCGGCTCCCGTCAGGAGGATAATTACCCCCGCCGGTTCCATAGATTTTGCCGAAAGGCGAAAAAGATCCTCCCGACTCATACCACGACGAATACCCAATAGATACCAGGCCAGCAGATTCGCCAGGATGAGCGCCGCAAATGGATGACCGATGAGTTGCATCCACCTGCGCAAACCACCCGGAACAGGCCAATCAGCAGCAAGCGGGCTATTCAAAACGGTGTTGACCACGATCAATACGATCGGAAAGAGAATAATCATCAGGATCATCCACACCGGGGGGAAACCGGCAGACACTTGCTTCGCATCCGAAAAAGTGGGTGCCGTCACCTGCAAACGGCCACTGATATAGCGGGCAAAAACAGGTCCGGCAAGCATAGCGGTCGGCAACCCGGTGATCGCTCCGATCACGATCACCCATCCCAGATCGGCCTGCAGAATATCGGCCACCGCAACGGGCCCGGGCGTGGGCGGGATAAAAGCATGAGTAATAGCCAGGCCCGCTAGCAATGGCAAGGCATAAAGCAACAGTGACCGGCCCGTTTTTCGCTGCAATGCATAGGCCAAAGGCACCAATATGATGAACCCCACATCAAAAAATACCGGAATAGCTACCAAAAAACCGGTAATAAGGAGGGCCCAGGAGGCCCTGCGTTCCCCAAATGTCTGTATCATATAGCGGGCCAGACTACTTGCACCTCCCGAACTTTCCAGAATAGCACCGAACAAGGCGCCCAGGCCTACCACGGTAGCAACAAAGCCCAGGGTATTTCCCATACCCTCCTGCATGGTATTGATAATGGCTATGGGTTCCATACCAGCTAGTATGCCGGTGGCCAGACTGGCGAGCAGCAGGGCCAGAAATGCTTGCAGGCGCACCAACAAAATAAGTACCAGGAGCAGAGCAATACCGGCCAAGACGGCCAACAAGAGGCTTAAATCCATTATTCGGGTTTATCGGTCCATTGCGTGTGAAATGTCTGATCGGCCGGGCGATCGATTCGCTGATAGCGATGCGCTCCGATTAGGTCGCGCTGGGCCTGGATCAGGTTGGCCGTCGAACGACCGGTCGACATACCGTACCAGTACTGTTGGGCTGCGCAGAATACAGGGACCGCGACCCCGTGCTCGCGAGCCGTTTCCAGTACTACGTCCAATGCGTATTCAGAGTCTTTGAGCAATTGATGGACTTCCGGATGCCGGAATAATTGAGTCTGCGCTTGTAACCAGTCGATCAATTGTACCATCAATTCGGACCTGATGATGCAGCCGTTGGTCCAAATACGGGCAATTTCTGAGAGATTCAGGTTCCAATGGTGATCGTCGGAGCCTGCTTTCAGCAACCACAAACCCTGCTGGTGATTCAATATACGGGCCATCTGATAAGCAGTGTGCAGCGCCCCCAGTTTGACAGGCGGGGCTTCCCGCGGTCGATCCGGATTGTGGAGTTCACGGCGCAATTCCATAGCCGTCGATACCGCCCGGGCGTAAACCGCCGCGGTCAGCATAGTTGCCGGCACCCCCAGATCCAGGGCAGCCTTGGCCGACCAGGTACCGGTTCCTTTACTTCCGGCCCGGTCGACAATCTGATCGAGCACGTAATTATCTCCTTCTTTCTTTTCGAGGATAGAGATTGTGCTTGCCAGCAAAAAGCTATCGGCCGGTCCGTTAGCCCATTCCCGGAATATGTTGGCGATCTCCGAATAGGAGTGGGAGGGTTGCAGTAGGCCGTATAATTCGGTAAGTAATTGCATCTCGGCATACTCAATGCCATTGTGGATCATCTTGACGAAATGGCCGGCACCATCCGGACCTATATAGGAACAGCACGGCTGCCCCTGGCTGTCACGAGCTGAAATCGCCTCCAGCACATCACGCATTTTTTCGTAAGCCTCACGGGGTCCGCCCGGCATCAGGGAAGGGCCCCACCGGGCACCGGATTCACCACCCGAAATACCAAGGCCCAAAAAGGAAATATGACCGCGCGAGTATTTGCCAATCCGGCGTTGGGTATCCTGGAAATGGGAGTTCCCGCCGTCGACAATAACATCGTGGGGCGATAAGTGTGGCCCCAGGGACTCCAACACGGAGTCGACCGCGGCTCCGGCAGGCACCATTAGGAGTAACCGCCTCGGTGAAGGCAATAACTCAGTAAACCGGTTCAGGTTGGAAGTGCCTTTCAATTGCGGATCGCTTTTCCAACCTTCGATAAAATCTTTCAAGACCGTTTCCTCACCGGGCACTCTCCGGTTATAAACCACCACCCGAAATCCACGATCCAGCATATTGCGGGTGAGGCTCTTACCCATCACCCCCAGTCCGATCAGCCCTACCGGCGGACTCGCGTAATGACGGATACGGTTTTCCAGATCACCGATCAGGTCTTCCGGGGAGCGCCTAATATCGAGGTGCCAACCGTATACAGGTTCTTCCAGCGTTTCGAATTGCGATTGCAACAGCCCGGTCGGCATAAAGTGATCAGAACGATCGTGCATTCGCTGTTGGATCAGCTCCTGATCGCCCTTCAGATAGATCCACTGGACCGGCACACCGGAGGACATCAACAGTTGACGATACGATTCTTTCAGTGCGGAACAGGCCAATACTCCTCCACCGGTTTCGCACCAATGCTGAACCTGCTTAGCCAGATCTTCCAGCCAAGGCCGGCGGTCGGTATCGGTGAGTGGCTGACCCTCTTTCATTTTGGCGACATTATCGGAGGGGTGGTAGTCATCGGCATCGTAGAAGGGCACTTTCAGGGCTTTCGCCAAAGCCTGACCGATGGTAGTTTTTCCGGATCCACTAACGCCCATTATTATATACATAAGCCAAGTTTGAAGTTTAACACCCACGTCCGTACGAGCACAGGCTGTCGGAGTGGGTACAAGCAATGGAGGCTTTGACGAAAGGATGGGTAATAAGGTACTAAATTTTTGATTTTGATTTTTGATTTTTGAATTGATTCGTTCAGGATTCCTGAAGTCCGTTGTCCGGGGCTATTCGCCAGGTTAGATTGCTTTTATCCAGAATCCAGCATCCAACATCCTCCGTGACCTTAGTGCCTGTGTGGTTATTTTTGATTTTGAATTTTGAATGATGAATCAGGACTGTACGAAACTTCAAATTTTAAAACCCATCCCCCCGACCCCCTTCC
>CAYFGK010000217.1:0-4486 GCA_964342305.1 uncultured Saprospiraceae bacterium | reverse complement strand
AGGGAGATTTGGAGAATTGGGTTATTTCTGACAACCCCACATATAGTAGAGACGCCGATTTATCGCGTCTCTTTTCAGGGGATTAGGAGACCAGCGGAATTCGACCTGATTGACTCACCGCGATGGGGATATGCTGAACCGTGGACCGTGAACCTTGGACCATATAGAAAAAACGGGGCGACCTTCTGATGAAGATCGCCCCGTTTTCTTTTGCCGAAAGGCAGGAAACTACTGGAACGTATAGGATGCTCCCAGTGTCAGGTTAATACCACGATTGAAACGCTGCCAAACATATTCCGTGCCTTCGTATTCGGAAGAACGGAGGTAATCATCATCCAGTAAGTTGCGAATGGAGAGACGCAAATTGAGGTTGTTGATCTCCTTCATAATGTTCACATCCAACTGGTGGCGGCTGCGGTTGTAAATGTCGGGGGTACTGAAGCCGATGGTCTCCAGGCGATCACCAACTACATTGTAGGAGAGCGTTGCATCCCAACCGCGCTCGATATCGGAGTACGAAAGCGCCGCGTTAACGATGAAGGGAGGCTGACCGATAAATGGACGCTCCGCAACCTCAAAATCACTGATCTGATCGACCTCCAGAGAAGACTCGATTATTGATACGTTGGTGCTGAACTTGAAGTTGGACATAAAGTCGGCAAGAAAACCGAGATCTTTCCGGAATTCAACCTCAATTCCATACAAGTCACCACTTTCCAGGTTATCGAAAATAATCTGGGGGTTAGTGGTTGGCAGGTACTCCTGATAAATGGGATTGGTAAACTTCTTATAGTAAGCACTTACTGCGATGATCTCACCGGGATTGAAGAACCATTCCCAGCGCAAATCTACGTTATCGACATCGGTCTTATCGATCTGTGGGTTACCGATGTAGAAGAAATTTTCGATCGGGTCGATAGATACGAAAGGTGCGATCTCACGCATATTGGGTCGGGCCAGCGTACGCGAGTAAGAAGCACGCAGGTTCATATCTTCCTGCAGGGAGTAGATAAAGTTTATCGAAGGCAGCAAGTCAGCCTGATCGATAGTACCGATGCGCAGAGAATCAGGTAGTGCATCAGCGAGGCTTTCCACGTAGATATCCGTTGTTTCCAGGCGGGCACCAACGATGGACTTCAGTTTTTCTGAGACTTGCCAGGTAAACATAGCGTAAGCTGCGTAGATATCCTCCGATCCGTTGTAATTGTTGTTGGGGTTGTAATCATTGAGCAGGAAGTTACCCAGATTATACCCATTGCGATCGTTCGTATCCAGGATGCCCATATTCTCGGGAGCGACAAAATCCTGAACATCTCCCATAAACGGAACATCATTTGTAAAGTCGATCCGGAAAGTCTCCTCCGTAAATACCCGGTCTTTCTGGGAGATGAACCCACCAACTTTAATCTTATTGGCTTTGTTGGCCAACGGAATGGTCAGGTCGATCTTACCGGAGAATTGCTCATCCTCCAGATCCCGCCAAAAGTAGTACGGATCGATTGCATCGTTAGAACCTACTATGAAGCGGTCGTTACGCGTATTAATGGTGTACTCAAAAAAGCGCGTTTGTGGTTCATTCTGTGAAGAATTGGCAATTGAAGCCTTCCACTCTAACTTCATTTCGTTGGCTCCCGGAAAAACATGTTCACCCGAAACCTGGTAATTGATCAGTTCGCGTTCCTGGAACGAAAGGTACTGCCCGTCAATGAAGAGGGGATCCAGGATGTTCGGGAAACGCTCACCATTAACTTCCCGCGCTACTTTATCAGCGAGGTGGTTATAAATAGCGTTGAAGGAAATTGAATTATAACTGTTGAATTTATAGGCCAGCCCAAGCAGACCATTTAACTGGGGTGTCTGATTGGTCCGGTTGTCCCGGTAATCGCCAATCCCCTGAAGTACCCCGTCCTGGGCATTGAGGAGTCGCCACTGACTGGTTTGGAAGTCGGGAAGGCGACTGTAGCTCTGACGGAAGGACAAGGAGAAGATAACCCCTAATTTCTTTTGGAAAACATCGTATTGATTCCCAAACGCGATATTAAAACTGTGATCCAGCGGGCTGGTAATGCGATCGGGTACAAATTGAGGAATAGTTGACTTTGAAGCAAGATCAACTGACTGGGCAGTAGGTTCTGCATTTGGTCCCCCCAGCCGGGCTACCCGACGGCTACCTCCGATCAGGAGAGGACGCACCTCGGGGTCCAGCAATACTTCGGGAATATCGCGGTATCCGCCATCAAACCCCCAATAATCGGAAGAATTACCTTCCTCGCTCAGGAAGTTATCCACCAGGTTGTTCTGGCCATTGTAGCCAATGGAACCACCGATGGTCAATGAAAACTGCTCGGGGAAACTCTTGGTTTTAAGGTTTACGTTACCCCCGGTGAAAGTGCCCGGTTGATCGGGGGTAAATGTCTTGCTGGTAATGATATTATCCAGTAACCGTGAAGGTATGAGGTCGAGTTGAGCAGCATTGCGGTAAGGATCCGCAGAGGGAATAATCAGGTCGTTCAATTGGGTCAGTGAATAGCGGTCACCGAGTCCGCGAATAAATATATACTTGCCATCAGCAACCGTAGCACCGGTTACCTTTTGCATAGCTCCCGCCGCGTTACTCACTGCAAAGCGGCTCATTTCCTGGGCGGAGATACCATCCTGAATTTTATCGGATTTTTTTTGCAACAACAAGAGGGCATTTTCCGAACGTTCGATAGCTTTCGCTTCGACCACGATTTCCTCCATTTCGATGGTTGAACTACCCATGGAGATATCCAGGTAGGTTACTTCGCCATCCGTAACTTCTACATTCGTGATGGTTTTATCCGTATACCCCACGTAGGTAATGACGAGGTTATACGTGCCCGGAGCTAACTTAAGTTGGTATTTTCCATCGAAGTCGGTAGAAGTACCTTGTGCAAAATCACCTTCTACGTAGATACTGGCCCCGATCAGCGGCTCAGCCAGTTCCTCATCGATAATGGTTCCTGAAACTGTCCCCTGTCCCCATATCGCCAAGGGCAGGAAGAGTAACAGGCTTAGCGTTGACCAAATTGTTTTCATTATAGTGAGTTGTTTTTAAATCGATAAATAGTCGCCCCGGGCGAACCCGGAGCGACTATATCGATGCAAAAGTACATAAAAATTACTCGTGCAAAGGTTGCTTATCGGTTACCTCCCATTACGGTAAAGCGCTGAGAAACAACGCCTGTTTCGGTAATCAAAGCCATGTTATACGTACCCGCAGCGTAGTTAGCAACGGAAAATTCGAATTGATTTACACCCTCGTTAGCGCGACCGAAATCGAAGGAATCCAAGAGGCGTCCTTGCAGATCAAATACGATCAGGCGAGCATTCATGGTGCGTGGCAATTCATAGCTGATGAACGCAGTATTCACCGCCGGGTTAGGAGTTGGAACATTCAGTGCAACACCAGCAGCGTTATTACCGAGGTCAACCGTATTGCTGATATTAACCAGGTCACCGAAGTAGCCCAGTGCATCAGTCGCCGTCCAGCCCAGTGCCCAGTTATCAGCGTTGGAGAACGCACCGCGGTACTCGGCATTGTCGAACCAATCATCATCAGGATTCACCCAGCCGGTCAGAGCTGGAGAAGAAGCATTAGGACGTGGGTCCAGGCTCATGGCTCCGGCCACACGGCTGATACCACCCAATTCTACCGGGGCAACGGTGTTACCTTCGGCCAGGATCTTGGCAATAACCTCATCAATACGCTCATCAGCGATAATGAAGTCCGTAGGGTCATTACCGACACCAAACCCGTACCACAGGTTAGAAGGCAACTGGAATTCATCATCCAGATAACGATCTACTGAGGTATTCTGAATACGCAGACCTTCGTCGGGGAACTCCGTGAAGATAGAGTTTGTGAACTCCATGGCAGCGTTCAAACGGATACGGGCACCCAGTGCAGGCTGGCCATTGCTGTCGTTGATATCAGGACCCGGGCCAATGAAGGTTGCATTGAAGATGCGGTTAACGGTAACCGGATCCAGGCTTGGGTTTTCCGAACCGTCGTTCTCCGTGCCGTATTGCTGATTACCCTGTGGGTCCTGGCTCAGTTGGATACCAAAGATGAATTGGCCACGACCAGACCAACCCTGGTCCGTATCGAACGACTCATCACCACAGAATGCAGAGAAGATGTGCTTCACGTCAACGGTACCACCGAAAATTTCCAGACCATCATCCGTGTTACCGAAGATCTCGACGTAATCAACAATAGTACCGGAACCAACACCACCAAGTGTCAGACCATTGATCTCGTCACCAGGTGACAGTTCAGCTCCACCGTAACGGATGGATACATAGCGCAGGATACCTGAGCTTTCCGTGTCGTTCGGGCTACCGGCACCACCGTACAGAGCGCGAGCTTCCGTACCGGGGATACCTTCGATTCCGGTTTCGCCTACGTTGTTATCAACACCAACCGTAGCATTACCGAGTACAATCAGACCACCCCAGCTTC
>CAYFGK010000216.1:0-4643 GCA_964342305.1 uncultured Saprospiraceae bacterium | reverse complement strand
GAACCCGCCATTTTTGACGAAATTTAACTTAATTTACCTACATGGGGAATTGCTGGAGTATTAGGTACAGGGTATTTGGATTTAAGCAAATCTTTCTACCTACTACCCATTACCAAATACAACGTAAGGTTGTTACACTCAGTTATTTAGCAAATAGATCGGACCCAACCTTACGTTCATTTAACATTGAGCATTCATCATTCCAACGCCTTGATCATGGCCGCAATACTCGCCCGGTTCCGGTAGTTCGGATCGAATTGGCGGTAGATGATCTCCCCATCCTGATTGATAATGTAGGTAGCGGGGACCGGTAAAAATGGTTCTTCATCTCCGTTATTTTCCTCGATACTTTCGCCTTTGCCTCGTTTAATGCGTTCGTTATAAGCATCCGTTACCCGGAAGGTGACATCGTAGGCATCCATGATACTGTGATCCAGATCGGACAGGATGCGGAATTTGGCATCGGCCTTTTTGATGGTCTCCTGCACGTTGTTATTCGTCTCGGGGGTGACTGCGACGACCTGGGCGCCGGCATCCACGATCAATTGCAGGCTATCCTGGAAACGTTTCAGGTAGCGGGTGCATACGGGGCACCAATCACCCCGGTAAAAGATTAGCACGACTTCTCCCTCTTCCAGCATTCCTTCCAGACTCACCTCCTGACTGTACTGATCAACTCCGGAAAAACCGGGGGCCTCCTCCCCTACCATCAGGCCTTTGGGCGTATTCTCTTCGGTCACATCCATTCCTAATCTGGACAGGTCGGATTGGGCATAGGCTGTCGCCAAAAAACAGGCGAAAAACAGCATACAAACAGATTGTTTCATAGCTACAATGTTTTTTGCGAAAGCTAAGGAATGGACTGAAGGATATGTGTCGCAGGAAAGACCGTTTTGAAGTATGTGTCGCAGGAAAGACCGTTTTGAAGTCAGAGGTTTGAAGTTTGAAGTTTGAAGTCAGAAGTCAGAGGTCAAAAGTTTGGAATAGTTTCCTTCAAACTTCTGACTTCAAACTTCTAACCTCAAGACAGGTCTACCAACGTAACCCCATCACCGCCGTGTTCGGCGGAGGGGTGGCTGATCTGCATATCGACGTTGTACTCGCGGAGCTTCTGACGGACCGCTTTGCGAAGTGCGCCACTACCTTTTCCGTGCAGAATACGCAGGTTGGCGGTGCCGTTGATCAGGGCTTCGTCGACCAGGGATTCCACGGTTTGCAGGGCCTCGTCGAAACGCATGCCCCGGATATCGATCCGGCTTTCGAATTTGGCATTGCGCTCCAGCACTTCGGTGTAGACACTCTTTTTCTCCTGCCGATTCAGAGGTTCGTTGGCATGTTGGAGGTCGCGTAGTTTCACCGTCATCCGCATGGCACCCATTTGGACTACGGCGTTCTTCTTGTCGACAGACTCTACCGTTCCGGTGGAACCACCCGTTTTCAATTTCACGAAGTCGCCCACTTTGATGGGGCCTTTTTTGGCGGAAGCCCCGGAAGGCTCGTAGTACACAGCTTCGCGCAGATCGGTAACATCCTCATTGAGTTGCTTGCGTTCTTCGCGCACCTGAGCAGCCAATTCTTTTGCCTTTTCCAGGGCCTCTTCTTTGGCTTGCAGTTTTTTGGCCTCTTTCTGTTGCTCTTTGAGTTCGCGTATGAGCTGTTCGAATTCCCGGTTCTGTTCGGCCGTTTGCTGCAGGGCTTGTTCCTTGGCTTCCAGCTTGATGCGCTTGCGACGCACCTCCAGGTCTTTGTGGAGCTGGTCGTATGTTTTAATCAGGCGGTCGAGCTGGCTTTCGCGGTCCTGCATGGCCGCCAGCTTTTCCTCCAGCTCCTGCTTTTCGCGTTGCAGGTCGACCAGGAGCTGGTCAACGGCTTTATCGCTTTTGCCGGTGCGACGACGGGCGTATTTCATGATCTGGCCGCTCAGCCCACTCTTTTCGGCGATCTCAAAGGCGTACGAGCTACCGGGACGACCTACCCGCAATTCGTAGGTGGGAGAAAGGGTGTCCTTATCAAAGTGCATGGATCCGTTGACCATGCCCTTGGTTTTGAAGGAGAATATTTTGAGGTTGGAATAGTGGGTGGTCACCACGCCGAATACCTTTTTGTCATTCAACTCGACCAGGATGGCCTCGGCGATAGCACCCCCGATTTTCGGGTCCGTACCGCTACCAAACTCATCGATCAGGACCAGGGTATTGCGATCCGCCTTTTCGGTGAAGATGCGCATGTTACGGAGCCGGGAGCTGTACGTACTCAGGTCGTCCTCGATCGATTGCTGGTCGCCGATATCGGCAAAGATCTGTGTGTAGATTCCAAAAAGGCTTTCCTCTTCGGCCGGCACCAGCATACCCGATTGGACCATCAATTGCATCAGGCCCACCGACTTCATAGTGATGGATTTACCACCGGCATTGGGCCCCGACAGCATCAGAATGCGGTTGGGTTTGTGCAAATCAAGCGTGAATGGTACCGTGACTTTGTCGATCTGTTTATTCTTGAGCAACAATAGCGGATGGTACCCTTCGAGTATTTTCAGATTCGGCCGGTCGATCAGTTTGGGCATTTTGGCTTCCATGCGCATGCCGATGCGCGCTTTGGCCCCGATCACATCGTAGCGGATCAGTAACTCCTGGTACACCCGCATGAATGGCACGTAGGGCCGCAGGGTTGCGCTCAGGGCCTTGAGGATGCGGAGGATCTCCCGTTTTTCCCGCTGTTGGAGGTCGAAAATATCATTGTTGATACTGATCACTCCGTCGGGCTCGATAAAGGCGGTCTTGCCCGTGGCGGATTCATCGTGGATGATCCCACGGATCTTGCGTTTGTGCTCCGCGGGCACGGACAGTACGCGTCGTCCGTTGCGGAAGCTCTCCACGTTATCGGTCAGCCAGCCGCGGGAGCGATAGTCGTTGATCAGCGACCGAAAGACCTTGTCGAGTTCTTTGTGTTTGCTACCGATGGTCTTGCGGATTTTGGCCAGTTCCGGAGACGCATCCGGACGGATCTGACCTTCTTCATCAACCACCCGGTCGATCTCCTTGATCAAATCGGGATCGAGCTCTACGCTACGGATAATGTCGTACAGGTATTCGTAGGATTCGCGACGGGTATCGGTAAAGAAGGCCAGAATTTCCCGCATCGCACTCAGCACGGTATGTATACGCTGCAGGCCTTCGATGGGTAATACCGAATCCTGCACTTCCAACAACTTGAGGTCGTCGGTGAGGTCATCGTACGTTGTGAGCGGAAAGGCTTCGTCTTCGTCGAACGACCGCTTCATGGCCGACGTTTCCCGCAGGCTGCGGTCAATATCTTTAAGCTTGGTCATGGGAAACAGTCGGGCGGCTGCGCCTTTCCCAAGATCGCCCAAGCACTCTCCCACCACTAATTGGCGGACTTTGTCAAACTCCAGTTTTTCAAACAGGTCTCTCGGTTCCAGTTCCATGCAGGTGACTTTCGTACAAAATGCCTATGAGATCAGAATTTTGAAGTCAGAGATCAGAAGTAATTTTACATCTTCATTCCTTTGCTGGTCTCTGATTCTTGATCTCTTGTCATCAGTAGTTCGCAAAAGTAGGAATTTTTGTTCTCCCCTACCCTTTTGCGTTTGAATACGCATTACCAAACAGATGCTGGGGAGCAGGGTTCCGTTATTGCGCTTTTTTTCTGATTAGCAAATAAAAAATTAATGAGAAAACTACGTCTGAGTAAGAATTTATTTTGAATTTTTAATGCTTAATCTTTAATTAGAAGGTGGTTCAAATCTCAGTCTCATGGTATTCCCTCGTTATCTTCCCTGCTACGTGCTACTTTTTGCCCTTCTTTTAGGATGTAGTCAGGAAGAGAACATCCCTTTGCCCTCTGAGAATTTCCTCTCTAAGCAGGTATCCTTAGCAGATATGGCCATTGGTCAACGTTCTAGACACATCGTTTTCAAAGGGTTTGATTACCTCAATGAAGACTCTATCTATAATTATTCCTATTCAAAGGATACCTTAATATTAGAAGTTTCCGATTTTGATGGGGAATGGTTCATTTTAAAGGAATACCTGGCATCGGGTTCGGCAATACTTAAGAATCCAACAGAGTCACTCCTGCCTGATGGCGACACCGATACGGCGTTCGTTAAAGCCCGGGTTAACGGGGATTATCTAGACCTAGGAAGAATGGGTCATTCTTACGGAGGAAGGCTTTTATATACCTTCTTAGCGGATTCGATTCCACTACCACCGATCATCTCCAATTCAGTAGATTATTCCGGTTGGTTTTTCCCTTTACCAAAAGGCGTGTACAGTACTTTTTATGGTCATGACCCAATGTACCAACAAGGTGGTGTCAACTTCCTTTACACCAATGTGATTGTTCGCAATGAAGCTATGGCAGCCGACGGTCCCGGTTTAACTATGGTCTATGAACCAGGCGGAATGCTGATCCGTGTGTTGCAGACAAACTACTGGGTTACCTATGGCCTGGGATACGATTTGATGGTCGATAATTAAAGTTGATTGAGCACAGAAAAACGTGCACTTTTTAACCACCGGAGTTCACACGGACGGCGGTGAGGAACATTGAGCATTCATCATTGAGCATTAGGACTGTACGAAACTTCAATTTTTAAAACCCATCCCCCCGGCCCCCTTCCC
>CAYFGK010000215.1:0-4770 GCA_964342305.1 uncultured Saprospiraceae bacterium | reverse complement strand
GCTTGTGCTGACGCTTCTCGATCATCCGGATGAGGCGGCGGGCGACCACCTCCCGGGATTCAGGCTTGATGAAATTCCGTCGGGGTTGGGGTAGGATGCGGCCATCGGCACCGAGAATGGTTTTTTGGGGTTCGTTCTCGGTGAAGCCTACGTAGGCGAGGCCCACGTGAACGCCGCTGGCCCGCTCCTCAATCGCCAGGGATTCGGCGAGGGCGGTCAGCGCCATTTTGGTCGCAGAATAGGGCGCGTACCCGGGTAACCCCCGAATACCCGCGACTGATCCCATAAACAACACACTGCCCCGACGCTCGCGTAGCAAAGGTAGCGCCAACTGTGTGCAGTATACCGATCCCAGCAAATTCACCTCCACCACTTGCCTGAATACCGCCGGAGCAACCTCGCCCACCGTGCCCTCGGTGGAAATACCGGCGTTATTGATCAGCACATCCAGGCGGCCGTAGGTGCGCCGAATGGTCTCAAACAGTCGCTGACAGTCTTCGTAGCGGGAAACATCACCGGCCACGGGGAGTATGGAATAGCCATCGGCCTCGAATTCCCGATACGTCTGTTCGAGTCGCTTCTGGTTGCGGGCGTTAAGTACAATGGTGGCTCCCCGGTGGGCCAGTTCGCGGGCCATCGTCTTGCCGATGCCCATGGATGAGCCGGTGATCAGAATGACTTTATTTTTCATATCGATTTCGTCTCGTAACTACTGCTGCTCTGGATAATCTGGGCATCCTCCGGACGGTCGCTTTGGGCGTCAGCATGCCCTGCTCCTTCATCCACAAAAAGGATTCCCGAATGGCAATATCCAGATTTGTCTGCGGCATAGCCAACTCATCCACTGCTTTTTGTCCGGTATAGTAATGCCGGTCGTTCGACATCCTTGCCATTGTGTAGGTGACAGTAGGCGGTATTTTGGTCAGGGCTCCGTACAAACTCCCGAATGCGCCGTAGACCTGGCTGGCCCAGGAGGGTATGGGTAGCCTGGGTGCCGGCACGCCGATCACGTTGGCCATGCGGGAGAAAGCCTCGCGGTAATTCATGTTCTCGTGGCCCAGGATGTAGCATTGCCCGATCCGCCCCATTGTCAGCGCATTGGCAATGGCTTTGGCCGCATCCTTCACGTAGATGTAATTGCGTCCGCCCCGGCTGTAGCCCGGCAGCTTTTGCTCGTAGATCGCCTGGATCATGGCTCCCGAACTGGGCTTGGAATCGTACGGCCCGATCATGAAGGTCGGATTGAGCACAATAGCGGGTAGATCGTATTCCGCTACCGCCTGCAACACCCGTTTCTGGGCCTCGAGTTTTGATTCGATGTAGTCGAGCCTGTATTTCCGGCCCCGGAAGGGACGGGTCTCGTCGCCCGGATCGATCTTGGTCCCAAACCCGAACGATCCGGCCGAACCAATGTATAAAAAGCGCTGGCAGCCCCGCTTCAGAGCAGCCCTGATCACGTGATCGGTACCCTCGATATTGATGGCCCGCACCCGCTCCGAGCGACTCGGCCAGATACTCGTACTGGCCGCTGCGTGGATGACGGCATCACAGCCGGCCAGGGCTTGCTCCACGTCTTTTTGGTTCAAAATATTTCCCGTGAAGCGTTCCACCGGCAGCCCATCCAGGGTAGTTGACGTACTATCAGAGCTGATAAAAGCGGTTACCTGATACTGACGGCTCAGCAGCTCCCGGGTAATATTGCTCCCCAGAAAACCGTCGGCGCCAGTTACTAGAACATTCATGTATTGCTTGGTTGGTGAACTGCCGGCAAATTCAGCAACCCGGGCAAGAGCCGTTTTCAGTTTTGTAACAAATGTTTTGGGCTATGTAACAAGGGAGGTAAATAAGACCTATTCCATTGATTTTTCTCCGCGACCTGCCTTTATCAATCACGGAGATCCTGACCGAACGCCGGTTCATTTTCGGCTTTCACTCGGTACCTGCCCGAACTCTTCCTGATACACCTGTGAGAAGTGCGACAAACTTTTAAACCCGACTGCAAAAGCGATCTCCCCAATGGTGCGATCGGTCTGACGCAGCATCCGGTTGGCGTGCTGCAATCGTACCCAGCGCAGATAGCCGGAGGAGTTGCGGCCGGTCAGCGCCTTGATCTTGCGATGTAGCTGCATGCGGCTCATATCCATGACATCAGCCAGGCGTTGTACGGAGAAGCCTTCTGCTCCCAGATTATCCGCGATGGTTTGGTGTAGCTTTCGCAAAAACTGGACCTCCTGATCGGGTAAGCCAAGGTCAGGCCCTGGATGCTCGTGGGGATAGGCATCCCTGGTTTGCTGGAAAAGCTGTTGCAGCTTACGCCTCGCCTCGATCAGCTTACGGATGCGTAGCTCCAGTTCTTCGCGGTCAAAGGGTTTGACGAGGTAGGCATCGGCACCGTATTCAAGGCCTTCCAGACGAGCTTCGCGATCGGCCCTGGCGGTCAGCAGGATGACCGGAATGTGGGCAGTCCGCCAGTCTTGCTTGATTTTTTGACATAAGTCAAAACCATCCATGCCGGGCATCATCACGTCGCTGATGATCATATCCGGCAGCCAGGCCAGGGCTTTTTCCCAGCCGATGAGCCCATTGGGAGCTTCCAGGATGTCGTACTCTTCCGACAAACATAGGCGCAGAAAATAGGTGACATCCGGGTGATCCTCCACGATCAGTACACTCAGGCGATCCTCTTCACCCTGCGGCTTATTTTTGGCGAAAGCCGAAACTGTCTTAACGGGCTGCAAGAACAGCTGATCATCAACCTGTTGGAGGGGTTCCATGTCTGCCAATACATCCGGACGCAACTCCGCCTCCCTGCGCACGGGCAGTATCAGCCGAAAGGTACTCCCCTGCCCTACCGTACTGTCTACGTCAATGCGCCCCCGCATCAACTGTGTAAGCTGGTCCACTACGGCCAGGCCAATGCCCGTACCGAGCTCTTGGCCATTCGCCTGATTGACCTGATAGAAGGGATCGAATATCCGTGATTTCAGCTCGGAGGGAATTCCGGGCCCCGAATCGCTCACTGCGATCTCCAGGTGATGGAGGTCGGGCTGCCTTACCTTGACCTGTACAGTTCCGCCCTCCCGCGTGTATTTCAGTGCATTGGCGAGCAGATTTGTAAGGATCTGCTGAAGTTGCTGGGGCGGAAAGTCCATGGTTAGCTCATCGGAATCCGACCGGAATGTCAGGTCAATGTTCTTCTGCCCCGCCCAGCTATGAAAGGATTCGGTCAGGTAGCGCGTGTAGCGTACGATATCCGATTGCACCCATTGCAATTTCAGCTGTCCCGCATCGATACGGGCCAGCTCCAGCATTTGGTTGATCAACTTCAGCAGTTGCGCGCCGTTTTGACGTACCCTCCCGGCTTGGGTTTTCAGTTCACTACCCAGTTGTTTTTGGAGTTCACCGGCAAGTCCCATGATCACCGTTAATGGAGTGCGAAACTCATGCGTGATATGGGTAAAAAACCGGGATTTGGCCTCATCCAGGGCTTGCAGACGAGTGGCTTCCTCCTGTTTAGCCCGCATCTGATTAAGCCGGTAGCCCGCCGCGATACCGAAGGTGACCATCGCGCCCATGGTGCCCAGCCGGTACAGATCGCGGTACGGAATCGGCAAGGATCGGGCAAAGCCGAAAGCCGTTGCAACGACACCGGTTAAACCCGCCAGAAGAATGGGGACCATCCCCAGCAAAAACCAACCCGAATAGGGCACACCCCGCACCTTTGCTACCACCGCATAACCCGACACCAACAGAAAGCCACACAAGGCCACCATCCGGTAAAGCTGCATGACGGAATAGCCCCGTACGTAGTACTGCGTTTGCTCATCCAGAAAGGCACCGGCACATACCAAACTAAAAACCAGGGTGAAAATCTGAATACCACGACGCACCTGCTGCCTGCGTTCCCCCAACTGAAGGAAGGTAGCCAGGAACATCATTAAGCCATAAAAGAATAATACGTTGCCGGGGTAGCGGATAAAATACATCCAATGGGTATCGTACAACCACGGGAACGGACTGTATTCCTCCTTGAGCAGGGACTCGTGCAGATCGAGTATCAGGAATCCACCCAGCATCAATGCCAGATACCACAGACTCCGATCACGGTACAATAAAAAGACCATCAGAAAGAAAAGCACCTGGATCAGGAACACCCCCTGGTAGATGCCGGTCAGATACGACCTCCGTGGCAGGGTACTTTGAAAAGAATGGGGGTCGACCTCATAGAGGTATGGCCGCCTCAGATCTGTACCTAACCAGTCGGGCGGATAGGGCGTGAGATGCACCCAGACGGTTGCGGTATCCGCGGGCGGTACCGTCACGGAGAAGAAGGGCAGCCAAAACGGCAATTCCTTAATGGCCGGATTCCGGCTGCGGTCTAAAACCTGCGGTTCCCGGCCATCAGGGGTGTACACTTCAGCCCGTTCCCAGCCCAGCATTGTTTGCCAGAACCAGCGTTCGGTATCCTGCTCATCACGCCCTGCCATCCGGATTCGCAACCAATAGGTATGGCCCCTGGAATACGACACTTCCCGCAATGGGCTGCTTTGCTGGTCCCATTCTCTTGGTATGGATTGAATAGTTATTTCACCGGTGGAATCGGTGAAAACATCCAGGTGTTCCAAAACCGAATTATAATCGTAGGCATTGAGTTGCGGGCCGCCCCGGAAGGTATCGACCGGCGGAAGGATGGGAGCAGGTTGCGACCACAGAGAGGTGGACATAAAAAATAAGACAGAGCCTACCAGGGTTAGTCGTGCTGCGGGGTAT
>CAYFGK010000214.1:0-4814 GCA_964342305.1 uncultured Saprospiraceae bacterium | reverse complement strand
TGCTAAATAATCTTTTCAAGATACATGCCCTGCCCGTTTCCATACTCACCTGGTCTGTAAACTTTACATTACTTTTTATTAACGATAAGATAAAATCAGGTGGTGGTTCATCATTGGCAGGCTTATTATTTTAGAAACATTATTAAACACCACCGACTTATGAAACAACTTTTACTTCTTGCAATACTATCCTTACCATTTTCCCTGTTGGGAAAAACTGAAAAATACCGTCTGATCGTAAATGATGACCCGGCAACGACCATGACTATCGGCTGGAACCAGGTCTCCGGCCATAGTGTAGCCATTTTTTACGATGAGATCGACCACGGACAAGACTTCTCTTCTTACATCAATTTTAAACTACCCGATCGCACCGTCAAGTACAAGGGTATGAATAATTATTTTGCCCGCCTCACCGACCTCAAACCGGCCACGAATTATTATTTCGTGATCGTCGATAGCGAAGGGGTGAGTCAACGTTTCTGGTTCCGTACCCTGTCGAACGATCCCAACGTACCCCTTTCGATCATCGCCGGCGGAGATTCCCGTCGGTCCGGAGAAGAGACCACTCCCCACGAACCCCGCATCAAGTCGAATCAGGTGGTTCGCGCTATCCGTCCTGATTTTGTAGCCTTTGGTGGTGATTACACCGACAAGGATACCGACGGCCAATGGCAAACCTGGATGGACGACTGGCAATACACCACGGGTACCGACGGGCTCATGATCCCCATCCTGCCTACCCGCGGTAACCACGAACGCAATAACGAGGTGATGGTGAACCTCTTCGATGTGCGTCAAAACGATATTTACTACGCTATTACTTTTGGCGGAAGCCTCCTTCGTTTCTACACCCTGAATGTGATGATCTCCGTAGCGGGCAACCAGTCGGGCTGGCTGCGTCAGGATCTGCAGGAAAACGACGATAAAACCGCCTGGAAACTGGCTCAGTACCACTACTCTATCGCTCCGCACCACAGCGGCAAGAGCTACCAGACACCCATGTACCTGCACTGGTCATCGCTCTTCCACGAATTTGGCGTGCAGCTGATCATCGAGTGTGATGCCCACGTGGCTAAGAATACCTGGCCCATACGCCCCTCTTCCGAGCCGGGCCAGGACCATGGCTTCGTCCGCGATGACGAGACCGGAAGCGTATACGCTGGTGAAGGCAGCTGGGGACTGATCCGAAACGCGGATGTATCTTACGACTGGACCCGCGAGAAGGGAAGCTTTACTCAGGTGAAATGGATCCAGGTGAGCCTCGACTCCCTGATGGTCTACACCATTAAATCCGCTTCCAGCGAGCCTACCGAAACCACGACGCCAGACGACCGTTTCCGCTTGCCCGATGGCCTCGACCTGTGGGTTACCGAGAATGGCGATCACTTTGTAATCGATCGTCCTGACCCCGATTATAGTCCGGTAGTTACCTCTACCCGGGAGCCGAAACTTACGGAGGCCAGCTTTGTCGAACGATTATTCCCCAATCCGGTAGATGGCGCCTTGAACATTGAACTAAAAGACGCCCGCGAGACTGGCTACCAGGTATTCAATGCCGCCGGACAGGAAATGATGAAGGGCGTATTCAACAATAACCGCCATACCATCCGGACCAGTCAGTTGCCCCGAGGTACCTACTTCCTGCGCCTGTGGTCCCGCGATGATAATACGTTCCAGACCGAACGATTCATAAAGGAATAAACACCTATCAACTGACTAATCCACCTGAGCGAGTGCCTTCTGCGCACTCGCTTTTTTACTTATTAACTAACACTATCTACACATGCAACGAGTTTTACTTGTACTAACCCTGTTCCTGGCTGCCTGGTGCTCCCCACTACAAGCACAGGTAGGTCTGACCTCCACCTACGTCGTTCAGGGCGGAAGCGACGATGCTGAGGAAAAGATCAATTCCGGAGCGATGGACATTGCCAGCTCCGACCTGGAATTGGTCCAGGAGGCATCCGAACAGCTTATCGGACTACGCTTTGTTGGTATTCAAATCCCCAGGGGTGCCACCATCAACTCGGCCTTCATTCAGTTCACGGTGGATGAGACCGATGATGTCCTCACCAACCTGGTCTTTGAAGGCGAACTGACGGCCGATGCCCAGCCCTATTCCCCCAATGCGTTTGACATTTCATCACGCATGCGCACCGCGGTGAGCGTCAACTGGGATTCCGTTCCCGCCTGGACCGAGACCAACGTGGCTGGTCCCGACCAGCGCACCCCCGACCTGTCGGTCATCCTCAACGAACTGATCAGTCAGGAAGGATGGGAATCTGGTAATGCTATGGCCTTTATCATCAGCGGTACCGGTAAGCGGACCGCCATTTCTCAGAATAATGGCGCTAATGCGGCCGCCCAACTGATCATCAATTACGATACACCCGACTTTCCGGTGGAACCTTTCCCCTTTAGCGGAGGCAGTATTTGGCGCTACAACGACGAGGGCGTTGCGCTGGATACCGCTGACTGGACCACCCTGGCCTACAACGACAGCACCTGGGCCTTCGGTAATGCCAAGTTCGGCTACGGTGATGATAATGAGAATACTACCCTGGACTTCGGTCCCGATGCTGATAATAAGTACCCGACCTACTACTTCCGCAAGGTCTTTACCGTAGCTGATCCCAGTATGGTCGACTCCATCACCATCAGCCTGTTGCGCGATGACGGAGCCGTAGTGTATCTGAACGGCGAAGAGGTGATCCGCTCCAATATGCCCGATGGGGAGATCACCTACAATACGCTGGCGAGTGATGCATTCGGCGGTGCGGATGAAGATCGGTTTTTCGATTTCAAGGTGCCCTCCAATCTCCAGGCTGGTGAAAACGTCATAGCAGTAGAAGTGCATCAGGGTTCCGCCTCCAGCTCGGACCTGGGCTTTGATTTGGCCGTTACACCCGAAATCACACTCCCACCAGCTATTCAGTTGATCCACAACGCTCCGGACCCATCCCTGGCGTTCGTGTCTATTTACGTGGATGCGTTTAGTCTGGGCAATTTTGTGAACTTCACGGGCAATACGCCGGTACCCTTTCGGGCCGCTACCGAATACGTAAACGACCTGCCGGCGGGTACGCACCAGATCGCGATCTCTCCATTCGGTCAGGAGGATTTTGCGTGGAGTGCTACCACGATTACGCTGGAAGACAACAAACGATACATCGCCATTGCCAGCGGCGTGCGCGAACCAGCCCTCTTCGACACCACCGTTAACGCACCGGAAGACCTGGCGTTTCAGATCCAGCTCGCCGAAGTACCCTTCGACGAAGCAGTGAGTGATGGCGAAGCTTTCCTGCTACTCGACCACGGTACGCCCGACCTGCCCAATATTCGCCTGATCGCTCCGGGGGTTGGTGATGCTACCGCTGACCTGCCTACTGGTCTGCCCCTGAATTTCCCGCTGCTGGGCGGTGAAGTACCGGCTTTCAATTTCCCGCTGGTGCAGGTGACTAATAATGAGGCCAACGAGATCTTTGGCGCCTACAGCCTGCAACTGCAGCCGTTCAGCGGACAAGTTGTGACCATCGTCACCTCCGGTTTCTTTACCACGGAGAATAACACCGGTATTGCTGACCCTAACTTTGGCACCTTCTTTATTCCCAGCGCGGGCGGATTCTTCCTGCCTTTGGATGAGCCACTGCCACCGGTCGACGGCACAATCGAGATCATCCATGATTCACCGGATCCCGAACTCGCCTCCGTCGATGTATACCTGAACGGCACACTAGCTGCTGAGGGCCTGAATTTCCGGGAAAGCACCGGTCGCTTCGATATCCCCGCCGGTGCAAACCGTCTGGCCCTTGCTCCTGCCGGTACCGCAGATACCGCCTGGTCGGCCCGTGATATTCTGATCGATTTTGATCTGAACTCCGCTACCCTGCGTCTGGAAGGATTTGACTACTCGGCAGCCGCCTTCGGGGTACGCGATACCATGACGTTCAGTAACGAGGCGAACAGCGATATTAGCTTTAGTGTTGCTCAGACACAGGCGCGCACCGAAGCCACCGATACCAATACGGTGGATATCCTGTTCTTCCACGGTGGTATCGATGCACCGACCATCGACCTGATCCTCGACGGGCAGTTTATCCCGTTGGTGAATAACCTGGAGTTCGGTGATTTCAGCCCGTTCTACGCATCCTTACCCGCGGATGATATGTTCCAGCTCAACATCACTGCAGCCGACGACAACCAGCAGATCGTTAAAGCCTACACCCTCGATCTCTCCGGACTGGGTGGCGAAGTGTTGACCATTACGGCCTCCGGTCTGCTCAACGGCGATCCTGCATTCGGCCTGTTCAGCGCCAATGGCTCCACTGCCGACCTGACCCCACTGGCCGAAGTGATCATCAATAACGTGGATGAACTTCAGCGACTGGGCATTCAGTTGTACCCCAACCCCGTAGCCGATCAGCTCCGCATCGACGGGCCGGCGCAGCGCATCCAGCTGATGGACCTCAACGGACGTGTACTGCAGCAGCTTATTCCGGCCGTGGAGGGTAACACCCTGTCGCTCGCAAATTATCCTCCCGGCAGCTATCTCCTGCGCGTCGAGCACGAGCAAGGAGTAAGTACCGCGAAGGTGATTAAGCGGTAAATTCTTTTCCTTTCGGGAAAATGGTATTGGGTATTGGGTAGTAGGTCATAGTGATCTGCTGCCCAATTCTTTTTTGAGCTCCCCGGTATTTTTCAGAGATCAGACACGAGCGATAGCGACTGTTGGTAATAAATCGAAGGTCAGAAGTGTGAAGTGTGAAGTGTGAAGTAGTGATTATCTCCGCGACCCTCTGCGATCCATTGCG
>CAYFGK010000213.1:0-4817 GCA_964342305.1 uncultured Saprospiraceae bacterium | reverse complement strand
AGCCGTCAGCCGTCAGCCGTCAGCCGTCAGCCGTCAGCCGTCAGCCGTCAGCCGTTTTACGATAAGAAAACAGAAAATAACATGTTTGAACGAGCCATCCTGCACCTGGACCTCGACGCCTTTTTCGTGTCGGTCGAGTGCCTGCGCAACGATGCCCTGCGCGGAAAACCCGTCTTGATCGGCGGTAGTAGCGGACGGGGTGTGGTTGCATCCTGTAGTTACGAAGCCCGCCGCTTCGGTATTCATTCTGCAATGCCCATGCGTATGGCCCTGCGTCTGTGTCCGGATGCCACCGTGGTGCGGGGCGATATGGAAGCGTATTCCAAATACTCCAACCTGGTCGGAGAGGTGATCGCCGATGAGGTACCCCTCTACGAAAAAGCCTCGGTCGATGAGTTCTATGCCGACCTGACGGGCATGGACCAGCATTTTGGTTGCTGGCGATGGTCGCAGGAGTTACGCACCAGGATCATGCGTGAGACGGGCCTGCCTATCTCTATGGGCCTTTCCATCAATAAACTGGTCTCCAAGGTGGGCACCAGCGAATCCAAACCCAATGGCAGCCGCCTGGTCGATCCCGGAACGGAGCAGGCTTTCTTCGATCCCCTGCCGGTCCGACGACTACCCTCCGTGGGTAAAGCTACTCACCGCAAACTGAGTCTGATGGGCATCCGCGATGTACAGACCCTGCGCCAGATACCGGCCCGCCTGTTGGTCCGGGAATTCGGGAAGCACGGTATGGAGCTTTCGCAAAAAGCACACGCCCGCGACGATCGGCCCGTCGTGCCCTACCGGGATCAGAAGTCCATGTCGACCGAGCGCACCTTCCAGGTGGATACCACCAACGTTTTTTTCCTCAAGCAGGAGCTGACCCGTATGGTGTCTGGCCTGGCCTATGACTTACGTCAAAAACAAAAGCTTACGTCCTGTGTCACCCTCAAACTGCGCTACACCGATTTCAATACCTACACCAAACAAATGCGTATCCCGTATACGGCCAGCGACCGCCAGCTTATCCAGCATGCCCACGATCTGCTCGACCGCCTCTTTCAGCGCCGGCAACTCGTGCGCCTGCTGGGGGTGCGCTTCAGCGGTCTGGTCAGCGGTCGCCCCCAGCTCGACCTCTTCGACGATACCGATAAGGATAACCGCCTGCTACACGCCATGGATCAGGTGCGCAAGCGATTCGGCAAAACCTCGATTAATTATGGATGATCAGAAGTCAGAAGGCAGAAGGCAGAGGGCAGAGGTCAGAAGGCAGAGGTCAGAAGGCAGAGGTCGGAAGGTCACAACCACGGAACTTGCACCTTGGCTCAATCCCTCCGGTCTCTGCGCTCTCCCATCCCTTCAGTCCAGGTCAACTTCTGATCTCTGATCTCACACTTCCGACTTCAAAACATGTTTCTCAACTGCCACACTTACTTCAGCCTTCGATACGGGACGATGTCTCCGGAGCAGCTCGTGACCCGGGCGGCCAAGTGGGGCGTGGATACGCTGGCGCTGACCGACATCAATAGCACCAGTTGTGCCTTTGAGTTTGTGAAGCGCTGTCGCGAAGCGGGGATTAAACCCATCCTGGGAATCGACTTCCGGGATGAGGAACACCAGTGCCTGTACATCGGCCTGGCGCGCAACGAAGAGGGTTTTCGCGAACTCAATGCTTTTATGACGCAGCATTCTCTGGAGGGCAAAAAACTACCGGCACGTCCGCCGGTACTCCCTAATTGCTGGATCATCTACCCGCGACTGGATCAGCCGGGTATCGGTATTGAGGACTATCGGGATAATGAACTGCTGGGGATCCGTGCCGTACACGTTTCCAATCTCTTCCGGCACCGGTTACTGCGGCATCAGCACAAACTGGTGGTTCTGCATCCCGTGACTTGCTTCGATCAGGGGGACTACCGGCTGCATACCTACCTGCGGGCTATCGACCGCAATACCGTGCTGAGTAAGCTGCGTCCGGCCGATCTGGCCAAAAAGGGTGATCGCCTGGTGCCGCCGGAAATAGTGCGCACCTACTTCGAAGCCTACCCCGATATCATCGACAATACACAGCGTGTATTGGATAGTTGCTCCATCAAGTTGCGCAGCGGCCTCGAAAACAACCGCCAGACCTTTACGGGTAGTAAGGAGGGGGATTTTGTGCTTTTGCAAAAGCTGGCGCAAAAAGGATGTACCGAGCGTTACGGGCCTTACCACCGCAAGGCGCGTGAGCGCCTGGAGAAAGAGCTGCGGGTGATCCGTAACCAGGACTTCTGCGCGTACTTTCTTATTACCTGGGACATCGTGCGCTACGCCGAATCCATGGGCTACCACCACGTGGGCCGGGGCAGTGGTGCCAACTCCATGGTTGCTTACTGCATCCGCCTTACCGATGTGGACCCGCTGGAACTCGACCTGTACTTTGAGCGCTTCATCAATCCGTACCGGGCGTCGCCGCCTGATTTCGACATCGACTTCTCCTGGGATGAGCGCGACGATGTGACCGACTACATCTTCAAACGCTACGGACGCGAGCACACGGCCTTGCTGGCAACGTACAGCACGTTCAAAAGCCGGGCTGTGATCCGTGAACTCGGTAAGGTAGTGGGGCTACCCAAAGCCGAGATCGATCAGATCGTCGCTGACCCGGGCTCTGTCGACCGACACCACGAACTGGCCCGTGAGATCTTTCACTATGGCCAGATGCTGGAGGGGTTCCCCAATCACCTGTCGATCCACGCCGGTGGGGTGCTGATCAGTGAGCGTCCTATTCATTACCACACGGCCCTGCAGATGATGCCCAAGGGGTTTCCCATCACCCATTTCGATATGTACCACGCGGAGGATATGGGTTTTCACAAATACGACATCCTGAGCCAGCGGGGGTTGGGCCACATCAAGGAAGCCGTACAACTGATCAGGCGTAACCAGGGGCGCTCGGTCGATGTGCACGATGTGGAGGCGATCAAGCGCGATGAGCGCGTGCGCACGCAATTGCGTTCGGGAAAAGCCATCGGTTGCTTCTATATCGAGTCACCGGCTATGCGGGGACTACTCAGCAAATTACAATGCGACAACTACGTACACCTGGTGGCGGCCAGCTCCATCATTCGGCCGGGCGTGGCGAAGTCGGGCATGATGCGGGAATACATCAAGCGGTTTCACGACCCCGACAGCTTCGAGTACATTCACGAGGTCTTCCGGGAGCATTTGGGAGAGACCTTTGGCGTGATGGTCTACCAGGAAGATGTGATGAAGATCGTACACCATTTCGCCGGACTTGATCTGGACGAAAGCGATGTACTACGACGAATCATGAGCGGAAAGAAGCACCGCCGGGACACCTTCGAACACCTGCGTCGCAAATACTACGAGAATTGCCGGGCCCGTGGTTACCCCGACGAACTGGCCAGGGAAGTATGGCGGCAGGTAGAGAGCTTTTCGGGCTATTCGTTCTGTAAGGCCCACTCGGCCAGTTTTGCGGTGGAGAGCTTTCAGAGTCTCTATCTGAAAGCCTACTTCCCGCTGGAATTCATGACGGCCGTGATCAATAATGATGGTGGTTTCTACAAAAAGGAGTTTTACGTACACGAGGCGCGCATGCAGGGAGCCAGTATCCATCCGCCCTGTGTCAATAACAGCCTGCAACTGGCGACCATTAAGGGAAACGACCTGTATCTGGGCTTTACCAGCCTGCACCAGTTACAAGCCCGGGTTGCTCACCGCATCGTGGATAATCGCGCTCAGGCGGGCCCCTACCGCAATCTGGAAGATTTTATTCAGCGGGTCGATCTGCGCTCCGAACAACTGGATATACTGATCCGTATCGGGGCTTTCCGCTTTACGGGTAAGAATAAATATGAGCTGATGTGGGAGAAAAACGCCCTTTTCCGACCGCAGGATAGACACGAGCGCAGCCTTTCCCTTTTCGAAAGCCGCGACTCCCCCGAGGATCTCAACCTCCCCATCCTGGAAGAAGGCCCCCTCGATCAGGCCTTCGACGAGATCGAATTGCTCGGCTTCCCGTTGTGCTCGCCGTTTGATCTGTTGAGCGACCCTTCGGGCGTGATCGAACACGATTGCATCCCGGCCAGCCGCTTGTCGGCCGTCAAGGGGCGACGCGTACGCCTGATCGGTTATTACGTTTGCCAGAAGAGCGTGCGCACGGTGAAAGGACAACACATGGCTTTCGGAACCTGGCTCGACCGGTCCGGCGACTTCTTCGATACCGTCCACTTCCCGGATATTCTCAGCCGCCACCCCTTCCGCGGTCCCGGCCTCTACAAGATCGACGGCCGGGTAACGGAGGAGTTCGGGTTCTTCAGCCTGGAGGCGATCACGATGGAGAAGTTACCGTTCGTAACGGATAGCAGAATGGGGTGAGGTTAGAGGTCAGAAATCAGAGATCAGAAGTTAAAACCGGAAGTCGGCATGCCTTCGCCTAGCTTCGGCAGCCAGGGAAAACGGCCGGTCATTCTTGTACTGCTTCCGAAAAGGTTTGGGCTTCGCCCAACCTTTTCACGCGAGTATATACTCGACTCGAAGTGGTTTTGCTCCGCAGTACTTCGTGCTGGGACACCAAACCACTTCGTTGTCGGTATACTTGCCAGACCGTGTGTTTTTTAGTCACTCCTCATCCGGGAAGCAAGCATGACCGGCGGGGTCGTCTTTCCGCAGGACTAATTACCGCTGCTGATTCCTGTTTGAAACAATCACGGGCATACCTAAAATAACGTAAGGTTGGGTCCGATCTGTTTGCTAAATGACTGATTGTAAAAACCTTACGTTGTATTTGGTAAAGGGTAGTAGGTAGTAAGATTGGCTTAAATCCA
>CAYFGK010000212.1:0-4922 GCA_964342305.1 uncultured Saprospiraceae bacterium | reverse complement strand
GGTTGTCGATCCTTCCCCGGATCGACGGGGATCAGGTGATTAGGGGAAAGGGAGAGTTGGAGAAAGGGGGAATGGGTGCACGATCCTTCCCCGGCCGCCGAAGCTAGTAGTAGCGAAGGATAGGCCGGATCGTGCAAAGTAATTGATAGACGGTCGATTCCTAAATCTATGGTTAAATCTATTTGGCAGTGAGCACTAAACAGAGGTTAAGGTTTCAGAAAGCCAGCTGAAAAAACAATTCAACATTGAGCATTCAACATTCATCATTCCGACTTACAAAGACTTGGTGAAAGTCTAAAAGCAGGAAGGGATTAAAGCCACACTACTTCCCCTTACCCTGCAGCACCACCAAAATGGTATAGAACAGGATCTTGAAATCGAGCGCCAGTGACATATTTTCGATGTAGAGGATGTCGAACTTTAAGCGTTGGATCATTTGCCCCACGTTGCTGGCGTAGCCGTACTTAACCTGTCCCCAGGAGGTGATGCCGGGGCGGACTTTAAGCAGGTGTTTGTAATGGGGGGCTTCCTTGACGATCTGGTTGATGTAAAACTGGCGTTCAGGGCGTGGTCCAACGAGTGACATATCTCCTTTCAGAACATTCCAGAATTGAGGAAGCTCATCGAGGCGCCACTTGCGCATGGTCGCGCCCCAGGGGGTACAACGACAATCATTGTCTTGTGAAAGTTGCGGACCGTTGGACTCGGCATCGGTTCGCATGGAGCGGAATTTATAGATCATGAATGGTTCGCCGTGGCGGCCGATCCGCTCTTGTTTGAAGAAGATCGGACCCGGGGATGACAAGCGTACCCGCAGCGCTATGTATGCGTAGGCCGGTAACAGCAGGATCAGCATTACAAACGAGGCGAGGATGTCGATGCCGCGCTTAACCAGTCGTTGCCATTTCGGCATTAATTCCTGGCGGATCTCGATCAATACGGCTCCGTAAACGTGATTCATTTTCACGGTGCCCAGCATGATATCGTACATATCGGGGATGATCTTCACCAGCACCTGCCGGTCGAAATCAAACAGTACGTTCAGAATGCGCCGCAGGCGGTTGTGCTCTGAGGTTTCAATGGCAATGATAGCCTCTTCAACCTGGAAATCGCGAATGACATTAGCGATGTGATCGATCTTCCCCAGCATGGGTAGTGACTGCTTGAGGTGGTTGGTACTTGTACCATTGGTATCGATAAAGCCGATAAAATTATGACCTAACTTCTTGGGGCGTTCCTTGATCTCATCGTATAATTCCACCGCATTTTGATTGCCTCCTATCATCAGGGTATTAAACGTAATATCCCCTGACTTAAGCCGACGGCTGGCGCGTGTTAGTAAGACCATTCGTGCGAAGGCAGTCAGGGAGAAATGAAGCACGAATAAGGTGATAAATGATTGGTAATAAGTACGGTAATCCGCCACAAAATCATCGAGGATCAGGGTAAAAAAGAGGAAAGTCACCCCAAAGAAACTCAGGAACAAGGTGCGGGCCAGGGTTGCTAACCGGGATAAACGATAGATGTCGTGGTACTGGTCGAAGATGGAATAAAAGAGGAACCAGCCCAGCGGGATGAGCGTAACACCCAGCCAGAAATTGGGATCCTGTAGGAGTGTGCCATCCAGTGCCTTGCCCTCCAGGTGACTGCGATACACAAAAAAGCTAACCCACGCCAGGAGAGCAACAGCGATATCGATCATCTTATAGATCGAAGTGTGGCGCTTTCGGCGCCGGGTCATGCGTCGTCCTTGCTGACGTACGGCTTCCTCATTTAAAATGAAGGAGCTTGAGGTTGTCGATGCGGACTTGGGCGCTGTTCCGGGTGTACGTACCATCGTTTCGTGTAGGTAAAGAGGTTTGCAAAATCAGTTTGTATTCATCACCATCGGTATTGGCAACGGCTTCACTGAGGTTAAAATAGATCTTCTTCCATTCGTCGGAAGGGCGGAATCCCGCCACGTACCGGGCGTCGACGGGTATTTCGGAGCCGCTGGCAAACCCCAGTACCCCAAATTGGGTCGGTGCTTCCGAGCGGTAGTTCATTTCTAAATACACGGGAATGCCTTTCGCCTGCAAATCCCGAAATCGGCGGGTAGAGGCCAGCTCCACGGCTGGAGCCTCCGTGGTCAGCTCGATCAATCCGCCCATCTGACCTTCAAATGCTGCTTCTGCCCGTGCTACCAGTCGGTTGGCGGACGTACCCGTGATCACTTCCTGAAATACCGTTAGTCCGGCTTCGTAATTTTCCACCAGGGCGAACTCAGTATCTTCCCGGTAGCGGAAGGTTAGTGAAAAAGAGTCGATCCGGTCGGGCTCTAAATCAGGTTCCAGCGCCACCGACTCGTAAAAGGGATACAATTCGGGGGTGGCATTTATTCCGTTGTCCCGGATTCCTGCCTCAATGCGTATGCTAGTCGGACCACCTTTCAAAATAGGTGCGGTAAACGGTATATCGTATACTCCCAGGAATTGGTCATCAACAAATAGCCAGGCCTCGGTAATATTTGCGGAAGAACTTCCCTGGGATGAGTTGGTGGTGACTACCGAAACCCGATCCACGTGTACATACGAAGGAATGTCCGCCTTGGGATTTAATCCGCTACAGCCCATAGCTGTTACCAATACCCACATAAGTGGCCATCGGAAGTTGTTTCGGGATCGTTGAGCTGTAGTTTTTCGCATATCGGTCAGGACAGAATTTTACTGTTTTGAGCTTCAATCCGGGCTATGATCTGGTGAGCCAACTTCAGAGCGCTATACCCGTCTTCTATGCCCACCCGGGGCCGTGTATCCTGCAGGATACTGTCGGCAAAGGTTTCCAACTCCATTTTTATGGCATTGACCGATTCGATGTCCGGCATATCCATCGTGATGTATTTTTTACCGCGGTTGGTATCGAGCTCCATCATGTGGGGCTGCTCTTCCTGTGGTTGATCGTATAAACGAACGATCTGAGCTTGCTTTTCCAGAAAGTCAAGGCTGATATAGGCATCCCGCTGGAAGAAACGCACCTTGCGCATTTGCTTAAGCGAAATCCTGCTGGCAGTAAGGTTGGCAACACCTCCGTGTTCAAATTCCAACCGTACATTGGCGATGTCGGGAGAGTCACTGACCACCGCAACACCACTGGCATGCACCTCCCGTACCGGCGATTGGACCAGGCTTAATACAATATCCAGGTCGTGGATCATCAGATCGAGTATGACGGAAACATCGGTGCCTCTTGGGTTGAAAATAGACAGGCGGTGGGCTTCAATAAACATGGGGTCCAGAGGCATTTCGCCGAGTGCCAACAGGGCAGGGTTGAATCGTTCAACGTGCCCTACCTGAACCTTGACCCCCTGTTGCTGGCTAATGGACACGAGCTCCTCCGCTTCCTCCACCGTGTGGGTGAGCGGCTTTTCGATAAATACATGTTTACCGGCCAGCATAGCCTGCTTGGCCAGCTTATAATGGGTGGTGGTAGGCGTGACAATATCAACGACGTCCACAGCATCCAGCAGTGCTTCGACCGATTCAAAGGCTTTGGTCTCATGTGCCTCTGCGGCCAGTTGGGCTTGCTGGGGATTCGGATCGTAAAAACCCACCAACTCATAATGCCCGGTTGCCAGACCAATACATTTAAGGTGAATTTTTCCGAGGTGTCCGGCACCCAATACGCCAATTTTTAACATAAACAAGTGGTGTTTTCAATTATACCTCTCGGTAGTACATGAGAACCGCTCCAAATAAGGTGATCAGCAGGATGAGAACCGTTGCCATGCGAATGGAATAGCGCATATGGCGACTGAAAACGCCGATTTCTTCCCGCATATGCGGGTATTTTGGGTAGATCTCCTCTTCCATTTTCTTGGGATTGAACAGGTGCTTGGCACCAAACTCCACGCGATTCTGAACGAGTTTCCGGTAGGTGCGTAGTACGCGAAACCGAAAATACAGGTTGAGAAAGAGCATCGCCAGGAACAACCCAATAATTATGGATACCAGTAGAATATACATGTAGCCTCTTTTGGAGCAAAAATAGAACTTTACCGTACTTCGCAGACTTTATTTGCGGCCTTTGGCCGATCCCCTGCGTTTTGCTCACTTGGCAGAATCCTTTATTGACAAGACTCTTATCCGGGGTGAAACGCTGCTCTGGGAACACATTAAATAATGGTTATTTTTTCAGACGGGCATCCCGGGGTATCCGTTGGCCTTTCAGAGGCTTTTCTGGCTTTCGCCAAAAAAACGGCTACCTACTAAAAACACGTACCTTTCGAAAAAAAGTACCCACATGACCCAACAACTGTCTTTTGCCTTCGATATCCTCGAACAGAATCGCTCCAACATTTACGGCATTTTGCAACGGTTATCTCCGGAGCAACTCAATCGTATTCCGGAAGGATTCAACAATAACCTGATCTGGAATGCCGGTCATTTAGTGGTTACCCAACAATTGCTGGTACACAGCTTATCCGGTTCCGAGGTATTGGTTTCTGCGGATTGGATACAACGGTTTCGCAAAGGGTCGCGACCCGACCGGCAGGTGTCAAAAAGCGAGATCGATCAACTACTGGAGGCCCTGCTGGAAGTACCGAAGACCTCGAGGAAAATGATGAATGATGGTAAGATGAAGGATACTTACTCAGCTTACGAAACCAGTTTTGGAACGACTCTCCATAGCCTGGTTGAGGCAATACCCTTTAATAATATTCACGAAGGAATGCATTTTGGAGCTATTCTGTCCCTGCGGAAAATGGTTTAGGAAGGGATACGGGCCAAGGTCCACGGTCCAGGGGGCAAGGTCCAAGGTGCCACCCTTGGTCCCCTGACCCTGAACGAATCGTGAGGTTGGGCATAGACGATTTTGAAAAGTTCAGATAATTACGGCCCAACCTCCCGGTACAGCGTAGTAGGTAGAGGGTAAATGGATACTGA
>CAYFGK010000211.1:0-4926 GCA_964342305.1 uncultured Saprospiraceae bacterium | reverse complement strand
AAAAAAGAAGGCCGATTCGCAATGAATCGACCTTCCTTATTAATTCCCCCTTAATAAACTAGAACGCTGATAAGTACTCTTTGCTGTGGACATAATTGTCCGACAGGTATTATTTTTGGACGAAGCACGTCCGGTATTTACAGTCAGTGAGGGAATGGTCCGGGGAGACGCGCAAATACAGCATTCGCTGCTTGTGCACAGGACCAGTTGATCCCGGGTTTTTAGCCTCTATGGTAAGTTTCTTTTCTTAGGGGTGAGTTTATCACCTCCCTTAACAAAGCTCTTACACGAAGATAGGCAACCTGAACCGCACAATCCTGCCATTTTTTACTTTTCCCCGGCAATTTCAGCCGAATGGTATTCGCCGAAGGCCCTTATTGCCAATCGGGCATGGTGGCGTTGGGGAAGGCCAAACTCCGTGTTTCTCCTGTTATATTACTTATTTCCATTAAGTAAATCCCCCCCAATGAGGCGTTGTTACTGGGGCGGTTCACAAACATCACGATCTCACCTCCCGGGGGGATGGTTGGCATCAGATCACTGGTGTTGGGCGGAATAACCTCCGTATTCACCTGCCTGATAGTACCGTCAAAAGCATCCTGCAGGATCCATGCCCTGCGCGGACGTTCGTCTGGATACTGTTGGGCATCCCGGTCTTCGGTAATCAGGGCAAAATCGGCGCCTTCCGATAGTACCGGCCCGCCTATCCAGCGGCCACGTGCTTCGGCATCCAGGAGGGTGTCAACGGCTATCCCTTGTTCGTTGTACATTACGATCTTCGATTGATAGCGGTCGGCCCGTTGCATGCGCGCCGCAATAAGTCCCTGGTCAGACCAGGATACTTCGGCAAAAGAGTATCCGGTATCAGCCGAGGCAAACTCCGATAACCCGGTTCCGTTCTCGTTAATTACCATTAGCTTATCATTGTGTGGATACATAAAAGCACCACCATTAGGCGACCAGGCGAAATTTACCTCCAGCAGATTATAGCTGCTCACACTTCGCAAACTGGTCACCTGTCGTGGGTTGCTGCCATCGCGATCCATGGTAAAAATATGTGCCTCCGTACCCACAAAAGTCAGATACGCAATACGGTTGGCCAGCACATTCAGGTGGGGACGCCAGCAACTGCGTTGTGGGTCGGTCAGGGCAAACGTCGATAAACTATCTTGTTGATTTACAATACCGAGCTCCGGCGTTTCCCCAGCATAAACCACTAAGTTACCCGTGCCGGGATCCTCACGAACGAAGTGAACCCGAAAATCGGGAAACGGCTCGGTCCGAAAGCTGAACAGGGGACTGGTCGTAGGCTCATTGACCTGATCATCAGCAGCCACCTGCCAGAAATAACGGGTATCGAACGAAAGGTCCGAAACCACCAAAAAGGTATCAGAAGTGACGTAAGTCGTACCGGTGGGGTTGTCCTCGGAATACAGGGACAATTGGTAGTGAAGGTCGTCACCGATATCTGCCGGAGAGCTTGTCCAGCGAAAAGACACCGTCGTAGCCTGATTCTCGGCCTGGTTCTCCGGCTCGATCAGCGAAGGGGTTTCCGGAGAATCGTTATTTGTTCGATCCAGCTCAAGGGGCACTTCCACCTCCCGCAGAGATGCACCGTCAATAGAGAAGCGAATGGAAATGGTCTGGTCTTCGTAGCCGGTTTTCTGAAACTGCAGGGTGTAATTCTCCTGGAATTGCAGGGAATCAAAGGTGAAGATACCACTGCTATCGGTCTGAGTCACATCAAAGGTGTTAATGATGGTCACCCGGCAGTCAGCCAGGCGTTCATCGGTATCCTGGTCAAAAACCACACCCTCAATGGCTACTTCCAGGTTAGGGGAGATCGGATCTTCGGAGCAACTGTGGCAGGCTATGGCCAGCATGCCCAGTAATAACAGGTAGATAGGGGTACGCATGACTATAGTTTTAGTTTTTTCCCGCAAGGGAGGCATTGAAAAAATACCGGATACCGATCCGGCCGCGATAGTAAATATCGTTGTACGTACCTCTTTCCAGCCGGTCAATATCATCATTCAGCAGGTAGTTGTAATCGAGCCCCAAGTCTACGGAGAGATCAGGTGTTATGAAGTACTCCAATCCGCCACCGAATTGTCCCTTTAAATAATTGCGCTGGGGATCAGCATCCGATTGACCATCTTCGTCGAGGATGAGCCCGCCGCCACCGTAGAAATAGGGCGTAAAGCGATTATAGGGCAACAAGCGCCACTGCAGATTCAGGTCCACGCCGAGGATACGCTCGGAATAACTGTCAGAGGTAGCCAGGGTACCTAGCGAAAAGCCCGGTGCCAAGCTTAAAGCGGAAGTCAGTGGCAATTCCGCTCCCACTTCCAGTCCTCCCCTCACTTCACCGTCTTCCAGGTCGCCGGCGTACACGTAGGCATTGCCCCCCAACCGGGCCGAGGGTCGTTTGGGGTTTTCGCGATACAGCACCCGTCCAAATACATCCATTTTGGCGGAAGCCTCTTTCTCATCACGGTACTCCTGCAGGGTTTGGGCCTTAGAGTCCTGATTGGATTCGGCCACATCCCACAGACCATCGGTAATACCCTCCACGATGAGGGAATAAACGGCCTTTTCGATGGCTTCCATCACGGCCATTTCGGATGGTTCGTTATAGGTAAAGCCCGTTTCGGCTTCCAGTAATCGCTGGAAACTGACGAAGCGGAAAATACCTCCGTCGAGGGCCTGCGACAGAATGGTTTTGGAGGTATAGACCGTCTTCAGGATTTTCCCATTACTGGTCGAAATAGCCCGCAGATACACCGTTACCCGATCCTGTCGATACTGTCCGGAAGCACCGGTGCCAAAATAGCGAAGGCCGGCACCACCCGTTAGGATATTGGAGTCGTAGGAGATGATACCTCCTTCCAGCAAAATGCCGGCAAAGAGGAGGGGAGGCAGTTGTGGTTGAGGCGCTCCTTCCTGGCTGTATTGGGCGCGGGTGGAGCGAATGATCTTCCGCTCATTGAGGAGGTTGTTGACGTTTTCCCGCTCGATGGGGGTGAACCAGCCGGAATCTTCCATGGCTTTCACCAAAATATTGGTGGCACCCTGGGTGACGACCGTCGAGAAACTGGACCCGACTTCCTGAAGCTTGTACTGCCCGGTCTGGTCACGGAATTTATAGACCGCTGCAACGATGGGCTCGGGCGGTTTGGGCAAATCGCGCAGGGCAAGGCTCATAGCGGTGGGTTCACCTAACCGGGCATTCTGCGTTTGCAGGGGCTGATGCAGGTAGGCATTACAATTTTGCAATAGAATCATGCCACCGATCAGGCCAATCGTTGATAAACGAATGTTCATGGGATTCGAGTTTGGGGGTTTCCGATGATTTCCTGTGGTATTCCTGAAGCGAATGCTATTCGTTGATCAGTAAGGTTCTTTTCGTGCTAGAAAAACGGGATCGTCAGCTGCGTGGTCCCGCCATTGTTTAGGTCGGTCAGGATCACACTTAACCCTTCGAGCCCTTCGGATACATTCACCTGGAAGTTTCCGACCTGGGTCACTCCTCCTTCCGACAGGAAGTCGTCACCTAATTGCCCGCCGATCAATTCGCGTGATAGTTGGTTGAGTATCTGTCGTTGCAGGGATTGGTTGAATTCCTCCAGAGGATCCTGATTGAATGGATCTACCAGGTTGGGATCGGTGAATCCGTTCTGAGCAGTGGCCATACTGATCAGCCCGTTGTAGTTGAGGGCATCGCCACCAAAGGTGGGGCTCACTGGTTTGTACACCAGATCCTGGGCTGCTCCCTGGTTCATTCCCAGTAGCCAAAAGCTCATGAGCATCAGGGCACTGCGGAGTATTTTTTTTCTCATGGTAGGTTTGTTTATGGAATCAATAAATATCAATATCGTTTTTGCTCTCCAGGAGGACATCGCGCCCAACCTGTTCGAGTTGTTGTATTTGTTGTACCGCTAGCTCAACGGTATAACCGGCCAGTTCGACCAGGAAGTCGTATTTCGGCTGCAGCACCTGCGTGAAGATCAGCTGATCATCGACCGAAATTTCGACCAGGGTATTGCGGCCGCGGAAGGGCAGCTCTTCGATCAGGATATTATAAGTCGTTTGAATATCCAGTTGCTGCCACTGCTGGGCGAATAGTTCGTAGAATTGTTGTCCCCAGGGTGTTTTGGTTTGCTCCAGCACAAAGCCGCCGAGTACAATACCCTGGTTTCCCTGCAGGGTCGGATCCGGTGATGCGGAATCCGATTGTACATCGGGCGAGGCAGCTACCGGGACCACATCAGTGGGTTCTACTCTCGGGAAGGAATCCCGGGCCAGGACTTGGCTTCCGTCCAGAATGACCAGGGTCAGTTTGATACCATTGCTATCGGAGCGGGGAATGGCGTAGGTGCCGAGGTTGGCGCGTTGTCCGGGCAGGAGGGGGAAGGCACCGGAGCGCTCACGGGCGGGGACACCAGGCTGTTGTAATTGCATAACGTACTGAAGATCCAGCGTATCGGAGGCGGCGCTGGTGCAGGTAGCCCGAACGAGGTATTGCTGCTCGATGGCTTCGACCTGAAGGTTGGCCTGGATGAGGGGTTGGGCTCCAATGGGGGTAACCGCAGTGGTAAGCAAGCATCCCCAAAGCAGAGGTACTATGTTGATGTGGCGAATCAAGCGTATTGTAGTTTAGCGTGTCATAAGATATCCAGCCTGGAGTTTTTCCATTCCGGATAGCATTGCGGGGGGATTGATGCAAACCAGGGCTTAGCCCGGGAACCATCTTTTCTCTATACGGGAAAACGAGATTTGGGTTCAGGCGGGGCGCCACTGGAGGAAAAGGAAAAGCCCCAAGCGCTGACGCTGAGCGCTTGGGGCGAACTTTAAGAAAACGACTTATCTAATCTTAAGGAATTCACTTAACCTGCGTCCGTGGGATTATTGCCAATCGGGCATGGT
>CAYFGK010000210.1:0-5028 GCA_964342305.1 uncultured Saprospiraceae bacterium | reverse complement strand
TCCAGCTCGCCGATCTCCTCGGCGGGAATGCGCCAGTCGATAGCGGCCATGGGGTTTGTATCCTCGGGCTCTGACAACTGTACCGCGGAGGTACAATCTTCGATGCGGGCGGTGAAAGTAGTGAAGGGGCCCCTGGCTTCAAAGCCGGGTTTAAGGGTAATGGACGTACCGGCCGTATACGTAACCGTAGCTCCAGTAGGAACAATGACAGCACCATTGGTCGTAATGCTTTCACTGGCGCGCACATAAGTACCTGTACCGCCAGGCCCCACAGGTCCTACATCATACGTGATGGCATCGATGGTGATCACGCTGCCGTCGCAGGTCACCGGCGTATCGGGGTCGATGTCATCGCAGATACCATCCATATCGGTATCGCCCGTGGCATCATTACCGTCGCAGAAATCACAGCGATCGCCCACGCCGTCGCCGTCGGAGTCAGTACCGAAAACGGGGGCACCATAGGCCCAGGTATTATTAACCGGAATGCTCCCAAAGTTAATCGTCGATCCGTTATTTCCATTTGACGTTCTATCGTAGACGGTCCCGGACTGATCAACATTAAAGACTCCTGGCAGGTCGGTCAGCGGGTAATAGGCCACCAATCCATTTTCGGTGCCTGTCAGGCGCTGGTTGTAATGGTTACTGATCTCGGTGGGAGTACGGGCTACGTCCCAGATACGCAGATCATCCATACGGCCCTTCATCCAGATGCCCAGATTGGCACGGCTACCGATCAGCATGGGACCGTTGTTGTCGGCCGTAGCCGCATTGATGGTCCCCGAGCCATTGGGTGCACCATTCAGGTAATGAGTCACGGTCGTCCCGCTTTTCACCACCGCGATGTGTGCCCATTGTCCAAGTGGGGGCGCGCTGGAAGCATTTACTAATTCAGAAGTCGAACCATTACCCACCAAGATCCTAGGCTGTCCTGATCCCGATAATAAATAGTAGTCGAAGGGGAAGGGCTGGGCATTGCCAGCATTTGTTTTAGAGACAATGGAACGGAAGCCATTGAAATCAGTCATATTTACCCAACACTCAAAGGTAAAATCACCAAGCAAGGATAGTTCGTCGGCATCAGGCACACTGATGTAATCATTAACCCCATCGAAATTCAATCCCCGTCCATAATTTTGGAAGGTCCCATTATTGCCATTCCCCGTTTTATCCACAAGGAGCGGTCCATTTATCTGATTCGAAGCTGGCGTACCTTCTGTGGCATCGTAATAGGCCAACAGGCCGGCTTCATTGCCCGTCAGAATGGCATTGCGGTCCATGCTTTGTACGCCCTGCCAGATTCGGATTTCGTCCATGTCCCCTTTAAAATAGTCGCTTCCACCACCTAATCTACCGATCAATAATGGCTGGCCGCCATTAGTGAAATTATAATTCAAACTACCACTTTCGCTGATGATGCCATTGATATAAATTCGGGTAGGAGCGGGTCCGCTATTATTTAATTCGATGCGCAAGTGAGACCAGATACCTAAAGGTGTAGTGGTAGTGGAGGTCATCACATCCGTCCCTTCACCGGAGATGGTGATCTTACCATCAGAATCACGGCGGATAAAGAAGTTAGATTCCCCGGAAACAAAATTCTGGTACATAGATGCAATAATCATGTTGACATTGGCCGTGGGACGGATCCAACATTCAAAGGTAATGGCCTGACTCTCGGTTGGTGCCAGAGACGGATTATTTGGGATTTCGATGTAGTTATTTACGCCATCGAAGTGTATCCCAACCAGAGGTTCGTTATCGCAGTCGTCTACGTTATTCCGGACCCCGTCGTTATCATCGTCCAGTACGGACTGAGGGTCGGCGCAGAAATCGCCCGTTCCGTCATTATTCCCGTCGTAGTTCTCGATCTCCGGACCAACAACGTAATTAGAGACCGTACCGGTATAGTCAAAATTATTGTACGCAACCGCGTAAATGGGGCTACCGATGTTTGTGTTGTTGCCGTTCGGAATGCCTTCGTTGAAGTCCAGGTGCAGCTTCAGGTCGCCGCCCAAAGTAAGTTCGTTGAATAAATTAGCCTGGACCTCTTCGGTGATGCGGTTGGTACCCCATACCCGCACTTCGTCCAGAGCGCCTTTAAATTGGTGTTGTGCATAAAAAGACTCACTGGTGGTTCCTATTTCGTAGGATGGGATCAGCAGGTTGAACTCCGATGTAAGCCAGCCACTGACCCGATACTCGCCGTTGATGAACAGGCGGGCCTGTCCCCGATCGACCGATACAGCTACGTGTGTCCAATCGGTAATGGGTGTATAATGCACCAATACTGAGCGGAAAACCTGCCGCTGGCGCCGTTCCATCACCAAAACGCCGTTCGTTCCCACCGCTACTCCGACGACCACCGTATCCTTCTCCCCAAATCCGGTGGGCTCATAGGAGGGATAAAACACGAAGGGGATATCCACACTGAAATTGGTGAAGGAGGTTGAGTTGTCCAGATTGGTCTCCGTCTCGTTGGCTGGGATAGCTCTTTCGGGTTTTACCCAAAATTCGTAGGCGAACTCATCGCCCACGTTGTTGAGCGAAAAGTCAAATCGTTCTTTGTAATTGATACCGTCATCCACCCCGTCGAAGTGAAGGGCCGCATTGGGCACCGTTGGGCAGTTGTCGCACACCAGGCCGTCGCCATCATCATCGGTCATGTATTCGTTGAGCAGGGTCGGACAATCATCACAGACATCCCCTACCCCGTCGTGGTCCAGATCGGCCTGGTCCGCATTGGGCGTATTCGGACAATTATCACAGACATCCCCCGTACCGTCGGTATCCACATCTTCCTGATTGGGATTGAATACGGTAGGGCAATTATCGCAGGCATCCCCCAGACCATCGCTGTCAGTATCCTGTTGATTAGCATTAGCAATATCGGGGCAGTTATCCTGAGCATCCACCGTATTATCAAAGTCCCGGTCCTGGGCGCAGCGATCGATGGGGCCATTGCCGAAGCTGACGCTCACGTTGATGAATTCCCGGACGGTGGAGTCCGACATCATTTCCGGTGCCAGGAAGAGGCGCAGGTTTTTGTAATCCAGCGTCTGGGCATCCTTTTGGCTCACGATCAGGGTCCGGTTCAGGCAGGTATTGGCCGGTATTTCCTGGAAGGGGAAAGCGGAGAGGGCAAGGCTCACCCCGTTCATGGTGACCAGGGCTTCGTTGTTGTTTGAGGTGTTGACCAAGCGCAGTTCGTAAGAACGCGGATAATCACTATCATTACAGATCTTGATAGGAATTTCCAGCGGCTGCCCCGGGGGCGCATTGATGACATTCACGTAATCGTTCGGGCAACCGGGCTCGCCATTTTCTACCCTCGGTTGATCGATCTGATACCCACCCTCATAAGGTCGGGAGGTTCTCGAGCCACCACCCAGTCGGAACATGGGCGTCCCGTAGCTGGGGTCATCGGCTACCTCCACACAGATGTTTTCCGGCAGGGAATCGTCGTCCCAGATGGTGTAGCCTATTGTTCTTTCGGTGGACGCCGATTGGGTAACCCCTTCTCCGAACGATTGCCGGGTCGTTATTTCGTAACTGGTCTCAAAACCATTTCCGCCCGCATTCAGGAAGAATTCGATCCCCGTACTATTCTCAAAGGTGTAGTCGACATCCAGGCTGTAGGCATTGGTCTCGGTCGAGGTATTGGAACGACCCACCGGGGCACCCGGCGCAAAACATTCGGGACTGCCGTAGTTGCCATTGGCTTTATTGGCGGCGTTTTGATCCAGCATCTGCTGCCAAAGATCGGCTTGGTTTTCGGCATACGTTCTACGGTAGACCGTCTCGTTGGGGTCGTTGGCCACTGCCAGTTCGTTGGCGATTTCCTCTTTTACCTGTTCTTCCGACAAAAAGAAGTTTTCCACCGAATCATCATCGGTGGGGCCCATCACCAGGCGCTTACCGAATTTCAATTTACAATCCTCGTAAAACCAGGCATCGTAGGTGCCGTAGAGCATCATGGTGCTGCGGCCGAGGAAATAACTTTGTCCGGGCGTAATCCCGGTATTGGCGTCATCCGGGGTGCTCCGGGTTTGCTTATTGGTCACACAGACCTCGTGGGTCGTATTCGAGGTGCGGGTAAAGGTTTGATCCCATTCGAAGTTGAACTGGTTGTAGATCTCCAGGCTAATGGTGTAAATAAAACCCACATCCCCCTTAAAGCCGAACCGGAAGCCCAGATCTACCTCTTCGGTCTCGGAATTCTGCGAGCGTGTTTCAATGTTGGTGCAGTAGGTTTCCCCCGTTTCGAAAGTGGTGGAGCTTTTATCGCCCGGAGGGTCGTGCAGTACCAGGTAGGGAATAGCCGGTGAGCGGATGGAGTCGATGATCTCCACCTGCTCCTGGCCGTTGGCGGGGCCGGTCACGTAGAGGGGGATGACGACTGTTTCATATAAAATACCCAAAGTGGCATCCAGACGCCAGGTCGTATAACGCAAACAAGCAGCGTCGAGTCCACTCATGGTATTGGTGGAAAACGAAAATTGATAGGTATTATTCCCGACACTAGTTACTCCGGCATCAGAAATTGCGAGCACAGGAGGAACAGAGCCCCACTTAGCGTTTGAAATGAAATGAAAGTTATTAATTCCAGGATTAATGGCGTTGTTCAGAACTTGTACCTGTACGGTATATGTTTTATTACGCTCAATCAGAAAATGGGGGCGATTAGGGTCTGCGCAATTTCTAACCAGCGCCTCAGACGCTCCAGTATCATTGGTGTACAGTCCGGCAACGCTGCCATTCACCGAACAATTTTCCGGTGCGGGTAATCCAGAAATAACCAGCCCTAAAAATTGGCTTTGGTACGTAATGGTACTGCCGTTGTAGGTAATGGTCTGCGCCTGGCTTTTTGACGGAAGTAAAAACAGACTGAGCAGCAGGGGTAGAAGGATGTGCCTCGTTTTCATAGGGCTTGCATGTTTTTTTTCGAAGAAGATGGTGTGAACGCCGGGCCTATTTCGGCCCATGTAAAACCCATCCCCCCTACGCCCGCTGAAGCTAAGCGCAGGC
>CAYFGK010000209.1:221-5090 GCA_964342305.1 uncultured Saprospiraceae bacterium | reverse complement strand
TCAGTATCCATTTACCCTCTACCTACTACGCTGTACCGGGAGGTTGGGCCGTAATATCTGAACTTTTCAAAATCGTCTATGCCCAACCTCACGATTCGTTCAGGGTCCGGGGACCAAGGGTGGCACCTTGGACCTTGCCCCCTGGCCCGTGGCCCGTGGACCGTGGACCGTGGACCTTGGCCCGTGGACCGTGGACCGTGGACCTTCCTAAACCATTTTCCGCAGGGACAGAATAGCTCCAAAATGCATTCCTTCGTGAATATTATTAAAGGGTATTGCCTCAACCAGGCTATGGAGAGTCGTTCCAAAACTGGTTTCGTAAGCTGAGTAAGTATCCTTCATCTTACCATCATTCATCATTTTCCTCGAGGTCTTCGGTACTTCCAGCAGGGCCTCCAGTAGTTGATCGATCTCGCTTTTTGACACCTGCCGGTCGGGTCGCGACCCTTTGCGAAACCGTTGTATCCAATCCGCAGAAACCAATACCTCGGAACCGGATAAGCTGTGTACCAGCAATTGTTGGGTAACCACTAAATGACCGGCATTCCAGATCAGGTTATTGTTGAATCCTTCCGGAATACGATTGAGTTGCTCCGGAGATAACCGTTGCAAAATGCCGTAAATGTTGGAGCGATTCTGTTCGAGGATATCGAAGGCAAAAGACAGTTGTTGGGTCATGTGGGTACTTTTTTTCGAAAGGTACGTGTTTTTAGTAGGTAGCCGTTTTTTTGGCGAAAGCCAGAAAAGCCTCTGAAAGGCCAACGGATACCCCGGGATGCCCGTCTGAAAAAATAACCATTATTTAATGTGTTCCCAGAGCAGCGTTTCACCCCGGATAAGAGTCTTGTCAATAAAGGATTCTGCCAAGTGAGCAAAACGCAGGGGATCGGCCAAAGGCCGCAAATAAAGTCTGCGAAGTACGGTAAAGTTCTATTTTTGCTCCAAAAGAGGCTACATGTATATTCTACTGGTATCCATAATTATTGGGTTGTTCCTGGCGATGCTCTTTCTCAACCTGTATTTTCGGTTTCGCGTACTACGCACCTACCGGAAACTCGTTCAGAATCGCGTGGAGTTTGGTGCCAAGCACCTGTTCAATCCCAAGAAAATGGAAGAGGAGATCTACCCAAAATACCCGCATATGCGGGAAGAAATCGGCGTTTTCAGTCGCCATATGCGCTATTCCATTCGCATGGCAACGGTTCTCATCCTGCTGATCACCTTATTTGGAGCGGTTCTCATGTACTACCGAGAGGTATAATTGAAAACACCACTTGTTTATGTTAAAAATTGGCGTATTGGGTGCCGGACACCTCGGAAAAATTCACCTTAAATGTATTGGTCTGGCAACCGGGCATTATGAGTTGGTGGGTTTTTACGATCCGAATCCCCAGCAAGCCCAACTGGCCGCAGAGGCACATGAGACCAAAGCCTTTGAATCGGTCGAAGCACTGCTGGATGCTGTGGACGTCGTTGATATTGTCACGCCTACCACCACCCATTATAAGCTGGCCAAGCAGGCTATGCTGGCCGGTAAACATGTATTTATCGAAAAGCCGCTCACCCACACGGTGGAGGAAGCGGAGGAGCTCGTGTCCATTAGCCAGCAACAGGGGGTCAAGGTTCAGGTAGGGCACGTTGAACGATTCAACCCTGCCCTGTTGGCACTCGGCGAAATGCCTCTGGACCCCATGTTTATTGAAGCCCACCGCCTGTCTATTTTCAACCCAAGAGGCACCGATGTTTCCGTCATACTCGATCTGATGATCCACGACCTGGATATTGTATTAAGCCTGGTCCAATCGCCGGTACGGGAGGTGCATGCCAGTGGTGTTGCGGTGGTCAGTGACTCTCCCGACATCGCCAATGTACGGTTGGAATTTGAACACGGAGGTGTTGCCAACCTTACTGCCAGCAGGATTTCGCTTAAGCAAATGCGCAAGGTGCGTTTCTTCCAGCGGGATGCCTATATCAGCCTTGACTTTCTGGAAAAGCAAGCTCAGATCGTTCGTTTATACGATCAACCACAGGAAGAGCAGCCCCACATGATGGAGCTCGATACCAACCGCGGTAAAAAATACATCACGATGGATATGCCGGACATCGAATCGGTCAATGCCATAAAAATGGAGTTGGAAACCTTTGCCGACAGTATCCTGCAGGATACACGGCCCCGGGTGGGCATAGAAGACGGGTATAGCGCTCTGAAGTTGGCTCACCAGATCATAGCCCGGATTGAAGCTCAAAACAGTAAAATTCTGTCCTGACCGATATGCGAAAAACTACAGCTCAACGATCCCGAAACAACTTCCGATGGCCACTTATGTGGGTATTGGTAACAGCTATGGGCTGTAGCGGATTAAATCCCAAGGCGGACATTCCTTCGTATGTACACGTGGATCGGGTTTCGGTAGTCACCACCAACTCATCCCAGGGAAGTTCTTCCGCAAATATTACCGAGGCCTGGCTATTTGTTGATGACCAATTCCTGGGAGTATACGATATACCGTTTACCGCACCTATTTTGAAAGGTGGTCCGACTAGCATACGCATTGAGGCAGGAATCCGGGACAACGGAATAAATGCCACCCCCGAATTGTATCCCTTTTACGAGTCGGTGGCGCTGGAACCTGATTTAGAGCCCGACCGGATCGACTCTTTTTCACTAACCTTCCGCTACCGGGAAGATACTGAGTTCGCCCTGGTGGAAAATTACGAAGCCGGACTAACGGTATTTCAGGAAGTGATCACGGGTACGTCCGCCAACCGACTGGTAGCACGGGCAGAAGCAGCATTTGAAGGTCAGATGGGCGGATTGATCGAGCTGACCACGGAGGCTCCAGCCGTGGAGCTGGCCTCTACCCGCCGATTTCGGGATTTGCAGGCGAAAGGCATTCCCGTGTATTTAGAAATGAACTACCGCTCGGAAGCACCGACCCAATTTGGGGTACTGGGGTTTGCCAGCGGCTCCGAAATACCCGTCGACGCCCGGTACGTGGCGGGATTCCGCCCTTCCGACGAATGGAAGAAGATCTATTTTAACCTCAGTGAAGCCGTTGCCAATACCGATGGTGATGAATACAAACTGATTTTGCAAACCTCTTTACCTACACGAAACGATGGTACGTACACCCGGAACAGCGCCCAAGTCCGCATCGACAACCTCAAGCTCCTTCATTTTAAATGAGGAAGCCGTACGTCAGCAAGGACGACGCATGACCCGGCGCCGAAAGCGCCACACTTCGATCTATAAGATGATCGATATCGCTGTTGCTCTCCTGGCGTGGGTTAGCTTTTTTGTGTATCGCAGTCACCTGGAGGGCAAGGCACTGGATGGCACACTCCTACAGGATCCCAATTTCTGGCTGGGTGTTACGCTCATCCCGCTGGGCTGGTTCCTCTTTTATTCCATCTTCGACCAGTACCACGACATCTATCGTTTATCCCGGTTAGCAACCCTGGCCCGCACCTTGTTCCTGAGTTTCTTTGGGGTGACTTTCCTCTTTTTTACCCTGATCCTCGATGATTTTGTGGCGGATTACCGTACTTATTACCAATCATTTATCACCTTATTCGTGCTTCATTTCTCCCTGACTGCCTTCGCACGAATGGTCTTACTAACACGCGCCAGCCGTCGGCTTAAGTCAGGGGATATTACGTTTAATACCCTGATGATAGGAGGCAATCAAAATGCGGTGGAATTATACGATGAGATCAAGGAACGCCCCAAGAAGTTAGGTCATAATTTTATCGGCTTTATCGATACCAATGGTACAAGTACCAACCACCTCAAGCAGTCACTACCCATGCTGGGGAAGATCGATCACATCGCTAATGTCATTCGCGATTTCCAGGTTGAAGAGGCTATCATTGCCATTGAAACCTCAGAGCACAACCGCCTGCGGCGCATTCTGAACGTACTGTTTGATTTCGACCGGCAGGTGCTGGTGAAGATCATCCCCGATATGTACGATATCATGCTGGGCACCGTGAAAATGAATCACGTTTACGGAGCCGTATTGATCGAGATCCGCCAGGAATTAATGCCGAAATGGCAACGACTGGTTAAGCGCGGCATCGACATCCTCGCCTCGTTTGTAATGCTGATCCTGCTGTTACCGGCCTACGCATACATAGCGCTGCGGGTACGCTTGTCATCCCCGGGTCCGATCTTCTTCAAACAAGAGCGGATCGGCCGCCACGGCGAACCATTCATGATCTATAAATTCCGCTCCATGCGAACCGATGCCGAGTCCAACGGTCCGCAACTTTCACAAGACAATGATTGTCGTTGTACCCCCTGGGGCGCGACCATGCGCAAGTGGCGCCTCGATGAGCTTCCTCAATTCTGGAATGTTCTGAAAGGAGATATGTCACTCGTTGGACCACGCCCTGAACGCCAGTTTTACATCAACCAGATCGTCAAGGAAGCCCCCCATTACAAACACCTGCTTAAAGTCCGCCCCGGCATCACCTCCTGGGGACAGGTTAAGTACGGCTACGCCAGCAACGTGGGGCAAATGATCCAACGCTTAAAGTTCGACATCCTCTACATCGAAAATATGTCACTGGCGCTCGATTTCAAGATCCTGTTCTATACCATTTTGGTGGTGCTGCAGGGTAAGGGGAAGTAGTGTGGCTTTAATCCCTTCCTGCTTTTAGACTTTCACCAAGTCTTTGTAAGTCGGAATGATGAATGTTGAATGCTCAATGTTGAATTGTTTTTTCAGCTGGCTTTCTGAAACCTTAACCTCTGTTTAGTGCTCACTGCCAAATAGATTTAACCATAGATTTAGGAATCGACCGTCTATCAATTACTTTGCACGATCCGGCCTATCCTTCGCTACTACTAGCTTCGGCGGCCGGGGA
>CAYFGK010000209.1:0-121 GCA_964342305.1 uncultured Saprospiraceae bacterium | reverse complement strand
TCTCCCTTTCCCCTAATCACCTGATCCCCGTCGATCCGGGGAAGGATCGACAACCAATTCTGTCTGTTACTTTGCACGATCCGGCCTATCCTTCGCTACTACTAGCTTCGGCGGCCGGGGA
>CAYFGK010000208.1:0-5096 GCA_964342305.1 uncultured Saprospiraceae bacterium | reverse complement strand
ACCCATTCCTTCGGAAATACCACCGACAGTTCGTGGCCGCGGTCTTGTAGCCGGTGCGCAATATCGAGTACTACCCGGTTGGAAGGCTTGCCGGGTACGGGGATGTTCTTGGCGATAAAGAGGACCTTCTTAGGCGCCATGTTTCCCGCCTTTTGCCAACACCTGATCAAACACCTCCGCCAATTGACGGGTCAATTCACGGCGTTCCAATTGCCGTACCCCCGGATGAATCTGCGGCTGTACTCCAGGGTGCTGGCGCCAGGCTTCCAGCCGGTGTCGCAGGAGAGGCAACACATTAGTATCGTAACTCACATACTGGCCGCCTTCACAGCGCTCCAGTATGCGGGCCGGATCACTGGTTGTATCTCCTATACCCAAAATAAAGGCACCGGAAGCCAGGTATTCGTACAATTTCAGGGGTGTCATGCCCACGCTGGGCGTCCTTGGGGTCAGCAGCAATAACAGGTCAGCCTGGACCATTTCCAGCACCACCTGATCGTGGGGAATATACCCGTGCTCTTTGACCAGGTGAGATATTCCGCGTTCTTCGGCCTCCTTAAAAAACTGAGGATCAATTGCTCCATACAGATCGAACTGTACCTGCTTTTGCTCCTCGTGGGAAAGCCCCGCCAGCGCATCCAGGAAGTTGGCAGGCATCTGTATCTGCGATAAACTTCCGGTATAGACGATGCGAAAAGTAGGGTTGGCCGATTTGCGCTGCGTAAAATCAGCCGCATCAAACCCATTGCGAATAAGTTGTGGCCGCCGTCCCGTTTTATGGAGCAATTCCTGGTAGCCTTCACTGACCGTGATCAGGGCATCGGCTTCCGCCAAAACAGCTCGCTCCATGGCCAGATTGCGACGATACGCCCAGGGGTACTTCGGCAGGTCACGCAACCAGTAGGCATCCGTCCAGGGGTCGCGAAAATCAGCGACCCAGGGGATGCCCGTTTTCCGGTGCAGCGACCGGGTGATCCACTGGGCGGAATGGGGGGGTGACGTGCAAAATAACAAAACGGGCTTCTCCTCCCTGATGATCTTACGGGCGGCGCGAAGAGCATACCAACGCCAGCCGATCCGCGCATCGGGATAAAAGAGGTTGTAGCGGATCCAGCGAAAAATGCGATCTTTCCACCCCGGATTATCAGCCTTCAGAATGGTGGTGGTGATGCGCTCTTCTTTCTTGCGTCCGGTAAGGCGCTTGAAAAGGGCAAAAAACTCAAACGTTCTCGTTCGCACCACGCGGATGCCTGCGGGTACCTCCGCCTCGAGACTGTGGTCAATAGCCGGATACTCGCCTTTTGCGACGGTCAAAACGATGGGCTGATACCCGAAATCCGGCAGGTATTTTACAAACTTAACGACCCGCTGCACCCCGGGGCCTCCGGCGGGCGGCCAATAATAGGTCAGGATCAACACGGTCTTCCTTGGCTCCATCACTAGTCACTTTTTGATCCTGAGAAAATGCTGATCCTACTTTTTCTTCTTCTTGCGATTGCCCGGTGTTGCCTTGGCCTGACGTTGTTGTTTTTTGGGCCCCGGTTGTGGTTCCGGGGCGGGCTGTTGGTACCAGCGATATCCGTTCCAGCCGATCAGTCCGATCCCCAGCAACAACATTAAACCAGAAGTCAACCGGGAAATAACATTCTGGGTGCCGTAGATGGTCGCCGGGTCAAACTCGAAGTGAATCGTGTGTTCACCGGCCGGCACCTTCATGGCACGGAGCAGGTAATTGGCGCGAATGTGATCCACTTCTTCTCCGTCGATGGTGACCGTCCAGCCTTTATCCGGGCCGTACCATATCTCGCTGAACACGGCGAGCTGCTCCTGGCTGGTATTGGTCTGGTACGTGAGTTCGTTGGGTTTATAGTCGGTCAGCGTGATCGTTCCCTGACCATTACCGGCATTAAAGCCGGACAGGTAATCCGAAAACTCATTGGTCAAAATGATAGCCTCCTGAGCCGGATCAAAATTGTCCAGTGCATCGATCTCCTCGTTCGGAGAATTTACTGAACGGATTGATGAGACAAACCAGGCGGTTCCCAAAGCGTTGGGATTCTGTTGCACCTGCCCTTCCTGACTAATGATATACTTGGTATTGAGCATATCCAACACCCGTTGGTTGTTCTGGCTGATGTGGCGATCGATCACATCCTGTATTCGCTGCAGTTTAACGGCGCTGTATCCTCCAATGGTATTATGAAAATACGAGGTGGCCGAAGAATTAAAGGTACTGATCGATAAATCGAGTACCCGGTAATACCCCCGCCCCTTGGGCTCGTTCTGCATAATCTGCTGGTCGGCCGGACGCGGTTGGAAATTTTGCTGATACTGCTGAGCATTCACAAAGGTTTCCGGATTGATGTAGCGGCGCCCCACAAACCAAAAGTCCAGGGTGGAGAACAGGGTCAGCCCTAAGGTAAGCAGCAAGGGTTTAACCCGATCGGTAAGGTATGCCCAGATGAGGGCCGTACCCACCAGTAAGAACCCAAAAGTACGCCAGGCATCGGATTGCATGAGGCCTTTCCGGTCCTGAATAAAGAGGTTGACCACTTCGGCCTGATAGCGGGAATCATTCGCCGAGGTAAAGTCAAAAAAAGAAGGTCCCAGCAAGGCAAAGAACAAACATACTACCGCGAGTCCACCGCTGGCGTAATACAACTTACGCAGGGCCTGCTTCCGTTCGTCATCGGGAATATCCAGGATCGCCTGCCCGCCCAACACGGCAAAAAAGATCACGATCCCGCAAGTGATCACCAGGATCGACTGGGGTGTCCGGAATTTGTTGTAAAGGGGAATATTTTCAAAGAAGAAGCGACTTAATCCTTCCATATTCTTTCCCATCGACAGTAAGATCATCAGGAAGAGTGAACCCAACGCCCACCAACGCATATGAGCCGGTAACAGGAACATGGCCAGGACGAACAGGAGCATAATGATGGCCCCAAAGTATTGCGGACCACTGGTGAAAGGCAGTCCTCCCCAGTACAAGGGCGCCCGTGCATTTCGCGGCGACTGGAAAAGACGTGCCGAAGCGTCGTCACTATCGATGGGCTCGGCCGAAGAGCCACCCACCACGCCGGGGATAAGAATGCTAAACGCATCGAGTGAGCTATTACTCCACTGCATGGCGTAATCCCAAGCGAGTCCATCCACTTCGCTGCTACTGGAGGCCTGTACCACTTCGGCTTGTTTCTCCAGTATGGGCTCTCCACGCATGGATTCTTCCGAATAATTGCGCATCGCCATAATATTGGACAGGCTTGATAGCAAAGCCAGGCCGCCGGCCAATACCAATACGCCCACACTTTTGCCGAAAGGCACTAACTCCTTATCGCGAATAGCTTTAATAAAATAGACGATCCCTCCGATAAAGAGGGACAAAAACAAGTAATACAACATCTGTGGGTGGCGGGTGAACAACGCCATGGAGGAACTAATTGCAAGGGTCACGCCCCCCAAAAGGTACTTTTGCCGGAAAACAAGAACGACGCCGGCCATGATCAATGGGCTCAAACTGGCACAGGTTATTTTGGCTATCTGTCCGGCCTCCGTGATCACGAGGTAATTGGTAGTCAGCCCCGAGGCAAGCCCTCCCAGTAAGCAGAGCCATATATTGACTCCCAGCAGGGCAAAGGCCAGGTACCCGAACAACATGGCTTTAAAAACATGGGCAGCCGGCCGGGGCTGACCCAGTTCCAGAGCACGCCATACCTTGCCCACGTAATTGGTCTTTGTTCCGTAATTGGACATATCCGGCATACCGCCAAACATGGAATTACTCCAATAGACTCGTTTGCCGGACTCTTCCGCATAGGTGTATATCTCGTTCCGGTTGGTCAGCGACTGGATGGAATCACCGGCATTCATTTTCTTGCCCTGGAATAAAGGCCCGAAGAAGAGGGCGGTCGCCACGTACAGAATGGCAATATTCATCACGTGGAGAAGTAGCGGCTTGAGCTTTTGCATGGTCATAATTCGGCAAATTGAGGCAGCGCCCCGGCTAGGTAAGAGGGGGCTACGGTCGGTTGATTGGCGGTAAATCTACAAATTTGCCGTCAACCCTAGTAATAATAATGGTATTGGGTATTGGGTATTGGGTAGAGGGTAGAGACTGGTGGGATCTTTAGTGACGGAAGAGATCGAAGGGATGGGGTTTGCACGGTACCGGATTTTCAACGCTTATTTTTTTGGTCTTGCTCATGGTGGTAAAGGGCATCGTGCGTAGGGCGTTCCTGCTTACCATAGCTTTGAGGAGACAATAGTGGATGCGATGAATCGCGTCGCGTCTCCACATTACATGACATTCAAACAACGTAAATCTCCTAATCCCCTAATCCCGGGGTATCGGAACGGAGGGTGCCAGACGCGATGAATCGCGTCTCCACGAAATTGGAATCCAACTCTCCAATTCCCCAACTCCCCCTTTCACTCCATACGAAGCTGATAACATCCTGATTAGGACGCATCGTACCTGAACTACCTCACCTCCCTGCCGACTTTGACTTTGGAGCGGGTTGTAGGTACCATTGGTAACCATTCCACCCGATCAGTCCGATGCCCAGCAGTAGTAACAGTCCCGACGACAACCGGGAAACGACATTGTGTATCCCGTAGATAGTCGATGGATCAAACTCGAAGTGAATGGTGTGCTCCCCGGCCGGCACTTTCATAGCGCGCAGGATATAATTGGCGCGAACGTGATCCACTTCCTTTCCGTCGAGGGTAACCGTCCAGCCTTTATCCGGCCCATACCATATCTCACTGAACACCGCGAGCTGCTCCTGGCTGGTGTTGGTCTGGTAGGTAAGCTCGTTCGGTTTGTAATCGGTCAGGGTGATGGTTCCCTGACCATTGCCGGCGTTGAAGCCGGAGAGGTACTCCGAAAACTCATCGGTCAGAATAACGGCCTCCTCAGCCGGATCAAAAATGTTCAGCGCATCGATCTCTTCGTTCGGGGATTCAACAGGACGGATATTCTGCACAAACCAGACTGTCCCCAGTGCATTGGGGTTTTGTTGCACCTGACCATTCTGACCGATGACGTACTTGGTATTGAGCATATCCAAAACCCGTTGATTATTCTGAGTGATATG
>CAYFGK010000207.1:0-5292 GCA_964342305.1 uncultured Saprospiraceae bacterium | reverse complement strand
GGGAAGGGGGCCGGGGGGATGGGTTTTAAAAATTGAAGTTTCGTACAGTCCTAATCCAAAACCCATAATTCAACATCAAAAAAGATCTCCATAATCTCTTTCCAGGTTTTTTACTGCTTATTTGTTGGCGAGGAACTTAATTTAGTTTTAGCCGCCTCCACCGTCTTCTTACTATTCCCTACGAACACCTCTCCATCCACGAGGATAACCGGGCGTTTCAGGAAGGTGTATTCTTCGAGTATGAGCCGTCGGTAATCGTCCTCCGTGAGTTCTTGATTGTGGAGGCCCATAGCGCGGTATTTTCTCGCGCGACGGCTAAACAGATCTTCGTAGGAACCGACCTTCGCTTTGATGGCATCCAGTTGCTCACCGGTCATGGGGTTGGTTTTGATATCCTGAAGTTCAAAACCCTCGCCATTATTCAATTCACCGATGATACGCTGGCAGGTATTGCAGGTAGAGAGGTGATAGATCTTTTTCATATTTTGCTGTTGGTTTTTGCGGAAGCAAACATACGAATTCATACCGCCCTATCGACCACGGCGGTGTCAAAGAAACACGGCATGTCCCACATCCCCGAATCCGAACTGATCCTTAATCCCGAAGGACGTATTTACCACCTGGCGCTTCACCCCGATGAGTTGGCCGATACGGTAATCACCGTAGGAGATCCCGGACGGGTCGAACGCATATCCCGCTATTTTGATCGCATCGACGTTAAGGTTACCAAACGCGAATTCATCACCCACACCGGCTGGTTGGGTAATAAGCGGATCACGGTCATCAGTACCGGAATCGGTCCCGATAATATCGACATTGTCCTAAACGAGCTCGATGCCCTGGTCAACATCGATTTCCAGACCCGCCAACCGAAAGCACAGCATACCACACTGAATATCGTACGCATTGGTACTACCGGTGGTCTGCAACCTGATCTTCCGGTCGACAGCCTGGTGATCAGCCGTTACGGTGTGGGACTCGATAATCTTCTGCACTTCTACGAGTACCAGCCCACCCTGCCGGAAGCTGAGCTCTACGATGACCTGCGAAACTTCATGGATCACAGTGGCAAACTACCTGCTGAACCCTACATCTTCGAAGCATCGCGGGAATTGGTCCAGGCCATCGCGCAAGACGATCTGCGACAGGGTATTACGCTCACCTGCCCGGGCTTCTACGCGCCACAGGGACGTGTATTGCGCGCAAAATCCCGACTGGCGCTGCAAACGCTCCGCCAATTCAGTGCTTTCCAGCACAAGACCTACCGCATCACCAATCTCGAGATGGAGACAGCAGCCATTTTCGGTCTGTCACGTATTCTGGGGCACCGCGCCCTGAGCTGCAACGCCATCCTGGCCAACCGGCTGGATAATACCTTTAGCAAGCAACCCAAGAAGACGGTGGATCAATTGATCAAACTGGTACTGGAGCGAATAAGTAGTTATTAATGTTGAATGTTGAATTTTGAGTTATTAATAAACTTCAATTCTCCGGAATAGTCACCGCCTTTGGCAAGAAGAAAAGAACCCACATTCAACTTTGTGCACGCATCATTTAGCATTGAGCACTCATCATTGAGCATTCAACATTGAGCACTCATCATTGAGCACTCATCATTGAGCATTCATCATTAAGCATTCATCATTGAGCATTCATCATTAAGCATTCATCATTGAGCATTGAGCATTGAGCATTGAGCATTTTAATCCTTCACGCACCGACAGTACCCGCCCGCTTCCTTCGGCAGGTCCGTAACGCGTACGCCTGCGCCTTTCTTTTCCAGTGCCAGGGCGTAGTAGGATTTGTACGGTACCGCTTCGGTGCTGGTCCAGTAGAAGGTCTGTATATCTTCGCCGGTAAATTGTCCTTCTACGGTACGTAGCCCCCCAATGGTGAGGTCGAAATGGTGAGCGGGATTGGTCAGGTTAAGCAAAGCTGCTTCGGGGGATTTCCCCTTGGGTTTGCGATCCTCGCCGATGTAACCACCATAGGCGCTGAGCAGTTGTTTCCACTCATCCAGAGTAGTAAGGCGCCAGCCCGGTCCCAGGCTTTTGCAGGCAAAGCGGGCGGCACTTGCAGTATACATCCGTCCGAAATCTGCGCAGTTCATACCCTGTTCCTGATAGCACCAACTGTCTTTTACAACTGCCATTAGATTCAAGCCAAGCCAGGTCTGCCCCTGAAACGTCCGCAAAGGGTACTTCTTAGGGCCGGCCGGATCTTCAATGCGCTCATCAGATACCTGAATCCGGTCTTTAGGTGCCGCCAGGTAATCACTGGGATTAACCGGCTTGTCGGAGCCTCCCCGGTTCCCACAAGCGCTCAGCATCAGGCTTACGCCAAAAAGAAAAAGCAAGGAAGTTGTTCGCATGGTTAAGACATTTTATCTTGCAAATGTACTTAACAGGTCTGAGGTTTGAGGTTTGAGGTTTGAGGAATGTTTTTTTGGCTTTCCTGATAACGAATCCCACATTGAGCACTAAGCACTGATTTTGAAATCGGAAAGCGGAAATAAACTGCCCACTACCCACTGGAATTCCCACCGCTGAAGCGGATGGGCTTAAACGGTATACTGCCCATTGAGCATTGAGCAACCTCCTTTTGGCGAAAGCCAATAAAAGAATCCAAATTGAGCATTCAGCATTGAGCATTCAGCATTGAGCACTGAGCATTGAGCATTGAGCACTGACAACCGAGAACTGAAGACTGGAGACTGCCTACTGCCCACTGCCGACTGAGAACTGCCCGTGAAAACCAAAAGGAAGGACTTCCGGGACCGTTGCCCGGGCCACCTCCTCCATCGTGGAAGCATCGAGTGCTAACAGAAAGGTGGTTTGATTGGTGCTGTTCAATACGACTGACAGCAGGATGCCGTCATCTTCTTTTTTGGCTCCCGGTGCTGACACGAAAACAGGCTCGCCGGGATAGTGGTCCTCGGTATACCACACCCTGGCTTCTCCCGTTTGCACATCGATTTTGGTGATGTCGTCCAGAAAATTTCCCGGCACGGTATTTCCCGCACCGTAGACATAGCGGTACGGACGGGTATTGTATCGTTCGTAATTAATGCGGGGAAGCTCGACGGATTTTTCCGACAAGCGCTCGAGGCTAACGGGGCCGTTTTGCCGCAAGTTGATGGTGGCCCGCGTCAGGTGTCCGGCGGCATTGGTGGCTTCGTTGCTTCGCAGGGCATCCAGATACAGGTGATCCAAGACCGAAGCATCGTCAAACGCGACAAAATCGATGTAGAGGTGATCGTTTTCCTCAAAGGAGTTTACGTGATGAAACCCAAAGATGGCATCCCCTTCGTAGCAAGTCACCATACCGGTTTCGCGGTTGATCACCTGGTATTTGGTGCCCAGCTCCGGCTTCCAGTGGTAATTCTCGATCAGGGGCTTATCGCCAAAAGCGAGTTCCAGCGGATTGACGATCTTAGGAAACTCGGTGAGGATGAGGTAATTCTCCGACATGCCAATGCTGTGCATATAGGAAGGATTGGGCGCTTTGATTTCGGCGAGTACTTCGCGACTATTGGAGCCGGTATCCATTTTAAAAACGAAATACTTGCTGCGCAATCCGAATTTCAGGAGGTAATTATACACACTGCCATCGGCACCGTAGTGGGGATGTGCCGATTGGATTTGTCCGTCGAGCTGATCATTGAAGTCAAAATGCCCCAGCGTGGCTAAGGTATTCTCTTCGAAGCGAACCGGCAGCGGGGTTTCTGAAGTGGCCAACCAGATATCGTCGTATTTGATGATACTGATATTTCCGTTGTCGGTGGGCCGGGGTGGCACCACAAAGGACTTTACTTTTTGAAACAGATTGCGGCACGGATCAGTGGCGAATTCTTTGATACTGATTTTACCATTCTCTCTGGCCTTGCAGTACGCATCGCTTTCCAGAAATCGATTAGCGTAGTTAACCTGTCCCTTTCGGAACTCAAATTTATGCAGGAGCGCCAGTCCGTCGAACCAATGGTTGTACTTATCTTTTTCCAATTCAAATAAGGCAGGACCGGTTCGAAGTAAGGAACCCTCCAGCCAGTCGGGGAAGGAGCCCTGGATTTCCAAATTTTCGTAGCGTTGTTCATCATATTGAGACTGGAAACCAGGGGCAAAGGTAGCTTCCTCACTCCGCGGGGAGGTAGTGATTGGTTCTTCGGTTTTCATTCGGTTTGATTTGGTTTTCTATCGAACGGATGAGGGGGTACGGAGTTTGGTCCGGCGGGGAAGATTGGTTTGACTAATCCTTTTTCAGCTTTGTATACCATCGGGAATAATCACAGGCTGAGGCTATGTAGCATCCAGGTCACGTGCGGCGTCAACCGCACTGCGTTCTTCCCACCAAGCCAATGCATCGGCCCGTCCACGCTCGATCATCAGGTCCACGGAGGAACGGGAGAAGCTGGCCGGAGAAGGTAAGTCAAGTCCGACACGCAGAAAGTGTGTTTGGTGGCCGTATTTTCGCTCCAGCATGATCTGCCGGGGATGGTAGCGCATAAAGGTTGCCAGGTCAATGGCCAAAACTTGCTGAACGGCCGACTCCTGAAATACTAAATGCAAGGGTAAATTATTGGCAATACCGCCATCCAGCAAGTAGCGTCCTTTATATTGATGGGGACCAAAGAACGGAAAACTGGCACTCCCCAACACCCACTCCACAAAAACATCGGGATCTGAACCCGGGTATCGGCGCGTCTCTTCCCGAAATTTAAAAAGGTCCCAGGTATTTGCCCAAACGATGCGATCGCTCTCTTCCAGCACATCGGGCTTCAGATGGGCCCGCAACCATTCTTTCAAAGGATCAATTCGTATCCCGAGGTTTTGAATACCATCCCACCCCAGACGCAGATAATCTACGACACCGAGTTCGGTAGTCCCTTCCGGCAGGGCCGCAAAAATGTACGACAGGTCGAGCTCTTCCCAGAACTGACGGGCCACGGGCTCTCCCGTAATCTGTTCCTGGGTAAACAGCACCGCATTGATAGCGCCAATGGAGGTGCCTCCGATCACCTTAAAGTGGTCGATCAAAGGGGTTTCCTGTAAGGACCGCCATACACCGTATTGGTAAGCACCACGGGCTCCCCCACCACTCAGGGCTAACCCCCAAACCTCGTCGGTTTTCACCTCGGACATACTGATTGGTTTTGTAGGAGAACGCACGAGGGGTGGAAAGGATCGGTATGGTAATTATTAATTTTTAGTGCCTAATTTTTAATTAATTAAAAATTAATCATTAGGACTGTACGAAACTTGAATGATTGTGCTTTTTGGGCAAAACCCACCCTCT
>CAYFGK010000206.1:0-5330 GCA_964342305.1 uncultured Saprospiraceae bacterium | reverse complement strand
TGCTGCTCTGATAGATCAGTTTGGATGGTCTGGGGAAACTGAAAAAGCCAAAGCCCGCAGGGCATGGCTTTGAATTGAGTTGTGCCGCCCCCCTAAGGGATGGGCGATAGCCAATCCCTGGTGTGCTGCTCTGATAGATCAGTTTGGATGGTCTGGGGAAACTGAAAAAGCCAAAGCCCGCAGGGCATGGCTTTGAATTGAGTTGTGCCGCCCCCCTAAGGGATGGGCGATAGCCAATCCCTGGTGTGCTGCTCTGATAGATCAGTTTGGATGGTCTGGGGAAACTGAAAAAGCCAAAGCCTATGCTTTCGCAAAAAAAACAGAAAAAACAGCCGAATAATTATTGCGAAAACGCATAAAAAACTACGGTATCATTATATCGGTGTTTTTTTTCTACAAATGTTTTTAATTGCAATTAATTACAATATATTGCAGCATCCATTCCCACAAAAACCGAGGCTATCTCCGTATTCGTTTTTTATTGCGTATAGATCCCCTTTCCTTTTATTCTTATTCCTCCTTGATGTTGCAAAAGTGAATGTTCGTCTCGGCAATTAGCCGATGGTGTGTCTATTTGCTTTCTGGTATTCTGCGTATGCGGGATGCCTTGTATTGGTATGTATTGTTCTAACCACTTTTCCTAATGCCTTTAGCGTTCGGCTGTAACGGGTATGTATTGCCTGGAGGAAAAGACAATTTTATCGGATCATGAAACACTTGTACAGAAAAACAAGCTTTTCCTTTCTGTCGCTCGGTACTCTTTTCCTTCTTTTGGGTTTATTCGGTGATTTGGAGAGTAGCCGACTCAAGACCCAGCTTTCCCACGTGTCATGCGCACCGCCTACTATCCTGGCAGTGGATTACCGGAAGCCATCTGATTGTACGGAGGGTGACGGTCAGATTCGTATCCGTATCGAGGATGAATCAGCTTCCAGTGAAACTACTTACGAAGTACTTCTCGACTTTGGATCTAAACAAGGTTTCCAAAAAGTAGTTTCCGGCAATAAGACCTTGGTGTTAGATGACTTGTTCGCAGGTACCTACGAAAATATTCAGGTCAGGCGGGCAGGAAATGCCAATTGTATAAGTGCGGTGTGGACGGAAACCCTCGATCTGACCCGGACTTGCTCGGATGAAGTTACCGACGCCGATCTGCGCACTTACTGCTACGGTACCTATAACTATACGAATTGCGATGGGGAGCAATTGACCATCTCCGGCAGTAATCTGCTCAAATACCAGTACTTTTTTGCGGATAACCGCTACACCGGGTGTATGGCCTACACTAATGGTAGTTGCGAGATCCAACCTTCCCATGAAGTGTACTGCCTGAATTACAACCGCACCGAACCTACCCCTGCTCAGGGGTATCCCTACGGAACAGCACGCTACGATAAGGTGATCGGTGCTTCCAACATGGGAATCAGCGAATTAACAGCCGAACGTATCAACTGGATTTTTTGCAATATCCCCCACCTTACTTACGACGAGCGCTCTGCGGTAAATGATGCCATCTGGGGCCTTTTGGGACAGGCTAACTGTAATTCTATCTGTGATCAGGCAAAAGCTGCCGTTTCTCATGCGCAGGGTGGAATTGCAGAGAACATGGTCTTCTTCCGGTCCAAGACGCACGGACTACAGGACTTTGTAGCCTATACAGCCCAGTGTTCTGCCCCTGACCCCTGTGAGGGAGTCAATATTACCTCCCTGATCCTCAAAGATCAGCATGGGAATACTATAGAAACGGTCAATAATGGCGAGACCTTCACCTTTGACGAAGGCGAAGGTTTTTATTTTGAAATTGATTTTGCAGGAGACATCGAAAGCGTAAAATTCACGCTCAGTGGTGACAGCTATGCGCAAATCATCGAGGAAAATGTGCCCTTTAATTATCCTGGTTCCGGAACTTTCTTTAACCACGGAGCGGGTTCATACACCCTGAAAGCTGAAGCATTTTCCGGAGATGGGGCAACCGGCGATTTGTGTGATACAAAAACAAAGAATTTCCACATCGTCATTAATCCGGCTTGTAATGTTCAGGTGCACGTGCCTACTCCTGACCCCGTCTGTTTGGGTAGTTCGGTTACCCTGACCGCCGACCTTACCAATGCCTCGAATGATGCCCGCGTAAAGTGGTACCGATACGATACCAAAATCGGAGAAGGTCCGTCCATCACGGTGACTCCTCCCTATTCGAAAACGTACACGGTAAAAGTGTACGATGGTAATTGCTACGCCGAAGATGAAGTACACGTAACGGTAGTTGATCCGCCTCACGCCGATGCAGGACACTACGAGCCGATCTGCGCCGATGATGACTTGCTTGATCTGGTTGGTAGCCCTGCGGGAGGATCGTTCAACGGCCCCGGCGTTAGTAATGGTAAATTCAACCCGGCAGCCGTAGGCCCCGGAACCTACACCATTACGTATACCTACACCGATGGTAACGGCTGTTCAGATACGGATGAAGCAACCATTACCGTCACCGACGCTTGTTCTCCTTGTATTGGTTTTGAGGCAACTCTCGAGAAAAATATGGATTGGAACTGCTACAGTGAGAATGATCCTGATCCTTCCAAACAGCGTACCTTCCTGACAGCTTACCCCGCCGGTGGCACTTACCAGTGGAGTAACGGAGTTACCCCGGTGCCGGGTACAAACGAGGGCGATGTCCTTTTCGCCGGCACCTACTCCGTAACCGTTACTAAAGACGGGTGCACAGATGTCGCCACGGTTACGGTCAACGAAGATAAGACTCCACCAAATGTCTCTCTTTACGACAATGAAAAGCTTACCTGTGCCAACGACTTTACGGTAATACTGCGAGTGAATACCGGCTCCTTTGATGTGGATGATTTGACTATTTCCTGGACAAACGCCACTCCTGATCCTAACGATCCTGCTAAAGCTACCGTCCAGTCACAGTCGACCACTCAGGTTTCCGTATCGGTACAAAATAAATTGAACGGTTGTGTAACTACCCTAAATCGCAGCGTGGAATTAGGGGATATTTCCGTTCAGACTCCTATTATTTCTAAGGATAGTCCGGCTGATCTGAGTTGTGATAATCCAGAAGTTATTCTATCTGTTCAACCTACCAGTTACGCGAACTATGAATGGCAGGATTCCGAAGGAACGACCATTCAGAATGGTAGTTCCAGTACTCTGACTGTGACCGAGCCAGGTACCTATAAGGTTGTTGTTACCGATGCCATCAACGGCTGCACGAATGAAAATGAGATTACGGTCATCGAATTATCCGAACCAATAGCCGATGCGGGGCATTACGATCCGGTTTGCGAAGATGCCGGACTTTTAACCTTATCCGGAAGCCCCTCGGGTGGCACCTTCTCGGGCCCCGGAGTAGGTAACGGTAAATTTAATCCGGCCGATGTTGGCCCTGGTTCGTACACTATTACCTATACCGTAACCCAAAATGGTTGCACCGATTCCGATGAGGCTACCATCGTAGTCCGTGAGGTCCCGATCGCCAGTTTGGGCGATCAGCAAACCATTTGCTATGGTGAGTCGGCCCACCTGCAGGTAATGGTTTCCGGCGGAATGGCCCCGTATACCTACGATTGGAGTGATGGTATTGATGCTGAAGAAGTGGTTTCTGTAATGCCTCTCTCTGATAAAACGTATTACGTTACCATTACGGATAACAAGAATTGTTCTACGGTGACGTCCGTCGAGATAATTGTCCGGGACGAATTCACCTCCAGTGGATCTATCTCGGGTGGACAGGAAGAATGCGGACCATTTAACGCCAACACCATTCAGGGTGACCTGGATATTCAGGGATGCGATGAGGCAGAACCTGAATTCAGATGGCAAAAACGTCCGGTCGGTGAAACGAACTGGACGACTATTCCAAATACGGATAACAAAGACTATAATCCCGGCTTTGTATCGGAATCCACCGAGTATCGTCGCCAGGTACGAATCAGTGGTACCAGCACCAAATGGTTGAGTTCCAACGTAGTGACTCTGACTGTTCTGGAAGGAGCTACTGTTGATGCGGGGACCTACGATCCGGTTTGCGAAGATGCCGGAGAAATAATGTTGACAGGATCACCGGCAGGGGGTACCTTTTCAGGAATGGGTGTTAGTGATGGCAAATTTGATCCGTCCGCTTTTGGTCCCGGGATGTACACCATCAAATACACTGTTTCCGGAGATAATGGCTGTGAAGGGGAAGATTTTGCAACCATTACTGTGAAACCCACGCCCGACGTGGAGGCCGGCAGCTATGGCCCGGTCTGCGAAGATGCCGACAAGATCACCCTTGTCGGTAATCCAATCGGTGGTACCTTCAGCGGAACGGGGGTGAACGATAATAAGTTCGATCCGTCCGTAGGTCCCGGCTTGTACACCGTAACCTATACCTATACCGATGGCAATGGCTGTTCCAATACCGATGAAACTACGATCGTTGTCAATGAAAGCCCCACCGCAATTCCCGGTCCCGATCAGACGATCTGTGAGCAGGAATCGGCGACCATCTCCGTATCGGCCACCGGCGGAATGGCTCCCTATACTTACCAGTGGAGTCATAATTTGGGTAATGGTGCACAGAAAACCGTAAAACCGTCCTCCACCAAAACGTACCAGGTAACGGTGACCGACCAAAAAGGATGTTCCGATATCGTCTCGGTGGAGGTAACGGTTAAGCCAAACATCAGCAATGGCGGCCAGATTACCGGCGCTCAGTCGAATTGCGGAGCTTTTGATCCGGCGCCTCTCACCAATGTCACTTTGCCTTCCGGCAATGCGATGGGCCGCGATGTCGAGTACATTTGGCTCAAGAGCACCACAACCTGCGATCCGCCTACGATCAATGATCAGTCGGGCTGGACGGAGATTCCCGGGGCGACCGGCCCCTCTTACGACCCGGGACTGATCTCGGAGTCTACCTGTTTCATACGCTGTGCCCGATTTGAAGGTTGTGACCTGTATCTGGGTGAGTCGAACGTTATTGAAATCGAAGTGCTCCCCGGTATCACGGCATCAGCTTCGGCTCAACCAGACGAAGTTTGTGTTGGAGGTAAAGTTGTATTGTCCGCTTCTGCCACCGGGGGTAGCGGTAGTTATACCTATTCCTGGAGCGATAACCTAGGAAATGGTCAGGAGAAAGAAGTGTTCCCTACGACCAACAAAACCTACCGGGTAACGGTGGTTGATTCGGAGGGATGCAGCGACGTGGCGACGGTTTCCGTAAAAGTGAACCCACTACCTACGGTCGATGCGGGGGCCTACGGCCCGGTCTGCGAAGACGCCGGAAAGATCACGCTGAGTGGCAGCCCGAGTGGTGGTACGTTCAGTGGAGA
>CAYFGK010000205.1:0-5390 GCA_964342305.1 uncultured Saprospiraceae bacterium | reverse complement strand
GCTCCCGGCATCGCCGCTGCAATCATCGCCGACGGCCAGGTGCTGTTTCAGCAAACCGGTGGCTACGCCAGCCTGGCCGACAGCACCCTCATCACGTCGGAAACCCGCTTCAATGTAGCTTCCAACGGCAAGCAGTTCACGGCCCTGGCAATCCTCTGGCTGGAAGATGCCGGTAAGCTTTCCTTACAGGATGATTTGCGGAAATACTTCCCGGAGTTGTACGGTGGCATTTCGTCGCCAATTACCATTGAGCATCTGCTTACCCACCGGAGCGGTATTCGTGATGTGTACGACTTGTGGAGCCTGCAGGGCATCACCTGGTGGCAGCAGACCTACGACAATCAGGACGTGCTTGAGCTGCTTGGCAGACAGGAAGACCTGAACTTTACGCCGGGATCTGCTTACAGCTACAGCAATAGCAATTACATCCTTTTGGCGGAGATTATTACCAAGGTTTCAGGAAAGACCTTTGTCGAGGTTACCGACGAACTGTTTGCGAGACTAGGTATGGCCAACACCTCCTTCACCGATGACTATTCTCGGATTGAGGAGCCCATTGCTCAGCCATACTTCAATTTCGGTACCTGGTCCAAATACGACTGGATCTGGAATGTATGTGGAGATGGTAACCTCTTCGCCAGCTTGGGCGATTTGGTCCGGTGGGAGCAAATTGTACAGGATCCCTCAATTGTGGATTTTCCCGCTCAAATCATTCAGAAAAGTCTGCAGCTACCGGGTGACCAGGCCACTGGCAAGTATGGGTACGGATTGGAATTCGATACCTACCGGGGCATTGATTACGTCTTCCACGAAGGGGCCACCGGTGCCTGGAAGGCATCGATGGTGCGATTCCCCGAAAAGAAACTAGCCTTTCTGACCCTGACCAATTCCGGAAAGACCATTCCCTACTCACAGAATCGGGCGATGGCTGATGCTGTGCTGGGACTCGGGGACCAGTCAGAAGCCTTTGTAACCGAACCAAGTGCCCCGGGCGCATACGTAAGCCAGGACCAAGTGCTGGGAACCTACCTCGACGGGGGGAGCTCCGTTTTTCAGCTGATCGAACAGGAGGGCGACCTGTATCTGCGTCGCTACGGCCGCAACGACATTAAGCTGGAACGCGAAGCGGCTAATATTTTCCACCAGTGGAATGACCCCGACTTCAAGCAGGAATTCACCACCAATGCTAAAGGAGAAATGGAAGTGACGGCCTATTATTGGGCGCACGCTCCGTATACGCTTTCCCGCCCTAAGGTGGATTGGTCAGGCTTCGATGCTAAGTCTCTGAACGGGTCCTACTACAATTCCGAAACCGGGGCCACGATTCAGGTGCAGCACCAGGAGGGCAATCAATACCGGGTCGTACGCGGTGAGCAGGAAAGCACGGGAATCCTGATCACCCCCACGCGGATGATCGTGAATAACTACCGTCTGGAGTGGCCCGATCCCGGGCAAGCAGTCAATCAGTTCCTGCTGTTCGGTGACCGGATCGGTCGGGTGCGTTTTGGGCGAAAGCCATAATGGCGGTCGATCCTCCGGATCGACCAGGATCATGCCTGGAATACCGAAACCTAATCCGCAGCAGCGGAAGATCGATCAGATAGTGCTGTGGATCAAGAATCCAATATTTTCAGAAAGATGAAGTGTCGATCCGGAGGATCGACCTCCATTGGTCATTAGAATCCCGTCGTCCATCCTTGGTATGATGAGGTAATGGGCTTTTCTCAACTTTTTTTCCGTATTTCGTAGCCAGTTATTTTTTGCCGAAAGGCAGAAACCCGCAACATTTCCAACAAGTTTTTTCGACTATGCAAAAATGTATGTATGCCTTATTCCTGTTACTGATGGCGCAAGGCCTGATGGCTCAGGAAAATCCCCAGTGGATCCGCTACGCGACCATTTCACCCGACGGTGAGCAAATTGCCTTCACCTATAAAGGGGACCTATACGTAGTACCCGCCAACGGTGGCGATGCCCGCCAGCTGACCTTCCACGAAGGACACGATTATATGGCCGTATGGAGCCCCGATGGTGAGCAGATCGCTTTCGCCTCGGATCGCTACGGTAATTTCGATGTGTTCCTGATGTCGGCCATGGGCGGACAAGCAACGCGCCTCACCTTCCATTCCAACGACGAAAGCCCCTTTACCTTCTCTTCCGATGGCGAGCAGGTGATCTTTGGCGCGTCCCGGATGGATATTGCCGAGCATCGCCAGTATCCGCGCTCCTACCTGCCCGAGCTGTATCAGGTAGCTACCGAAGGTGGCCGGGTCGATCAGGTCTTTACCATCCCCGCCGAGTACGTACAAGTATCGCAGGATGGCCAGCGCATGCTGTACCACGATAAAAAAGGAGGCGAGAACGAATGGCGCAAGCACCATACCTCCGCCATTACCCGCGACATCTGGCTGTACGATGCGGAAGACGATTCCCACCGGATGATCACCACCTACGAGGGCGAGGATCGCCAGCCTGTTTTCAGCGACGATGAGCAAAGCTTTTACTACCTCAGCGAGCGCAGCGGTACCTTCAATGTGCATAAGCAGAGCCTGACCAATGACGCTGTCCCCGAGCAGCTTACTGATTTCGATCTGCATCCGGTGCGCTTCCTGAGCCGTGGCGGCAACAAGTTGGCCTTTACCTGGGACGGCGAGCTCTACACCATGGTGGAAGGGCAGGAGCCCCAAAAAGTAGCCGTGACCGTACGCACCCAAGGCATCAAAAATACCGACGACATCATCTCCATCAACGGAGGCGTGCGGGAGATGGCCATTGCGCCCAATGGCAAAGAGATCGCCTTTATCGCCCGCGGCGAAGTGTTCGTAACCAGCGTGGATGGATCCCTGACCAAGCGCATCACGAACACGCCGGAGCAGGAGGAATTCGTAACCTTTACGCACGATGGCGAAGGCGTAGTCTACGCGAGCGAACGCGATGGCAAATGGAGCATCTATAAAACCACTAAGCAACGAGAGGAGGAGCCGTTCTTCTTTGCCTCCACCTTGCTGGCCGAAGAGGCTTTGATCGAGAATGAGGACGATAATTACCTGCCTGATTTTTCGCCTGACGGCAAAAAGATGGCCTACGTGAAGGACCGTCGCAACATTGTGGTGCATGACCTGGAGTCAGGTGACGAAGTGACTCTGCTGGATGAGGAAGACCTCTTCCATATGCGCGATGGGGATAAATACTTCACCTGGAGTCCCGACAGCAAGTGGTTGCTAATCGATTGGAGTGCCAGTCTGAGCAACGGGGAGATCCTGTTGATGGCGGCCGATGGTTCCGAGCGCCACAACCTCACCGAGAGTGGGTACGGCGATTACCGTCCTAAGTGGGTGAACGAGGGCAAGCAGATGCTGTGGTTCAGCAATAAGGACGGCCTGAAAAGCTACGCCACCAGCGGCCAGACGCAGAGCGATGTCTACAGCATGTTCTTTAGCAAGGAAGCCTGGGATAAATTCAATCTTGACAAGGAAGATTTCGACCTGATGAAAGAGATTGAAGCGGCCAATAAAAAGAAGGAGAAGGAAGACAAAAAGAAAGAAGACGGGGAGAAAGAAGAAAAAGAGGAGGAAGAGAAAAAAGACTCAACGTTGACCATCGATTGGGATAACCTGGATGAGCGTGTGGCTCGTCTGACCATCCATTCTTCCAGCCTGGGCGATGCCGTTTTGTCGAAAGACGGTGAAAAGCTGTACTACCTGGCCCGTTTTGAAAAGGGTATGAACCTGTGGGTAACTGACCTGCGGACCCGCGACACCAAGATGGCGATCACCCTGAATGCCGGCTACGGACAACTGATGTGGGACAAGGATATGGACAACCTCTACTTGCTCAGTAGCGGCCGTATTGCCAAGGTCGATCCCGATAAAGGTCAGCAAAAAGGAATCTCCATCAGTGGCGAAATGACCTACGATGCGGAGGCCGAACGCGAGTACATGTTTGACCACGTTTGGAACCGCACCAACAATATTTTCTATCACTCGAACTTCCACGGGGTCGACTGGGATCAGATGCGCACGGAATACGAAAAATACCTCCCTTACATTGGTAACTCCTACGAATTCGCGGAGATGCTCTCCGAAATGTTAGGTGAATTGAACGTTTCCCACGCCGGCGCCCGCTACGGACGCAGCACCAGTAACGCTGATGCGACCGCTTCCCTGGGTGTGTTTATGGATTACGATTTCGAGGGTACGGGCATCCGGATCACCGAGATCATCGAAGGTGGTCCGCTCGATAAGGCCGACCTCGAGGTCGAAGCGGGTATGATCATCGAAGAGATCGACGGGCAACCCATTACCGCCGATCGCGATGTGGCCAGCTTCCTCAACCGCAAGGCCGATAAATTCACGCTGCTGACCATCCTCGATCCTGAGATCGACGAGCGTCAGCAAATCACTATCAAACCCATTAGTATGGGGCAGGAGAGTCGCCTTCTCTACGACCGCTGGGTCGAAATGAACCGCAACGAGGTCGACGAAGCTTCGGATGGTCAATTGGGCTACGTACACATCCCCGGCATGAGCGACGGTCCCTACCGCAGCATGTACGAAGATATGATGGGTAAATTCTTTGCCCGCAAAGGTGTGATAGTGGATACCCGTTTCAACGGCGGGGGCGACTTGGTGGCCGACCTGGCGATGTTCTTTACGGGCGAGCCCTTCCTGACCTACGCCACGGAGGCCAAAGTCGTAGGCGGCGAACCCACCAGCCGCTGGACCAAGCCGACTCTGGCCATGTTCAACGAAGCCAACTATTCCGACGGACACTGTTTCGCCTGCGGCTACACCGATCTGGAAATCGGCAAAACGGTGGGTATGCCCACTCCCGGTACCTGCAGCTTCGCCGGTTGGGAAGGTCTGCCCGACGGTTCCCGCTGGGGTGTTGTCCCCGTAAGTGCCAAAGACAAATCAGGCGACTGGCTGGAAAATAACCAGACCGAGCCCATGTTCAAAGTAAAGAATATGCCGGGCGTCATCGATCAGGGCCGCGATCAGCAGTTAGAAAAAGCGATCGAGGAGCTACTGAAGGACGTTAGGGAATGATGAATGTTAAATGATGAATGCTGAATGGTGCGCGATCCTCCTTGGCCACCGTAGCCCGTATTGGCGAAGTGGAGGCTGGGTCGCGCATTTTTTTTTGATCCTCCTGAAGCCCATTCGCGCAGACGGGGCCGGATCGTTTTCTCATGTGTACCGGAATGATGAATGTTGAATGGGTAGTGTTCAATGTTCAGTGCTCAATGGGAGATTAGTTTTCATTGAGCACTGAGCATCGAGCATTCAGCACTGTCTCTCTTGTAAAAGTGAGCCCGCGAACGGTCTAACAGGAAGCCCGTACGGGCGGGCCCTTGCGATCTAACAGCGACCCGTACGGGGAGCGGTCTT
>CAYFGK010000204.1:0-5656 GCA_964342305.1 uncultured Saprospiraceae bacterium | reverse complement strand
CTCCATCGATCACAAACTTCTGAAACACTACGCCCGGATCGACCATCCACACTTTCAGGGTGTGGGCCCCTGCGGAGAGGGTTCCGTGTTCGGATACCTTCTTTTTAATGTGGTCGGTTACCGAGTTATTCCACCATTCAGGATACTCCCAATCGGGCTTGGTTTCACCGGCATGCATATTGATGATCTGTGGCTCTTCGTCATCGACGGCGATGGCGAACAATAGCCCTTCGTCTTTTTGGTAATTCAGGGTCGGAGATAAATAGGTTTCGATGCGCACCTCCCGGTCTTCAAAAAGACTAAAATCATACTCCAGGCAGGGTGCATCAGCTCCCGGCTCCTGTGGCTCCGCATTGGCGGGTTCCATGGTAATGGCCGATCCGGTGCGTCCCATGTTCGGAACGGTTGTCCAATGGATCTGATGGCCATCTTCCTTACGGGAAAAGTTCGGTGCTTCGATGGATATCACCCCATTATTCTCTACAAACCCCTCCGCATTCAGGTCGGGATTGTGGATGGGTACCTGAATGGTAATCGGCTGGCCACCACCTTGGATTTCAATAGCTCCGGTAGCGTTTCCGGATGGGGCCTTATTCCAATCGATCCGGACGTACACTTTTTCCTCATGCTGCACGGTACCACTGGTGGCCGATAATTTAATCCAGTCATTTTTTGCCGAAAGGCTGTAAGAAAGAGGCGTTTGGCCGGTATTGAATATCTCCAGAAAATAGCGCTGATCATTGACCGGATCAAAAGATGAAAAGCTCCTGCTAAACAGCCCTCCCCGGCTCCAGCGGGATTCCTCCCCGTGCTCCACGACGTACCCCAGACCGGCCGATTGGGGCGTGTGGATATAGGTCACTTCCGGCATAATGTTGCGCGGCGGATTATTCCAGCTGGTATACCCGATGTGGGTCTGGGCCATCATTTGGTCCCATTTCCCATTCGCCAGGGTGTCGTGGAAGTACTCGGTAAGCGCTGCGTCTTTAAAGAAATGTGCCTTTACCTGATCGGCATAATAATTAGCCGAAGCCCTGCCCTGTTGACTGTAAAGCTGATTTTTGCCGGCAGCGACGTACATCTCATTCAGGTTACTGCACATTGCGACCGGAGAGAGTACCAATTGGTAAAAGGCCGCTCGTTGCGATTCGGGAAGCTGCTCATAGAGTTTTTGGCTTTTCGCCAAAAGGGTGCGGTAATCTTCCAGCACCCGATCTGCTTCCCGGTAGTAGCTCAGGCTGTAGGTATCGGGTTTGAGCATTTCCGGCGTACGGCGGGCGTTGTATTTGGTATACAGTTGGAGGATCTCGCCGATCTCCTCCGCGTGCCGGGGGCCAAACTGCTGCGTTGCCCAGTTGGTGTAGTAATCGGGCAGGTCTTCGGCACGTATGCCTTCCACATCGTAGGCAAAATCCAGGAAAAAGCTGATGGGCAATTCCATAGGCTTCAGATCACCCACGTTGACGATCCAAAGATCTTGTACACCGTGTTCGTAGGAGAGGTTCATTTGCTCCCAAACCCGTTCAATCTGGGTGACATTGAGCCAACGGTAAGACACCGGACCACCCACAAAATCGAAGTGATAGTACATACCGTAGCCACCGGAGTGATCCAGATCCTCTTTTTTGGGGAGGATGCGTACGTTGCCCCAGTTATCGTCGCAAAAGAGCACCAGGATATCGTCATCCACCCGCATGCCTTTATCGTAATAATCCTGCACCTCTTTATAGATCGCCCAGACCTGAGGTGTCCGTTCGGCGGGTTTGTCGGTTACCTCCTCGATAATATCCCGTTGGTCGCTGATTATGCGTTGCAGCAGATCGACGGCCGTTTCTTCGCTCATGGCCTCGTCGCCATCACCCCGCATCCCGAGGGTGACCACACTTTCGTAATCGCCGTTCCGTTCGATGCCGCCCCGCCAGAATTCGCGGAGATTTTCGGCATTGGTCTCGTAGTTCCAGGCGCCGGCATCGTAGCGACTCCACTCGTCGTGAGCGCGCATCATGGGCTCGTGGTGGCTGGTGGAGATCACGATCCCGTACTCGTCGGCTACCTTCGGATTCAGGGGATCATCGGCGGCAAAGGCGCGGGGCCGCCACATGGCCGGCCACAGGTAATTAGCCTTATTCCGGAGGAGCAGCTCAAAGACGGTTTCGTAAAAGTCGTGGTTGAAGGAACCAAAGGTCTTATCGACCCAACCGGTCAGGGCCGGAGCTTCGTCGTTGAGGAAGATACCGCGGTATTTTACGGATGGGGACTTGGAAACGAAGCGGTCCTTGCTCAGGTAGATGGCTTCTTTTTGTTGGGCCGGAACATCGGCCCAAAAGTGCCAGGGGGAAACCCCGATTTTTTCCGAAAGGGTAAATACACCGTAGGCGGTACCCCGGCGGTCACTGCCGGCAATGACCAGGGCTTCTTTGATGCCGGGAAAGGGCTTTTTCACGGTTTGGATGATGAAGCGTTCCCAATCGCCTCGGATGGCATCGACATTCAGCTTTTTGGCGGCGATCAGGTCGTCGATAAAGGAGCTATGGCCGATGGAGCCGACGATAACCGGTTTTTGCGAAAGCTGGTCGCCGGAAGTTACCAGTAACGGCTTCTTGCCCGTTACCTTTTCGATATCCCCGGCCAGGAAGGTGGCGGCTTTTTCGATCAGCACTTCATCATTGGGATCATAGAGGATCTCCGTAACGGTGGATCCGTCGACCACCGCAAAAAGATCTGATGCATTATCCGCATTGGTCGACACCCGAATCTGTCCTATCAACAGGGAAGGCAGACAAAAAAGGCCGATTAGTAAATAGCGCATGGTTGTATTTTTTCGGTTAGGATTTTAATTCTTCTTTCCCCAGTCGGCGAACCAGCGACGGTGGTCCACCTCCTGGTAGGGATGCACGGTAACGCGGGTATTAGCGGTCGTATCGCCCAGGAGAAACTTATCGATAAAGGCCCCTACTTCGGGCCTTTGCTCATCGGGTAGTTGACAGTGCTGATGGCCGGCGACGATGGAATACCCAAAGCGATCGCCAATCCCGAAGGTTTTCCAAACCTCATGGGCTGCTGTACAGGAAACATAGCCCGACTCTTCGGCCAGCCATTCGTAATCGGGATTCCCGAGCACCAGCAAGGCCCGCGGTGCCACCATTGCCATCAGTTCGTGGTGGTCGAAGGGCAGCTTGGGTACCGCTTCCGCAAAAGGCCGCAACTCCTCCATGAACCAGGTATAATTCGTACCGCCAAGGACCTCTACTTTTCCAAGGGTCTCGGAAACCCGCCAGGCAGCCGCGCCGCCGCCACCTGATTCCTGGGCAATGGTCAGGGCAATGCGCTCGTCAAATGCACCGGCGTACAGGGCCATTTTCCCGGCAAAGGAACAGCCGGTAACACCCAGGTGCCGCAGGTCGAGTTGAAGCTCATCGGCCACCAGTTCCAGGCCGTCGATCAGGCGGCTGATTCCCCACGACCAGGCGCTGTACGCGCCCATGTACGTGAGGTCGGGATAGAGGGCATTGATGGGCTCCTCCCCCCGGGTCTGGGTATGCGACATGACCTGATCGAAGGGGAAGGCAACCGTAGCAATGTTTCTATCCGTAAACAGATCGGCCGGCAGGCTGCCGGTTCCCCTTCCCACGCCGATAATGACGGGGAATGGCCCCTCCCCTTCCGGCACGGTTACCGGAGTGGTGAGGGTAAGGTTTTTTCCATTTTTGGTAATGCGAACGGTAAGGACCTGTTCATCCGAGAGGCTGGCCGTCAGCGTATCCGGACGCGCTGGCTTGGTGCCAATTTCGAAGTACTGAATTTCCGCGGCAATTTCGGCGCGCCGGCATCGCCAATCGGCAAAATCAGTGGACCGGCTATTACCAGCGGAGGCCATAAAGGGGTCGGTCAGGTTTTCCACCGAAGGTAAGTCATCAATGGATGGCAGCGGAGGTGTGGGGCATTCCGTGCCGGTATGCTCGGATGTATAGACCAGGGGGATATCCCGGGTCTGCGCTAAAGAGGGATTAATTATTCCGCCCAGCAGCAGGAAGTACAAGCAGCGAAGGTAGGTCATGGTGGTGATGGTTAGGCTAAACGCAATCGATTGCATAGTATCAACTAAAATACCTTTTTAATCGTGGGAATAAAAATATTGGCCGAAGAAAACAGGGTAATCCCTTCGTGAAGTCCGTGAAAATCAGCGCAGTAATCTGAGAGCGTGTTGGGGATTTATCCTTTGGGCTGCAAATGCCTATTATTTGAACCTCACTGCAGCCTTTTTTCGCCCCGTAGCCATGCTACGAAGCTCAAAAAAGGCTTTGTGAGAACCAAATTCTAGACATTTTCGCAATCAAAAACAAATCCCAAACACGCTCTGAGTGAATCTGTGGTCCCAAAATCCAATAATAGACACTGATTAAAACGGATTTGCACAAAATACAGGAGATACGAAAAGAATCTAGTACACCACTACTGGTTTAGTAACAACCTGACCATCAATGATCAATATCACCTGATACAGCCCCGGGTCAAATCGAAGGGGAATTTCCAAAGCGCCGGTTTGGTCCTCCAGGGCATAAACCTCCCTTCCCCTGATGTCCACGATCCGCAAATGATAGGAGGTAGTCCAGCCGGGACGAATATGAACTACCTCTTTGGCTGGATTCGGAAACAATCGGATATTCTTATCGGAAAGCGCCGTTTGGGTGGAGACGGTCAGGCCCTCCGTTGTAACTACTATTTGCTGGTCTTCCAGCAGGGATATTGTGTCCCGGAACGTCCCTTCCGGCGTTTCCACGGTGATTTGGTAGTTTCCCTTGAAGCCACGAATCGCACCTTCCCCATCGGCATCCGTGATGAATTGTTCTTGCGTCCACCACTCGTTGAAGACCAGGTCGACAAAGGTTTCACCGGCTGGCTTCAGGGTCCAGTCCTCGTAGAACAAAGGCGCATTGCTTTTCCAGTGCGCCCCATCCCAGAAGCCCCACATTAAAAAACCATTGGTGCTGGGGTGACTGAATACCATGGTCAGGAAATCGCGGAGATAGGTGGCCGCCAGGTCATCGCCCATCGATTCATTGGTGTCGTACTCGGTGATCTTAGCCAAGGTACCAAAGGTCTGGTGGAAGTCTTCCAGAATATCATATACATCCGGAATACCCGTCGGGTAGCCACCGATGTGCGCCTGAAAACCAACCCCATCGACCCGACCGCCCCCATCAATGATCTCCTGAATAAACTGTTTTTTGAGGTCATAAATCCCCCCTTCCGTATTGGCCTGGCTAATGGTCACGTAGTCGTTGACGTAGGTCTTGATATCGGGATCAATTCGGTCTATCTCCGCAAAGATCTCCCCGTAGATCTCCCGGCCGGTCTCATAACCCGGTGCTCCCTGAAAAGCGGCTTCCAGGTCACGATTGGTGGTAATTTCGTTCAGCACATCCCATTCGGCGATGTTACCCCGAACGCCGGGGTAGGTAAGGATATCCTCCAGGTGATCCACGACGCGATCCCGCAGGTAGGGGAGGTTGTTTTGGTTGGCCTCCAGATCGTCGGGCAGGTTGTTCCAGCCGGGCCACACCAGCGTATGCCCGCGGATGGAGATGTCGTGGTTGCGCAACCAATTAATGGCCTCCACCTTTTCGTCCTTGCTGGTGATCCAGTTATCCTCCCA
>CAYFGK010000203.1:0-5706 GCA_964342305.1 uncultured Saprospiraceae bacterium | reverse complement strand
TGTCTTTTACCAAAATGCCCTACCCATATTTTCAAATAACTTAGATTACAGAGTATTCAATACCAATGGACACCTCAACCTCAACCTTAACCTTAATCTCAACCTCGCGTTTGATTACTGATCACCAATACGTTACCTGAATGTACTCTAGCGTGTGTATACGATTGTTTCTCCTGACGGTAATATTGATCCCGGCTTTTGCCCGGGGCCAGTCTGATTTTGCGGAAACGCTGGAAAACCACCGCAAGCAATACAAGATCAAGTTGCTGCAAGGGGGTGCTGAGGCTCCCCTCACTCCGGCCAGGCTGGAGGGTGTTTCGTTCTTTCCACCCGATACCGACTACCGGGTGACCGGGACCTTTACCCGGACCGAAGATGCCCGGCCATTCAATATGGCTACGACTACCGGCAAACCGGCAGAATACGTGGAGTACGGTATCTTCCGGTTTACCCTGGAAGGGAAAAAACAGTCACTAACGGTGTATCGTCGGATTGCCCACATCCGCAGTCCGCTCTACCGCGATCTGTTGTTTGTACCATTCCTCGATAAAACAAACGGAGCATCTACCTATGCGGGTGGCCGGTACCTCGATGTCCGCATCGGAGACATTGAAGAGGGACAATTGACCCTTGATTTTAATCGGGCCTATAACCCGTATTGTGTGTACAACGAGGGGTTCTCCTGCCCAATCCCGCCCCGACAGAATACCATTAGCGTTGCCGTTCCGGCCGGAGAAAAAGACTTCGTGGAGCCCTGATCAGGGGAATGGGGAATTGGGGAATGGGAGAATTGGAGAAAGGGATTTCTTCCGAAAGCACCAATTTCAGGTAGAGACGCGATTTATCGCGTCTGCCGTATTTAGGTCAGGAGGTCAGGACCGAAACAACCCAGCATAGAAGGCGGACCGCTTAGGCACGTCAATTCAGCAATATACGCAGATCGCGCTCGGGGGTGTATTCCTTGGCGTACTGGCGGTTGAGTCGCCGTCGGGTGGGATCATCGGGCATTTCCGGGGTGGCTTCGCCTCCCAAAAAGGAGATAACCCCCGGCCGCAGGACCGGCAACTGAGGATCAGCAGTTTGTACCGGCAGGTACCCGACCCAGGTCTTTCGGCCGGATAAAACGGCCACCCATCCTTTCACATATGGTGATAGTCGGTCGGGGCTACGCAAAGCCACTACGGGAAGCCAGAGCGGAATCAGCAGCACCCACAGCAGATCAAATACCCGTTTGTTGCGGCGGTTGGCCGGGGTGGCGATCTGGTAGCGTACATCAATGGTGTACAGCTCTCCGGTCGTATTCCTGGAGGAGCTGCCAATGATGCTTTCACTGCCTTCCGGCAAAATCTTAAAGGTCATACGCGCACCAAGCCGGTCCATCCAATGGATGATCTGTTTCGCCGGTATGTCGCGCAGACAGAAGATCAACTCGTTGATACCAAACCAACGGATGAGGTCGGGAAGCTGAGACAAGGAACCCAGATACGTATCGGAAAACTCCCGGACGGATTGGTCCGGTTTTTCCGGAAGGATGACTCCCTGGTATTTTTTGCGGACTTCCGCCCGCTGCAACAGCATTTTTGCCCGGTTGGCTTCTTCCGCCGAACCGATGATGGCCAGGTTTTTGGGGCCCGGCAAACCAAACCGCAGCGACCCTGACCGGATCAACTGCCGGAGCATCCGCACCCCGATGGTACCAATGATAGCCCACGCCATACCCAACAGGATAAGGGCCCGGCTCGAACGCAGTGTTTGGTCCAGGAATCCGTAAATGGCCGCAATGACCAGGGTGCCAACCAAAATCCCCCGTACCAGCCGCCAGGGCGTGGCCGTGCGATCATAGCCACCGCTCAGGTAAATACTTAGCAACCAGAAGGCCGTATAAAATGGAGCGTTGAAAGTCATGAACGTCCGACCGTAATAATCGGGATTCCCGAAATGGTAGGCTCCCCAAAAGTTTTTGAGCACAAATAAACCGCCGAAAAGTAGCAGGGCATCCAACAGGGGTAGTATCCCCGCCCGAAATACGTTGCTCAGGATGGTTACAAATGCACGCAGATAAATAGCTACCTGGAGCATGGATACAAAAAACTGTGCCCTCCGCCCCCGAAAATGCTTACGGGCAAAGATGATCATAGCCTGATAGAATACCCGAACGTAGTTCAGACTACCCTTTTTCGTGCTCTCCCCCTTGTAATGGATGATGGTCGTGTCGGCGAGGTAGTGGTTCTCGTAACCAGCCTGCACGATACGGTACGACAGGTCGATATCCTCCCCGTACATGAAAAAAGTTTCGTCCAGCAAACCGATCTCCTCCAGTACCGACCGTCGCAAGGCCATGAAGGCCCCGGCCAACACATCGACGGCGTGGTTTTCCCGTTCATCCAGGTAGCCCAGGTGGTAGCGATTGAAGCGTCGGGACTTTGGGAAAAGGCGGTTCAGACCCACCGATTTACAAAAAGCGACAAAGGGTGTGGGAAACCCGCGTTTGCTTTCGGGCAGGAAGGTACCCGAACCATCGATCATACGCGCCCCGAGGCCACCGACCCGCGGGTGATCGTCCAGGTAACTCAGGACGATCCGGAAGGTATCCTCGGCGACTACGGTGTCGGGGTTCAATAGCAAGACGTAGTCGCCTTCGCTCTGGCGGATAGCCTGATTATTGGCTTTGGAGAAACCGGGATTATCCGCATTGACTATCAGTCTGACCTCCGGAAATCGCGTCCTGACCATTGCCACCGAATCGTCGGAGGAATTATTATCCACCACGATGGTATCGACCGGCAGCCCTTCCGACGCCCGACGCACCGACAACAAACACTGCTCCAGGAAGTAGCGTACGTTGTAATTGACAATTACGACCGTCAGGCGTGGAGAATTACTCATGCGGGATCATCATCACTTTTGTAGGGGATGCGGGCGACAATAGAGCGGCCGAGCGTCAACTCATCGGCATATTCCAGTTCTCCGCCGAAAGAGACTCCCCGGGCGATGGTACTCACCTGTACATCGTAGGGTTTCAACTGCTTGGCCAGGTAAAAGATGGTCGTTTCACCTTCGATGGTCGGTGAAATGGCCATGATCACTTCCTTCACACCCTGCTCATCGACCCGCTTGGTCAGGGAGGCAATGTTCAGATCTTGTGGTCCTACTCCTTCGATGGGTGAGATCACGCCACCCAATACATGGTAGACCCCGCGAAACTGACCGGTATCCTCGATGGCCATCACATCGCGGATCGTCTCCACCACGCATACGACCGAATCGTTACGGCGGGTGTCCGCACAGATGGTGCACAATTCGTTGTCCGATAAATTGTGGCAACGGGCACACTCCCGGATATTCTCCCGCATGCGCAGGAGCGCTTCGGCGAAATCCGTGGTACTGGACTTTTCCTGTTGGATCAAATGCAAGACCAATCGCAGAGCCGTTTTTTTACCGATGCCGGGCAGGGTTGCAAAGGCACCCACCGCCTCTTCAATTAATTTGGAGGAGAAATTCATACATCAAAGGTAGTAAGCGGGCGGAACATGTGCCCTACGTTGGTGGACCTTTTAGTGATCAGGCAGTACCACGTCCGCTCTTAAGGGCTCCGTCGAGCGTGCATGCCTGCCGAAGCGTTGGCATAGGCAGGGAGCGTCGAGTGTCCGATTAAAAAAAGCAGGGTAGAAAGTGTACGATTAACACCTAGGCAGGACGGTAAACCCAAAATTCCTTGAACAAAATTTGTCCACAACCTGTATTACCGTAAATTTGGCGGGTGTGTTATAAACAGACAAACCGCGTAACCTACCTGCCGTTTGTCGATTACACTGATTTTCAGATCCCGATTGATCTGGTAACGTCAATAAACGAAAATACCTATGGCCGAAGTCATCCGGATGCCCCGCATGAGCGACACTATGGAAGAGGGCAATATTATTGGTTGGTTGAAAGAAGAAGGCGAAGAAGTTGAATCCGGGGAAACCCTGGCAGAAGTAGAGACGGACAAAGCAACCATGGAATTGGATAGTTTTTTCGATGGTGTGCTTCTGCATATCGCCGTCAAGGAGGGTTCCGTGCCTATCGATGGTGTTATTGCGGTTATAGGTGAAGAGGGAGAAGACTGGAAAAAAGCCATCGAAGAGGCGGAAGCCGAACAATCTTCCAACGGTTCGGAAGAAGCCGGAGATAAAGAGGAAGAAAAAGCGGATAGCTCTTCTCAGGAAACCGAAAAAAGCAGTGAACCTGCCGCCCCGGCCGCCAAGTCTGATTCGGGTGGTAGCGACGATAAGCGCATCAAGGCGTCACCCCTGGCTAAAAGCATGGCGCAGGATGCCGGTATCGATTTGGCCGCTGTTGATGGCAGCGGTGACGGTGGTCGCATCGTAAAACGCGATATCGAAGCAGCCATCGAGCAACAAGGCTCCGCACCGGCAGCGGCACCAACGCCCGACCCCGCTCAGGAGGCTCCCGCTAAAAAGGAAGCGCCCAAAGAAGAAGAACCACAAGTGGTGCCCTTCACCTTTACCGCCGGTGGCGAGAACTACGAAGACGAGCCCGTCAGCCAAATGCGCAAGACCATCGCCCGCCGCCTGGGCGAAAGCAAGTTCAGTGCTCCTCACTTCTACCTGACCGTAGAGATCGACATGGAAAAAACCATGAAGATGCGCAAGCGCGTCAATGAGGTGGCACCCACCAAGATATCCTTCAACGATTTTGTGGTGAAAGCATCAGCGGTTGCCCTGCGTCAGCACCCGGCCATCAATGCCAGCTGGATGGGCGACAAGATCCGCTACAATAAGAATGTCAACGTCGGGGTAGCCGTAGCCGTTTCGGAAGGGCTGCTCGTGCCGGTGATCAACTTTGCCGACATGAAGACGCTTTCGCAAATCAATACCGAGGTCAAAACCCTGGCCGGCAAAGCAAAAGATCGCAAGCTCAAGCCCGAAGAGATGCAAGGCAATACCTTTACCATCTCTAACCTCGGCATGTTTGGCATCGAAGAATTTACGGCCATCATCAATCCGCCCGATTCCTGCATCATGGCCGTGGGTACGATTGTCGAGAAGCCCGTGGTGAAAAACGGGGAGATCACCGTTGGCCACATGATGAAGGTGACCCTGTCCTGTGACCACCGGGTCGTCGACGGTGCCACCGGCGCCCAATTCCTGCAAACCTTCAAGGACATGCTGGAAGATCCGGTACGTCTGATGGTATAAATCAGGTTTGAGGTGTGAGGTTTGGGGTTTGAGGTAACCTGGCACCTGACCTCATACCCCAAACCTCAAACCTCAAACCTGTTTATGAAAACCCTGGTTTTAGGAGCATCGACCAACCCCCAGCGGGTTTCTTACCAAGCCATGCACCGCCTCCAGCGTGCCGGTCACGAAGTGGTCGCCGTGGGTGGTCGCGAAGGCGAGGTCGCCGGTATCCCGATTCATAAGGGAGCTACTCCCTTCGAGAATGTAGATACCGTTACGCTGTACCTGAATGCCACCCGTCAGGAACAATATTACGACTACATTATTTCCCTGAATCCACGCCGTATTATCTACAATCCGGGAGCCGAGAACCCGGAGCTGGCCAAACTGGCCCGGGAGCACGGCATTGAGAACGAGGTCGCCTGTACCCTGGTCATGCTGTCATTGGATGATTATTAGGCTTTCGCCAAATCGAGTAGAGCGAAGTAAAGGTAACTTTTACACCTGCCAAAGGCAAAGGAGC
>CAYFGK010000202.1:3597-5857 GCA_964342305.1 uncultured Saprospiraceae bacterium | reverse complement strand
ACAAACCCCTGCTTTTACGTATCTTCACCCGCCAAATTACGAACCTATGCGCATTGCCGGCTACATCGACCATCCGCGATTGAAGATCACCATTTTCCAGCAGGAGAACCGCTACTCACTAAAGTTGGAAACGGCTCTGCACGAGCAAACCTATAAATTGCGCAAAGGGGGTGCCATCGAAACCACCGAGGATGTGCGTCGATTGGTCGATCAGGAATTCCTGGAACAGATCGAGGAGGAATTCAAGCACATGCACCGAATCCAGCGGGGAGCTCTGAGCCGACTAGCACCCACGGATGGAGAAGACGACGAATTTCCCACCATTATTTAGGGAAGAAGGCTGAACTCACCAGGGCACCTGCTGTTACCTTCCCAAAAAAGATATGTTCGGATTATTCAAGAAAGATCCCATCAAGAAGATGGAAAAAGAGCACGCCAAAATGTTGGAAGAAGCCATGCAAATCCAACGCTCGGGTGATATCAAAGGGTATGCCGCCAAAATGGCCGAGGCCGATGAGTTGGAGAAGAAGATCATCGCCCTGCGGGAGGAGAAGAAGTAGTATCGAGTACTGAGGTACTGGTCCTGATATGTATTGGGCCGGTGCGCGGTTCTTGCGTACCACTTACTATCTGGCCCAACACAAATCAGAACCCTGCGAGCCGTCTCTGGCGATAGACTCAACGTCTTTCGATGGCAGGTTTTTGAATACGCTCCTAAACCTCCGTCCTGGGCCCTGCAGCATGACCTAAAACCGAGCCCTTTTTATGATTGGCCGATCTTGCGGTACTACAAATCACCACTCGGTTTGGCCAATCATAAAAAGGGATCAGCCCACCTTGGACCCTGGACCTGAATTCACGCCCCGACGACAAGAAACCCGGCGATAGTGCCGGTGAGAAAGCAAGCGATGGTGCCACCGATCAGTGATTTTACGCCGAGTTCGGTAAGCGTTTGTCGCTGGCCGGGCGCGATAGCTCCGATACCACCGATCTGGATACCGATCGACGCAAAATTAGCGAAGCCGCACAAAGCATAGGTGGCAATGATCACGGATCGGAAACTCAATTCACTTTGTACCCCCTCCAGAGCAGCGTAAGCAAAAAACTCATTGAGGGTTGTTTTGAGTCCCAGCAGCTGTCCCACCATCATCACATCGCTGGAGGGAACCCCCAGTAACCAGGCGATGGGTGCAAAGAGTAGCCCCAACACGAATTCGATACTGAAATTTTCGTATTGTCCGCCCGTAACCCGGGCGATGTACTCATTGAAGTTACCGATGGGGCCGATCAGATCGGTGAAAATGTAATTCAGCATGGAGACGAAGGCCGTAAAAACCAGCAGCATGACTCCCACGTTAATGGCCAGCTTAAGCCCGTCGGTGGTACCGCGTGAAATGGCATCAAGAATATTACTCCCTACGTCCTGACTTGATATATCGAGTTTTTGGTTTTCGAGGTCCACTTCGTCGGGCTCCGGAAACAGCATTTTTGCAGCCACAATAGCGGCCGGTGCCGACATGATAGAGGCGGTCAAGAGGTGGGTTGCGAACATTTGGCGGGCAACGGGATCGGAGCCCCCCAGAAACCCAACGTAGGCGGCAAAAACTCCGCCCGCGATGGTCGCCATACCGCCGGTCATCAGACACAGGATCTCCGATTTAGTCATTTTCTCCAGGTAGGGCTTTACCACCAAAGGAGCCTCGGTCTGGCCGATGAACACATTAGCGGCAGCAGCCAGGCTTTCGGCCCCTGTCAGCCCCATGGTACGCACCATTACCCAGGCAAAACCTTTAATGATCAACTGTAGAATACCCAGGTAATAGAGCACCGACGATAAAGCAGAGAAGAAAATGATGGTGGGTAACACCTTGATGGCGAAAATGTAGCCAACGGTAAAGATCTCGCCGGTAGCGCCGTCGCGTATCTGCACCTGATCGGGCCAGTCACCAAGTACAAAATCAGCGCCGGCCTCCGTAAAGTCGAGAATAGCCACAAAGAAGCTCGCAATAAAGTCAAACACACTGCGAATGGCCGGTACCCGCAGAACGGCAATAGCCAATATGAGCTGGAGTCCAAGTCCGATACCTACCGTTTTCCAATTGATGGCTTTACGGTTGTTGCTTAGCAGGTAGCATATCCCCAACATGGTTGCTACCCCCAGAATGGCCCGAAGCAGGCTGATCATAAACCCCATAGTCTCGTGCTTACGTATGTTTGGATGAAAGGTGGAAAGTAACAAAAATCTCGTTGTGGTGGGAAC
>CAYFGK010000202.1:0-3497 GCA_964342305.1 uncultured Saprospiraceae bacterium | reverse complement strand
AGCTCATCGAGGTAATTACGCACAAAGCCTTTTACGACCTGCAGACCTTTTTCGAATACAGAATTATTGTTCACCACGATATCAGCTTCGGAGATGTAAGGCTGGATGAATTGCTCAAATGCTGGTAATACGTGGTGTTCGTAGCGATACAGCACATCCTCGAGCGGGTAGTTGCGCTCCAGTTGGTCGCGTTTGATGCGCCGGATCACCTTCAGATTTTCTTTGGCAGAAATGAAGACTTTGAGGTCGAGACGCTTACGTACCTTTTTATAGTGAAACACAAAAAGGCCTTCCACGATAACCACCGGCGCGGGCTTAAATTCCAGGAGGCGGGGTTCCTTCAATTCATTGTTGAAGGTGTATTCCTGACGGGTATAAGTCTTACCCTTGATCAGTTGTTTCAGGTCTCTGACGAAGCCTTTCTTATCGATAGATGAGGGCAGGTCAAAATTTATCACTCCGCGCGGATCGCGGAGTTGCTGTTCGCGCGGCAGGTAATAATCATCCTGGGAAATAATGCACACCTCTTCCTTAGTGAAAGACGCTTTCAATTCACGAATGAAGGTGGTTTTTCCGGATCCGCTTCCCCCGGTTATCCCAATGATCAATGGTTTCATGGGGGCAAAAATACGAAAGCAAGGGGGGAAAGCAAGCTGCCGCCGGACTCTTGCCTTTTTGTGTTTGGCCATGCAAATCACCATTCACCATCCAACAATGTAGGCCAAATACAAAAAGGCAAGGGAATTTGCGAGTCGCTAGGTTTCGTTTGTATACAAAATGGACATCCATTCGTACGAATGGCGCTACCGATTGTCCTTTGTGTTGGGCTACAATATTCGCCCCTTCAGGCTCCGTGGTCCTTGCCCAACACAAAGGACAAATAGTCAGGCCAGGCTGCAGGGCCCCGCACGGAGCACCAGCAAGATATTCACGATCATCCCCATAGAGAATAGAACGGACAACGCAAGGGAGCAAACGCATAGATTGGCCTTTGTGTTGGGCACCTACATTTACCACCCTTTAAAGGACAGTGGTCCTTGCCCAATACAAAGGACGATCAGTCCTACCCCACCTGCTGCAACGTACGCTCGATCTGTTTACGGTGGCGCTCAATATGTGTCTCAAAGAACCGCAACATTCCGAGCAGTGATAATCGTCCGCCAAACGGGTGGCGATATGCTTCTTTTTCAAAGACTATTTCCGGCTGCTTTCGCAAAAAAGCTGACAGATCCTGGCGCTGTTGCTTCCAGGTCTGCATCACTTCGGTCAGGTCGGTACGTTCCGGAAAACTGGTTTCGTTCACCATCTTCGGGGCCTGACGTTTGGCAGGACTGCGCATGAACAAGGTGATGGCCATACTCCTGAGGCTGGATCGCAAGCCGGCTTTTCCCATCTTTTCGGGATCACCACTCAATTTCTTTTGCAGGTATTTGTGCGACAAGCTTTCTGAAATACGAAGGTGTTGTACGACGTCCAGTGCTGACCAGCCCCCTGATTGCGGGCGTTTATTCAGGGTGTCTTCATCGTACTTGGTCAGAAATTGATGCAGGTCATCCAATTGATCATTGAGCGTTTCAAGCCTTTCAAAGGTTTTTTCTTTCATAGCATCCAGATAAAATGACAAGGGCTAACCGATCGGTTAGCCCTTGTTTTTGGTTAGTTTTTCAAATAAGAAACCGGAGCATTCAAATTGTAAAAGGTGAACGCCCATTTATCGGTCTGCTGCTCGATAGTCTTCGTAGTCGAACTGGCCCCGTGACCGGAATTGGTATCGATCCGGATAAGGGTTGGCTTATCACAGTTTTGAGCCTGCTGCAAAGCAGCGGCAAACTTAAAGCTGTGTGCCGGCACTACGCGATCGTCGTGGTCAGCGGTAGTGACCATGGTGGCCGGATAACAGGTCCCCTCCTTAATATTGTGGTAAGGGGAATATCCCTTCAGGTACTCGAACATCTCGGGATCATCATCGGCCGTACCGTAATCGTATGCCCAGCCGGCACCGGCCGTAAACTCGTGGTACCGTAGCATATCTAATACTCCTACCGCCGGTAAGGCAACCTTCATCAGATCGGGGCGCTGCGTCATCACTGCACCGACCAGTAACCCACCGTTCGAACCACCGTGCAGGGCCAGTTTTTCGGAACTCGTATACCCCTCATCGATCAGGTATTCCGCCGCTGCTATAAAGTCGTCGAATACATTTTGTTTATTCATCTTCGTGCCCGCCTGATGCCATTCTTCACCGTATTCGCCACCACCCCGCAGATTAGGTACCGCATACACACCTCCGTTTTCCAGCCATACGATATTCGACACGCTAAAACTGGGCGTCAGGCTGATATTAAAACCGCCATAACCATAGAGCATAGTCGGATTCATACCGTCCATAGACAGTCCCTTCTTATGGGTGATCATCATGGGAATCTTGGTACCGTCTTTGGAGGTATAAAAAACCTGTTTGGATACAAAATCGCCCGGATCAAACTGTACACCACTCTCTTTATAAACCGCCGACTTACCCGAATCCACATCGTAGGTGTAAATGGTGCCCGGCGTGATGTAGCTGACAAAGCTGTAGTACAGGGTTTTCTGATCCCATTTGCCGCCCAGTCCACCTACGGATCCTTGTCCGGGAAGATCGACAACCCGCACCAGATTGCCTTCCAGATCGATCTGCTCAATGTACGCGAGGGCGTCCTTCAGGTAGCGAGCGAAAAAGTAGCCACCACCCGTTCCCACCGTAAGGGGTTCTTTGCGCTCGGCAATTACATCTTCCCAGTTGTCGGGGGTCGGATTGCCCGCATTAACCCTCACCAGCCGGGAGTTTGGAGCATCCAGATCCGTTTGGATATAAATGGTTTCACCTTCGACGTGGACCACGGAGTGATTGTTCTCAAAGTTGGTAACCACCGGCACAATGGGGCTATTCGCTTTGCGGAGGTCCTTAATATACAATTCATTGCCGGAGGTGGATACGGAAGCTGAAATGACCAGCCAGTTGCCGTCTTCACTCACCCCACCAAAAATGTAGCGGCGGGGAGTCGCTTCTCCGCCGAAAACGAGTTCGTCACTAGATTGTGGCGTGCCCAACTCGTGGAAATACATTTTGTGGTACTGGGTTTTGGCCGACAGCTCACTGCCTTTTGGCTTGTCGTAGGAGCTGTAGAAAAAGCCTTCATTCCCTTTCCAGGAAATACCGCTGAATTTGACGTCGCGGATGGTATCCCCGACCTGTTCCATGGACTCGGTGTCGATCACAATGATCTTTCGCCAGTCGGAGCCACCTTCCGAGATAGCATAAGCTGCCATACTACCGTCTTCCGTAAAGCTCAATCCTGCCAGAGAGGTCGTTCCATCCTCCGAGAAGGTATTTGGGTCGAGGAACACCTCCGGATCACCCCCTTCTTTTTGGCGGTATACAACGTATTGATTTTGCAGTCCGTCGTTCTTATAGAAATAGGTATAATCACCTTCGGAGAAGGGAGCACTATACTTTT
>CAYFGK010000201.1:0-5951 GCA_964342305.1 uncultured Saprospiraceae bacterium | reverse complement strand
TGTTGCCGGATCGCGCCAACAGAATATCCTTTATAACCAGGCCACCTTATTTGATGGTAGTAGGGTTCAATCAATCATCAGGTTTGGTGTCTTCCATCTGCACCCCACTGGCACAGGCGGAATTTTTAATTTTTAGTGTTTAATTTTTAATTAAGACTTTGGTTTTCAGTTTTTAAGTATAAATATCCCCAACTCCCTGTCCGCTGTAGACCGAATGGGCGAAGGAGGGCCGATTTCGAGTCCACCGAGGTACGAATTCACCGGGTTTTTTTATTTTTCAAGAAAACAAACTGTATGAACACACGCTATTATCTGTTCCTTTTCGCAATGGTAGTGATCTTCCGGCCCTCCGGTGCCCTGGGCCAAAGTGATGCGCCCACCTTAAGCGTCGAAGATTACCAACAATGGCAAAGCCTCGGATCACCTCAAATATCAGAGGAAGGTGGCTGGATCGGCTACCAGGTGTCCCTGACCAGTGGGGACGACACCCTGCATATTCAGTCTTTTGACGGGGAAGAGGCCTACCAATTCCCGATGGGGACAAGCCTGGCCTTTTCGGAAGACGATCAATGGGCTGCCTTTCGTATCGGTTTTACCGAGAAGGAAGAAGAAAAGATGCGGGAGGATAAAAAGCCCATCCAATACTCTGTTAAATTATTGAACCTGGGGACGGGAACCCTGGAGACTTTCTCCGATATACGGTCTTTTACCTTTTCCGATGATAGTCAATATTTGGTCCTGGAAGGTTATCCGGCTAAGGGCGAGCAGTCATCCAACATTATGTTGCGCAATCTGGCCCAGGGGAATACCCGGGTGATTGGTAATGTAGCGGAATGGGCCTTTAATGAAGGTGGGGATATGCTGGCCTACGTGATCCAGGCCGATCATAAATACGGGCACAGTGTGGAGTTACTTTATTTGGAGGAAAACCGGGTAATGGTCCTTGCCAGTGATACCACAGCCTTTAAAGAGTTACAGTGGGAAGCAGAAGAAGGAAATGCCCTGGCCTTTCTTCAGGTCTATACAGATACCAGCTTTACGGAAGATAACCACCGCCTGCACGCTTTTCGCAATGTAGCGGAGGCACCGGAAGCTCTCACTTTCGATCCGGCTGGCCGGAGCGATTTTCCGGAAGGGATGCGTATTAAGGAATCTTTTGCTCCCATTTGGTCTAAAGACGAGCAACGTATTTTTCTCGGCGTGGCGGAATGGACCCCCGCAGATACCACGAAAAAGAAAAAGGGTGAGAAAGTTCCCGAGATGGAAATATGGCACTGGGAAGATGACCCCATCATGCCCCGTCAACGCGTGACGTATAATCGAGACAAGAATTTCAGCTTCCTGTCGGTGTGGAATGTCGGTGACGATCAGTTTAGGCAATTAGCGGATGAGCGTGCCCGGGAGGCCAGTATTGCGCCCAGCCATACGCACGTGTTGCTGGAGGATATGACACCCTACCAACCCCAGTACCGTTTGACCCACGCCGACTACTACGTGGTGGATGCACGGACGGGTGAACGCACCCTGGTAAAAAAAGAATTCCCCACCAATTATATGAACGGGTTCTCCGGCGAAGGGCGCTATCTCTCCTATTTTGAGGAAAATCATTGGTACACATACGAATTAGCAGACGGGGAGCATCGAAACCTCACCGGGGACGTGGAGGTGCCCTTTTGGGATAATCGGTACGATGGACCCCGTGAAAAAATTCCACCCCACGGACAGGGTGGCTGGATGAAGGGGGACCAAGCCCTCTTGCTGTACGATGAATTCGATGTCTGGTCCTTTCACCCGGATGGTAATGGAGCCGAACTGCTCACCGAAGGCCGGGACGAAGAAATCATCCATCGCATCATGCGTTTTGACTACGAAGATCCGTATCTGGACCATGAGGAGGGACTGGCCTTTTCCCTTTTCGGTGATAAGACTAAAAACAGCGGATTTGTATTGGTCGACGAGCAATGGGAGCCGACGGCTCGCCTTTATAAGGACAAACGCATTCGCAGTGTGCGTAGAGCCGATGATGCTGAACGGTACACTTTTGTGGAAGAGAGCTATACTGATTCACCCGATGTTATGGTTGCTGAAGAAGGACTAAATGATGTCGGGCAATTGAGTGGGACGAACCCACAACAATCTGATTATGCCTGGGGAAAAACCGAGCTGGTCACCTATACCAATACGGACGGGAAAAAATTACAGGGAGCGCTACACTACCCGGCCAACTACGAGGAGGGCGAAGCGTATCCCATGATCGTGTACATTTACGAGATCCGTTCCAACAGTCTGAATAATTACATTGCGCCTACCAACCGGAGAGCGTACAACATCAGCCACTGGGTCCAGCAGGGATACTTCGTTTTCCAGCCCGATATTGTCTACAAAACCAATCATCCTGGCGAATCCGCGGTAGAGTGTGTGGTACCTGCCGTTGAACAAATGATCAGTACCGGAATGATCGACCGGGATCGTATCGGACTGATGGGGCACAGCTGGGGGGGCTACCAAACGGCCTTCCTGGTGACCCAGACCGACCTTTTTTCCGCGGCGGTAGCAGGTGCTCCACTGACCAATATGATCAGCATGTACAATTCCATATACTGGAATTCCGGTACTCCCGACCAACAGATCTTCGAAACCAGTCAGGGTCGCTTGCGGGAACCCTGGTGGGAGATCACCGATGAGTACATTGCCAACTCACCGATCTTCCAGGCACAAAATATTCAAACGCCCCTGCTGGTCACCTTCGGCGATAATGACGGGGCGGTCGATTGGCACCAGGGCATTGAAATGTACACTACGATGCGTCGACTGCATAAGCCAATGATCCTGATGGTCTACGCTGGTGAAAATCACGGCTTGCGCAAAAAAGAAAACCAAATTGATTACTTCAATAAGGTCACCGAATTTTTCGATCATCATCTCCGCGGGAAGGACCCGGCGAAATGGATCAGTGAAGGGCGTACTTACCTGGAGAAAAAGCAAATGGAGGAGAAGGTAAAGGGTAAAAGGTAATAGGTAGAGGGTATTTGGATTTAAGAAAATCTTACTACCTAATACTTTATACCAAATACCTCGAGCGGTTGACCGGCTGTGCTGCTTAGCAACAGCACAGCCGGTCAACCGCTCGATTAATTTATCCGAATGTTGTTATCGTATCCCCGAATGGTGAATTTGGGGCTTTGGGTGCCGGCGTTCTTCGTTTTGCCGATGGCTTCGATCTCGCCGTTCTTCTCTACCCAGCGGGTAAAGTCAAAACCATCCTCATCAACTTGAATATCCCCGTATTTGGTTGACATATCAATTTGGTAGGCAAAGCTTCCGGGAATTCCGATCATCAGGTCGGTGTATTTTCCGTTAAAGCTCAACGCTTCAAACTTTGACCCTAAGCGGTTGATCTTCACCTCATCATCGTAGGACTCCAGGATGAGTTTGCTGGTGAGTTCATCAATTACAAAGGTAGTGTACTTCGAGTTGTCTGCTGTGAGACTGGTCGCAGACTCCACCTCCAGGTCATCGTCGTAGGACACGTCAAAATCGATGACGTAGGCCCGCCCGAGGTTGAATTCTGTGTATTTACTCTTAATATTCATGTTGCCGACCTCGGCCATCGATATCTCGGAGTCGTATAAGTCCAGGCGAGTGTTTCCGCAGGCCTTGATCATGATTTCCGAATATTTGTCGGTAATACTCACGGTGCCCTCCACCCGGTCCATCTCCATATCGTCATCGTACATGTCGGCTTCCAGGCTGGCGGCAGTCGTTCCGCGGATTTCGGAATACTTGGAGGTCAGTTTGATGGCCCCGGCCCCTTTCATGGTGATTTCGCAGTCGTAGATGGTGAGGTCAGCATCGCCCAGGGACTGGAAGTCCATTTCGGTGTATTTGGCATCCAGGGTCAGCGACCCGGAAATACGGCCAATGTTGGCTTCTGAGCTGTACAGCTTTGCGTTGAGGTTGGTCGTCAGATCGTCGGCAACTTCAATGTCGTTGTACTTATCTTCGATCACCAACTCCTGTACCTTGGGCGTGTAGACCACGAGGTTCATCTCCAGATCTTTAACCCCCCTTATTTTCGTTCCGTTTTCAAGGGTGATGGAGGACCGGCCGTTGACGGTTTGCATGTTTTTTATGCCCGTTTCGGTGGTAATGCTCAGGCGGTTTCCACTGGACCGGGTGTCCAATTTGATGGCTTCCAGAACCCGGTCGGCATCCTCCTGGTTTTTGGCATCGAACGAAACCTTCAGTTCGTAACGGACCTGATTATTCTGGCTCGGTAAGACCTGAAGTTCTCCACGCTGATGGTGAATACTCAGCGTGCTGGCTGGCGCGAGGGATTCCTGATACGTTTTTTGGTATTGGGCCTGCAGACTGCCCGGTAATAGCAGTACGATCCACAGCCAGTTACTGAAGAATGTTTTGTGTCCTGTTTTCATGTATTTTCTGTTTTTCAATTTCGTAAGAGAGTCGTTCCAGGATGCGCAGTTTCCGTTCGTAGTACTTGATCAGGGTGCGTACGAGCAGTTCTTGCTCCTGATAGGCCGGCACATCGGCCATAAAATCCCTATGGATTTTTTCCAATTCCTTTAATTCATTAAAAATATCCCGGTACAGGGTTTTGTCGAGCTTGTCGAGTTCCAGTATCGTTTCCTGGTTACTGATGAGTGCCTGATATCGGGCTTCCTCATCGGCCAATTCCGGATAGTAACGGGCCAGATTTTGTAAATCCGTATTGGGGTCTGGTGATTGCTGTTGAGTCCACCAGCCAAGAGAGATGGCCAGCACAATGGCAGCGGCAATGCTCCATCGCCAATTACGACCCATTTGAATACTCCAGGGATGCTGTTTTTCGGTTTCACGATTGATTGCCTTCCACATGCGCTCTTTGGGTGGTTGGACAACCCGGTCGAATTCGTCCCGGTGATCGTTTACGTAGTTTTCTATCGATGAAGGATGTTTCATGGTCTTACGATTTTCCCGCCCGCTGGCGGTTGGGTTCGAGAATACCCTGGAGTAACTTTTTGGCCCGGTGATACTGACTTTTGCTGGTCGATTCTGTAATCCCCAGGATGCCGGCAATTTCCTTGTGCTGATACCCTTCGAGCAAGTGTAAACTCAGTACCGTCCGGCTTCCGTCGGGTAGTTGTTGGATAGCACGGTGGATCCGCTCGACCGTCAGGCCCTCCGAGGGGAACAATTCTCTGGTATCTGCGGGGGAACTGGGTTCGGGGGCATCTTCCAGAGCTGTCACTTGCCGCTGGCCACGCAGATGGTTCAGACTTGTATTCACGGCAATCCGCTTAATCCAGGCACCAAGGCTGGAGGTACCGTTAAAGGTTTTTAGCCTCCGGAACACCCGAATGAACGTTTCCTGGGTAATATCCTCCGCATCGGTTGCGCTTCCGCAAATGCGCAGGCAGGTATGGTAAACCGCACCCACGTAGGCATTGTATAGCCTCCGTTGGGCCCGTTCACGCCCCTGCAGGCAACTCCGGACCAGGGCTCGTTCTTTTCCGGTGTAAAAGGTGCTCAATCGAATCGTTTTGTTGAAAGAAACGGCTTTCGCCAAAAGGTTGGAAAATGACCCAAAAAAAGTTCAGGGTAACCAACCGTAAGGTTGAAAAAGGACTCTTTAAAGAGTGTTACGTATAGTTAAAATTCATCTTTGATGAAACCTTTCCGATAGGTTGTTACGTAACTAGGCGTGACAATTGCTTAAAATGACCGGGGCATTTGGAAAAAATTAGAATTAATTGGTATTTTTTAAGCAATAAGAGGTTCTCCTCTCTGTTATACATAAAGATAACCGCACTATTCATTTAGTCGGCTTAAGTTTCATAAACTAGTGAGTGTAAAGTAGTGGCCTTCTCCCAAACCGGGAGAAGGTCATTTTTTTTGCTTCGAACCATATACCGGCAATTGTGTACATTCAATATTGATTGTTGTGTATG
>CAYFGK010000200.1:0-6031 GCA_964342305.1 uncultured Saprospiraceae bacterium | reverse complement strand
GTCAGCCGTCAGCCGTCAGCCGTCAGCCGTCAGCCGTCAGCCGTCAGCCGTCAGCTGCACAAACCGCTGCCCCGGCTTCGCAATGCCCCATAGCTCTAACGCCCGGGACGGTATCTCCGAAAATGGCGGATCGTAAATTGGATCCCAATGAAGTACCCGACAATCATCATTGACCGGGACAACCGCTTCCTCCGATCGGTAAATCGTATATAAGGCGTCCCTTTGCCTCGCATTTTGGCGAAAGCCAGGCTCATCAGCCAGGGTGAAATACAGACATACCAAGCCAATAAAAGCGGCGTATGCTTTTTGCCGAAAGGCAGAAAATCCTCCGGACGTTGCCAGGATAAACAAGGTGGAATAAGCCCAGGCCCAGAAAAGGCACATGTACACCGGCAGCAGGGTGTCGCGCCGCACCACCAGCGGACGATAATCGCGGTAGCCACCCAGCGGTAGCAGGAGGATGTAGAGCAGGGAAAACCACAGCATGCCCCTCAGCAACAGTCGCGCGGATCGTGGAATACGCTGATCGGATCTATGAATCCAGATGTATTGAGCGAGGGTAGTGATCAGCAGTAAGGATAACCCCAGTTTATTGGTGAGCAGTTGCCAGAGACCCTGAGGAATGCGTTGATATCGTTCCCACAGACCAATGGGACTGGCAGCCTCCGTATTAAAACAGCCCACATACAGGGAATACAAACAACCTATCGCCAAGATCAGGAGTGAAAAGGCGTAGGCCGGTAGCTTAATCTCCCTATGTCGGAGCCTTAACCAGAGCCAGCGCCCACAAAGCAGGAGGCACAATACTCCCACGATGCCGGGGACCAGCGGCCCGGAAAAGGGCAATACTAATGCCAAAAACCAGCCAAGCGCATATTCCCACCGTGGTGTAGGCCGATCGAGCCACCAACGCACCCAGGGACGCAGGTACAGTAGCAACAGCACAGCGGGCCAGGCGTAGAAAAAAGCATACGTGGGTGCCAGATCTACTACCGACAAGGTGTTTTTCAAAGCACCATTGGTTTGGAAAAGCGGAGTCAGGATAGCAGCAGCCAGCCAAATGGTGCGGGGACCCCGGGGGGTGAAGGCGGTAACGAACCAGGCCAATAACCAAAGCAGAACCGCATGGGCCAGTGTTTTGGCGAAAGCCGAAGTCAGATACACGCTCCGGATCGGATCAGCAAACGTGTCAAACAATCGCGGCCCCACCCGGAACCAGGTATGCATGGCCCGGTGGATTACGTACCGGTTGGGAGCTGCGTACGATGTGTCCTGAGCGATGGCATTCCAGCCCAGCGGATGCTCCAGTACCGTTTGGTAATGATCGGAGGGCACGACGATGCCCGCCAGATCGCCATCCAGTGGAGCGCGGTAATGCTGCCAAAAGGTGTATCCCAGGTCGCAAAACACGAAAAGCAGGAGGCCAATAAACCCCGGGCGGGACATACGCATGAAAAAGCCGGTTGGATAGGTAAACAATGTAGGTAAAAAATTAGCCTCTGCCGTAAAAACCCGTAATTTTGCGGTCCGATCAGGGACCTGTTCCCCGGTCGGGAACTTATTTTTGCGCTCTGACGTAGAGAGCCAATAACAAACACAACAACCATCATGATCCACATTACTTTCCCCGACGGCAAAGTCCGGGAATACCCCAAAGGGACCACGGCCATGGAGATCGCCGAATCGATCTCCTCCGGCCTGGCGCGCAATGTATTGTCCGCCCGCGTGAACGGTGAAGTCTGGGACGCTACCCGCCCCATCACTACCGACGCGACACTTGCCCTGCTGACGTGGACCGATAAGGATGGTAAATCGACCTTTTGGCACTCTTCGGCTCACCTCCTGGCCGAAGCTCTGGAGGACCTGTATCCGGGCGTGAAGTTCGGTATCGGCCCCTCCATCGATAGCGGATTCTATTATGACGTAGATTTGGGCGATCGCACCCTCTCGGTGGATGACCTGCCGGCCATCGAAAATAAGATGCTGGAACTGGCCCGAAATAAGAATACCTACGATCGCCGCGAAGTATCCAAAGCAGAAGCCCTCTCGTACTTCGAGGAAAAAGGCGATGAATACAAACTGGAACTGATCAGCGAGCTGGAAGATGGCACTATAACCTTCTATCAGCAAGGTGATTTTGTGGATCTGTGCAAAGGCCCCCATATCCCCGATACCGGTAAAGTGAAGGCCGTGAAGTTGCTCAACGTGGCCGGTGCCTACTGGCGGGGCGACGAAAAGCGGAAAATGCTGACCCGTATCTACGGCGTATCCTTCCCCAAGCAAAAAGAGCTGAAGGAACACCTGGAAATGCTGGAGGAGGCCAAAAAGCGCGACCACCGCAAATTGGGGGCCGAGCTGGAGCTATTTATGTTCTCGGAGCGCGTCGGTGCCGGTCTGCCGATCTGGTTGCCCAAAGGCAATGCGGTACGCGAGCGCCTGATGAATTTCATGCGGGAAGAGCAGGAAAAACGCGGGTACCAGATGGTGACCACACCCCACATCGGTAAAAAAGAACTGTACGTGACCTCCGGACACTACGAAAAATACGGGGAAGACAGCTTCCAGCCAATCCATACCCCCAAAGAAGGGGAGGAGTTTCTGCTGAAACCGATGAACTGTCCGCACCACTGCGAGATCTACGGCCATAAACCGCACAGCTACCGCGATCTGCCGCTGCGCATTGCCGAGTTCGGTACCGTGTACCGCTACGAGCAAAGCGGGGAGCTGCACGGCTTGTCCCGCGTACGCGGATTCACGCAGGATGATGCCCACATCTTCTGTACGCCGGATCAGCTGAAAGACGAATTCCTGAACGTGCTCGATCTTACCAAGACCGTACTATCACGGATGGGATTTGAGCATTTCACTGCTCAGGTGTCTCTGCGGGACCCAAGTAAACCCGAGAAATACATCGGTACCGATGCGAATTGGGATGCCGCCGAAAGCGCCATCATTGAAGCGACTGAGGAAGCAGGTTTGGAAACCGTGAAGGAGTTGGGTGAAGCCGCCTTCTACGGACCCAAGCTCGACTTCATGGTCAAGGATGCACTGGGGCGTTCCTGGCAACTGGGTACTATCCAGGTCGACTACAACCTGCCCGATCGTTTTGAGCTGGAATACATCGGTGCCGACAACCAGCCACACCGGCCCGTGATGATCCACCGGGCACCTTTTGGTTCTTTGGAACGGTTTTTGAGTATTCTGATCGAAAATACCGCCGGGAAGTTCCCGCTGTGGCTGCTGCCCGAACAATTTGCCCTTTTGCCCATTAATGAGAAAGTAATTCCTTATTGCAAAAAGGTGGAAGAACAATTGGCCGTGCGCGACATTCGGGGGTTTATCGATGATCGCAACGAATCCATCGGGCGTAAGATCCGGGACACTGAGTTAAAACGTATACCTTTTATGTTGATCGTCGGTGATCAGGAGGTGGAAGACGGTAATGTGTCGGTTCGCCGACAAGGAGAAGGAGATCAGGGAAGCATGACGGTGGACGAATTCATCGGCCATTTCGAAGAAGTGCTGGCCCGGGAAAAAGAAGGCTAAAAAATTGTTGCTCAGGGGGTAGCAATACACCTTAACGTATTATACTTTTGTTAAAGTATTTAAGGCATAGACAATCTATTTGCGCAGTAGGTCAGATGTTTGTATTTTAAGACACGTTAAAATAAGACCCAGCGCAATTAAACGAATCGCGGATGAAGCAATTTTTACTACTGTTCTGTACTACACTTTTATTAAACGTCGGTTTGGTCCAATCTAGTATGGCACAGGATTGGATGTCACCATTCAACGATCAAACCCCGAAGGAACAGATCCAGGTCTTCCCTAACCCCGCTGTGTCCCACATCGGCCTTACTTCCGCGAAAGGTGTTGAAAAAGTTGTGGTCTATAACCTCGTCGGGAACAAACTCAAAGAGTTCACTGACATTTCGGAAGATAAGAAGTTTTACATCGGCGATCTTACCAAGGGCTTCTACTTGGTTCAGATCATGGATCGTCAAAATAAGATTATCACAACCCGCCGGATATCCAAAAAATAGGTGTTTCAGGTTTGAGGTCTGAGGTCTGAGGTTTGAGGTTTGGGGTTTGAGGTATTTCTGAAATTCCAGATCAAAAAAAGGTAGATACGCGATGCATCGCGTATCTACCTTTTTTTACCTATTGCCTCACCCTCTACCAAATACCTACTACCCACTACTACTTCTTATAATACGACGACAAAAACTCGGGCAAATGCCGCAGGGCAGCCAGTTCGCGGTAGGTGGCGCGCGCCTCCCCGGCCGGATATCCGAAATAGACCTTGCCGCCTTCCAGATCCTTGGATACGCCTGATTTGGCCAGTACCACCGCTTTGTCACCAATGTGAAGGTTTTGGGCAATCCCCACTTGTCCGTACAGCACCACTTCATCGCCCACCACCGTATTGCCGCCGATACCCACCTGGCCGGCGAACAGGCAACGCTTGCCGATGCGCACGTCGTGACCGATGTGTACCTGGGCATCGAATTTTGTGCCGGCACCGATGATGGTATCACCCGATACGCCTTTATTAATGGTACATCCGGCACCAATGTCTACATCGTCTTCCAGTATGACGCGTCCGCCGGAGCGCCATTTTTGGTAGCCGGCTTCCGTGCGTTTGAAGTAGAAGGCCTCCGTACCAATGGTCGAGCCCGATTGCACGATGACCCGCTCACCGATTATGGTATATTCGGCAATGGTGGTATTGGCCATAATGTGGCAATCGGCACCGATCACTACTTGTGGTCCCACGACCACGTTGGGTTCCAGGATAGCCGAAGGATGGATCTCGGCCGTGGGATGGATGGTTTGCTGCAAAGGCTGGTAAGGCCGGTACGATAATACCAGGTTGTTGAAGGCTTCGAAAGGGGCCTCGCACAGCAGCAAGGCTTTACCTTTAGGCGCTTCCACCCGTTCGTTGAGAATGATGATGGAAGCATCGGACTGTAGTGACTTATTGACGTACTTTTTGACATCAACGAAGGTCACGTCGCCGGGCTCTACCTGGTGAATCTCATTGATACCCGTAGCATGCAGATTGTTGTCGCCGATCAGTTCGGCGTTCATGAGCCGGGCGAGTTCAGTAACGGGGATGGGCTTGGGAAACTTCATGAAAAGTGAGCTGTTTTACCACGAACTAAGAATTCGTACAAAAGTACAGTATGCCGGTTGGAATCATACAATTTTTTATGGAACGAAAAGGATACGGGTACGTTCGGGTGCCGGAAACCCGGGAAGAGTTTCACTTTCGTAAAAAAGCCCTGCAATCACCCGTAAAGAAAGGCGATCGGGTGAGGTTCGAGATCAAAGAGAACAAACAGGGGCTGTTCGCCGTGCATATTCGGAAAGCGGATGGTCAGGATTAGTGGGTATTCAATTGAACATCAACAGGTTAGTGTCGTTGGGAAGGAAAGTTTCAACATGAGATTCCCAACAAAACCACTAACACTACTCTTTAGTATCGCTCTTTTGGCGGCAGCCTGTGATTCTCCACCCGCACAGGAAGAAACTACGGCCGCTGAAAATGATGGAAAAGCCCGGGAAGTAGCCGAGCGCATCGAAGAAGTTGCCTTTGAAGGAACACTACCCTGCGCCGACTGTGAAGGCCGGCAGGTGACTTTGCGACTGAAAACCGAAGAGCCGGTTTTTAACATGGAAACCATCTATGTGGGTAAATCTGACTCAGTATACACGGAAGACGGTGACTTTGATATTCAGAAAGGCTACGAAGAAGATACCGAAGCTATGGTCTATATCCTGAACCCTAAAGATGCCGATCGTCGGCAGGTATTTTTGCAGACCAGCGAAAACCCAAACAGCCTGATCCAATTGGATGATAATATGAAACGCCTGCGAACCAAGCTGCCCAATGAATTGGTTCGCGAAAACGAATAAGACTGCCTGTTGCCACGACAATAAGCCAGCTACCGGTTATTCCGGTGGCTGGCTTATTTTTTTGTGCGCCAGGCATGGCGCACGTCTACTGGGTGCAAGTCCCAAGTCCGCC
>CAYFGK010000199.1:0-6199 GCA_964342305.1 uncultured Saprospiraceae bacterium | reverse complement strand
GGTTGAGGTTGAGGTTTGCCTCCTTCACCCAGTTTCGGCGGCCAGGGGAGGTTTGAGAGTCCCTCCTGCGCAAAGCTACGGCGGGCAGGGTGTAACCACTATACCGACAACGAAGTGGTTTGGAGTCCCAAACCACTTCGAGTCGAGTATATACTCACGTGGAAAGGTTTGGCAAAGCCCAACCCTTTTCGAGAGCGGTATAAAGTGGTAGAACCTTGATGGACCATCCTTTTTTACCCACCGCTAATGCGGGTGGGCTGATGTTTTTACATACCCCTCATAAGCGTGAGCCGTAGACCGTGGCGCTTAGCGCCTAGCTCTTCGCTTTCTTTAACCGGACACCCAGCAGCTCGTACTTCTTAACCAGGGCATTGAAGGTATCCGCGCTTTCCTCTAGTTGCTGCTTGACCTCGGCGCGTAGCTCCGTCCAGGTGGTTTCCAGATCACCCCAGCGTTGGTAGGCTGCATCACTCGGCTTGCCTTCCCGGCCACCGGAGATGTACCCGTCGGCACCGGTTACGTAGCCATAGTTTTCGACCAGTTGGTTATCCAGGCGGGGCGCGAAGCGAATGGGGTCCTGTCCACTTTGGTTCTTAGTCTGCATGAGTTGCTCTTCGTAGCTGGTGAGCTCCTTCAGCAACCTGGGCCCCAGCTCATTGATCTCCTCGTTATCGGATTGCTCAGTCAGCCATTTGATCTGCTTTTTCACCGACTGGATCTGACCGATATAATCGTGGACTTCGGTGATCGCATCGCGCAACTGTAACCCCAATTCGAGCTGAGCCGCATACTCCTCGTCACTAATATCTTCGGCGATCCGTGGATCCTCTCTGACCTCCACCGTTTTAGTCATGGATTCATCACCGACCTGCATTCGCACTTCATAGAGGCCGGGAGGCGCTTTCACACCACCCGTATATCCCCAGATGATAGCACCATCGACAAAGGTGGGACCTTCGTAGGTCAGATCCCAGTTGAATCGGTGCATGCCGGCAAAGTGGCTGAGCCGGTCTGTTTTGTGGTCTTCGGCAGTAGTGGTATCACTGCTAAACGTGCGTACGATCCGTGCATCCGAATCAATAACCTCAATGGTGACGGGCTCGGCACTCAGAGTATCTCGCAAATAGTAGTAAATCGTCGCCCCGCTGGGTTTGGGCTGGGGAGCCAGCTCGGCTAATCCACCCGAACCACCGTCGTTGACCTTATAGGCGGGTCGGGTATCAAAGAGGTGAATTTCCTGCTGAGCCAATTGTTCATCCATTTCGTGGAGGGGCGTAATATCATCCATAATCCAAAAGGAACGTCCCTGGGTAGAAATGATCAGATCCCGCTGGTGCACCTTCAGATCGGTCACCGGAACTACGGGCAGATTCTGCTGCAGCGATTGCCAATTACGTCCCTCGTCGAAGGAAACAAACATACCAAACTCCGTCCCCGCGTACAGCAGTCCCTTACGCTCGGGATCCTCCCGCACTACCCGTACCGGGTAATCATCGGGTATACCGTTGATACCATCAGTTAGTAAAGTCCAGCTTTTCCCGTAATTATTAGTCATGTATATATACGGAGTAAAATCATCGAAGCGGTATTTCTGAACCGCCATGAAGGCACGTCCGGCGGCATGAGCCGACAGATCGATCTTATTAACAGTGGCGTATTCGGGCATTCCCGAAGGAGTGATCTCGGTCCATCGGTCCCCACCGTTCCGGGTAATGTGCACACGGCCATCATCAGTTCCGGCCCAGACAGTATTCGCATCGTTCGGGTCGGGCACGATCTCAAACACCGTATTGTAAATCTCTACCCCCGTGATATCGTGATTGATCGGCCCACCAGAATAATCCAGGTGCTCCGGAGTCTGGGTAGTCAGGTCGGGACTGATCTCCTCCCAGGTTTCTCCGCGATCTGTCGAGCGGTGTACGTGCTGGGACCCGTGGTAAATAACTTCGGGGTTCTGCGGGGATACGGCCATGGGTGCGACCCATTGGAAACGATACTTAAGATTTTTGGCTGCCTCTCCCAACTGCAACTGGGGATACGTCATCACATTGGTAACTTGCTGGGTTTCCTGATGGAAGCGGTCCATCACCCCGCCGTAGCAACCAGCATAGATGTATTCGGGATGATCGGGATGCAGGGCTACCGGCCCCGTCTCACAGCCACCTACCGAGTACCAGTGCTCCTTGGGGTGAATGGTCTGGTTGGAGGTCCAGGAGGGAATGGAAATGGTGGTATTATCCTGTTGTGCTCCGTATAAGCGGTAGGGAAAACCATTATCAACAACTACACCGTACAGTTCGGCAGTGGGTTGATTCAGATAGCTCGACCACGACTTTCCGCCGTTAAGCGTCACCTGGGCCCCACCGTCATCGGCCACGGCCATGATGTTGGGATGCTGGGGATTGATCCAGAGGTCGTGGACATCCCCGTGGGGTACGGATATACCTGTATATGTCTTACCGCCGTCCACCGAACGGTACAGTCCGGTATTCAACGCATACACGGTATGTTCATCCTGTGGATCGGCGACCATATGGGTATAATACCAGGCACGCTGACGAAGTTTGTTTTCGGTGTTGATGCGTGTCCAGGTCTGTCCGGCATCATCCGACCGGTATACCCCACCGGCAGGTTCGGCCTCGATCAGCGCCCAGACCCGGTCGGGGTTAGCCGGCGATACCGTAATCCCGATCTTCCCAACCATTCCTTTGGGCAAGCCACCGCCCAATTTTTTCCAGTTATCACCACCATCGGTCGTTTTGTAAATGCCTCCGTCGAGGCCACCACTGATCATGGACCAGGGCTTGCGTTCGGCCCGCCACATTCCGGCGTAGATCTCGTTGGGATTACGGGGATTCATCGCCAGCGAAATGGCACCGGTGGTGTCAGATACCTGCAATACCGCTTCCCAGTTCTTTCCGCCGTCGCGGGAGCGAAACACGCCACGATCGGGGTTGGGGCCAAACATGTGCCCCAGAGCGGCGACATACACCAGGTTTTCATCTTTGGGATGAACGCGGATCTTCCCGATCTGACCGGCTTCCGGCAATCCGGAAAAGTGCCAGGTCTTACCACCGTCGTCAGATTTATAGACTCCCCGGCCGGCCGAGGTATTACCCCTTGGGTCGGCCGAACCGGTACCCACGTAAATAACATTGGGATTCGCTTCGGAAATAGCAATTGCACCAATCGATCCTCCGAAGTATCCATCGGAGATATTATGCCAGCTAACACCAGCATCATCGGTACGCCAGACGCCACCGCCGGTACCTCCCATAAGAAATTCGTGGGGCCGCTCGGGATAACCAGCCACCGCTGTCGATCGCCCTCCCCGGAAGGGGCCAACCATCCGGTACGCCAGGCCTTCGTAGAGCGATGTGTCAATAGCATTTTGTGCGAAAATTACATCCGGACAGAGTACGCCCAGACAGGCACCCAGGAAGACCAGGGCGCTACATAGCATTTTTTTCATAGTTCCGTTTTTATCTTCCGCAAAAGGTACGAAATGGAAGCAGATTGTAGAATGGACCGGTGATCAAATCTCAAAATTATACCCCGACTGAAGCAGGTTTTGATAATTCTCGTGGTTGAAGCGATACAGCCAGGCTCCTTTTTTGGAAGTCGATTTGTCTTTCTCGTTCAATTTATTCAATACGCCTAGTGAGAACACTTTTCGACGAAAATTGCGGGAATCCAATTCCCGCTGGTAGATGGATTCATAGAGGCTTTGCAATTGAGGGATGGTAAATTTCTCGGGTAGCAACTCAAAACCAATGGGTTGATGGCGGGCCTTGTTCCGCAGCTCCACCAGAGCATCCTGGACCATTTGGTCGTGATCGAGCACCAAGGGTGGTACCTCATCCAGCTTATACCAGTAAGCACCGTGTTTTTCGACGAGCTCCTTGTCGTATTCTCCGATCCGTATCAGCGCATACTGGGCGATTGAAATGCAGCGGTAACCAGGGTCCCGATCAGCCTTCCCGTAGGCTCCCAGTTGCTTAAAAAACACGTCTTCCAAACCCGTTATCTCCTGCAGTATGCGCAATGCAGCCTGGTCCACGTCTTCATTAAGTTCGACAAAGCTGCCGATCAGCGACCACTCCCCCTGATTGGGTCCTATCCGGCGCGGAAAGATTAATAACTTCAATTCACCATTATCGAAACCGAAGACGATGCAGTCGGTAGCCACATACATCTTCTGTTTTTCATTCTCCTTGTAAAGGTCTTTCACCAGCACTATTTATTCAAGACAAGAAATCCCTGCAAAGAAAGCAAATTCACCGAAAACCACTGTCCTGTTTCCCAATCATCTCCGGTAAAGTACCCCCTTTTTCTACACCATATTTTGTAAAACAACCGTCAATCCCTAAAAAATATTAAGCGTAAAAAAGACGCTTAATTACTTTTTTTGTACATTAGTTCCAGTTAGAACAGGTGAACGATAAAATAAGGACTATGAAACTTAGGCAAGCCCTGGCGGCTCAGCTATTGCTGGGACTGCTTTTTTGCGGAAGCATAAAACCCGCGAAAACCCTGGCCCAGAGTGCATCTTCTTCCGGGATGGTAACCGTAGATGACCAGGGAGTAATGCGCTGGGAATCCGGGGAAGAGGTACACGGGTTCGGAGTTAATTATACCGTTCCCTTCGCGCACGCCTTCCGATCGGCTAAAAAACTGGGCGTCGACCCCCTAAAGGCCATTGATCAGGACGTGTACCACTTCAAACGGCTGGGTTTCGACCTGTACCGATGCCACATCTGGGATACGGAAATTAGTGATACCCTCGGCAACCTGCTCTACAACGAGCATTTGCATGCCTTTGATTACCTGCTGTACAAGCTCGCACAAAACGACATCAACTACGTACTCACACCCATCGCTTACTGGGGCAACGGTTGGCCCGAACCGGATTACCCCACGCCCGGGTTCTCTCATAAGTACGGCAAAGGTGATTGCCTTACGAACCCCGATGCCATCAAAGCCCAGGAAAATTACCTCACCCAGTTCATGAATCACGTGAATCCCTACACGGGAGTGGCTTACAAAGATGATCCTCACGTAGTAGCCGTAGAGATCAGCAATGAACCCCATCACGGTGGAGAAGGTGAAGCCGTTACTGCTTTTGTAGAAAAAATGGTACGGGCTGTGCGCAAAAGCGGATACCAAAAACCGGTTTTTTACAACATCAGTCACAGTGTGCACTTTGTGAATGACTACTTTGCGGGTGGGATTGATGGCGGTACCTTCCAGTGGTACCCCACCGGGTTAACCTACCAGAGTGAGTTACCCATTAATGCCCTGCCCAACGTCGATCACTACCGTATCCCCTTTGAGTCCGACATCAAAGAACACGGAGGCGCCAAGCTGGTCTATGAATTCGACGCTGCCGATATCCACAAAACATATCCGTACCCCGCAATGGCGCGGTCGTTTCGGACTGCCGGCATTCAGATCGCCACCCACTTTTCGTACGATCCAACCTTTCTGGCGTACGCCAATACCGAGTACAATACCCACTACATGAATCTGGTCTACACCCCTGGTAAGGCAATCAGCCTGATGATCGCCTCGGAGGTTTTTCACCAGATGCCCATGTATAAGGACTACGGCTCTTATCCCGATAACACGACCTTCGGCGACTTCAGGGTGAGCTACGAAGAGGATCTGGCCCAACTGAATACCCCCGACAAGTATTACTATACCAACGACACCGATGATAGACCGGTCGCTCCCGTCGAGTTGAAACATCTGGCCGGTGTGGGGCAATCGCCCGTAATCCGCTACGACGGTACGGGCGCCTACTTTCTAGATCAACTGGAGGACGGAGTCTGGCGCCTCGAGGTACTGCCCGACGTATTGACGGTACAAAATCCCTTCGGACGTAATGCCCTGGACAAAACCGTGGGCGTGGTCCAGTGGAATGAACGCTCTATGTCCATTGACCTGGAAACGCTGGGAACATCCTTTACCCTGACCCCGATCAATGAGGGAAACACTTTCTCCACGAAGACCTCCGACGGAATCTTTTCGGTGCATCCCGGAGTGTATGTCCTTTCCACTCAACCACCTTCCGACCACCAATTGCATGAATGGGCCGATGACTTTCCCCACTTTCGCTCTTTCGCCGGTACTGCGGGCCACGTGGACCGGGATTACCTGGCCCATACTCCCGTAAAAGCAGCGCCCGCCGGAAAAGACC
>CAYFGK010000198.1:0-6215 GCA_964342305.1 uncultured Saprospiraceae bacterium | reverse complement strand
GGTGTGTGATTTTTCACCCCCGCCCACGATACATAGGGTAAACCAGGATTAAAAGCCCGATTATGACAACAACACAAATGCCACTACCCAAACCCTTTTTTGCGAAAGCCAACCCATGGCAAATAGACCTGGCCCTTACGGCCACCCGGTACGTATGCCAATGGATCGCTAAAATCCACTTTGCTTGAAAAAAACGACATCAAACGCTACCGACGAGATCGTACAGCTGATTGAGCAGCATCAGGCCCTCCTGTACAAGGTGGTCCACAGTTACTGCCCCGACCGGCAGGAGCAGGAAGACCTGATCCAGGAGATCATCCTGCAGCTCATCAAGGCCTACCCGACTTTTGACCACGGTGTCAAGGTGACGACCTGGATGTATCAGGTGGCCTTCAACGTAGCGATCTCCCATTACCGGAAGATCCAGACCCGGCAAAAATACGTGGTGTCTATGCCCGACCAACTGGTGCAGGTCGCCGCTTCCGAGCCGACCGATATGGACGAAGAGGTACAGCAATTGCGCGCCTTCATCCAGACTCTGGATCCGCTGAATAAGGCCCTGATGATCATGTACCTCGACGGCAACAGCCACGCCGAGATCGCCGCTGCCCTGGGCATTTCGGTGAGTAATGTGGGTACCAAGATCGGCCGCATCAAAAAACGATTACAACAACAATTTAAATCCGACCATACATGAACGACTCCAAAATGCAAGCCCTCTGGGCCCAACACGAAACCCAACTGCAGCAAACCCGCCGCCTGCAGCTCGATCTGCTCCGCGAAGTAAAGCTCGACAAGGCCAGATCCACCTTGCGCAGCCTCTACTTTTTGCCAGCCAGTACGCTGGCCTTCTTCACGTATCTGGCCGGTTATGCGGCCTATTTTACGGCTCAAAACCTGCAGGTCTGGTACTTCGCCTTCGCCGGTTTGCTGGTCACCAGTGTGTCGGTAGCCTTCTGCTGGTCGTCGATCCGTCAGTTGCAGCGACTGGTCAGCCTCGATTATCAGGCTCCCATCGTGCAACTGCAGGGCGACCTCTCCCGACTGAAAACGTCAGTGGTCACCAACCTGCGCATTGCCGCCTGGGTGCTCCCCTTCGGCCCGTTCGTAGGTCTCTTCGTTGCCAAGTCCCTGCTCGGTATCGACCTGGCGGAGCTCACGAATTCCGCGGTGCTCGTCAGTCTGGGAATGGTCACCCTGATATTGGAGGTGGGTGTGATGTTGATCCTGCGTGCCTTCCGGCAAAAAAACCTCGACCGCCCCTGGATCAACTGGTTGTTGCAGGGCAACGGTAGCCAGATCGATGAAGCGCAGCGGTTCCTGGAGCAGATAGAAGCTTTTGGAGATCGGAAATCGGAGGTCATTGGTGGCTGATCCTCCGGATCGGCCTTTACCCGAAGCAGTCACGCTGCATGCAACTGCCGGTCATTCTTGTTTAAAACCCATCCCCCCGGCCCCCTTCCCTTTTGAGGAAGAGAAGGGGGAGTTCTTTCGAAGACCGAAACGAACTACTGGACCAACCAACTTCCATAAAGCACGTCCTTTTACGATCCAGCGTAAAAAGGCCATAGTGGGCAGCCGTTGCTTATTCCTGTTTGTAAACACCTCGTCCTACCACACCTGAAAGTCCAAACAAACAGGAATAAGCAACAGTCCCACACGTCCTCTCGAGCCACCGGACGAACTACAGGACCAACTAACACCCGTTCTGCACGCCCTTCTACGACCACTTGAAAAAGACGTCTCCTCCAAAAGGCGAATGGACTAACACCACGAACCGTCCCAGGGACGATACTACCGTTGCTTATTCCTGTTTGCAAAGACCAACGCCATACCACACCTAAAAGACCAAACAAACAGGAATAAGCAGCAGTCCCTCCCGTCCCTACCACGACAATTTTTGGTACCAGACTTGATTTAATTAGGAATCCTAATTAAATTGCACACCTATCTCACAGAAAGCACCACACCGGCGCTTTCTTTTTTATCAATAAAAGTAATTAGGACTCCTAATTAAAACCAACAGACCATGACAACCCGGACAACCACCTTATTGAGTGTACTGATCATGCTTCCCCTGCTACTTTGGGGACAAGGCGAGCAGGAAGCCCCCCGCTTTGCCCAAACGCCCGACCTCGACATCACCAACGCCAGCGTGGTGTACGACAACCGGCTCGACCAGCTCGTTTTTACCGTCGAAGTGGCGGGTGAGGCCGGTCAAACGGTACCTAAAGCCCACGGACAACTCGACGGAGCGCCCGTCCTGGGCTACGTATTCCCGACGTCCCTCTCCCCCACTGCTGTGGGATTTGGTGAGACGGAAGGCATCGTGGCCCTGGCCCTGACGTCTCATCCCGATTTTGACGATACGCCGCTCTGGGACGAGGACAACGACCGCAACTACGGAAACGACGGTGTCATCTGGCACCCGCACTGGGTCGTGCTGAATGGAGACGATCGGGTCGGGGGTGGCCTCTCCGTGAAGCAATTCGATCCGGAGACGGAAGAGGTACAACTGCCGCCCACCAACCCCGGCATGCCCATGTACATGGATTCCCCCGGTTACCCCGTGATCACCCGCGGACAGACGATCCGGGTTATCGTTCCGGCATACCGGATCAATAATCAGCGTACGTTCCAGTTTGATGCGGTGACGGCCTACATGCAGGTGAATACTTCCCGCAAAGACCTACCAATGCTGGGCGTGTACAGTGTGTACGACGTGCAGTCGGGCGACTTATCACTGCCCTATCAGGTGCATCAATAAATTATTGTGCGGTTGGGCGTGGAGTATGTTGTAGAGTGACCATATTCAACGCCCAACCTCACAGTACAAAGTAATTGGTATTGGGTATATGGATTTAAGCAAGTCCTACGACCCAGTACCCTCTACCAAATACAAGGTAAGGTTGAAGTCTTCAATAATTTACCGAACGGTTAGACCCCAACCTTACGTTAAAATCAATACTATGTCCATCCAAACAACCCGCGTCACCATCTGGGACACATACGTCACCCGCACCGACGGTGGCACCATGCATTTTGATATCATTGCTCCGAACTCCATCACCGACCCTGCTACCATCCACGGCTTTGGCCGCGAATACCTCCGGCAAAAAGGTCAGGCCGGCCAACCGCTTACCGCCCGGGAATGCCGCTTGTGTCATACCGAGACCCTGCGTCCGGAGTGGGAAGCGGCCATTTCCGAACGGGGTTATTTCATCCTCGAGATGGAGGATTGCCATTGATGGTCGCCCCTAAATCGTGGGAGGTAGCAGTTCCTTGGACCGGAACCCCTGCATTTCGATTGCTTCTTAGTATTATTATCCGGGGGTTGGGCCTTTACTATTTCGTAAAATGATGGCATTCGGGGCCCAACCCCCGGTACAGGGTAGTATGTAGAGGGTATGGGGATTTAACTTGTCCTACTACCTTATACCAACTACCCTATACCAATGCTCATGCTTTCGCAAAAAAACCAAAGAATTTGCCCTCCGAAGAGCACATATTAAACGGATTGGAACGCCTGGCCGAGGTCCTCAAGTCCCAACTCTGGGACCAGGGGAAGGCCCACGGTCTCAGCCCCATCCAGATCCAGATCCTCCTGTTCGTCGCCAACCACGAGACGGAACTGTGTAACGTGAGTCAGCTGGCCCGGGAGTTCCAGGTCACCAAACCCACCATCAGCGATGCGGTGCGGGTGCTGGTCCAAAAATCCCTCCTCGCGAGGGAACACGGTCAGGCGGATGCCCGCCGGTACAATCTCCGCCTGACCCCGGACGGCACAACTCTGGCCACCGACCTGAAGCAGTACGCCACCCCGGTCCTGGAGGCCCTCGGTCACCTCTCCTCCGGGGAGCAAACCAGTCTGTATGCAACCCTGACTAAGCTCATCTTCCAGCTCCACCGCAAGGGCGTAATCCAGATACAGCGCACCTGTTTTGCCTGCCGCTTTTACCACGGCAACCGCCAGGATGAACATTATTGCCAGTTCCTGAAAACGCCTTTGTCGAAAGATACCCTCCGACTGGATTGTCCCGAGTTCGAGGCCTAAGGTGCTCGATCATTCCCCGGTCGCCGAAGCTCTTAGCGTAGGCGAGTCCCCCGGTCGCCGAAGCCCTTTGGTGCTCGATCCTCTGGATCGAGCCTTACCCGAAGCAGTTACGCTGCGTAAAAGGTGGCTGATCTTTCCCCGGTCGCCGAAACGAAGTATAGGAGCCCGGATCGAGCCTTTACCCGAAGCAGTTACGCTGAGGACGACGGCCGGTCATTCTTGTTTAAAAACCCATCCCCCCGCCCCCCTTCCCTTTGAAGAAGAGAAGGGGGAGTTCTTTCGAAAACCAAATCGAACTACCAAACCAACCGACTTCCGTAATCTGCGCTCCTTCTCAACGGCTCGTAAAAAGACATCCCTCGAAGCACGATCAAGAATTCGCAGAACCAAAAGCCCCCCAAAGACGATGGTACGTTGCTTATTCCTGTTTGCAAACACCTTGTCCTACCACACCTGAAAGTCCAAGCAAACAGGAATAAGCAGCAGTCACCCACGTCCATTCGAAGCACCAAACGAGCTCTCCAACAGAAATGAGCAGCAGTCCCTCCCGAACAATTCCATCATCAGACCTTTTTCCTGAAAACCAACATAACCACCGCAACATGATCAAAGAAGGCACCACCGTAAAATGGAAATGGGGCGACGGATACGCCACGGGCAAAGTGTCCGAGACCTATACCAGCACCATAACAAAAACCATCAAAGGCAACGAAATAACCCGCAACGGCGAAGAAGGCAATAAAGCCCTTTACATCCTCCAGGACGATGGTACCCCCGTCCTAAAACTGGAAAGCGAAGTAGAGCGGACCGATTAGTTATTGGTGACGTTTACGGCCGTTCGAATCCCGCAACACGCTATTGGACCAACTAAATCCCGTTCAGCCCGTCCTTTTACGATCGCTTGTAAAGAGGCGCTCCCCCAAAGCACGATCAAGACCATAAAAAACAAGAGAACCTCAAAAGAAGTCCCCATGCCCGCCGAAGCCCGTTTGGTGGTCGATCCTCTGGATCGAGCCTTTAACCGAAGCAGTTACGCTGCGTAAAAGGTGGCTGATCTTTCCCCGGCTGCCGAAACGAAGTATAGGAGCCCGGATCGAGCCTTTACCCGAAGCAGTTAGGCTGAGTACTACAAGTCAATTTTATTTAGCTCCATACATGTTCTCAGACCTCGGTGGTGTTACAGATCACGATTCGTTATTCAAGTTTTGATCTAGGTCGATCCAGAGGATCGACCACCAATGCATCGCTGCTTATTCCTGTTTGCAAAACCCACATCGTACCACACCAATAGAACCCTGCAAACAGGAATAAGCAGCAGTCCCCCCACGTCCCATGAACAAAAATCACCCCCTGACTTACGATTATTTTTCATATAATAGACGATCGCTAAACCTGAACCCTATGAACAAGCTACTCCACCTCGCCTCCCTGGCGCTGATCCTCACCAGCTGTACCACACCAAATGAAGAACAACCGGAGAAACTGCGTGCCCTCATCATCGACGGGGCCAGCAACCACTATGTCTGGCCGAAAACGTCGTTCATGATGAAGGACTACCTGGAGCAGACCGGCCTGTTCGAGGTGGATATGTACCGGTCCGACTCGGTCTGGTACGGCGATAAATACAATAAAGCCCGTCCCGTGCCCATCGAGGGCTACCTGGAACAATTCCCATTGGGTAGCTCCGCCCAACATGCCTCCTACGATCCCTTTGACGAGATGAATATCGAGGTCGACTTTTCGCAGTACGACGTGATCGTGCCCAACGTAGGCTGGAAGACACCGAGCTGGCCGCCGCCCGTCAAGCAAGCCTTCGAAGACTACATGCGCAAGGGCGGCGGACTGGTCCTCATCCACGCCGCCAACAACGCCTTCCCCGATTGGCCCGCCTGGAATCAGATGGCCGGGGTCGGCGGCTGGGGTGGCCGCGACGGCAGTACCGGCCCCTTCGTCTATCTCGACGAGGCCGGCAACCTGGTGCGCGACACCACGGGCAACACCTGCGGCGCGCACGGACCCGAGCGCGAATACGTAGTCACGACCCGCGCGCCGGACCACCCCATCATGCGGGGCCTCCCCAAAGAGTGGCTGCACGCCAAAGACGAGCTCTACGAATACCTGCGCGGCCCCTTTGAGAACGCCACCATCCTGGCCACCGGCA
>CAYFGK010000197.1:0-6334 GCA_964342305.1 uncultured Saprospiraceae bacterium | reverse complement strand
GCGGGTGGATGCCACCCCAGATACGCGACAGGCTGCACTGATCGGAGGCATCCCGGTAGCTGGCCCACTGCAGTTCAATATCGGTGGAGGGACCTTCTTCAAATACTAAAAACTCATTTTCGAAGGCATCGAAGATACCCATACCACCGGGGAAGTACGGACTGCCGGTAATTCGGGTCAACACTTCGGCGGCAGCCCGTGAGAAGGTGGAGTGCCCCGAAACATAGCCGGCAAAGGGTGGGGTGATGAAGCTCGGACGCTGGTAGGGCCACCAGTTTTCGGCCAGGATCCAGCCTACGCCAGCCACATCGGTATCGGGATCATTGATATAGTCAGGCCCCCTCCAGGCCCAGATCTTTATCTTGTGCAGGTTGCGTTGGTTGAAGCCCACCAGTGGGTCGTCTTCCAGGACCAGCTCGATGTGCCCCTCGATCAGGGGGATGCCGGCCACGTTGTAGTTGGGCAGGGTGGTATCGGAGCTTTGTCCCTGATCGGCCATATAGCGGATAGCGGATACCGGACGAATGTAATCGTAATATCCCTTCAGGCCCCACACCGAAACGGCGACGTCGTGCATGGCTCCGCCCAGTGCGAAATACGATTTAATATCCCACTCCAGATCGTCGATGACGGGCCCTTCACCCATCCACCTTTTTTCCGTAAGGGGATGATCATGCACGTAATTGAGGATGGTGAACCAATGGCCGGGCGGTGTTTCGGAGTCGGGACCGTCGGCCCAGAACTCGGCCAGGATACGGGCATAGTCGCCCAGTTGCACCATTTGGGGAGCATAATCTTCGCCGGTAACCGGATTGGTCGCGTAGCCGGTAGAAGCACCACCACCATTAATCAGGTCGTAGAATTGGTCGTAGTTGTTGAAGTCCTGCGGCAGATTGTCGATATCAAAGTTACCCAGGGACGCGGGCGAGATATCGACTTCCTGATCGAGGGTTGCATCCAGATGCCCGGACCAGACGGCTACCAGGGAAAAGTTCCATTTGTAAGCATCACTCATTCCCTCTCCATTCACGGGATCGAGGTAGGGTGGGGGCCCCGGGTCGTGGTAGATGGGAAACTGAATACCATCCCGTTCTTTCGTGACCCGGTCCGTATCGGTCAGGGAGAAGGGTTCGACCCAACCCCATTCGGCACCCACAAATTCGGGGACCCGGTTGGGAAAGACATTGCCACTCTGATCAATAAATACATCGAAGGCCAGTGGCTGCCAGCGATTCGGGTCCGTAATGTTAGGGTTGCCGGGGCCTTCGGTATTCAGGAACTCGTTGACGGGAGTATAGAATTGGTTTGCGTATCCATTTTGTTCATTGGCACCATCTTGCATGCCGTAGGCTATGTACTGACTGGCAATGTAGTTTCCGAGAGCTGCCGGTGAGCCGGTGGCGTAATCCGTACTGATGAAGGCCGTATCGTAGCCCAACTCTTGTATAAACAGGCTATCGACCAGCGGGCGGATATCATCATATCCCGGTGAAGGTGCAAAGCGGTGGTTAAGCAGGCGGTACATGGCGTAGCTGATGGCTTCAGCCCGGGCTTCGTCACGATCAATGCCATCCACGGGGAACCCGTCGAAGGTGCTGGAAAAGTCATGTACGGAGTTTCCCAAGAGGTAGGTGGAATCGCCTGGCGAAAACACTGCCCAGGCGTCGTACATCGCCGCAGACGTGTGAAACAAATTGCGGGCGTGGACGGTGGGACGAGCGAAATCGTTGCGGATAGCGTCGAGCAGGGCTTCGTTCCACTGGCGCGCAACGGAGTGCTGCGCGCACAGGATGGTAACCAAACTCAACAGCAAATAAGTACATATTAGCTTTTTCATATGGCTTTTTTCTTGCAGGAGATGAGGGGAAGGTAAGAAAAAGAAAAGGTGCTGGTGAGTAGTATGGCTGTCATTAACGAGTCATTAGACTTGAAAATGCATAGTATTGATTCTCCTTTTTTTAATTTACCGACATGAGTAGTCACCCGAAATTGATCATCAATCTTTGTCCCACCGGCATGGTTCCACGGAAAGCCGATAACCCTTACCTGCCGGCTTCCCCCAAAGAGATCGCAGCGGACGTCAAGCGGTGCTACGAGTGTGGGGTTTCCATGGTACATCTCCACGCCCGGGATGAGAACGAGGATCCCACCTGGGAGCCGGACCGCTTCGAAGAGGTCATCGGGGAGATCAAAGCCATATCGAAGGAACTGATCATCGTGGTGACCACCAGCGGCCGCAACTGGCCGCAACTGGAAAAACGAAGCGCCTCCCTGGCTATTGATGGGGCCAACAAGCCGGATATGGCATCCCTGACGCTGGGATCGATGAACTTCCCGCAACAAGCCTCGGTTAATCCACCCGAAGTGATCAAAGGGCTGGCCCAAAAAATGCAACAACATGGAGTCGTGCCTGAACTGGAGATCTTTGAGGCGGGTATGATCGACTACGCCCACTTCCTGATTAAAAAAGATCTGCTGCGGCCACCCTATTACTTTAATTTGCTGCTGGGCTCTTTGGGTACCATGTCCCTGAACGCCGCCAACGTTGGTCTGATGATCAACGCATTGCCACCCGGCGCTACCTGGGCCCTGGCCGGGATCGGTCGCTTCCAACTGGCTGCCAATACGATGGCTATTGCTCTGGGCGGGCACGTACGGGTAGGGTTGGAGGACAATCCCTATTACGATTGGTCGGATAAGACCCCGGCCAGTAATCCCCGACTGGTCGAACGCGTACTCCGGATAGCAAAGGAATTGGGCCGTGAGCCTGCTACACCAACGGAGGCACGGAACATCATCGGCTTGCCATGAACATACTGATTACAAATATCTGGCTCAGCAATTACGCCGGTACCGAAGTCTATGTCCGGGACCTGGCCATCGCTCTGCACCGACGAGGTATCCACGTGGAAGTCTACTCGCCGCTGTTAGGGAGTGTGGCGGAGGATATTCGAGGGGCCGGTATACATATCGTTGATAACGCCAACGACCTGGTGCGAACACCGGACCTCATCCACGCCCAGCATTTTGGTCCGGCGATGGACGTGATGCTTCGATTCCCGGATTCACCGGCCGTATATTTCCTGCACGACCGGACCTACCACGGAGATACCCCACCCCGTTACAGCCAGGTGATACATCACGTGGCGGTTGATTACAATTGCCTGGAACGCCTCCTGATCGATACCGGAATCGATGAGGCGGAAACCTCCGTTCTGTACAATTGGGTGGATACTTCCCGCTTTCCTTTACGGAAAGCCTTTTCGGAACGCCCGCGCCGGGCACTGGTCTTCAGCAATTACGCCCGCCCCGATAATTATTATAAGGTGGTTCGGGAGGCTTGTGAGCAAGCTGGTATCGCACTGGACGGTGCCGGAGCCGGGCTCGGCAGTCAGGTGCAGCAACCGGAGCAAATCCTGGGTGATTATGATATTATTTTTGCGAAAGCAAAAGCTGCGATGGAGGCTATGGCATGCGGGGCTTTCCTGATAACCTGTGATTTCAGAGGCTTAGGAGGCGCCGTTACCACCGAAAATTTCGATTATTACCGCAAGTACAACTTCGGTATGAAGACGCTTACACACCCCCACGAAGTGGAGCTGATCGTTCGGGAAATAGAGAAATACGATGCCGATACGGCAGAGGCCGTGGCCCATCGTATCCGGGAGGATGCCTCTTTTGATAAGTATCTGGTGGAGGTTTTGCAGCTGTACCATCGAGTAATCAAAAAATACCAAAAGGAGGGTTTCAGGCATGAGCGCGACAATGTGAAAACGCTGAAAGATCACCTCATCTGGCGGCAAGAGCAATACGAGAAAAAGCTGAATAGAAAGGCCTCCATATTGCAGCAAAAAAATCAACAGCTGGCAGCACATGCAGACCATCTGGCACAGAAAGACCAACAGTTAGCGGAAAAACAGCAACAATTGACGGAGAGAGAACAGGTGGTAGCCGAGAGAGACAGTCAGCTAGCGGAAAAAGAGCAAGAGCTAGCCGAAAAAGGCCACCAACTCAAGCATAAAGACCAACTGCTGACGGAAGGCAAGGCGGAAATCCAACGACAAATCGACCGCTACCATGATTTAACGACTTCCCTCAGTTACCGGCTGGGGCGGCTGATTACGGGGCCCCTGCGTTGGATCTACGATATGTTCAAAAAGGATTGATGGCGTTTATATAGCCTCCTTTTGTCGGGTTATTTTCAACCAGTATTGGCTATCGAACGCTTCGCGGGCCAGGTCTTCTACGAGTAACCCCCGCTTTTGGCATTCGGTAACTATCCATTCCCGGGAGTGTTTAATGCACCCCGGTTCATTTGACTCATGGCTGGTGCCCACCCACCGGTCGCCCTGATAATCATCTTCTTTGTTTTTTGCCGGAAGGTAAGAAGCCAGAAATACGGCTGATTCGGTACCGTGGTCCACAAACCCATCGAGCATCACCTGAATGCTGTGTTTACTACAGTGGGTCCAGATGGAGCCCGCCAGGAAAAAGTCGAAGTTCTGATTAAACACAGAGGTATCAAACGCCGCATTAAAATCAAAGGCCGGGTTTTTGCGGGCCAGCATCTCGGGAGAAAAGAGGTACTGTTTCCCCATGTCCACCCGATCCTTCGCTGGCTCGATGCCGTAATAACAATCCGGATCTAAAAAGCGGATGAGCCAGTAAGCAACGCGAAGGACGCCGCAGCCAATCTCTACGATCCGGGATTCCGGCAGCAGTCCCAGCTCCAGCAAGGTCACGAATTGGTTGCGGCCGGCCGCTTCGAAGGAATTGGATGGAACCCCCATAAAGCCATGGTCGGTAGCCATCTGTTCGCCGAGTCGCTGAAGTTTGGAGGAGTGATCGTTGTCGGGTTGACCTTTTTCCAGGTTGTCCATTGGTAGATTTGTTTATTGGAACTTAAAAGTTAATATATTCCCCATGCTTATTTATGGAATGCCTGCAATATAGCACGGTCACCACTTTAATACATTGCCTATGAACTGGTTAGCCCGCCGGCGATTGCGTCGCCAATACCCCAACGTACGTTTCTACAACCCCGCACTGACCGAAGTACAAAAGGACGTCGCGATAGGCGAAGGCACCCGGGTTGGTTCCTTTACCCTGATCCAGTCTGATGTACAGATCGGCAAAAACTGTACCATCGGCTCTCACTGCAATATCTGCAGTGGCGTGCGTATAGGGGATAACGTCAGTATCCAGACCGGTTGCCACATCACCCGCGGGGTGACCATCGGGGAGGGGAGCTTTATCGGGCCAACCGTAGTGACCATGAATGATAAGTACATGGACGGAAACATCCAACCACCGCATATTGGGAGCCACACCCGCATTGGCGGAGGCAGTTGCATTTTTCCCGATATTACTATCGGGGATAACGTCCTGGTCGGGGCCGGCAGCATTGTCACCAAAGATATTCCCGACAACACCAAGGTGTGGGGGAATCCGGCGCGGCCGGCCTGATGATCAATTCCCGTATGAGCTCTGGACGGCATTCTGGCTTTCGCCAAAAAAACACTGGCTGCAGGGTTAGCCCGCAGCCAGTGTATGATACCAGTTGGGTGTAAGACCCAAACCTCACGTCACCTTACTAAGGTCGGGGCCGGACTGGTGCTCTGTTTTTCACGTGTTTATCCAACCACTGATTCTGCTCCCACAGCATATGGAGAATACTCTCTTTGGCCCGGTAACCGTGACTCTCCTTGGGGAACATAACCAACCGGGCCGGTGCTCCCAGTCCCTTCAGGGCATTGAAATAGCGTTCGCTTTGCATGGGGTAGGTACCCGAGTTATTGTCGGCCTTGCCGTGAATAAGGAGTAAGGGCGTCTTCATTTTATCGGCGTGCATAAACGGCGACATGTCGTAGTACACTTCCGGAGCTTCCCAGTAGGAACGCTCTTCCCGCTGGAAGCCGAAGGGCGTGAGCGTACGGTTGTAGGCACCACTCCGCGCAATACCCGCGGCAAACAGGTCGGAATGGCTTAGGAGGTTAGCTACCATAAAGGCACCGTAGGAGTGACCACCTACCGCAACCCGATTCCGGTCAATATAGCCCAGTTCGTCTACCGCATCGATGGCTGCTTTGGCATTGGCGACGAGTTGTTTGCGGAAGGAATCATTCGGTTGGTTGTCCCCTTCACCGACGATGGGGAAGGCGGCGCGTTCCAGCACCACGTACCCCTGGGTGACCCAGTATACCGGTGATCCCCAGGAGGGATAGATGAATTCGTTGGGGTTACTGGTGTTCTGTCCGGCACTGGATTTGTCTTTGTATTCCACCGGATAGGCCCACAGGATCATGGGCATTTTTTCCTTTTTCTGTTTGTCGTA
>CAYFGK010000196.1:4073-6362 GCA_964342305.1 uncultured Saprospiraceae bacterium | reverse complement strand
TTCAAAGGGAAGGGGGCCGGGGGGATGGGTTTTAAAACTTGAAGTTTCGTACAGTTCTGATTAAAAATTAAACATTAATAATTTTACCATGTGCCTTACGATGACCATCCCGCGATTCTTCACCAGGATATTCCTTCAAAGCAATTTCCAGGCAATCCATCGCCTTGTGCAGATCCTGTGTGTTTAGGATGTACGCGATGCGTACCTCATCGGCGCCGCGACCGGGAGTGGCATAAAAGCCGGTTCCGGGTGACAGCATTACGGTAGCTCCTTCGTGGGTGAAAGACTCCAGCAGCCAACGGCAAAAATGCTCAGCGTCCGCTACCGGAAATTTGGCAAAGCAGTAGAAGGCACCACCGGGCTTGTAGTTCACTACGCCCGGCATCGCCTTTAGGCGTTCGTACACCACCAGGCGACGGCGATCGTATTCTTCTTTGACCTCCTCCAGGTACTGATCGTCCATGTCGAGCATAGCTTCCGCAAAAACCTGCCCGAGGCCCGGAGGGCTCAGCCGAAGCTTCGCGTAGCGGGTGATGGCTTCCAAAACCTTTTCGTTACGGGTCACCAGGGCGCCCACCCGGGCTCCACAGGCACTGTACCGTTTCGATACGGAATCGACTACGATCACGTGGTCGTCCAGTCCCTCCAGACGCAATGCCGAATAGAATGACTGTCCGTCGTAGCAAAACTCCCGGTATACCTCGTCGACAATGAGATACAGATCGTACTCTCGCACCAGGTTCGCCAGTGCGTCCAGATCCTTGCGCGTATACAGACTGCCCGTAGGATTACTCGGGTTGGTGATAAAAATGGCGCGTGTGCGGTCGGTTATCTTTTGCCGAAAGGCATCAATACCCGGTAAGGGAAAACCATCCTCAATGTAGCTGGGTATGGGTTGAATCTCCAGGTCGGCGATCCGGCAAAAGCCATTGTAATTGGCGTAAAAAGGCTCGGGCATAATCACCGCATCGCCCGGATCGAGGCAGGCAAAAAGCAACATCTGTATGGCCTCACTGGCCCCGGTAGTAATTACGATATGGTCGTGGGTAACCCCCATCTGAAAGCGATCGTAATAGGCCGACAGCTTTTCACGATAGCTGCGGTTGCCAATGGCCGGCGAATAGGCCAGCACCTTCATCTGGTTCTCCCGCAGTGCCTTCCAGGCCGGCTCGGGGCTGTGAATATCGGGCTGACCGATATTGAGGTGATAGACGTGAGTGCCCCGCTCCTTGGCAGCGTCGGCAAAGGGAACTAATTTCCGAAAGGGAGACAAGGGTACATCGTAGGATCGTTTCGATACGTTCGGCATACAAACGGGATTTCGGGGCAAGATAGCAGAACCGCGCAAACCCCACAATGTACCTTGGTCAGTTAACCTCCTTTTTTTACGATTTCCGATCTTATTGGAATCCCGACATGTCGGGCTGATCCAGTTCCAAAAAGGCAGCATCGGGCACTTCCTCGTACACCGCAATATCCGTCAGCTGTCCGCGCCCTCTATCTCCCGAGAGCAAAATACCATTGTACGGCCGGTAGCCTTTCCAGGGAGTTCGCATACGTGGCTCCTCAGCATCGGCCGTGGGGAAATACGCCCATTCGTGGATCAGCCTGTCTTTCTGATCGACATAGACCAGGTATTTATTTTGTGGAGTTACTCCTACCCCTTCAAAGGTCAGCTGCAACACATCGGCCATAGAGCCTTCCGAGGTGGTATCTTTACCCATGTATTTAAGGGCCACGCCGGAATCCTTCAGTTTATACGGCATTACCAGCCAGTACGAATCGTTGATCCAGATCGATTCGGCTTGCTGCATCAGGGTGTCGAGCTTGCCTTCGTCGGTTACGACCTCCCCCTTCACCCGGGCCTGCCCGGTTTTGGTGGCCAGGTCGATCAGGAAGGTGGTACTGTCATTATCCATGTCGATCCGTACTCGCTGTTCTTGCTTGTCCCACAATAATGTACGACGCCCGAAAAAGGTCCAGCGAATAAAGCGGGTATCGTCCCAGGCCTTACGTCCACCCAATTTCTCCATCACGGTGTCAGCCAGGGCGATCGCTTCGGGATCCGACAATTCGGCCCGGAATCCGGGTGCTGCGGGATTCACTGGTTGGTCATTACCTCCCTCATCAACGGGTGTGCACCCCGCGAAGAAGAAAAGAAGAAGGATCCATAGGTTGGTCAGTCGTTGCATAAAGTTGGTTTCGTTAATTTTTGGTATACCGGGTAAACGTCGTTATTAAGAAGTGGTTTATTTTAAATGCTCAATGCTCGGTGCTCAATGATCGGTG
>CAYFGK010000196.1:0-3973 GCA_964342305.1 uncultured Saprospiraceae bacterium | reverse complement strand
ATTCATCATTCTCGTCCCCCCCGCAGCTTATCCTGATACTCCTTTAGCTCACCCCACTTGGCATCGGCGGCGAGTCTTGCCTGTCGGGGCCAGGTAGCAGGTTTAGCCAGTCGGTAGCGTTTTCCGGCTTTCGCCAAAATAGCTTCCAGGCGGGAAAGGTCGGCCTTAGCCAGGTCTTCCCAGGTGTTGATGCCATCGTCTTTGAGGAGTTTTTCGATCTTAGGGCCGATCCCCTCCACGATCTTCAGGTCTTCGGGATCCTGCCTGAAGCCCATTAGCTTCATGGCCAGCACTTCCACTTTAGCGGGAGTATCTCCGTTACCGCCGTCGCGTCCGCCATCCAGTGCTTTTTGGTAGGCGATCAGATCGTCCCACTGACCGCGATCGGCCAGCTCCGCTTGCCGGGGCCAGGAGTCAGGTTTAATCATATTTAGCTTGCGCTCGTTCAATATCTTACGCAGATCATCCACTTTGGCGGCAGCCAGCGCCTTCCAGGTAGTGTATCCCTGATCATTGAGCAGCGTATTCACTTTAGGGCCAATACCCTCGATGATCTGCAGGTTATCCTCCGCAAACAGCGTTGCCAGGGGCAGGTCGCCCTCTTTAGTGGCTATGGTTGCTTTACGGCCCTGGCTTACGCCAAAAACCACCTGATCAACGCGGGCGGGTTCCCCTTCACGAATAGATCGCTGGAGGGCCGCCAGATCATTCCAGCGGTGATCGCGGGCCAGGCCCGCCTGCTCGGGCCAGGTGGATGGATCCAGATTTGACAAGCCTTCGGATCCCAGATGAGCATTCAACTCGCCCTGAGAAGCACTGGCCAGGCGCGACCAGCTGGGAATACCTTTGTCTTTCAGTACGCGCTCTGCTTTGGGCGTAAGCCCCTCAATGATCTGCAGATTGTCTTTGCTAAGCATTCGATGGTACTCAATGGGACGCAGGGTTTTCAGGTCCTCTTCACTGTGGTCTGTTAAACCACCGCCACCCAGCCGGAGTCGTCCGGCCACGCGATCGGTATTTGGATCGTATTGTCCGCTTTCTTCTTCCATGCGGGCCCGAAGCATAGCCCGGTCCGCCTCTACTGAGCGCAGGGTTGTGCGCAGGGCCGTTTGTTCTTTCTCCAGTTCGCCTTTTTCGTATTTAACCGAGGCCATGTCTTTTTCCAGGGTGTTGAACTGGCTTTTTAATCGCAGGTATTCATCTTCTTTTTGCCGCAAGGCTTCCCGTTCACGTCCGCTCAGGGTGTGCCGGAACCAATACCCAAGGATAAAGGGCAAAATCGATGCCAGCAGCAAAGGCCAGATACAGCCCCAATTGAATGATGCAAGAAGTATGGTAGTGATCATGATGTTTTGATTATTGGGTGGTAGAGGTGTTATTAGCCAGCAACCGGACTTCGACCCGGCGGTTGTTATGCCGGCCGGTTTCAGTGTCATTCGTGTCGATAGGATCCGATAATCCGCGGGAAGAGACCTCCATTTGATCGGCCGCAACGCCCTTTGATAACAGGATAGTCCGTATCGCATTGGCCCTGTCCAGACCAAGTTGCTGGTTGAATGCCACGGAGCCTACATTATCGGTATGGCCGGTCAGTCGTATCGATTCGCCCGTTTCCCGGACCCTCGCGGCCAGATCATCCAGGTATTCATCGACGGCGGCATCGTAGTCCTTTTCGGTGGAACCGTAGGGGAAACGAATGAGTATGCGGTCGTCGAGTTCTTCGATGGTCTCTTCGGCCCGTGGTTCCATATCCTCCCAGGAAAATGATAAGCCTTCAAAGTATCGCTGGTTTTCGGGCGGTGAGCCGTCGAGCCGTCGCGACCGCGTGCGGACTCGCTCTGAACCAAGCTCGCCGAAAAAGCGTTGTCGAACAAAGTCTGCCCGGGCAAAGCCCATGGTCTGGTAATCATCGGGAGATTCTTCCGATTCGTAGTAGAATCCCTCGATCTCCAGTGCCTGGTTGGGGCCACCGGCTGCTTTTATAGCGGCTACCAGTGAATCGCCGCCGGGCCCGGTAAAGGGAATGGGTAACCCCTCCCGAAATGCCAGCGGATACGGATTGGTGGTGGTAATCTCATCCGGTGCCGGAGGTACTACGGTAGCCGAATCGGTGACCGGGTTGCAGCATTGTTGTGCGTAGGTATCTCCGTACCACCACAAAAGCGCCGCTACGTAGGCCACCCAGGCTACGATAATGAGCCATCGTGTTGTTGTCATATGAATTACGGATTGGTCAGTTAATGCCAACCGGGGTCTGCAAGCGGGGGTGTTCACGGGCGGGAGAGCGGAATTGTCATGCTTAATTTACCATTTTTAGAAATAGCCTACAAAACCATGGACGAACATACGACAGGGCAACCAACGATTCGGTCAAAATTCGTATCTTCGCGACCTGGAAAAACAATCAAGTAAAACGTACTTCCCCATATGTTCGATAGCTTAAGTGATCGGTTAGAAGGTGCCTTCAAGGTGCTGGCCGGAGAGAACAAACTCACAGAGATTAACATCGCTCAATCCGTCAAGGAAATTCGGCGGGCACTGGTAGCGGCTGATGTGAACTATAAGATCGCCAAGGAATTCACCGACAAAGTGAAGGAAAAAGCCCTTGGTCAGGAAAATGTCCTGAAATCCGTAAAGCCCGGCCAGCTCATGGTCAAGATCGTGCAGGACGAGCTCGCCGAACTCATGGGAGGTACCGCCGAGGGGATCAACCTAAGCGGTGACCCATCGGTCATTTTGATCTCCGGTCTTCAGGGATCCGGGAAGACGACCTTCAGTGGTAAGCTTGCCAAGTTTCTGAAAGACAAAAAGAAGAAAAAGCCCCTCCTGGTAGCCTGTGATGTGTATCGCCCGGCGGCCATCGACCAGATCAGTGTGTTAGGGGAACAGATCAAAGTACCCGTATACAAGGAAGAAGGAAATAAAGACCCCGTGGAGATCGCCCTCAAGGGCATTGCCCACGCCCAGGATAATAACCTGGATGTGGTCATTATTGATACCGCCGGTCGCCTGGCGATCGACGAGGCCATGATGACCGAAATTTCAAACATCAAAGAAGGGGTCCAGCCCAATGAGACCCTCTTCGTAGTAGACTCCATGACCGGACAGGATGCGGTGAATACCGCAGCCGCCTTCAACGAACAAATCAACTACGATGGTGTCGTGCTGACTAAACTCGATGGTGATACCCGCGGTGGTGCTGCCCTGTCGATTAAATATACCGTTGGCAAACCGATCAAGTTTGTCAGCATGGGTGAAAAGCTCGATACGCTCGACGTCTTCTACCCCGAGCGTATGTCACAACGCATCCTGGGTATGGGTGACATCGTCTCTTTCGTAGAAAAAGCCCAGGAACAGTTCGACGAAAAAGAAGCCCAGCGCCTCGAGAAAAAGATCCGGAAGAACAAATTCGACTTCAACGACTTCCTCTCCCAGATCGCCCAGATCCGCAAAATGGGTGACCTGAAATCGCTGATGAATATGATCCCCGGGATGTCGAAGATCACCAAGAACCTGGAGATCGACGACAACGCCTTCAATAAGGTAGAGTCGATCATTTTCTCCATGACCCCCGAGGAGCGCCACAATCCCGATATCATTCTGAAGAATATCAGTCGGAAAAAACGCGTAGCCAAAGGCTGTGGTCAGACCATCCACGACATAAACATGTTCTTCAAGCAATTCGACCAGATGCGCAAAATGATGCACAAGGTGAGTAAATCACCTGGCTTCGGAATGCCCGGTGGTTTTCCCGGAATGCCCGGCGGGAAGCGGTGAATTGGATGTCGATCCTCCGGATCGACGGAGATTTGGGGAATTGGAGAATTGGGGAATTGGAGAATTGGAGAGTTGGAACAAGGTTCATGGGCCAAGATCCATGGTTGTTTCCTGATACCTATTACTCAATACCCTGTACCCAGATTGGCGATTAGGCGATTAGGCGATTAGGCGATTAGGCGATTAGGCGATTAGG
>CAYFGK010000195.1:0-6583 GCA_964342305.1 uncultured Saprospiraceae bacterium | reverse complement strand
AGCCGTTAGCCGTTAGCCGTTAGCCGTTAGCCGTTAGCCGTTAGCCGTTAGCCGTCCTTATTAGACACCTGCAGGTACTTCTCCAGCGCCATGGTCATTGAGGGCGCCTCTTTGCTGGGGGCCTTAATATTGGCAGTGAGTCCTCGGTCTTCGACGGCTTTGGTGGTGCTGTTGCCAAAAACGGCAATGCGTGTTTCGGCCTGTTCGAAGTCGGGGAAGTTGTCGTATAAGGATTCGATGCCGAGAGGGCTGAAAAACACGAGGATGTCGTACTTAACATCGCTCAGGTCGCTCAGGTCGGAGCTGACGGTACGGTACATCATGGCATCTTGCCAGTCGTATTCGTTTTCGTCGAGGTAATGACAAACGGCCTTGGCCCCAAGGTTGGAGCATGGGAGTAAGAATTTCTCTTTCTTGTTCTTTTTGAGGGCATTTTCGAGGTCCTCAATACGGCGTTTCCCGATGAATACTTTTCGCTTGCGGTACACGATGAACTTCTGCAGGTAGAGGGCTATGGCCTCCGACAAGCAAAAATACTTAGTGTCTTGCGGCATGGTTATGCGCAATTCATCGCAGATACGGAAAAGGTGATCGACAGAATTCTTGCTCGTCAGGATGACGGCCGAATACTCATCGGGCTTGATCTTTTGCTTTCGGAATTCCTTTCCTTCAACGGGTTCCACATGGATAAACTGCCTCCAGTCGATCTGGAGACCGTATTTTTTCTCTAACTCGTAGTATGGGGAACGTTCCGGTTTGGGTTGGGAGACCAGTATGGATTTGACGCGCTTGAAAGACTCTTTTTTCGCTGTTCCATTCACTGCCATCGACAAAGTTTTTGGTCTGCGTAACGTTAGCTGTGATGACCTTATAACTGATTAGAAATCAGCTTCCAAAAAATCAACACAGGAGCGATTTCGATGGTGCAAATATACAACAAAAAGTGAAAAGAAAGGATATTGACTTTTCTATTCGCTATTAATAAGCCTCGCAGGGAGCGGAAGAGGAACAACCCGCCCAGGATAACCACTGTGCCCACCAGTAACGGATAGCTACTGCCTTCGGGGCCGTACGCCAGTAATAGATTGACGGGGATCAGGAATAAACCCATCACGATCAGGAATACGGTAATTAAAAAACGATACCGTTTTACTTCTTCGTGGACCGGGAAAATGTAGCCGATGATAGCCAAGAGAATATTTTTGAGCAAAATAAGGATCAACACCACAAAGATGGCCAGTCCCAGTTGTTGGAAGAGGCCCTCGGCCAGTGGGGGTTCTACGCGTTGGATCCAGTGGAATACGAATAGTCCGGCATTCAGATAGAATAATACACTAAGCAGAATAAATGAAAAAGGGCCACGTGCTTCGCGATCCCGGTATAGCTGGTTAAACATATTGTCATTGGCGAATGCCTGGAACACCCGCATGATTACCGAACGCATCAGGGTAACCAAACTGGCTAAAAGCAGTAACTGTAAAATGGTTACCACGAAGTGAAAACGATCGCGACCATCGGAAACCAGAGGCTTAATATCGGGCAGTGGTTCGGGTGGCCGAACCGACCGGGATGTTCTTTCCCCGGGAACGACATCAAATGGGTTGCCGATGACATCTCCGGTTCCGGAGTTCTCGTCTTCCTGGGCGGGTTTCTCAGGAAGGCGGGGGGTGAGCTCAAAGGGATTACCCTCCTGAGCAAAAGCAAATTGGCTCAACAGTAATAACCCTAACACACTGCCTGCGAGGAAAAACCGTTTCATGGCCTAAAAGTAGGAAAACCGCCCGTAGTTCGGAAATGTGCTGCAGGCTCTTAGTTGTTAAGTCGTTAATGACCTGTTAACCAATCGCCTACTGCCTCGGAAACTCCTATTTTTGCGAAAGCATACACCGAAAAATGCGGAATAATCAGATCATACGGGTATTTGTACTCGGGGCCATTGCGGTCGCCGGTATCATTGGCATTCAGGCCTACTGGGTGTACAATACGTGGGATCTGAATCAAGCTGATTTTAAGCAAAAAGTTGACCTCGCCCTGTACCGCACAGCCTCGGGCCTGTCCAAGATCAACGAAGCTGACCTGCCAGCACGGGACATCATCAAGCAACGTTCCAGCAATTACTTCATCGTGAATATTGATTCGGAGATCGATGCTTCTATGTTGGAATTTTTCCTGAGGCGGGAGCTGGAGAATCTGGCTCTGAATATCGATTTCGAGTATGCGATCTACGATTGTACCAGTGATCAAATGGTTTATGGGAATTATTGTCGCTATTCGGCTGAAGACAATCAGCAGGCAAGTCCGACTTATTCGTTGCCTAAGTATTCCAGCGAGTTCAACTACTATTTCGGAGTGAAGTTCCCAACGCGGGGAGGCTACCTGCTCGGACAAATGCAGTTGGCTATCTTTTTCTCCGTCATCCTCCTGCTGACCCTGGCTTTTTTCGGGTATTCGGTCTATGTGATCCTCCGCCAGAAGCGCCTTTCGGAGATGCAGAAAGACTTTATCAACAATATGACCCATGAGTTTAAGACCCCCCTGTCGACGATCCGGATTTCCACCGATGTCTTTCTGCGGTCCGAACCCATACAATCCGACCCCCGCCTGGCGCGATATGCCCGGATTATCAGCGAGCAACACCAACGGCTCAACAGTCAGGTGGAGCGGGTATTGCAGGTAGCCAGGCTGGATAAAGGAAATTTGGAGTTAAATAAAGAGTCGGTTGCCATTCAGGATCTGATGGCAAATGTGCTCGACAGTGAGCGGGTGCGCACCGCGGAGGTTGGAGGTATCCTTAAGGCCGAGTTGCCAGAGCATCCGGTCGTCATCTCGGCCGACCCTTTTCACGTAAGTAATATTTTGCACTGCCTGGTCGATAATGCCGTCAAGTACAGTCGCTCCGAGCCCCAGGTGACCATCCGGGGACAGGAAGTACCGGGAGGATTCCGCCTCACAGTACGGGACCAGGGCGTGGGAATCGCTCACGAGCACCATAAGCGGGTGTTCGAGAAATTTTACCGTGTGCCCACCGGTAATGTACACAATGTAAAAGGATTCGGTTTGGGACTCTACTACGTCAGGCAGGTTTGTAGGGCTCACGGTTGGCCGATCTCCCTCCACAGTGAGCCCGGTCACGGTACCACCATTGATATCTGTATGCGTCCTGTTCAAAAAAACGAAACGAATGCCAGTTAAAGCACATTTACTGTACGTGGAAGATGACGAGAGTTTAAACTGGGTGACCAGAGACAATCTGGAAGAACGTGGTTACCAGCTTACGTGCTGCACCGATGGGCGTGAGGCACTGCAAGTGATCAGGACCCAGAAGTTCGACCTGTGTATTCTCGATGTTATGCTTCCCGAAGTGGATGGTTTTACCCTCGCCCGTGAGTTGCGAAAAACGGACGAACAAACGCCCATTCTTTTCCTAACGGCCAAGTCCCTGGCCGAAGACCGTCTGGAGGGCCTGCGCCTGGGCGGAGATGATTACCTGGTTAAGCCCTTTAGTATCGAAGAATTGGCCCTGAAGATCGAGATCTTTTTGCGCCGTCGCCAGGTAATTCACGAGGAGGCTCCTGCCGAGTATCAGATCGGTGGCTACACCTTTAATTACCAAAATCTGGTGCTGCAGTACGGCGAGGAAGAGCGTCGCCTGACTCAGCGGGAGGCCGAACTGCTCAAGTTTTTCCTGGATCGTCCCGATCAGGTGCTCCGCCGCGGTGAGATTTTAGAATCCGTATGGGGGAAGGATGACTATTTTCTCGGTCGTAGTCTCGATGTTTTTATTTCCCGCTTACGCAAATACCTGAAGCGTGAACCCGACATTTTGATCGAAAACATCCACGGAATTGGCTTCCGCTGGCACCAACCTGCCTGATAAACCTTCCCGAGTATCAGAAATAATTTTGTGTAACCGCCTAAACAGCGTACATTTGCATGGCTTTTTACGATCTGTTAAAGGCCGTCGTGGGGGTAGCGGTATCGGGAAATAAACCGTACTTTTGCAACCCGTTGGTCAACAGGTGCTTATAACTCCATTGGAAAGAGTGCCTATAAACGAATTGGAATTTATAAATACAGTAAGAGAAGATGGCTCTAATAGGTAAAATTCGCAAACAAGGTTCTTGGATATTGATTGTCCTGATTGCGTTAGGTTTGGGGGGATTCATTATCCAGGATATGTTCTCCGGCGGACCTTCCAGCGCCCTCGGTGGCCAGCCACCCCTGGGGAAAATAAACGGTGAGAAACTCGATATTAACGAGTTTAACCGGACCGAAAGCATCTTGTACTCCGGTTCGTCCGGTGACTTGTACTCTCGTCGTAATTCACTCTGGAACTACTACGTAGAGAAAGCTCTTGTAGAAGAAGAGGCTGATGCACTCGGTCTGGGCGTCGGTAAAACCGAGCTCACTGATCTGCAATTCGGCCCTCAGCCCAGCCCCGTTATCGCCCAGCGTTTTGTCGATCCGAATACTGGTCAGATCAATTTCCAGCAATTGAGTCAGATCCGCAGTCAGCTGCAATCTGGTCAGTTCACCGACCCCAACCTCCGTGCCTACTGGGGTATTCAGGAAAAGGAAATTGTCAAGGAGCGCCTTCAGGGTAAACTCACGGCCATGGTAACGAAAGGCCTTTATACCCCTAAGTGGATGGCCGAAATGGGACATACCGCTCAGACTGAGTCTTTCAATATTGAGTTGGTGCGCATTCCCTTCGATGAGATCGATAACGGTGAGGTAAGCTTGTCTGATGCCGACTTTAAATCCTACATGAATGAACGCCCCGGCGTTTACGAGCGCGACGAAGAGACCCGCCGTGTTGATTACGTTGTATTTAATGTTCAGGCAACCGGCCAGGATTCTGCAAATATCCGCACCGAGCTGACCGGCCTGATCAGTGAATGGGAGAAATCGGATAACGATACGACCTTCGTACAGCGAAACCAGGGTACAATGAACCCTGCTTACCTTACTCCTGATCAAATTTCTCCAGTAATTGCCGATACCCTGGAGACACTACCGACCGGAACAATCTATGGTCCGTACCTGGAAAGTGGTACCTATAAAGCCGTTAAGCTGGTGGATCGCAAAGTGATCCCCGATTCTGTGCAGTCACGTCACATCTTGCTGCGCGCTCAGACTCAGCAGGCTATGGTTACTGCCATGACCCGCATCGACAGTATCAAAACAGCCATTGAGGAAGGCGGTGCGACCTGGGAGGAAATGAATCAGAAGTACAACCAGGATGTAGCTGCACAAGCCGAAGGTGGTGACCTGGGGTACGCAGGCCCAAATATGATGGTTAAGCCATTCAACGATCTCATTTTCTTCGATGCTGAAGTAGGTGAACTCAATACCGTAATTACTCAATTCGGTGTTCACCTGGTAGAGGTCATGGATTTCAAATACATTGAAAACCAGGAAGGCATGCGTTTGGCATTCCTGTCACGGAATATTGTTCCCAGCGAGAAAACCCAGTCGGATCGTTACGACGAAGCCCTGACTTTCCTGAGCGAACAACCCGACCTGGCGGCCATGACCCAGGCAGTTGCCGATCGCCCTGATCTGACACTGGAAACCAGCAGCCCGCTCGAAGCTAATGGCTTTGTGGTTGGTTCACTGGGAACCGGGCAGTCATCCCGCGATCTCATTCGTTGGGCTTTTTCAGCAAAAACCGGCCAGATTTCCTCGGAGATATACGTGTACTCCGACCCGCAATTATACTACGACAATAAGTACGTTGTTGCCGGATTGAAGTCTATCCAAAAGCCCGGCATGCCTGGTGTTGATGAGGTTCGTGCCGACATTGAACAACTGGTAACCAACCGGAAGAAAGGTGAAATGATCGCCGGACAGGTTGCCGGTAAAGACATTGCTGCAATTGCCAGTGAATACGATGTTCCGGTCGATACGGCTGAGAATCTGACGTTTTCAACAAGTTTTGTTCCCAACCTTGGTAACGAGCCTAAACTGTTGGGTGCCCTGGCCAACCTGGAACAGGGACAGACTACAGCCCCCATTGTTGGGAATAGCGGAGTATTCGTTGCCCGGGTATTAGATAAAACTGTTCCTTCGGCAATTACCAACTACGCTACTCTGCGTCAGCAACTTTCGTCAACCGTTCGTTCCCAAATTGGCGGACAGTTGATGCAAGCCATGCGCAGCGATGCCAAAATTCAGGATAACCGAAGCACCTATTATTAACAGGTTCTGAAGGTTGACAAAGCAAACGGGCTTAGGTAATTTGACCTAAGCCCGTTTGCTTTGATACTATCCCGTAGGGGAGTGACATATTCCCTTGGGGGTTTTTCCTTTTTTTACCATCTTTGCCCTGCAATTAATTACCTACAAAAAAACACAAGCACCATGGCAGACGTACAAAATGCCGGTCGTAAAGGATACTGCTTGATGTTCGGGATCATCGGACTACTGTTGTTTGTCATCCTGATCGTTTACGTATATAACTACAACTTCAAGCTTATCCCTGGCATTGGATAATTGCGGGCTTATTTCCGCTATATATTTTCTGAAAGGTAGCCAGCTAAAAGCCCTTATCAACCACGGTGATAAGGGCTTTTCTTTTTTG
>CAYFGK010000194.1:0-6600 GCA_964342305.1 uncultured Saprospiraceae bacterium | reverse complement strand
GAGTTTTGTCTTTTGGTTTTTCAGAAAACGCGTAGCGCACTGCAAGATATGCATCACCCGCGGTACTTTAAGTAATATTTAAGGGGTTAGCTATCACAAATACCGGCAATATCCACGTCCCCATTCGGTTTCGAAAGGCCGTGTATTTGGATGGAAATCTGTTATGCAACGGGCCAGGGCGGGAAATGATCGAATATAGAGGTCAGAGGTCAGAAGTTTGAAGTCAGAGGTATGAAGTCAGAGGTATGAAGTCAGAGGTATGAAGTCAGAGGTATGAAGTGAGAGGTATGAAGTGAGAGGTATGAAGTGAGAGGTATGAAGTGAGAGGTATGAAGTGAGAGGTTTGAAGTGAGAGGTTTGAAGTGAGAGGTTTGAAAACTTCTGATTTCAAATTTCATACTTCATATTTCCATTTACTCAGACGAAATTTTCTCACCAATAAATTGCTTTACTAAAAATTAAAAAACGCAAATAGTTGCGCGGGGAAGTTGCAGAATAGGAGGGGAGGACCTACTTTTGTGACCGCTCGTGGGAACCCAACAATTTCATGAATTGTTGAACCACGAATAAAAACAGGATGCCCGGATGGTGGAATTGGTAGACACGCCGGACTTAAAATCCTGTGGCCATTATGGCCGTGCGGGTTCAAGTCCCGCTCCGGGTACTACTGGTGGTCGATCCTCTGGATCGACCTTTTTGTTTCCGGTTCGTAGCAATTCCAGATAATCGGAGGATGAGTGGCGTATTTTTTTTAGCCCAACTTTACGCTTACAAGCGGCGGTCTCGTTCAGCTAATGCTGCTTTATCTTCTCATTCCTTCCCCCGCGAAATCACCGGTTCTTCCAGCAATAGCGGGCCGAGGGATAAGCGGTCAAAACAGACCTCATGGCGGTTGTTGTATCGGCCCGTAGCTGCCGTGACGCCCCAATAGACCAGGGGTTGGCCGCCAAAGACGCCATTGACCATATCGAACCGGGCCGCGATGACTTCTTCGTAATCGATGAGGATAGCCAGCTTTTGCGTAGCGGGATCCCACTGTACCGATAGGTGGTGCTGCGCACAATCTTCAATATTGGGGATGGGCAGCGGCCCGGCCAGGTCGTTGTAGTGGCCTACGCGGCCGTTGGCCATGATGGCGATGTGATCATCGATGGGGTCGTTCAGGTGCTCGTTGAGCCAGGTGTCGAGTTCAATGCCTACCGACGGACGCAGTCCGGCAAAGCCAATACCTTCGCCCGTGTAGCCTACCCGGTAGCGGCCGCCCGTGAACACAAACACCATACCGTCGGCTCCGGCACCGTCTTTACACCCCAGCATCACTTTCAGGTCGATGCTGAAGGGCTCGGTAATATCGATGGGGGTTTTATACCAGATGGAGCCGGTGGAGTAATTGCGTTCCTCCGTGAGGCAAAAACAGTCGTAATCGGTGCGGTAGGTATCGCCGGCCATATCGAAATCGTCAATAGCAGCTCGCTGGCTAAAAAGGGCGGCAGGTAGCATTAGGAGGATCAGGAGGTTACGCATATAAGAGTGCTTTCCAAAAGAATGAAAAACTATGGGATATGGTTGCAGGAATCGGGGGAAAATCGATGAACAGGGGGTAGGTTCAGAGTCAGGTTTAGGTTAAGGCTAAGGCTAAGGTTAAGGCTAAGGCTAAGGCTAAGGCTAAGGTTTAGGTTAAGGCTAAGGCTAAGGCCAAGGCTAAGGTTTAGGTTAAGGCTAAGGTTTAGGACTCTTTAGTCTACCTTACTCTGGGTACGGCGTTTTTTTTATCATAGAAATCCCTCAACCTCCCCTGTCCGCCGAAACGTAGTGAAGGTGGGAGCCTCAACCTCAGTACTCTGTAACCTAAGTAACTTTGACTTATGGCTGTGCCTTTTGGCAAAATACTTCGTTGCTCCTCGGTCGCGTAGCTATGGCTATGCTCCCTCCTCGCGCCTTGTCTTTTACCAAAATGCCCTACCCATATTTTCAAATAACTTAGATTACAGAGTACTCAGCCTCAATCTCAGCCTCAACCTCAACCTTAACCTTAAGGAACGTTGTGATCGCGAAGATTTTAGACCATTTAACAAAACTTTTTTGCGGAATCATTGCACATTCCAATAATTGCCTACACCTTTGCATCGATGTTCCGCGTTGGAGCATACTATTTTAATTTTTTTGTATGAATATTTTTGTTGCGAAGTTGAATTACGACACGCAGGAAGGCGATCTTCAATACGCCTTCGAAGAATTTGGCGAAGTTTCTTCAGCCAAGATTATTTTTGACAGAGCTACCGGCCGTTCTAAAGGCTTCGGTTTTGTTGAAATGCCTAACGACGACGAAGGTCGTGCTGCTATTAACGAACTGAATGAGACGGAACTCGATGGTCGTACCATCGTAGTGAAAGAAGCGGAACCCCGCGAACGTCGCGATAATCGTGGCGGCGGCGGACGCAGATACTAATTCAACTCGTCGGGCCTGACCGCCTGGCAGACCATCAGCAGGGGTTGTCACGTACGTGGCAGCCCCTGTTGTATTTTTTGAAATGATGAATGCTAAATGCTAGATGATGAATTACCTGTCGGAGTAGCGAACATCCAAAAAACTAGCTTGGACTAGATCCTTGCCAAGTTCTTGTAAAGTCAAAATAGCCCATTCAACATTTATCCTTCATCCTTCAGCATTTTCAGTAGGTATTAAAGTACCCCTGAATCTCCTCTGTTTCCCTGGTCTTGGTAAGAGCCAGCATCAGGAGTATTCTCGCCTTATTGGCCGGCAGATCATTGGCCACGATAACAGGCGTGCCTTCCGGGTGGGTACCCATGATCCGGCTACCCCGCAGACTACTGGCGATTACGATGGGCTTATGGTTGGCCGGAAGGTCGATGACTGATCGCAAAGCCGCACTGGAACGGCCACCCGCAAAGGTTTCCAATACCAATCCATCCGTTGGGCGTTCCCGGAAGAATTCGAAAATAGCCGGATCTAACCCGGCGAAATCCTTTAGAATGTCCACCCTGGGCAATTCCTCCCCGCTAGCTACCTCAAAAGGCGTATTTACCGTATGCGGATGCGTCGGTGTACGGTAGAACGTAACTTGCTCATCGTCCACAAACCCCAGGTATCCACGTTCGGTGGGCAGGAAGGTCTGTACCCGCTGGTTATCGGATTTAGTGAGGTCGCGGGCCGCGTGAATATTATCATTGAGGACGACCATTACGCCTTTGCCGCGGGCCTCCGGATGAATGCCTGCCCGCAGGGCGTCGACGAGGTTGGCGGGCCCGTCGGCCGAAAGGGCATTGGCCGAACGCATCGATCCCGTGATCACAATGGGTAAGTCGTGACGGTGTGTGAGGTTGAGAAAGAAAGCAGTTTCTTCCATAGTATCCGTGCCGTGGGTGATCAGTATGCAGGCCAGGTCAGGTTCCGTACGAGTCAATTCGTCGATACGCTGCAGGATGCGGAGCCAAATGGCGGGCGTCATCTGTGAAGACCCGATACGTACTACCTCCTCGACTCGTACATCGGCGTAATCGGCGAGTTGGGGCACCGCCTGCACCAGAGCTGGACCCTCGATCAGAGGAGCATCGGTGCGACTGGCAATGGTGCCGCCAGTGGTCAGAATAATCACCCTGGGCTTTTGATCGCTTTGCGCAAAAACAGATTGGAGGGGCATAAGGCAACAGGTTATAACGATAAATAGAGCGCGCATCTGTTTTTCTTTAGGACCGGAAGGAGTCGATCATTGCCTGGAAACCCTGCTTGTAAGGAGTAGGCTTAAATGCAGGGAATCGGGTTTGAAACTTCTCCCACGACATATGGTAAGGATTCGAAAATTGATACAACATCTCGCCGACCTCCCGGATCGGGCGCATGAACAGACCCAATGCCTTTTGCATCCAGATTGGCAGGTGTTGCACCTGATGGTCGGTCCCCAATAATTGATTAAACAGGTCTGCCGCTTGCTGAGGTGTAATGGGATCACCCACTGGTAAGTGCCAAACCTCCCCATATGTATCGGGGTGTTCAGCCAGTGCGATCATGGCCCGCGCATTATCGATGGTATATCCGTAGGTGTGAGGCTGGTCGGGCGGCCCCAGAAATTGTGGTGCTTTACCTTGCAGCATACGTTCCAAAAAGACCGCATACAGCATACTGTTCTTAGCCCCGGGACCATAAAAGTCAGCGGAGCGGGCAATCGTCCCCTCCACCTCTTTTTTGGCGAAAGTCTCCATTAACCGATCAGCAACTGCTTTACGGATCACCCCTTTTTTGGAGGTTGGTTCCTGCCGGGTATCCTCGTCAAAAGGAACTGGCAAGGGCGGAGGTCCGTACATGTAGATGTTATCGAGAAAATGCAGGGATGCGCCCTCGTGGGCACAAGCCCTGATCAGATTATCCATAATCAGGGGCCAATCGTGCATCCATACATCGGAGCGATAGGGTAAGCCCACGCACATATACACATGCGACGATCCGGAAACAGCTTCCCGGGTTGCCTCCGGATGGAGTAAATCTGCGTTTACCGTATCAAATCCGGGTACTTCAGAGGATCGGGTTATAGCCCGAATGGGTGCCCGGGCTTTGGCTAATTCATCCAGAACGGACTTTCCACTGGCGCCGGTAGCACCGAGAACGGTATGTAGGGTTGGCATGGGTCGGTTTTTCTCCTAAGGTACTAATTTGACTGCAGAGAAGGTCTCTCCGTTCACTTCGGTCTCTCCGTTCACTTCGGTCTCTCCGTTCACTTCGGTCTCTAAAAAAAATCCTTAATTAGGATCTCCCGCTGGTTAAAGGTCACTACATCACCCTGAGATTTTCCGAGTAAAAGCTTACCCAGGGGCGAAGCCACCGACAGGGCGTACACCGTATCCGGGAGGCCTTTGATTTTGCCGAAAGGCACCGATAAAAAATAGATACCCTTGTCCGTGTGAACCAGATGCCCCTCCTCAATGCGATCGTTTTGGACGGGTTCGGATAACCGCTTGAGTTGTTGCAATAGCTCTTGGGTACGATCCAACTGGCCCTGTACCTGATCGGCAGCTTGCTGCATCATCTCCCGGCTGGTCTCGAATTTGTCGCCGGCCGAGGATTTAGTCTCCTCATTACGGGCGGTCTCGATTTCGGACAGTTGCTGCTGTAAAGAAGAAATTTGGGTGGATAGCAGCCCGAAAAGATGTTGGCGGATTGCGACTTGGTCCATGGTGAAATTTGGGTGCTTATCTGGCCTCCGGCTTCAAAAAGTGAATGGGTAATTCCTAATTCAACTGAGAATTAAAAATTACCCATTAAAAAATACCGATAATTAGTGCATATGGTGCTCCTCCGCATCCTTGCACTCACCCATGATGCCGTGGAATACCTCGTGCAAATTGGTGATTGCCTGTTGGAGGGTAGAGTCAGCAGCTTCTGACTGGATCAAACCTTCGATGCGCTCACTGCCCCGAACCAGTTCGGCCAGACGGGCTTCGAGGTCGGTTTCAGTATATTCACCAGGCAACGTCAGGCCAGACCAGGTTTTGGCGGCAGCCGTAAGATCGCCGGCTTTTTCGCGCAAAGGGTCAATATTCCCCTCCTCGGCAGGGTGGAAGGTAGCTGCCATCACCGTGTGGAAGTTCTCTTGCTGCGCTTCAAAGGCAGCCATTTCAGGTGATGCTTCGGAAGCGTCATCACCACCTTCTTCGGGGGATGCCGATTGGCAACCGGCAAATAACAAAGTCAACGAAAACAAGAAAAGTAGTTGTTTCATGAAAGGTTGTTTTGGTTTATTCCCGCAATGATAGTGTTTTTCAGGAGAACGGTTGGTGAGATTTATCACGTAGTCGGCAGTCGTCAGTGGGCAGTCGTCAGTGGGCAGTTGTCAGTGGGCAGTTGGCAGTAGGCAGTGGGCAGTCATCAGTTCTCGGTGGTCAATTTTCAATGCTCAATGCTCAATGCTCAGTGCTCGATGCTCAATGCTCGATGCTCAACGCTCAATGCTCAATGCTCGATGCTCAATGCTCGATGCTCAATGCTCGATGCTCAACGCTCAATGCTCAATGCTCAATGCTCAATGCTCAGTGCTCGATGCTCAATGCTCAATGCTCGATGCTCAATGCTCAGTGCTCAGTGCTCAATGCTCAATGTGGGTTTGCTTTTTTGGCTTTCGCCAAAAGGAGGTTTGTTAGTGGGTAGTAGGCAGTTTAAGCCCATCCGCTTCAGCGGTGGGAATGAAGTCAGCAACCGTCCCTTCGGTCTCTCTCCTCCACGCCCGACGCTCCACGCAGGAAAGTACAGAGATACAACAGTAAAGCAAAACGAGATAACCCAGCCCGGGCGAGTCTCTTAAGTCGCTGTAGTCTCTTCTTTCCCTTCCAGTCTCTGCCCTCCAAAGAACCATGGAGTTACACAGAGAAGGCCGAGTAATTTCCGCTCTCCGATTTCGAAAACGCCTTTTTCACGCGGTGAGCGCGGCCCGTACAGGCAATGATTCGCCATGTTTTACTGCCATCTGAAAACTGCCAACTGAGTACTGCCAACTGCCAACTGCGAACTGCGAACTGCGAACTGCCAACTGAGTACTGCCAACTGAGTACTGCCAACTGAGTACTGCCAACTGAGTACTGCCAACTGAG
>CAYFGK010000193.1:0-6836 GCA_964342305.1 uncultured Saprospiraceae bacterium | reverse complement strand
TAATTAAAACGCAAGGCATCGTATTCTCCTTCGTCGGCCCGGCGAAAGACGTTGGCGTAGGTACGGCGCGCTTTGGCGTAATCGCGTACTTTCAGGCTGAGTTCGGCGATCATGGGGAGCAGATCGCGGTCTTCTTTTTCTTCGTAAGCTCGCTCGTAATAGTCGAGCGCATTGTAGTAGTCTTTGGCTTCGAGCTTTTCCTCGGCCACCTGCAACATGGAATTGTAGGTCGACTTGGTGATGGGTTGCGCCACCAGGGCGCCGGTGACACCCAAACAAGCTACCAATAACAGCACACGTCTCATAGATTCGGTTGATTTATGCATGATCCGGCAGCTGGCCGGCATCAATATCTTTTAAAGTCGGGGACACAAAATGGCCGGTTTTACATCCGGTTCTTTGAAAATCTTAATGATGTAACTGGCAGCCAATTCAAAGCCGCCCCGGTAATTACTAATGTCCGTTACGGACGAGAGGTTTACATCATAGGAGAGTCCGACCCGCAGACTTTCATCGTAGGTAACCCCCATTAGTATCTGACCGGAATCACCAAAGCGATACCCGGGACCGGCGTGCAACTTCCATTCGTCGTTCAGCTGATAGCCACCCAGTGCTTGCAGCATGATCTCGGTATTTCCGGCCGTAGTCTGGAACATGAAGGATGGTTCGATACTCCAAACGTCGGTCAGGGCCCGGTCGTAGCGACCGTGGGCGGCAATCGTCATGGGGCGGTCCTGGCCGTTATCATTGTTGCTGCCACTGCCTCCGCGGGAGACAAAACTGTATTCCGGTGTCGTGATGTGGTTAAAGGCGAGCCCTACTTCGATCAGGTCACCCGACTCCTGCCGGCTGCGAAACATCAGCCCGACATTGAAATCCAGGTAAGATACCTGATCATTGACGCTGCGGTCACCACCTTTACCGAGGCCAAGGCCACCGCCGCCCACATCTTCGGGTAGCTCATCGGCAAAGACCAGGCCGTTGGCTGACGGGTCGAGCTGGCGAGTAACATTCCCCCCCTGGACACCAAGGGTCAGCATGTTGGCTCCGTCATCGTCAAGAGCAAAGTGATAAGCCACTCCAAGCAGATTTTCCCCCACCTGTAAATCGCCTTCTCCGACATTGTCGGAGGTCAGTACCCCACCGACACCAACCCAGTCTCCATCGCGGAAACCACGCAGCAAGGGAGCATCGATACCTACCGACGGGGACGAAAATGAATTATCCAGAATGCTGCTCCACTGATCCCGGTAAATACCGGTGATACGGGCAGTACCCTCGAAGCCCCCGATCATGGCAGGGTTGAGGGTTAGCGGGGACATATTGTATTGAGTGAAATGCAAGTCTTGCGCGCGCAGGGAGGTCAGAATACCTAAACAACCAATAATAAGCGTAAACGTACGTATCGTCATACAGGTGATTTTAGAGGTCGAACAGCCTGGTGTCCGGCACGATAACCATGGCTTTGACCGCTTGGAGACAACGGGATCAGGCTGTTCTTACAGCATCGCTTAAGATAGGCCTTTTCACCCAAAACTTGGAATCAGAACGGAAAATTAGGCCGATTGCTGACCAAGGGCAAAATGATTTAACACTTTTTTCATGTCAATGGTAAGCCAAGTTACAGCCAGGACCCGGCAAGACGGGCAATTTGCCCCAGTGGCTGCTGGCGCATACAGGCAAAATGGCCTTTGGGACACCTCTGGTAGCCGATCTTGGAACAGGGCCGGCAACGCAGCCCCTGCACCTCAAAAGAGACTGCCGTTCCGGTACCCGCCGGATCGTAGGGATACATCCCGAATTCCGGGATCGTATTCCCCCATACCACCACCATGCGTTTTTTCAGGGCCGCCCCAATATGCATCAGCCCCGTATCGTGGGTAATCAATCCGGCGCTCTGATCGATCAGGGAAGCCGAACCGTGTAGCGAAAAGTCACCGCAGGTGTTTAACACCCCCGGCACTGCTCCGGCAATACGTTCACCTGTCTCCCGGTCTCCGGGACCACCCAGCAATACCAAAGGCTTGGGCAACTGCCCGGCCAATTCGGTCAGCATATCCGGCGGTAAACGCTTGGTGGCGTGAGCCGCCCCGATCACCACCCCGATATAGCTTCCGCTACCGAGCCGGGTGCGCCAGTATTCCTCGGCCGGAAAGGCCTCCTTAGCCAGTGCGTTAAGATCAACGTGCTCGCCTTCGGGAATTGGAAAATCCAAGCCGGCCCCGTCCGCTACAACACCCAGTTTGCGGACCGGCTCCAGGTAGCGGTCAACTATATGCGTTTCCGGCAGGCGGTCAACCTTGAGGTTGACGCGTAACCACTTCTTCAGATTCAGCTTACGGAAGGAATGACTTTTTGCCGAAAGGCCCCGCTTAACCTGTCCACTGCGAAGATTTCGGTGCAGATCGATAATGTGGTCGTATTGTTCCCGGCGCAGCTCCGGCAACACCTCCCCTACCCGCTTCTCAATCGCATAGACCCGGTCGATATGAGGATTGCTCTGCGCCAATGAGCAGAAGGCTTTCTTGGTCAGGAAATGTACCTCGGCCCCGGCCTGCTTTTTCAGACCACGTACTACCGGAGTCGTTAATACGATATCACCAATCGAAGAAAATCGCACGACCAGCACTTTTAACTTTTTGTCCGACATGAACGCAAAATTAATCTTTTGCCGAAAGGCCGATCAGAAATAATTCTTAATTTTTAGTTATTAATTTTTAACTAAAACACTAGCAATCAAATAATTAAAAATTAAACATTGATAATTCCGCCCCTTTCCCCCTATCTCCTTATCTCCCTATCTCCTTATCTCCCTATCTCCCTATCCCCCTATCCCCTTATCTCCCTATCTCCTTATCTCCCTATCCCCCTTTCTCCAATTCCCCATCCACGACTTCCAATACTACGTTCGCTGTTTCAATGACTGATACCTGTTCCAGTTGCCCCGCCTGGTACAGGGAATCAAAGATTTCCACCTCCAGCGTTGCCGGTACTGGCTTCAGATTTTTATAATCCACAAACCGGACCCCATCGATGGTGCGCTCGTTATAGGCCACCCGGAAGCGGGCACCACCACCATTTACCTGGTAGTTGTAGGCCAGATAATCGATCACCTGGTCTCCCTGCCGGATCCAGTATATGTATTCGTCCTCGTGGTCTTTGCCGCCGCCCTCTTCCCGGAAGGTTACTTTGACCTTGTGGTATGTCGTATCGTGGATCTCCACTTCACCCAGGTAGCTGGATTGCACGGCCGCATCGTTGAGCGAATAAGGTAATGTTGCAAAGTAAATAACCGAATTGACGGAGTTACTGTAGGCGCTCTTGTCCTTCTCACTGAGTGTTACTTGCTCGCCGTCAATAGTCCGGATGAATTCGTTATTGGTCAGGACATCGTGGACCTGCTGCCCGGAGGTATCCGTAAACGAGCGTTCGTACTGATACCTACCTCCGTTGCGAATCATTTTGTAGTGGTAGTCCCGAAAATCAAATTCCAGGGTGCTTTGGTGAAGACGTTCGCTGCCGTGCGCTTCCCGGGCAGCAGCGAGGTGCTTTTGTGCTTCGGTGAGTACCGGAGCCGGTTCGCCTTCCCCGGCCATGTCCGGAGATTCTTGTTGTATACAGGAAACCAGTAAAGCCAGTCCGGCCACCGCCAGGATAATCAGTATCGTCCATTTCATAGGTTGATCGTTTTGTTCCGTAATGTCAGGGGTTCCAACATCGCGGAGTGTCGTTGGGTTGACAGCTGGAGGGATTGGTTACCGCTGACTGGCGATTTCGCGTGACCAGAGCTCCTTCCCTTCCACATCGTAGACAGTCATCCGTAACTTGCGTTCGGTACGGGCCCCGAAAACCTCCATCATGCCAAAATTGCGTTGTTGCACTAGGGTTCCCTCCACCCGCATACGGTTGGTTTCGGTGACATTGGTATTGGGTCCGGAGGTCAGGGGTGAAACCGTCCAGTCGTACACATCATTGCCGGCACCGTTCACATAGTGGCTCAACTCCGTATGGTGGCGATCACCGGTAAGAAAAATGACGTTTTTGATGCCTTCCTCTTCGATGCGACGCAGCAGGTATTCCCGCTCGTCGGAAAAAAGGTTGCTGTAGGTTTCGTAGACCTGAGCGGTATTCAGTACCTGCCCGCCGATAGCGACCATTTTAAATGGTGCGCGGCTGGTCACCAGGGCATCGATGATCCATTCCAATTGTTCTTCGCCAATCATGGTCCGCTCGCCCGACCGCCGGTAATTCGGGGTGCGGAAATACCGATCATCCAGCAGAAAAAAGTCGATATCGGCCCATTTAAAAAAGGTCGTGATCCCTCCCTGCCCGGGCAAACCAAAGGTCGGGTTCCCCCAAAACAATTCGAATGCCTCCTCCGTAACTTCTTTCATATGAAAGGAACGATTCGAATCGTTCGGCCCAAAATCGTGATCATCCCAGATGGCGTAATGGTGCGTAGAAGCCAGCAGCGGCTGGAGTTCGGGTAGCGACCGCGCATGGGTGTTGCGATGAATTATGCCGGTACGGCTGTACCAGTCGGCTTCGCGCAAATACACATTATCGCCCAGCCAAAGCATGACATCCGGGTCCTTTTCGTAAATGCTGGTAAATATCTGGTACTCGCCGCCATAAGGGGTTCCAGGTCGGTCGTAGACAGGTTCGTTGGCATAAAAACAGCTACCTAACGCCACAGAAAAAGCCGGCGGATCGGTGCGCCACTGCCATAACTCCGGGGTAGAAAAGGTCGTGGGATACGTGCGCTCTATTGCCTCTCCGTTGATATACAACTGGTAGGTATAATCCCGTCCTGGCTCTACCCGGTCCAGGATAATCTTAGCGGTCAGGGCCGTGGGGTAATCGGTTTGAGCATTCTTAGTGTAGTAGCGAATATCGGGCTGCTCATTATCCCAGTATCGAAAATGCACTACAGCGGGTTGGGTCGTTTGTACCCACAGGAGGACCTCTTTCATTTCAGCGTACCCCAGCATGGGGCCTGACCGCAAAACCTGGGCCTCGGATTGGGCTTTCGCCAAAAAACCAACACACAGCAGGCAACCCCAAAGCAGCATTCGTCGCATAGTCTTTGTCTTTTTGTCAGAGAAAGGGCAAATCTAGACGATTTTACATGGTATTCTGGCGGGAACCAAGATTAAGTTTCTGTGAAGTATCCCGGTTGGTCAGTCGTTCAGATAGATAAAAAGGGCCAGGAGAGCTAACATGGATGTCAGCACCAATAGCGCATTACGGGTGTACAGGCCTGCCCGCTCCTGATCCCACCAGCGTGCCGGACGCAGGCCGGAGAGGTAAAAAGTGATAATCCCCGACAGGTTCAGACATACGATATTTATGGAGTAGAGCAGCAAAGCATTCCGGGCATCCTGGTACATACCTCCTCCCAGAAACAACCCTCCCATGACCAACGGAGGCACCAGGGCTGCCGCCACCATAACACCCACCAAAGCTGCCGCCTCCGTACCGATCAGGGATAATACCCCCGCAAAACCACAGGCCAGCGCCAGTAGAATATCGCGGTATTCCAGGACCGGACTAAATTCGATATTTGCTACTTGAGGATCGAAATAGCCCCAGGGCACTGCAATGACAAGGACGACTCCGGTGGCAGCTAATAAGGAGATCAAAGCCCGGCGATTGAGCGTAATGTCTCCGACCGTAGTGGCAAAAGCTATGGCTATATTCGGCGATAAAAAGGGAGCGATCACCATCGCCCCGATAATGATCGGCACATTGTTCTTGAGTAACCCAATGCCCGCTACAATCGCCGAAAGGGCCACCATAAAAATAAAATTGAGCGTGAGACGGGCGGGCGCCGCAATATCCTGATACAATTCACTTTTGCTGATCCGGGCAAACTTCCCCAATTGGATCAACTCTTCGGCCTCCTCCTCTTCCTGCTTATCGGGGCCGGGCAAGCTGGATTCAATAGCGTGTACGAAAACCCGGCACGGTACTTTGTCCAGGAATTCTTCCAACTCATCCAGGACCCCGGCCGACTGCTCCGTGGTCATGCCAAACTTCAGCAACACTTCGTCGTCGATCGTTGGAAATATCCAAACCGGTTCGACCTGGAGCGTTGCCAATTTCTCTTCCACCCGGCGTTGATGGTCCTTCGTTGTAATGACTTCAACCTGACGCATACGACTTGCAGGATCTTTAAAGTATTTGGTTTAACGGGTAAATATGATCAATTTACCGTAAGGGTGATCCCAAAATACATAACATCACTCAACCACACCCTGGAAACAACCAATTCTAATGACCTTATCCTCCTGGATCCTTTCCTGCCTCTTCTTCTTAATCACATCCGAACCGCCATCGGGGTCCGTCACCCTGGAATACGATGTGATCGCGCGCGGAGATACCGTCGGTATCCTGACTGTTATCAAGACAACCGGAACAAATCAAATCGAATACAACAGTGTGAACGAGACCAAGGTACGATTCATCAAGACCTTCCATTTACAGGATGAATTAACAGCTACCTTTGAAAAGGGTAAACTGATCAGCTCGGAAGTGACGGCTTTACTCAACGGAAATATCCACAAGCATACCAGAATAGCCTACCGTGACAATACGTACAAGGTATTTTCCGAAGGTGAAACGATCGATTCGTTTCCGGACCCGGTCTACGCCTCGATCATTCAAATTTACTTTGAAGAGCCCTCCCATCTGGATGCCGTGTTTTCCGAACGCTTTGCCGAATGGTACTCCATCGAGCAGGTATCCGCTAATCCTCCCGTTTATGAGCTTGACAAAAAGGGAAAACCCAACCTCTACCACTACCGGAACGGGCGTATGGTCTACGCTGAACTCGG
>CAYFGK010000192.1:0-7086 GCA_964342305.1 uncultured Saprospiraceae bacterium | reverse complement strand
CAGAATGGATAAACGCGCCGGAATAACCGTCACACCGGCTTCCCGTGCACCTTTTATGTAAAAAAGCTCGTGCAGGCGTGGCTTGGGGGGTGGCAGAAAAAACCCATCCGGCTCGTTACGAATGCCCTCTTTACTACCGAAAACACCCAGCAGTTTATCGACTTTCTCGTAGTATGGTTTGACATCCTCGTAGGTGATAGGCCAGTTTTCGCCGAGTCCATCGATGCTTTTGCGACGAAAATCATCGGGCCCGAACCGCAGGGAAATACGTCCCCAGTGATTGGTGCGTCCGCCGAGCATCTGCGAGCGAAACCACCGGAAATCGCTACCATCCCGGTTGGTGTAGGGTTGCCCTTCGATATCCCAGCCTCCGTAGGCCATATCGAAGTCACCAAAGGCGCGTTGGGTGTTCGCACCGCGTCGGGGCGATTCCCAGGGCCAGCGCATCTGGGTTCGGGTTTCGGGGTCGGCCGGGTCGAAAAAAGGACCGGCTTCCAGGATGGCCACTGACAATCCTGCTTTTGAAAGTTGGTTGGCAGCCATGCCGCCTCCGGCACCGCTCCCCACAATGACCACATCGTATTCTTTAGTGGGTTTCTGTATTTGCATATCCAATCCGTTAGGTCCTCAATATACCATTTCAGGTTGGAAAGCTGTACCTAATCACCACTGATAGGAGGTCTACTCTAACGCACGCAGAACGGCATCCCGCTGAAGATGAGCCAGCAAGCGCCCGGCACGCAGCAATAATTCCTGCTCATCTTTTTTTATGGAATACTTGGTAGGGATGGCAGTCAACAACTCATATAGTATCTGCCGGTCGGTAAGATTAAGGTCGTATGGGTTTTTCCGTAAGGATGCCAACAATCGCGGATACTCCTCTTTGGGATCAATGCGCGGCGGTGGAGATACAACATTTTCCCAAAGCAGTACCTGAAATCCAAAGTAGACCATTTCGATCCCCAGTGGCTCAATCAAATCCTCAAATTCCTTGGTAAGGATCGCTTTTCGTGCGTACAATCCACTTCCCGGCAAACTGGCGGCCACCTTCAAACTCCAAATTGCACTTTCGTTCTTTGAAAAAACAGGGAGGTCATTATCCGCTTCCGCATCGATAATAAAAAGGGCCTTGCGACTGGTGTTTTCTTGTTTGATGACATCAAGGGCCGTGTAAATACCCAGATTATCACTCATGGCTCCGTCCATCAGATGAAGGAACCGCCGATCGGGGTGATAGGATGATCGCAGGGTGGTATTTGAGATCAGCACCGGAAAACTACCGCTCGATTTTATCCCTACTGCCAGTGGGATCGAAAACGGGTCAAAACCTTCATCGCTGTAATAGCGCCGCATGCGATGGGAGTAACCGTCGATCTGATAAGCCTCCAGTACGTTGGGTACAAATGGGAAAATCCGGACGCCCATCACCGTGGAACTGTTGGTAATATGCATGGGTAACCTAGGCTGCCGGGCGCTCCCGGCCGGTACGAACAAGTCTCCCAGGGTCAGGGAATAGGGGTCGCTGGAATGTCTTCTGCGACGGTACCCCAATAGGTGATTGTCGATTGCCTTTTCAAGTGCATCTCCGTCATCGATAGGTGTAAACAACAAGGCTATATTAACATTGGATTTAACCAGTGGCCAAACGTAGGATCGCTTGAGGTCATCACGGATGAACTCCTCCAGGGCCCCTTCCAGCGAAAAGGAATCGGCTCCTTTTTGCTGAAGCTGATCATAACGAGCTGAGAGATAGGCTCCCGCAGCAAAGCCACCTCCCGATACGGTAGAAAAATAATCCACTTCGTTGAGTACATTCGCTTTTGGCGAAAGCCCGATCTCTTCCAGTCCCCAGAGGATCCCCATTCCCAGGTTAGCGGCCCGGGCACCACCTCCCGAAATACAGAGTACCAACGCCAGATCCTCGTCCTGTCCAGGCCGAAGCTGCACGGACCGGTAGGCATCCAGCGCTATAGTAGGTGACGGCTCACCTTCGGCAATGAACTGGGAACGATCCGGGTATATTATGCGACTGCAACCGAGAAAAAGCAGGAAGGCGAATCCAGGCAAATACTTACCCATAGCAAATCTATTTGCAAAAAAGGTACACAAAAACAGCCGACCGGCAGTGCCGGCCGACTGTTGGATAAGATCACAGAAAATATGCTTACGCCCTGCGGGCGGCGTGTTTTTCCCCCGGAATAGCTTTCATCTGAGCTGCCGGCGGCCTGAACAGCGGATCCAGTTTGGAACAAAGACAAGCAGCCTGATATCCCAAATAAATAATGATCAGAAAGGGGCTCTTAATCGCCAACCACTGCTCCATATCTTCGGTCTGCCGGATGAAACAGAGCAAAAAGAGGAAGGCCTCGTAGGTCAACAACCCGCCAAATCGCTGAGCTGTGCGCAAGGATGAGCTGCCCAGAATCCAGAAGTACGGCAAAGCAACCAGTGTTAGCTCCCACGCGCCGACACTTAACCCATACAGACTGAGGGCACCCTGGATTGAAACATAGGCAATCAGCACCAGCGTGGCTGCTTTGACTCGGTACTGCCCCAGAATATAGGCGCGACGTTGGCCGACCCGACCCGGATCGATCGGAGGAAGCGGGGACCGTGAATCTTCATCCTCCTCCTGAACGGACAGGCAAATCCAGTTCTTTAATTCCTGATGCAGATCGGGTGGCATAGTTCGGTCTTCCATGGGGCCAGGTTTATCCGGTGTGTTAGCAAGTAATACTACAAATATGCCGGCCCCTGGTGACAAATAGTGTCACTCGATCCATCCGGAATTTTGTAGTTTACCGGAAAAGTACCCCGCATGCGATTTGTGATTCTTAGCCTGCTATTTAGCACACTGGTATTTAGTGCCTGCCAACATGAAGAACCGGACCAGGCGTTCTCCGGATCGGGCACCCAGGTGTCATCACCCCGTTTGTGCAGTAATGGGATGACGGTGGCCGATAGCCTGGCCTATGTTCGCGGTGGCGGATTGGCTTTTGGCCCGACCGAAATGAATGACATTGACACCGGTGAGGTATCTCTTCCCGAAGGAATGGTCTTCATTCCGGGGGGTACCTTTAGTATGGGCGGAGTGGATCCACGGGGCCTCACGAACGGAGGGCGCGAAGCATTTGCCGATGCCCGCCCTATCCACCGGGTGGCAGTTGATCCTTTTTATATGGATGCACAGGAGGTGACGAATGAGGAGTTCGCGGCCTTTGTCGAAGCCACCGGTTACGTAACCGTTGCGGAGCAAAAACCTACGGCCGAGGAATTTCCTGGTGTGCCGGAAGAGCAATTGGTCCCCGGTTCGCTGGTCTTCACCCCGCCGACCAAAGGATCGAATCCAAGCCAGTACGTACAGTGGTGGCGTTGGCAACCGGGAGCCAATTGGCGACACCCACAGGGCCCCGATACGAATATTGACGGTAAAGGGGGCTGGCCGGTCGTGCATGTCGCCTGGGAGGATGCGGCAGCTTACGCCAAATGGGCCGGTAAACGTTTGCCTACGGAGGCCGAGTGGGAGTTCGCGGCCCGTGGTGGTCAGTCTGGCGAACTGTACGCCTGGGGTAACCAGTGGCATCCCGACGGCAGCGTGATGGCCAATACCTTTCAGGGAACCTTCCCGACCGAAAACACGGCCGATGACGGTTTTGTCCGCTTAGCTCCCGTGGGGCAGTACCCCCCGAATCCTTTTGGTTTACAGGATATGGCCGGCAACGTCTGGGAGTGGTGTGCCGATTGGTACCACTACAGCTATTATCAAATGTTGGGGGCAGATCAGGTCCACGAAAACCCCGCGGGTCCCGACCAATCCTTTGATCCCACCGAGCCCGGGATGCGCAAGAAGGTACAACGCGGAGGCTCCTTCCTGTGCACCGATCAGTATTGCTCTCGCTATATGGTGGGCTCCCGCGGACGCGGTGAGTGGCGCACGGGTAGTGATCATGTTGGATTTCGGTGCGTTCGCGATGCTATCCCCGATGCCACCTAGGATGCTATCCCCGATGCCATCTGGAAGTTATCAACATTTTTAGCCAAGTTTTCCACAGTCTTCCTGTGGAAAACTCATATTGCCTTCACTTTCCCGCCATCCACAGCCAGGCTCACCCCCGTGATATAACTGGCCGCCGGGCTGGCCAAAAAAGCTACTACCTGCCCAATTTCCTCCGGGCGCCCGAATCGTCCCATGGGTACTTCCGCCTCCCATTGGGCAACGATCTCTTCGTAGGTTTTCCCACTGCGCTCAGCATTGGCACGCAGTAGTGATCGCAATCGCTCGGTATCCATAGAACCAGGTAGCACATTGTTCACGGTAATCCCGTCCGGAGCTACCTCGTGGGATAGTGTTTTGGCCCAACTTGCCATCGCACCCCGGGTCGTATTAGAAACTCCCAGGTTGGGAATAGGCTGATAAACCGAAGTAGAAACAATATTGATAATCCGACCGTATCCACTCTTGCGCATGCCCGGGATCAAAGCGGAAGTAATGATCTGACTGGCAATCAGGTGGCGTTGCAGAGCCTTCAGAAAGTCGTCTGGAGCCGCATCCAGTATCCGTCCGGAAGGTGGTCCACCGGTATTATTGATCAGGATGTTAACCGGGGTGCCGCTGGCGAAAGTCTTTATCGTTTTGCGCAAAGCATCCGTATCGTCCAGGTCGGCAATCAGGAAATCGTGATCCTGATCGGGATGCACGCGCTGCCGGTCGAGTTCATTGGCCAATTCGGAAAGAATATCTGCCGAACGGGCTAACAGGGTAACATTACACCCTAGCGCTGCCAGCTCCTGAGCGGAGGAACGGCCCAGCCCTTTACTGGCGCCGCATACCAGGGCGCGTTTTCCGGTGAGATCTATTTGCATAGGTATTTCGTTTTGGGGAAAATACCGACAATATTAAAAACAAGTATATTTTGCGGCCACAAATAGGATCGTTCGTGCAGGAATTACCACCACATCAAATACCAGCGGGTAAAAGCGTCTATTTTGCCTCCGATTTCCACTTGGGTGTCGATGCCCGGGTCACTTCGGCCGAGCGGGAGCGGCAGCTCGTACGCTGGCTGGAGCTGATCAGCAAGGATGCAGCAGCCATCTACCTGGTGGGCGACCTCTTTGATTTTTGGTACGAGTACAAGACCGTCGTTCCCAAGGGGTTTGTGCGCTTCCTGGGTAAACTGGCCGAACTGCGCGATCGCGACATCCCCATCTATCTCTTCACGGGTAATCACGATATGTGGATCTTCAACTACTTTGAGGAAGAATTCGGTATCCCCACCTTCCGCTCTGCCATCCGACGGCAAATGAACGATAAGCTGTTCCTGATCGGGCACGGTGATGGTCTGGGCCCCGGGGATCACGGCTACAAATTCATCAAGCGGGTCTTTGCTAACCGCACGGCCCAGTGGCTGTTTGCGCGGCTTCATCCCAACTTCGGGATCGGACTGGCCAATTTCTGGTCGGGTCGCAGCCGCAGTGCCAACCCCGACGCTCCCGAATTTCTGGGCCCCGGACAGGAATGGCTGATTCAGTACTGCAACCGCAAGCTCGATACCCTTCCGGCCGACTTCTTCGTCTTCGGCCACCGCCACTTACCCATCGATTATACACTCAAAAACGAACACAGCCGTTATATAAACCTGGGCGAATGGCTGACCTTCAATTCCTACGCGCGATTTGACGGACAGCAAATGAGCCTCCACTTTTTCGAAAATGATCAGGGCCGGATCTTCGGCCAGCAGGAAGCGTAGTACTATGCGGGTATGGTGGTTCTGTTTATTGGTTTGCCTTTCGGCAAAAGCAAACGCGCAACTGCCCGATTCGGCTGTGTGGTCGGTCCGGGGCGACCGCTTTGTAGTCGATAAACTCCAGCAGGTCTATCTGGTGGATGAAGCCCAAAACCTGCGGAAATACAACCCCGACGGAAAGGAAGTCTTTATGTACAGCAACCTGGGATTGGGTCCGTTGGAACAGGTCGACGTAACCGATCCTTTTAACCTGTTGCTCTACTATCCGCAATTTCAAACGGCCGTCCAACTCGATCGCACCCTGAACGAACGCGGTCGCCTGTCTTTTCTGGACCTGGGATATCCGCAGATCGATATGGTAGCTCAATCCCGCGACAACCAACTTTGGATCTACGAAGGATTGCAAAACCGACTCCTCAAGGTGAATGCCATTGGTCAAAAACTCGCCGAAAGCCAAAATTTGAGCCTTTTGCCCGAGGGCGCCCCCACACCCGATTTTTTGGCGGCAGCCGGAAACCTCGTATTTATGGGCGATGGGAACGACCGGTTATTGATCTTCGATGCTTTCGGACAGTACGTGCGTACCATTCCGCTGGAGGGACGCCGCCCCGTACAAGTATCGAGCAACAACCTCGTTCTGGTTTCAGCCGAAGGGGCCTGGGTAATGGATCCCAATTTCCAGTTTATGTACCTCAATCTGCCCGTACCAGCCATAGCAGCACCGCATTGGCGTATTTCTAAAAATCAGGTACTTTGGCTGACAGCTGAGGGTTTACACATTCGTAAACGATAACCCTGAAACAGTCAGCCACTAAATCAACAACCATGGACGCTATCGAACGAAAAGAGCTGAAAGCCAGGATCAAAGAAGCCATCATACAAACGCAGGAAAAGATCGCCCAGCTCGAAGATGCGACCAAGCCCATCGCTCCCGAAAACTCGATCGGACGAGTGAGCCGCATGGATGCCATCAACAACAAAAGCGTCGCCGAGGCCAGCCTCCGCACCGCCCAGCGTAAGCTCAACAGCCTGAACGCCGCCCTCCACAAGATCGATGATCCCGATTTCGGCAACTGCTCCCGCTGTGGCAACCCCATTCCCAGTGCCCGCCTGATGTACATGCCCCAGAGCACGCGCTGTGTCCGTTGTGCGGATGCCTAGGTACGCGATCCTTCTCTGGCTGCCGGAGCCTTGCGTAGGTATGCTGGATCGCGCTTTCTTCTTCGAGCGTTGTGCCTGGAGCGTCGGGCGTAGAGCGTGGAGCGTCGGGCGTAGGGCGTGGAGCGTCGAGCGTGGAGCGTGGAGCGTCGAGCGTGGAGCGTCGAGCGTGGAGCGTCGAGCG
>CAYFGK010000191.1:0-7168 GCA_964342305.1 uncultured Saprospiraceae bacterium | reverse complement strand
ACCACTATCGAAATTTGTTCGACTCATAAGAAGCTGGTTGTTTGGTTGCTAAAAATCCATAATAATCAAAAATATGTCCTTGTTTCAGGCACTGGCTTTGCTCAATGCGGAATCCGGCCTGGTGCAGGAAAGCCTGGTAATCCAAACGATCGTGCTGGTGTGGATGCAACACATCACCGGGCAGGGCCCGAAACACTTTTTTCAAGAACTGGTGCCGGTGTACATCCACCGTCAGCAGCAGGTGTCCCCCCGGTTCCGTAACCTCCGAGAGTCTTGTTATTGCCTGCTCGAGATCAGCTACGTGGTTAATAACATTCAAACAAAAAACCCAGGGAAAGGATTCGGTAGTTTTCCAGGTTTCAATGGCTTCCGCAAAAAAAGTGACATACGGATAGCGGTGACGGGAAAAATGGGATAACTGTTCGTAGCTATCCAGTAGTGGATCCAGTGCAACCACGGGATGATCCTCCCAGATCATGTACATGCCCGAAGGGCCACATCCGACATCCAACATAGCTGCCTGCGCTTTTGGGGACACCCGGAACACGGCACAAATATGCTGCCAGTACGCGCGTTTTGCGATCAGGTATTCCTTTACCGGCTTGCGGGATAAATAAAAATGCCACCACCGTATCTCAAAAAACTGGGCTATCCGCCATCGCCGGGATCGTTTTGCAGTAGTTTTATCCATACCTCGCAAAAATACCGGTATTTTCTGACCCTTCGCCTACTCCTTGTGTTACTTTTGCGATAAGCAAAAACTCCTCCCATGCTGGTCAGTGTAGGTACCAAGGTTCAACTTCGGCATTCCGGTGAAACCGGGACGGTAGTAGCGATGCTCGAGAACAGCATGGTGACCGTGCAACTCGACGACGACGGCCTGGAAATTCCCGCCTTTACCGACGATTTGATGCCCATTGCGCGCCAGCGAGAGAAACAGGTGCCGGCCCCGCCCACACCACCGTCTTCTTCCCCAACTCCCATTACCGGCGGGGCTTCGGCCGAGACGGGTGTTTCCATTGCTTTTGATCCGACGCTGCGCGCCGATGCCACTGCCGAAAAATTCGACTGCCTGCTCCTGAACGATACCCCCTACCCCTTCCTGGCCGATTACCAACGGACCGTCAATGGCCTACAAGTTGCTAAAAAGCACCTACACCTTGATCCCTTCACCGGTATTTCCGTGGATGGATTCTCCTTCGATACCCTGAACGAAGGTATTCGGCTCCAGGTCGACATCCGTCCTATGCTGACCGATGGTACCGGACCGCGCCACCACAAAGAGATACGACTGAAACCGAAGGCCTTTTTCAAGAGTGTGGCCGATGCCCCGATATTAGGCCGACCGGTCCACTTGTACCTGCTTTTTCCAAATCTCGTTACCGATCGGGAGGAAGATCCAGGTAAGGATAAAAACAACCTTCGCACCTACACCAGGGAACAAATTCGTCCTAAACGCATTCGCCGGAATGTGCGCCCCTACCGACTGCATGAGGTAGAGGAATTCGCCCATTTCGAGCCGGAATTGGATCTGCACATCGAAAAACTGGTGGAGAACGCTTCGGAGCTTACACCCAAAGAGATCCTTCAGGAACAGATGTCACAGTTCGAACGCTACCTCGATCAGGCGATCCGGTTGGGCGTAGAACGCGTCTTCATCATTCACGGACTCGGAAAGGGTAAGCTTCGGCAAACCATTCAGGCGCGCCTGCGTCGCCGCAGTGATGTCCGGGAGTTCCGCAACGAGTATCACCCCAGGTATGGCTACGGGGCAACGGAGGTGATACTTTAGGGCTTTCAGATGGTCGTTTCAGGTTTTCCGATTGTAGACAAGGAGTGGACTTCTTTGAAGGAGGAAGGTTAAGGTTGAGCTTAAGGTTCCCACCTTCACTAAGTTACGGTGGGCAGGGAAGGCCGAGGCTGAGAAGTTGTGACCATAACCCATTTAAGGTAATGGTCAATTTATCCCCGGTCGTGGAGTTGACGAATGAAAGAGAAAAGTTCCCGGAAGGCCTGATAAGTGATGGTTTTGTCGGCGAGTGGCATTTGAGATGGCATCGGCGATGGCATCGCGGATGCCATCAGTATGATCCGCTCCACCAATTCCCGAAAGCCTTCAAACCCGGAAACTGCGCATCGATCACTTTTTTGGCGGAAGCCAGATCCTCTGCCTCCTCTTCTTTCGTAGTGATAAGCACCGTGAACATACCCAGTTCCTTACCGAAGATCATATCGGACAGGGAATCACCTACCATGACCGAATGCTCAAAAACGATATCCGGAAAATCCCGTTGCGCCCAGTACCCCATGGCCGGTGCAGGTTTGCGGCAATTAGCTGGTTTTGAGGCTAAATCGGGACAGAAGTACACACCGTCGATGCGCCCCCCCTCTTTCTTCAGCGTGGCAATCATCTGCTGGTGTACTTCGTACAGGTCCTCCTCAGTCATGAGACCTTTGCCAATACCTTGTTGATTAGTCACGACCAAAACCCGATCGAAGAAATCACCCAGTCGGGTAATAGCTTCCGGAACTCCTGGCAGAAAATGGAATTCCGACCACTCCCGCACGTAGGCACCCGGGAGGCGACGATTAATAACCCCGTCGCGGTCCAGGAACAGGGAGGTGTATGATGCCCGGGGATGGGGAAGATTCATCCGAAGGTTTTTAGTTCGATGATCTCGCATAGGATATGCCCCAGGAGAATATGACATTCCTGGATTCGGGGTGTATCGGTGGCCGGTACGTTGAGGAGAAAATCGCAGTGCCCGGCTAATTGTCCGCCGTCGGCCCCCGTCATGCCGACGACCGTCATACCTGCTTCCCGGGCGGCCTCTGCCGCCCTGAGTACGTTGGGTGAATTACCCGAGGTGGAGAGGCCCACGAAAATGTCGCCGGGACGCCCGGCAGCGCGAACCATACGAGCGTATACCTCCTCGTAACCATAATCATTGGCAACGGCAGTGAGATAAGAGGAGTTTACGTGCAGGGCTTCCGCGAAAAGTGGTGCACGGTCCCGGTAGAAGCGGCCACTCAGTTCGGCCGCAATGTGCTGGGCATCGGCAGCGCTGCCGCCATTACCCGCCAGGAGCATTTTCCCCTGCTTACCGAAGCAGTCAACCGCCCGATCGATAATATCACAAAGAGTCTGAGCGATCTGTTCATCATCCAGCAGGGCTTGTTTGGCCTCCAGACTGGCTTGCATGATCTTGCGAATGCGTTTACTCATCCGATTTATTTGTAGTAGTTTTTGGTAAATCCGCGGGCTTCCCGTTTACCGGTGGCCCATTGCCACAATCCGCTCCAGGTTCCCAACCCGTAGGCAAAAACCTGAATAAATAGCGTGATTATACTTAAAAAGCCAACCCCCACCTGCCGGTAGCGAGCAGTAGATTGCACAAAGGCCAGCAGAGCCACGCCCATGGCACCCAGCCCTGCAGCTACCAGCAAATACCACCCCCAGAAGAATACCAGGGCAAGTAGCAAGGCAACCACAACCCCCGCCACCAGTATTGCCGGAGCCAGGTGAATAGGTTTTAACAGGTCGGGATACATGCGCCCGAGGTTTATCCTGGCCACCCCCCAATTGAAGATTTGCTTATAAAATCGCCGGATACTCGTCCGGCGTTTATGGTAGACTACGGCATCGGGGATCAGGCCCACCCGAAACCCGGCTTCGTAAATACGTGCTGAGAAATCCATATCTTGGCCGTGACGTAGCTTATTCATACCACCGATTTGGGCGAAAACCTTTTTGTGGATGCCCATGTTGAAGCTACGGGGATAAAATTTGGCTACTGATTTCCTGGCACCGCGGGTACCGCCCGTTCCGATGAAAGACGTCATGGAGTAATTAATGGCTTTCAACAAAGGACCAAAGCTGGGATGGCAGTCGTCGGGACCGCCAAAAGCGTCAAGAGGTTCCCGCTGTAAATGCGCATCGACCGTCGCCAGATAATTAGTTGGAAGCAGGCAATCGGAGTCAATGAAAAGATAATACGTACCTTTAGCCTCCCGCATTCCATGATTCCGGGCTTCGCCGGGCCCTTTGTTTTCCTGAAAGAGATACCGGAGCTGGAACGAATACGGATGACTGATGAGGAAGTTCCCTGTTCCATCCGAGGAACCATCGTCGGAAACGATTAGCTCAAACTGGTCGCGTGGAAAATCTAACTTTTCCACCGTCTCTAAGAGTTCCCGTAATTCTTCCAGGCGATTGTAGGTAGCAATAATTAACGAATACCTGGGCGCACCTTGATTCATGGAATCGTATTTTAGCCACCGCAAAAGTAGGGAATCCGACCGACAACTATAGGGTTTGGTCAGGGATCCTGATTGCAGGGTACACCCGCAATCCCAAAAATCAACCAATAATCAACAAACTCATTTCGGTATTGCCGAAAACAACATTAACTACTACGAATGCTATCCACAACCAGTGATGATTGTGTAGTCTCACTTGAATCCCTCATTACGAGCGGAGGTGACGAACGAACTGAATTACATGCCCCGGACTTTACCAACAAATACGGCTTAAATCCGGTCCGGTACCAAGGCCTCTTAAACCGCGGCTCCTGCACCACTTCTCCCCTCAATACCTTCAGCGAATCAGTGGTCAAGACCCTGGTTAATGAAACGTTACCACAGCGTGGGTACGCCGCTCTCCGCGACGAACATACAATGCGCCTGAAAAAATTGCTAAACTACGAAGGACAGGATGCCTTCGATGTATTCTGGAGCCCTTCGGGCAGTGACTTGATCTACATTCCACTGCTCTTTGCCAGCTTGCTGTATCCCGGTAAGCGCATCGTGCACATGCTTACCTGTCCCGAAGAGCTGGGCTCCGGCACCCAAATCGGTGCCCGGGGAGAGTACTTCATGCAGATTAATCAGTTCGGGAAAGAACTCCCGCAATACGAACTGATCGATCCAAAGCTGACCATCGAAATGGTGCACTACGCTGCGCGCAGTGTCGAAGGTATTATCAATAACCACCAACAGGACCTTATTCAGACTATCAAAGAAAACCCGGATGCCGCAAAGATTGGCAGCCTGGTCATCGGGAGTAAGTCGGGCATTGAAAACAACATCGACGTCCTCGACCTGGTGGACGATGATATGCTTTGGGTTGTTGACCTGTGTCAGTTCCGCAATAGTAAGCGATTGATCCACAAGTTATTGAATCGCAATTGCATGATTATGCTGACTGGATCCAAGTTCTATCAGGCTCCACCCTTCTGTGGAGCTATGCTGCTGCCAAAGAAACTGACCGAGCGGGTCGTTGACTGCCCGGTGAATATGGATCTCGAGCCTTACGGTAATTTATTTTCTGCTTTCGATGTGCCTTCCTGTTTTAATAAGTTGCAGGAAATCCTTCCCCGCGAGGAAAACATTGGCTTGTTGGCACGCTGGGAATGTGGCTTATCGGAAATGGAAGCCTTCGATAGTATTCCCAAGCAAGACCGCACCAAACTGGTACAAGACTGGAACGACCTGGTTTGCGACGAGATCAGGTCACGACCTGACTTTTTCGAACTCATGCCCAACCAGGAGCTAACCAACAACTCCATTATCTCCTTCCGGGTAAAGCACCAAGGCCGGTACATCAATAATGGGGATTTGCGCCGCTTTTTTGATGAATTAGTTTCGGAGCGGTACCCGGATGTCTTCGAAGGGCCCTATGACCGCGTAACCATCGGGCAGCCGGTAAACTACGGCGACCGTTCCTTCATTCGCCTGGCATTGGGTGCCCACGATATCCGGATGATGCTGCAAAAAGAGGATCCCTTCATCAATGAAGTACGTATCCTGGAAATAATTCAGCGAAAACTGATAACATGGAGCTGATCCGTCAGCAAGCCCCCGATTACACCAGGGTCAGTCAATGGGCTACCCGCCAGGGCCTGATCCGGGCAGCAGACACAGCGGTAATTTTCTACGATTTCGACATCCTCGATAATCGTCTGGACTACCTGCAACAGCATTTCCCGGAAAATACCCTCCATGCGGTGGCCATTAAGAGCAATCCCCTGCTGGCAGTACTGAATCATATCGGGCAGCGGGGTTTTGGCCTGGAATCGGCTTCCTGGGAAGAGACCGTACTGGCCCAGCGGGCAGGGGTGCCTGCGGAGCGCATCGTTTTTGATTCCCCCGTGAAGACTCAGGGGGAGATTGACTGGTGTGCCGCCCACCTTCCGGCTATACACCTTAATGCCAATAGCTTGTCGGAGTTGGATCGCCTTCCGGCAAAAAGCGACCTGCGGATAGGGCTGCGTATCAATCCATTGGTGGATCCCGGATCTCCCGACGAGTATAACGTGAGCACATCGGTATCAAAATTCGGGGTTCCCATTTCCCACTGGACGGGCATTATAGAAGCCTCCGTTCGCTACCCTTTCATCCGCGGGCTACATTTGCACATCGGCTCGGAGATGAGCCGGCTCGACGCCCATGCGTCGGCCGTCCGAAAAGTATTGAATTTGGCGAAAGCCATCCGGGAGGCCCGGGCAAAAAACAACATCGACGTCCCCATTTCTTTCATTGATGTAGGTGGCGGTTTTCCTGCCAGCTATGCCGAAGGTCCCCAGCCCGACCTGAGGGAATACCTGGCCTTTTTGCGAAAGCAGACCCCCGAACTCTTTACCGATTACCGCATCATCACCGAATTCGGCCGTTTTGTGCAGGCGCATACAGCCTGGCTGCTGAGCGATGTGGAGTACGTACTCCAGCCCGGACCCGACCAACCCGACGTGCCGATCATCCATTGTGGTGCCGACCTGCTGTTGCGTGAAATTTACCAGCCTAACGGTCCGAAACATCAACTGGCCGTGCTGGACAGCACCGGTCAGCTAAAATCGACCGACACCTGGCCTGTCCACCTGGCGGGGCCCTTGTGTTTTGCCGGCGATTACCTCGCTCGTGACAAGGCACTACCCCGCCTGGAACCCGGCGATAAGGTTGTTGTGGCGGACATTGGTGCCAACTCGTTCAGCATGTGGTCGCGCCATTGCAGCCGGGTCTTTCCCAAGGTGATCGGCTACAGCCAACGCAGGGACTGGATCCGGGTGATCAAAGAACGGGAAGACGTGGAGGATGTCGTGCGATTTTGGGGAGGAAAAGGGTGACGGTGCACGGAAGACGCGGCACGGTAGGAAAGGGGTAGTTGGTTAGG
>CAYFGK010000190.1:0-7327 GCA_964342305.1 uncultured Saprospiraceae bacterium | reverse complement strand
CTGCAGAATGATCACCGCCACGTACGTCTTGGTAATGCTGGCGATCTTAAACTGGTGCTCGGATGTGACCGGTGTCTCGTCGCGACCAGTGATCCCGTACCCGCGGTCGATTTCCGTGCCGGACTGCCCGTTTTTTGCGTACAGCAGTACATTGTGTACGGGCTGTTTGCCCTCGTGCACGAGCAGGCTGTTCATGAGCCGGTCGATGGAATCCGGCTGGATCGGGACCGGTTCCTTTCCCGGGGAGCCTGCCAGGAATAGAGTCCAAAACAACAAAGCGAGTAACATCAGGTAGCGCATGGTGAGGTGCTTTGGGGGTGAGATGGGCGTATTTTCGTAGGACCCCTATGCCTGGATTCCTTTTTTGGTTATCGAGCTCCGAGACTTTGGAAATGGGCTGACCGTAGAGACTCAGAGAATGGAGGGAATGGAGAGAACGAAGAGACTGCAGCGACTAAGGGACTGCAGAGCCTGATGCGAACCTTTTTTGCTTTTAATGTCTTGTCCGTAGCACAATTGCTCTAATCAAGCAGGATATAATGCACCATGTATATTACTAGAGGAGCACTCCACAAGATGAGGTCGTACCACCGGACGGGAGGTCGCCAGTTACGTAAATAGAAGTTCAAAAACGTTAGTCCTAATAATCCATCTGCCAGCATAAGGGATTCATATAGCCATGGTGAAAGCCACCGAAACAGAAAAAAACATTCATTTCCTGTTGAATTTGTTCGATCATTCGTTCGTAGAAATACACTTCCAGGATCAAACTTATTGCCAGACCAAAAAGCAGGCAACCGGCCAGGCGAGTACAAAAAAGAAGTTGATCTTTGTCCATTTTTTGGATTTAAAACATCAGCCCTACACCTAATTGCCATTTGTTTGGATTGAATCTATCGTAATCTTGCTCCAGGAATCCCGGATTATCTCTCACAAAAGCACCTCTGGGAGGGAGGGTTTCATCAAGTGGTTTCCACTGAGCAAGCCGGTAGGATAACTCAAACCGGAAAAGCCCAGTTTGATAACCAAGCCCGGTCATAATTTCCATGCGGTACAATTCGAATAAATACTTGGGATTATGTCCTCTGTTTGGATGCACGTGTTTTTGAAAAACGATTTGTGGCTGAGCAGAAGTGGAAAAAGCAAAACCGGCGATTATTGGTACGTCTATCTCTAGTTCGGTAAGCAGTAAATCCAGGTTGTATGTATCGAACAATCGGTAATCGTCATAAAATGAATTATACAAATATTTATGGTCGTAGTGTTTTCGGTAGGTATGCGTTTCCAAAGCATACCCTACGCCTAGCCTTATGTTGATCCAGTTTGCCGATTTGCCCTGGTATTTTATTAACCAACCCATTAGTTCAATGCCTGCTCTTGGATTATTCTCCGATTCCCAGGTATTCCAGTTTCGTGTGTCAGGTTCTTCCCTAGCATACAGAATCTCCACATTCCATTTGGAATCCTTTTGCGGGAAAGCGCTATAGAAGGAAAGGACAAAAAGTAAAATAAATATAAAGCGATACATAAATTCTTCTTTTTTAGAATCAACCAAAAATCGCCTCATCCCCTAATCCCCATATCCCCTTTTCCAGTTCCTGGTTCACCACAAGGCACTGAGGACACTAAGAGCACAAGTTATTTCTGCCAAAATCCCCTAATCCCCATATCCCCTCATCTCCTAATCCAAGGCTACCACTACCCCCCGCGTCAACACCTGCCGACCCGACTGCAACACCACCCGGTACATACCCGCGGGCAAGTGAGCAACGGCGATCAACTCCTGATGATGTAGCAGCTGTTTCGGTTGAGTGACCTCCCGTCCGAAAGCATCTACGACACGGTATTGCCAGTCGGTTAGGTCCAGATCAAACGGCAATGATAAGGTAACCGTTTCCGAGGCCGGATTGGGGAAAAGTTGTATCGCACTGGAAGGGAGAACTTCCTCCGTGTCGCTGACTACACCTTCGGCGGTGCAGGAGTAGATGGGATCTAGTCTTGCCGAATACCTGACCTGTGAATCATTCTGGTAACAAAGGAGTAATCCATAACAAAAGGGGCCAATGCTACGATTAGGATCACGGGTAGCATCAAATGTCGAACAAGTTTTATCGATCAATAATCCACGAGTACTACCCATCCCATCAATCCAGGTGATCGGGAATGGACCTTCCAAATAAACAGTACCCAACTCGTTGCTGAGGAATCGGAAGTGTTTGCGCATGGTTCCATCACTGAAGGGGAGAGTATCGATCCGCTGTAAGATCATCCACTGCTTGGGTATGTTTTGCTCCGCAGAACCCGGATCAATAAGTACCGTGTCACCAACCGTCAGGTTGAAATCCAAAATGGTGTCTACCTTACCCTGGAAATGATGAAGCACCCGTTTTTCCGTTTCAAGCAAAGCTCCCCAAACCTGTCCATTCTTATAAAGCTTTTTGTAAGTAGTATTATTGATGATGGTGTCCCCCAGTAAACGGTATTCCTCATACCAGGTGGTATCCATTTCATATCCATCACCAATGTAGTGCTCCTGCACCCATACCGCATCCTCCTGTAACAAAGAATACTGGTCCTGGCCGGAAAGGTTGGTAAGTAAGAAAAGAAAAAACAGCAGGGTGATACTGGGTTTCATAGGTACTAGGGTTTAGCTTATGGATATAAGCTAGTATAAGAGATCTTAATTTGCAATAACCGTCGGTCTGGTATTTGTCAGCTCCCTGCCAATTGGGTAGAATTGAAGTAGGTTGAGGCTGAGGTTGAGGTTGAGAGGTAGCGATTATCACCGCCCGTACGGGTTGCGGCCACTGCGTGAATCAGGCAGGCACGCATTTTGAGCACCTGTAAGATCTTAACCAGGAACGTTCATGCCGTGCATCGTGGGGCGTAAACCTTGGACCGTTTTCTACTCTACTACTCCTTATTTCTGATCTCTGACCTCTGAATTCTAATTTCCTTTATCCTTTTCATGATCCAGCTCGTCCGGCAATATCAAATTGGGCATAATGGTCGACTTCATCCCGGTTACCAGGGTCTCCCAGAAATGGTTGAAGATCGATTTGCTGGTTTCCCGTTCGGCGTACATGCGACCCAGACGGTGTTTTTCATGGGCCAGGTTTTCCTCCGGTATAGCAATGCCTTCGACTATATCGGTGAACAACTTATTGAAGAACCCATCCTTTTGCGGAGCGACTACGACATCGGCATTCTCAAAGAAGAACTGCATATCGCCGGTAGCTATAGTATTGTTCGCAGTCGCCTGGAAATTCAATTCGTGAATCTGGCCACTCTGGATCTCCATCCGGCTACAGGGGACCACAATATTATTGGCGTAATCCATATCAAATTGCCCCAAGGAACCATGAAAGGAATAGGAATAGGGAGCCGAATAATTTGGAAACGACCAGTGCACGGTTACCGGACCTTGCCCGTACAGGGATGCTTGAACATCAACGGTGGTAGGCGGAGCGTCAGGGATAGTGGCCGACCGAATGTTCAGGATCGTAGCGTGTAATCTACGAAAATCAACCCAGCCCGAATTGGTTTCCCCGGCAGGAAGATGCTCGTATTTTATATATCCATCCCGGATCAATATAGAATCCACATCGATATAATATCCGGCTTCCGCCAACATTTCCTGTGGTAGTTTTTTGTACTCATTGAAATTATGTGGCACCCGTTTATCAATGTATAAGTCAAATTCAAAACCCGGGATATCCATCCGCCTGATCTGTAGGGAGTCCCGAAATAATTGGTCAAAAGCGAATCCCTGACAGGCAATCTCTGAAATAGTAAGGTCATTACGGCCCGTCTTTTGGGTGAGCTGCTTATGAAAGTCGTCTTTACTATATCGTGGGATCATCGAAAAATGGGTGGCCTGTAGGGTACTGTCCGACCAGTCGGCGCGCAGCTCTTCAATACGTATATCGTGTAATCGCCTTTTTTCGGGAATGTGAATGCCGGTTGCAGTGGTCTGTAACTGAGACCAGGAAAAGGTATCGCGAGTAGCAACCACCATATCTTCGCCTGTAATGTCAATCGTATCAACGGCGTAGAGGAGGGAACTGTCTGCCCGGGAAAGCCCCGTCAGGCGGGCATTGAGCAACTGAAATTTATTCAGACGGAGCCGAAAAGTGTCTTTTTCACCCTGTGTTTTCGTACTAGTGGTATCAGATGAGCGACTGCGCATGGACTTTGGGGTCTTCCAATAGGTAACGTCGGCATCCTCGATTCGTAACGTGTTAGCGTGTAATTGTCCTGCTCTGATCAAGGATGCCCACCGGATGCCCCCGAGGTATAAACTAGATACCGATCCGCTAAGGGTGTCGGCTTGCCCTACACCATAACGGCCCTCTACTTGTCGAATGGTCCCTGACCTTTTAAAGAGACTGATCCTCAGGTTCTCAAACTCCAGATCCGTCTCGGTGCGGTCGATCTCAGTCCTGAGTTTATTAGTGGCATACCAGGATAGGCCTACCTCTGCTATCAAAAACAAAAGAAGCAGACAACCTAGTACGATAGCTCCTATCCGAAGGAATTTGTTCATTGGCTAGTTTCCGCAAAAACGCCTACTCATACGGTTTGTTCGTTATCAGAAACCGCAGAGGACGTTTGGTTTGTCTGAAAAGAGCGCCATTTGTGAGCTTGACAACCCTGCCTGTTTATTGTTATCTTTGCCCTCATGAAACCGGGACCATGCATTCTATTGCTGCTCGTTCTGTTTACGCTCGGGCAACCTTGTTTGAGCACTGCACACTGCATGGATGCAGAGGCTACAACTATTGAAACGGATGCTTGCCACCAGGATGCCAATGGTCATTGCTCTGATCCTTGCGGTAAAGAAACACCCGATTCACACGATGAAGAGCCATGCCCGGGCCCCTGTACCTGTGTTTGCTGCTCTCCCGTTGTCGTAACTCCACAGACAACTTCCTTCGCGGAAGACCGCACCATTTCTTCCCGGGTCAATCCCTGGGTATCCCGCATGCCTGCTCTCGATGTAAACCACCTCATCTGGCAACCGCCGCAAGGGTAATCTACCTTCCTTTCTTTCCTTATTCTTGACATTGGTGCTATGCGCTCTCCCAACCGGTAGGGGTGGTATTCAGGTATTATGGTTGTATGGTATTCTGGTGTTATGGTAGAATGGTTATTTGGAAAAACCACAAGACCAAAAAACCAAAAAACCACAACACCATAGCACCACAAAACCAAAATACATGACACGTATCCATCGTACGTTTTTCATACTTATCTTATTTCTTATTCCCCTTACGGGAAAAACCCAATCCGACACCCTTTTTGTCAATGGCCTCTGTGGCATGTGTAAGGACCGTATTGAGGAGGCTTCCCTTACGGTAAAAGGCGTGGTCGATGCCGACTGGACCATCGATACCCGAACCCTCATTGTCACCACCAACCCTAAACGGTATCAGGCGGATCGCCTACACCAGGCCCTGAACGAAGTCGGCCACGATACGGAGCTGTCCAAAGCTTCGGACGAGGCCTACGCCGGTCTGCACGACTGTTGCCTGTACCGCGATCCTTTCCTGATGAATATGCACCAGGATGATGGTAAACTCGTGCGCTTTTTCGTAGACGGCATTTGCGGCATGTGTAAGGACCGCATCGAAGAGGCTGCCCTGTCGCTGGACGGGGTGGAGGCCGCCGAATGGAATATCACCAAACGCGAGCTGGTCGTATTCACGCCCGATTCTTCTTTTGACGAAAGTCAAATCCACCGGGCCGTCAACGCTGCCGGTCACGATACGGAGCTCTCCAAAGCACCGGAGGAGGCCTACGCCAGCTTGCACGATTGCTGTAAATACCGCGATCCGGCGGTGGTAGCTGAACATCGCCCCAAACCCCGGCTGCCCGCTCAGGTGCGCGGACGCATTATGGTGCAGGAGGAAGGTGATGAAAAGCCGCTCGAAGGCGTGCAACTCTACTGGGTAGGCACCCAGGTTTCCGCCTATACCGACCAATCAGGTGAATACACCCTCGAACGCCCCGAAGGAGCTAATCAACTGGTCGCCAGCTATGTCGGTTACTACACCGATACCATTACCCTGGATAAGGAAACCACCGTGGACCTCACCCTGGAACGCGGTATCGATCTGGATGGGGTAGAGGTGACCTACCAGCGCAAATCGGTAGAGGTGTCCTTTATCAACCCCATCCTGACCCGGAACATCAGTAGCCAGGAGCTTTTGAAAGCCGCCTGCTGTACCCTGGCCGAGAGCTTCGAGACCAATCCGGCGGTTGATGTATCCTTTACCGACGCCGTTACCGGTGCCCGCCAGATCGAGATGCTCGGCCTGGCCGGACCCTACATGCAGATCACGCGCGAGAATATACCCGATGTCCGAGGCATGGCGGCCATTTACGGACTGGTCTACCTGCCGGGACCCTGGGTGGAGAGTATTCAATTGGCCAAAGGAGCCGGCTCGGTGATCAACGGCTTTGAGAGCATCACCGGCCAGATCAACGTGGAATTGAAAAAGCCCGAGACCGGAGAAGACGTATACCTTAACCTCTACGGCAACGAAGGGGGACGATTCGAGGCCAATGCCAACGCCCGGGTAGATCTCGGAGACAAGTGGAGCACCAGTGTTCTCCTACACGGACATGCGCAAAACAACCAGAACGACCGCAACGATGACGGCTTCCTCGACATGCCTACCGGATCGGGTTGGTCCGTGACCAATCGCTGGAAGTACCAGGGCACCGATGGCTGGGCGGGACAATTCGGTGTAAAAGCCACGAATATGGATAAGATCAGCGGTCAGCTTGGTTTCGAGGAGGAGTCGGGCACACCTTCTGCCTGGGGGGCGAATATCCTGACCAACCGACTGGAGGGCTGGGCCAAGATCGGGAAGGTTTTTCAAAATCGTCCCGACGCCAGCGTTGGCTTCCAGGTGTCGGGGGTAGTGCACGATCAGGATGCAACCTTCGGCGGTACCCGCTACGATGCGGACCAGCGATCGGCCTACGCCAACCTCATCTACTCCGATGAACTCGGCGACCCGGCGCACCTGCTGAAAACGGGCCTCAGCTACCAGTACGATCAATACGATGAATGGCTGGGTGAAACGCGCTTTGAGCGCGAAGAAGTAGTTCCCGGCGGGTTCCTGGAGTACACCTACCAGCCCAACGAGAATTTCACGGCAGTTGCCGGGCTGCGGGGCGACCACCACAATCAGTTTGGCTTCTTCCTGACGCCACGTCTACATCTCCGCTACGCGCTGAGTGACAAAAGCGTGGTGCGGTTCTCCGGTGGCTCCGGTCGTCGTACCGCCAGTATCATCGCCGAGAACCTGGGCATGCT
>CAYFGK010000189.1:0-7425 GCA_964342305.1 uncultured Saprospiraceae bacterium | reverse complement strand
TTTTGCCAAAATGCCCTACCCATATTTTCAAATAACTTAGATTACAGAGTACTTAGGTTAATATATTTATTTATGCTGATCAGGGTATGGTGAAAACGAAGGAAAGCGTTACATTATTTAACGCGTTCATCAAACCATCCCGATAACCATGTACACCTTTACCTACGGTGGTGCCGACGGCCAGGAATACCAATTGACCGAAGCTCCTGATATGGTGGTCGTTCGTACCACCGGTGGCGAATTGCCACAGATCCCACTATCCGAAACCAGTAAGTCACTTATCCCTAACCTGGTACCTATTGCTACCTTTCCGGAGGCCGATGTCACCGTGTATCGCATAGTCTCTCACGAGGGGGAAAGCGTGCTTAAGATGCGCAACGCCCTCCGGAAAGAATTATCAAAGGAAGGTCAGGTCCGTTTTGCGGGGCGGGTACTCAAGGATGCTCAGAGCGGAACCCTCTTTGTATACACCGAAAATTTCTTTGTTCAGTTCAAACCGGACCAGTCAGAGCAAGAGTGCCGGCGCATATTAGAAGATCACGGCCTGGTGGTCAAGGAAAAACTGGTATTTGCGGCCAATGCTTTTTTTGCGAAAGCAAAGGAAGGGACCGGACTGGGGATCTTTGACATTGCGAATAAACTTCTTGCTCACCAAAAGGTGGTTCATTGCCACCCCGAGCTGATACGGGAAAAGAAGAACAAAGCCATTGTGCATCCCATGCAGTGGCATTTGCGCCCTACCACCATTAACGGCACTCCCATCGATCAGCATGTTGGTATTGACCAAGCCTGGGAGATTCACCGGGGGGGAGGTATCACGATTGCGGTTATTGACGACGGCGTCGACGATAGTCACGAAGAATTCAATGCTGCCGGAAAGATCGTATCCCCGAGAAATACGGTACGCGATACGGATATTGCCCGTCCGCTCTTCGACCGGGACAACCACGGTACTGCCTGTGCGGGGGTAGCCTGTGCCGCCGGCAACCGCAAGGCAGCGGGGGTAGCTCCCGAAGCCCGGTTAATGCCGATTATTGCCGGTGGCCTGGGAAGTTTGGCGGAAGCTAAAGCTTTTGCCTGGGCCGCCGATCAGGGGGCTGATGTGATCTCCTGCAGCTGGGGTCCCGTGGATGGCGACTGGTCGAATCCGGGCGATGCTTTGCATACCCGGCCCTTTCGCTTACCTGACAGTACCCGCCTGGCCATCGATTATGCAACTACCCGGGGCAGACGAGGGAAGGGGTGCGTGATTACCTGGGCCGCCGGTAACGGTAACGAAGATGTACAATACGACGGCTACGCCAGTTATCCAAAAGTAATCGCGGTAGCTGCCTGCAATGACCGGGGGCGTCGCAGTGTATACAGTGATTACGGTGATGCCGTCTGGTGCTGCTTTCCAAGCAGCGATTTCTATGCGCCTCAGTTCAATCATCCGCGACCGCTGACACCGGGAATATGGACCACCGATCGCAGTGGCCGGGAGGGGTACAATCCGGGGGGTATAAATGCCGAAGATACATTTGGTGATTTCGCTGGCGATTATACGGCTCGCTTTGGCGGGACAAGTTCATCCTGCCCTGGTGTGGCTGGAGTTGCCGCCTTGATCCTGGGAGTTAATCCCGACCTTACCTGGGAAGCGGTGAAGACTATCATCCGTCAATCCTGTGAACAGATCGATCCGGTAATGGGAGGCTACGATGATCGGGGCCACAGTTTATTTTATGGTTTTGGTCGCCTGCACGCGGGGCGGGCGGTGCGCCGGGCACAGGCAACCATCGAAACCCTGGAATCCTTTGATGTGGATGGGATGGCCTTTTTCAACTACGCCAGTGCCATACCATTGCGGGAGGGCACCTTCACCCGCGACGAATACGTATTCAACCGGCTGGTCGGCCTACGGATTCAATTAATCCCTTTTCATCCGGGCTTGGGGATTCGTTATCGGACCTTTATTCATAAATTGGGGGCATCCTGCTGGGCGGAAAACGGGGCGTTCACCGGTACCGATGACCGGCGCCGTAAGCTGATTGGTTTGCAGATCGAACTGACCGGGCCTCTGGCCTCTAAATACACCGTTGAATACGAGGCTGAGCGGCGTGGTCGAAAGGAGACTGTAGCGGGTAAAGACGGTTCCGTTTGCGGAACGGACAATCGTCGCGGTCCCGCACTGGAAGAAATCAAAATTGCAGTTCATCGTAGATAAAAAATAGGAGTATGCGAGCTTCCTTTCTGTTGGTAATCGGACTGATTACCGGCCTTTTTGGTTGTAGTGACCAGTCATCTGCCGGGGATGGTAACCCCTCCGACACCAGTGAAAAGACCGTCATGACCGTTCCTGAATCCTTCGATTGGCAGGGCCACCGCGGTGCCCGCGGGCTTATGCCGGAGAATACTATTCCCGCCATGCTGAAAGCCTTGGAATACCCCGAGGTTACCACGCTGGAATTAGATGTGGCGATCACCAAAGATAATCAGGTGGTACTTTCGCACGAACCCTGGATGTCGTCCACCATCTGTCAGCAACCTGATGGCACTGCGATACCGGAAGGTGAGGAAAAGACGTTCCGAATTTTGGAGATGACCTACGAGGAAATACAACAATTCGATTGTGGTAGTCGCGATCACCCCAATTTTCCGGATCAGGAGCACCTGGCAGTGGCCAAACCACTGCTGGATAGCGTTTTTGCGAAAGTGGAAGCCTGGTGTGCCGCCAACGACCGGGACCGTCCTAATTTCAATATTGAGTTGAAATCCCAGCCCGAATACGACGACGTGCTAACGCCTGAACCCAATCGGTTTGCAAAGTTAGTACTTACCACGGTTGTAAATGCGGGCCTTCGGGAGCGTGTTTGTATTCAATCGTTTGATGCACGGAGCCTGCGGGCAGTGCACGATCTGGATCCCGACCTGACTACGGCCTGGTTGGTCGCGGATAGTGCAGGCATCCGGGCCAATCTGGAGGAACTGGGCTTCCTGCCAACCATCTACAGCCCCTATTATAAATTGTTATCGGCCAATGCCGTCGAGGAATGTCACGAACAGGGCCTCCGGGTAATTCCCTGGACGGTGAACGACCCCAAAGAGATGAAGGCGCTTATCCAGATGGGAGTGGATGGTATCATTACTGATTATCCGAACCGGATCGGGGAGTTGGAGAAAGGGTGAATTGAGGCTTACGGTTCACGGCCTACGGCAGACGGATTAAAAAGGAGCGCTGATCCTCTGGATCGCGCCAGACATTCGTACCAAAAAGAATCTAAACACAGAAGGTCTTTAGACGGTGCACGGTTCACGGTTCACGATGTACGGTTCACGTCGTGACCGTCCCTGGTTAAGGCCACAGCTTTAGCTGTGGTGTGGTGTTGAATACCACAAAAAAATACTCAAACCACTTCAGTGGTAAACGAGTTAGTTCATTACGCTTCACGGTTTACGGCTCACGATGAACGGCTTGAACGTGTAGAGACGCGATTTATCGCGTCTGTTTAAGCACGCGCTTCATTCACTCCATTCTCTGCAGTCCCTTAGTCTCAATTCTCCGGTTTCACCTTTTTCATATTCCGGTTATAGTATGCGAGTGCGAGGCGGATCTTGTGGTAGTCGTACTCTTGGTCGAAATACTCGTAGATGGATTTGAGTTTGATGGGCTTTTCTACGTAGGGGACGGCCTGGACGATGGTATCGACTTCTTTCTGGGAAATATACTTGCTGAGGTCTACGGGTTCCCCCTTTTCGTAGAGGTAGGCTACGTGGGAATAGACGGTGGCCGGGTTGAGGGATCGACGGGCTGCTATTTCTTCGATGGTAAGCCCTTGTTTGAGCATTTCCTGAGTAAGTTTATAGGTACTTCCCTTTTGTCCGCGCTTTTCGCTGAGGTGATCGAGGATGGCATCGATAAAGAAATCCCCGTAGCGATAGAGTTTACGTTCACCCACCCCGGATACCTGGCTCATTTCTCGGTCGTTCATGGGTTTCTTTTTCACCATGTCAAGTAGGGTGGCATCACTGAATACCTGGTAGGGGGGGACTCCAAAGTCGCGGGCCAGGTTGCGGCGCACTTCCCGTAACTTCTGGAAGAGTTCGTCTTGTTTGCCGGCCGCTGCGGTACGTTTGCGTACCTGGTTCTTTTCGGCTTCCTGGCGTTCTTTGATGGTGCTGAACTGCACCAGTTTGACGGGTTGTTTCTCGAAGAGAACGCCTTTACTGGCTTCGGTTAGCTTGAGGGCATTCTTCTGGTTGTAGGCGATTTCTACGAGTCCCAATTGCACGAGTTGAGCCAGGTAATGTTGCCAGGAAGCCGTTTTGATATCCCGGCCCACGCCAAAGGTTTTCAGGGATTGGTAGCCTTTTTCACGAATCTCCTTTCTGCCGGATCCGCGGAGCACATCGATGACTGTCCCCATAGGCTCAGATTGTCGCAGGCGGTAGATAGCTGACAGGGCTTTTTGCGCCAGAACGGTTCCGTCGACATAAGTGGGGGGATTGCGGCATACATCGCAATTACCGCAGTCCTTTTCGAGGCTTTCGCCAAAATAGGAGAGGAGGATGCGCCGGCGACAAACAAGAGATTCGGCGTACTGTTGCATGCGCTCCAGTTTGGCGAGCTGCAGGTCGGTTTGCGCACTGGGTTCTTTACCCAGAATATCGCGCAGCATCATCACATCTTTAAAGGAATAGAACAACAGGGTATCGGCAGCCACTCCATCTCTGCCGGCACGTCCTATTTCCTGGTAATAGCCCTCCATATTTTTGGGCAGGTTGTAGTGGATGATCCAGCGCACGTTGGACTTATCGATCCCCATTCCGAAGGCAATGGTAGCGCATACGATAGGGGTTTGGTCGTTAATAAATTTTTCCTGCACTTCGGATCGCTGGCGTGCACTGAGGCCGGCGTGGTAGGCGGCAGCTTTGTGGCCGGCATTCTGTAATTTTTCGGCCAGGTCTTCGGTGCTGCGTCGGCTCAGGCAATAAATGATGCCGGAGGTGTTGGACCGCTCATTGATGAAGGTAAGGATCTGTTCGAAGCGTTTTTGGCCTGGTCGTACTTCCAGACTCAGGTTAGGCCGATCAAAGGAAGCCAGGAAGGTTTTGGCGGAAGCCATATCCAATTGCTGGAGAATATCCTGACGAGTGATCTTATCGGCTGTGGCCGTCAGAGCAATAATGGGTGTACCGGGAAATTGCTGTTTTAGAAAGCGCATCTGCGTGTATTCCTGCCGGAAATCATGTCCCCAGGAGGAGATACAGTGGGCTTCATCTATGGCAAAAAGGTTGACCTTAGCGCGTTTGAGCAGCGGAAGAAAAGACTGGCTGGTCATTTTCTCGGGAGAAACGTACAGGAGATCGAGTTCGTCATTAAAAAAATCATTCTCCACCTGATGTTGCTCGGCCGCTGACAGAGAGCTATTGATGAAAGCGGCTTTAACGCCATTGGTACGCAGACCCTCGACCTGATCTTTCATCAGGGAAATGAGGGGAGATACCACTACGCAGGTACCCGGAAGGAGTATGGCCGGCACCTGAAAACACATGGACTTGCCGCCACCCGTAGGCATGAGGACCAGAGAATCTTTGCCGCTTAAAACGTGGTCAATAACTTTTCTCTGCAGGGGACGAAAACGATCATATCCAAAGTATTTTTTCAGAACATTCTTGGCGGCCTCTATACTCATACGCGGTGTGTGCTTCTTGGTGGGGAATATACAAAAACAGTACGGGCATTGAGGAAAGGATCACTCGATGGAAGGTTACAGGTAATACAAAAATAACCCCGTTGCACAGTACATGCAACGGGGTTTGAGGTTTATCAAACAATTTGTTAGTTGGATGACAAAAACCCCGATCCATACGGACCGGGGTGATAACCACATTCCTACTTATTCTGAACAACAAATGTGGTGTGTGTCATCGGTTGTCCTTTGACCATGGTCCGTAGTTTATACAGTCCACTTTCGAGGTCTTCAATCAATATCTGGTACGTTTCACTCGTGACTTCGCGGAATTCGTTGGAGTACACGATCGTTCCATTCATATCGTAGATCTGGATAAACGCATTTTCACCTGCGTAATCCGACAGATCCAGGTTCAGGTTACCGTCCACGGTTGGGTTGGGCCAGATACCTACTTTAGGGAGTGATACGTTCGTACCTTGCTCCAGTTGGTTGGCATTGGCTCGGTCCAAACCCTGAGAGGCGCGCTGGCTGGCAGGATCTGCCAGGTCGTCGCAATTCAGGTTGTCGGGAGCTGACCAGTACTGACCACAGCCATTGCCCTGGCACGGAGGACCCGTTTCGGTTGTGCTTCCTGCTTTAACCCAAACACCAATGATTGGCTTGTTTGAGGTGAAAACATTCCGTTTGCCCGATTGATCCTCGTAAATCTCACCTTCATTGGGATCCTGACCGTCAAACCCTGGATCTCCATAATCAAGTCGAACGTTTGATAAGTCTTTTCCAGTACAAACAACGATGGTATAGCAATCGATCCATTCCACGTGAATGGCCTCAGCATCATTAGCGAGTGTTGGGCACTCGAAATTATCAACCGGATCGCATTCACCACTTACGGTAATGGTGTTCTCCGCTGTACAGCCGTTATTGGCATCCGTAACGATCACCTTGTAGGTTCCGGCTTCCGTAGCATTGTAGGTGCTGGAAGTACCGTTCTGCAGGGTGTTGCCTTCCGAATCTTTCCATTCGTAGTTGGCGTAGTTCGTAGGCTGCACGGATAATTGTACTTCGGTGTTATTGCAGCTCAGGTCGTTCGGCTGATCCTTATAGATCTGTGGTGTCTGAACGTGGTTATTACCAAGCTCGACACTACGGTACAGAGTCTTGATACATCCATTGACCAGGTTTTGAACATCCACGGAAACCTGAACCGTCGATTGAGATTGCACCGTTGCTTTGCTCGGATCATTCGGATCCGGCGTTGCATTGTGCCAGTTGAAGCTGAGGTCTTCCAGATCGAATGATCCGATATTGACCTGTAGTTCAACGGTAAAGTTGTTGGCGCAAGTCAGTTTTTCGTTGTCGTAAAAACTAACGTTTGGCTGAGTCTTGTCTTCATTTACCGTTATAGTTGCTTCATCGACGCATCCATCAACAGAGGTAACTGTCACGGAGTAAGTGCCTGCAAAGGGAATCTCTACAATGTTATCATCGTCAGTAGTCGTAACTGCATAGGGGCCGTCCCATTGATAGCTTACAGCATCTTCAGGGTAGGCGGTCAGGAAGGTCCGGGATTTTTCAGGATCCAGGCCTTCGCTGTAGCAGTTCCAATCCATGTTTTTATCCAGCGTTGCTTCGAAGTCGGTGCAGTCGGTGCATTCTTCGACCGTGATTGCTACCTTATTGGACTCCGCCCAGAATTCACCGCCGCAGCCTTTGACGCGGGCACAGCGAATAAACCAGGTGGTAGTGCTGA
>CAYFGK010000188.1:0-7900 GCA_964342305.1 uncultured Saprospiraceae bacterium | reverse complement strand
TACTCTACACCATATACAAGGTGAGGTTTTGACACTCAGTTATACCGCTTCCGAAGTGGTTTGGAGTCCCAGCACGAAATACTGCGGAGCAAAACCACTTCGTTGTCGGTATATTTACCAGATAACCCGGCCCCACCCTCACGTTAAAGATATGAATTATCCCCCCATTCCCGAGCCGTTATCCAGGGAGATCTGATGCTTCTTTGGTTCAGCAAACTGCTGAGTACGCGCCCGCAGGGCAATCTCATCTTCCGTAGTCAATACGTCCCAATCACGGTCGAGAATTGACTTTAATTCGCCGGCAATTGCAGTTTGCCCCTCCCAATATGTGTTATCGACATTCGTAATGTCCTCCACAATACCCCTGGTCATGTTTCGAATAGCAGGAGCGAAAGCTGATTCCCCCCCCTGCCAGGCTTCTTCCAATCGGGTCAGCAGATCGAGGTGGATGCCCCGCCCCAGCAGGCTATGACCGCCATAATCCCAGGTCTGCAGGAAATACGCCGGATAAAAATGGGCAATACTATCCTGCGGAAAGAGGTCCAGGGCAATCGCCACAAAATCATCATCCTCGGTACCTTGCGTCAGTCGGGCTTTTTCCAACCAGTCGCGATAATCAGCAAAAAGGTAATAGATCGTGCCTTCCGCAACCAGCGTTGGCTGATAAGCGGGGAAAGCCTGCTCCAGCCAAAACAGATCGGGGAGCTGATCGTAGTCTTCCACCGTAATGCGTTCCTCCAGAACCGGGTTCATTTGCGCACTGATATTCGCGCCGTCCAGATACACGGCTGCCAATTGGTCACTGGTTTTGGCAACAGCATACTGATCGCGGTAGTCCTGTATTTTCCGGGTTAGGCTTTCGCCAAAAAAAGTAGTCAGCCGTTTATCCAGGAGCAATGAAGCAGCCTCTGGGCTGGCCTGCATCGCAGGGTTCAGGGCTCCACCGTATACCCAACCGGTTTCTCCGTCGGTGGTATGTACCTTGATCCAGGGTTCATCAAAATCGATGCCACGCAGCCGGATGGGTGTGGTAAAATCAGAGACTTCCCGGCCATCGATCAACAACTCGCCCCTGGTCAGGGTACGGATTACCTGCGCCTCCGGCCCTGCCCCGGCGCGCAGCCGCAAGCCTTCTACCTGAACCGTAAAAGACACCTGATCGTCGCTAGTCACTTGCACGGTATTATCGGCAATCGACGCACCGGCCGAACCCTGATCGTCGGTCCCGGATTGACAAGCGGGAAACAGCAGGGCTATTCCAACTACGAGTAAAGCGGTTCGCAAAAAGGTCAGGCACATCAGACGTCCAATTTTAGGGCGGCAAGATAAAAAAAACCGGACTCATTCCTTTATCAAGAATGAGTCCGGTTATACTGAGGAATATGCTTAATGGTTTAGTTTATCCCAGGTACGATTTCAGTGCATTGCGGTTGTAGGATTTACGCAACCGACGAATCGCGCGCTCTTTGATCTGGCGCACCCGTTCGCGGGTCAATCCGTACAATTCACCAATCTCTTCCAGGGTCAATGATTTCTTACCAGCCAGGCCGTAGTAGGAAGAAAGCACTTCCACTTCACGTGGCGACAACATGGACAGGCCTTGTTGCACCTCGTCTTTCAAAGACTGTGCCATCAGGCTGTCGTCCGGGGCATTGCCCTCGTCGTGAGTGATCACATCCAGCATGGTGGAATCACCATCTTCGCCACTCAGGGGAGCGTCGACCGAGAGGTGACGACCATTTCCTTTCAGCATGTTGGATACTTCCTTGGCGGTCATATCCAGGAGTTCACCCAGTTCTTCGTGAGTCGGTTCCCGTTCGAATTTCTGAACGAACGACAAATACGCTTCATTCACTTTGTTGTAGGAACCCACTTTATTCAGGGGCAGGCGCACGATCCGGGAATACTCCACGATGGCCTGGAGGATGGATTGGCGGATCCACCACACGGCGTAGGAGATAAATTTAAATCCTTTGGTCTCATCAAACCGTTTGGCGGCTTTCATCAAACCCACATTTCCCTCGTTGATCAGGTCGCTAAGTGAGAGCCCCTGATTTTGATATTGTTTCGCAACGGAAACCACAAAGCGGAGGTTGGCTTTAGTCAATTTCTCTAAAGCCGCCTGATCGCCCTGGCGGATCCGGCGGGCCAATTCAGCCTCCTCGTCCGCACTCAACATCGAAATTTTACCGATATCGTTGAGATACTTATCGAGGGCAAGGCTCTCCCTGGCCGTAATTTTGTTTGTAATTTTTAACTGACGCATACACACACAGATTTTTAAAGGCTACATGTTCAATACGCTTTCTGAGAAAAAATAGTTTCAGGAACTGAAAAAAACTTGATTTTTTCCAAAAAAAGCCTTATTTCAGGCCCTTTTCTCAAAAAACGCAGGGTGGAGTTCATGGGCACCCTGTACAAAATAAGAAAGTGCTTGGCAATCACGGCAGATTGGCAAGCACTTAATAAAAAAAGCTGGCGGGCAGAAAAGTTCCCCGCCACATTCAATTAAAACAGCCAGCTGATGGGGAACGGGGTTTTTGCCCTGCGTCCCGCTGGCTATAGCAATTAGTCACGTGGTTTGCGCTCCGGTTTCGGCAACAAGGCCTTCCGGGATAAACGCAACTTACCGGTCTTTTTATCCACTCCGATCAGTTTCACCTTGACCTCGTCACCTTCCTGGAAGTGATCCGCAACATTCTCGATACGGGAGTGCGAGATCTCAGAAACGTGCAACAAGCCACTCTTACCGTGGAAGTCAACGAAGACGCCATACGGCATGACCGAGCGAACTACTGAATCGAAGACATCACCAACCTCGGGCGTAAAGGTGATCCGCTTGACCCAGGCAACGGCCTTATCAATAGATTCCTTATCGCTACTGGCGATGTTCACGATACCCTTATTATCAACCTCTTCGATGTTGATCTGGGTACCCGTAACTTCCTGGATCTCCTGAATAACCTTACCACCCGGTCCGATCACGGCACCGATGAAGCTCTTATCGATCGTCAATTCCACGATGCGCGGAGCGTGTGGTTTGAGATCTTCGCGGGGAGCAGCCAGTGATTTGCTCATTTCGTTCAGGATGTGTACCCGGCCTTCACGGGCCTGCATCAGAGCCTCCTCGAGTTGCTCGTAGGGAAGACCTTCGATCTTGATGTCCATCTGGCAGGCGGTGATGCCATTTTCAGTACCGGTCACCTTGAAGTCCATATCACCCAGGGCGTCTTCATCGCCCAGGATATCACTGAGGATAGCGTAGCGTTCACCGTCGGAGATCATACCCATGGCGATACCGGATACCGGAGCTTTTACTTTGATACCGGCATCCATCAGGGCCAGTGTACCTGCGCAAACAGTGGCCATAGAACTGGAACCATTCGATTCCAGGACGTCGGAAACAATCCGCAGGGTGTAGGGCAACTCTGCCGGCAATACCTGGCGCAGTGCACGGGCAGCGAGGTTGGCGTGACCGACCTCACGACGGCCGGGACCGCGCATTGGCTTAGTCTCACCCACCGAGAAAGCGGGGAAGTTGTAGTGAAGAATGAAATTCTCGTAGCTGTGTTTCAGTGCCTGATCCAACATCAACTCATCGGTCTTGGTACCGAGCGTTAGTGAGGTAAGCGACTGAGTTTCTCCACGGGTAAAGATGGCCGAACCGTGGGCACTGGGCAGATAATCCACCTCCGTCCAGATATCCCGGACCTCATTAGCTTTACGTCCGTCCAGACGCTTGCCTTCGGCCAGCACCATTTCCCGGATCAGGGCCTTCTGTGTCTTTTGGAAATACTCCTTGGCCATGGGCCATTTTTCGGCGAAGGTATCCTCGTCCATTTCTTCTTCGAGGGTCTCTTTGAGAGCGTCTTTGATCTCTTCGAAGCCTTTCTTACGTGCTTTTTTGTCGAGTTCACCACGGGCGACCTCGAGGATTTTGTCCTTGGTCAGTGATTCCACCTTGGCTTTCAGGTCCTCGTCCTCTTCGGCTTGTTCTACTTCGCGGCTAATGGATTTATCCCCCACTTTAGCTGCCAGATCAAGCTGAGCCTGACATTGAACCTTGATCGCTTCGTGGGCCGTACGGATAGCTTCGACCAGGTCTTTCTCCTGGCATTCCTTGGCTTCCCCTTCGACCATCATCACGTTGTCCATACTGGCAGCAACGATAAATTCCATATCGGCTTCCTCGGTTTCGGAGCGCGACGGATTGATCTTTATTTCACCGTTGACGCGGGCAACGCGTACTTCCGAGATGGGGCCGTTAAAGGGCACATCGGAACAGGTCATTGCGGCCGATGCGGCCAGTGCGGCCAGTGCATCGGGCAGCACATCTTCCTCACCGGAGATAAGGTTGATGATTACCTGAGTGTCATTCATATATCCATCGGGGAAAAGCGGGCGAATGGCGCGGTCGACCAGCCGGGAGGTCAGCACCTCATAATCCGACAGTTTTGCTTCGCGACGGAAGAAGTTGCCCGGTATCTTACCCGCAGCGGCGAATTTCTCCTGATAATCGACGGAGAGCGGAAAAAAGCTCTGTCCTTCCCGGGGTTCGCGGGTAGACACTACGGAGCAGAAAAGCATGGTCTTGCCCATGCGTACAACGACCGAGCCATCGGCCTGGGTGGCCAATTTGCCGGTTTCAATGACCACTTCCCGTCCGTCGGGTAAATTGAAGGACGTAGTGATCGGTGTTTGTTGTCCCATACGTTCAAAAAAAGTTTTAGTAATAAAAGATTAGCTCCAATGTCAGGACGACATTGTGCCGGTTGCTAAGGACAGCATTTTGGAGTCGTTTGAGCTTTGAGTAGCTCGTGTGGGAAAAATTCCCGTGTGAGTCGTTTGAACAGCCTGTTTTTCAGACTTTTTCAAATATATAACAAAAAGGGGAAGAATCCCAAAACCAGGATACTTCCCCTTTATCGATTGCCCGTCGGGCCGATTATTTGCGGATATTACGGATACCGAGTTGCTCGATGAGTTCGCGGTACTTAGTGATATCTTTTTTAGCCAGATAGGTCAACAGACCTTTACGCTTACCAACCAGCGTCAACAGGGTGCGACGGCAGGAGTGATCCTTGCGGTTTTCCTTGAGGTGGTTGGACAATACTTCGATGCGCTTGGTGAACAAGGCGATCTGACCTTCTACGGAGCCGGTGTTTTTTTCAGAGCCACCGTATTGCTTGAAAATCTCCGCTTGCTGCTCTTTCGTTAAATTAACTGCCATGGTGTTTGTTTTTTACCGTTAGTGATCGCGTAAATCAGTTACAGCGGCCGCAAAAGTACGAATTATTCGTCATAATGACAAAATTTTCGTCAACACCCAATTGAAAAGGGGAAGCCGGCGGCCTCCCCTTCGTATCCGAAGATACGTTTCGTAAACCAATATTTTTAACGTGTGGTTGGGGCTAAGGGGTTTGCTACATAACTGAATGTCGCACCTCACATTGTATTTGGTTGAGCATATTAAGTAATAGTACACGCTTCAATCCCAATACCCTATACCTACTCCTCTATACCGGGAGGTTGGGCTTTGATTATCATCACTACTTTACGGATGAGTCTGTGCCCAACCTCCCGTTTTTTTTATCCTTTATAGGCTTTGAGCGCCTCATTCAGGCGTGGTACCACATCGAAGAGGTCACCAACAACACCATAATCAGCGGCCTTAAAGAAGGGCGCTTCCGGATCTTTATTGATCACCACGATAGTCTTGGAGTTGTTCACCCCGGCCAGATGCTGGATGGCGCCGGAAATACCGACGGCAATATACAGGTTGGGCCGGATGGCAATACCCGTTTGTCCTACGTGTTCGTGGTGCGGGCGCCAGCCCACATCAGCTACGGGACGCGAGCAGGCGGTGGTTGCTCCGAGTATATCGGCCATTTCCTCAATGATACCCCAGTTTTCGGGCCCCTTCATTCCGCGTCCGGCCGAAACGACGAGTTCCGCTTCGGGTAATGGTACCCGGCCTTCCACGCGGTCAACTTCTTTGATGGTAAGTCGGCTGTCGGGAACATCGACGTCTAGTGCTTCTACTGAGGCAGCATCACCCACTTCCTGTGGCTGGAAGGAATTGCCCATCAGGCTCAGCACTTTGCGGTTACTTTTAAGCTCGTAATCGGCGAAGGCTTTTCCGGAAAAGACCGGCTTACGCACATGCATGGTATCACCTTCCTGGCGGGGTATACTGTTCACACCACTGACGGATGCCGCATCGAGTTTTGCCGAAAGGCGACCGATGAGGGATTTACCCGTCGAGGTATGAGTCATTATCAATACGTTGGCATTGAGTTTATCCATGGCTTGCGCCAAAACAGAGGTATACACCTGGCTGTCGAAGTGAGAAACGCCGCCGACCTGGTATACCTTTTTAGCACCGTATTTACCGAGCTCTTCCAGTCCGGAGGCTTCACCAATTACAATGGCGGCGCATTCCGTACCGAGGGCTTCGGCGGTTTTGTGCCCGTAAAAGACGGTTTCGAAGGCCGCTTTCTTAAACTGGCCTTTTTGATGTTCTGCAAATACGAGAATCATATGTATTGAGAGTATGTGGGTTCAAGAATGGGTTAACAGTTGAAAGATTGGCCTAGATGACTTTCGCCTCTTCGTGGAGCAGGCGAACCAGTTCTTCCATATTTTCGGGGTCGACCAGTTTAACGTCGCCCTTCTCGGGGGGCAATTCGTACTTGACGGCGACAGCTTTATCCTCCGTATCAATAGCATCTACCACTTTCAGGGGCTTGCGTTTGGCCATCATGATACCACGCATATTAGGAATGCGCTGTTCGGCGAGGCCCTTAGCGGCACTCACCACAAAGGGAACTTCCACCTCGGCTGTTTCGGTACCCCCTTCAATATCACGGGTGACGACCGCTTTTTTATCATCGTCCATCGACAGATCGCTGGCGTAGGAGAGGAACGGTAAATCGAGTAATTCGGCCACCATGCCGGGCACTTCTGATCCATTGTAATCGATGGTCTCCTTACCGAAGAGGATAATGTCGTATCCTTCCTCTTTTGCGAAAGCGGAAATCTGTTTAGCTGTGGCCAGGGCAGAGCCCGGGGTAGCGTCGATGCGTACGGCATCATCCGCGCCAATTGCCAGGCCTTTGCGGATTACCGTATCGTTTTCGGCGGGACCAACGTTCAGGATGGTCACCGAACCGCCAAAGGCCTCTTTCAGTTCGAGAGCACGTACCAGGGCGTACCATTCATCGTAGGGATTCATGATGTACTGGACACCGTTGGTTTCGAACCGGGTATTATCGTCAGTAAAGGCGATTTTAGCAGTGGTCTCCGGTGTTTTACTAACACATACGAGTAGTTTCATGCTTTAATCATTTAAAGTTTGGCTTATGTTATGCTGGTTGGGCAGTGACCGGAGGAGGGGTGCTCGACCGGTTTGTCGCGTGGCTACCAAAGATAGCCAATCTGTGAAGAACCCAAAAAGGAACTCAGCGAATTTTCGCTAATAAAATCTTTCTGTCGCTCACTTTGTTCGTAGAAACGGATATTTTTGCGAAAAAACAACACTGACATGACTCGCCTGTCGCAATTACAAAACCTTCTTGCCGAAAGCCCTGATGATTCTTTTGTCCGCTTTGCCCTGGCCAAGGAATACGAAAAAATGGGTGATGAGGACAAGGCTTTCGAATTTTACAACGAACTGCTGAAAAAAGACCCCGATTACCTCGGGCTGTACTATCACCTCGGCAAGTGGTACGAACGGGCCAATGATGCAGAGCGGGCCGTTGACATCTATTCCAAAGGTATGGAAGTTGCCCGCCAACAAGGTGATCAGCACGCCTTGGGGGAACTGGCCGGAGCGAGGATGATGCTGGCTGACGGCTGACGGCTGACGGCTGACGGCTGACGGCTGACGGCTGACGGCTGA
>CAYFGK010000187.1:0-7928 GCA_964342305.1 uncultured Saprospiraceae bacterium | reverse complement strand
GTTTCAATCCTTCTTCGGTTGGATGTAGCCTGGGAAGTCGTTTTTTTGAGTAAATGGCTAAAAATCAAACTATTAAAAATAACTGGTACTGTGTTGCTTTCCTAGTTTTTACCATGATGTCAAAGAACTTCTTCTGGTTTTTTACATGTTTTCGAAAAGATAAAAAGCTGAATAACAGTATTTTGACACCTGTTTTTTAGGCTTAGAAAATAAAAACCCATCCGGAGCTACTTTGTGCAGACATTACGATACGTACAATTTACACAACGCCGCTTGTATTTTGTAGCTTTTGGGTACTTGTTTTCTACCAGTATTTCCTGGACCTCACTCGATGCTTGCTTAACCTTTGCCACATGAGTAGCGTTGATTTCGATTTCTACTAACCGATTTTTGCTTCGGGTATATACCAGAAACCCGCGGTTAGCTTGTCGCCCAAAATTTTCTTCTATCAGCCACGCATAACAATACAATTGTGTTCGGTAGGTATCAAATACTCGATCCTTGTATTGCGCAAATTTGTAGTCAAGTGGTGCCATAGAACCATCCTTCAGCCACAGTACTTCATCTACTTCCCCGCGTAGCAGGTCATTGGTCAGGTATTGGTCCATTTTTTTGTCTACTGTTCCGATTCGCTTTCGCAAATACCCTAAATTCTGTCGGGACCTTTGCAGGTGTAAATCTCTTCCGCGCATAACTTTGTGGTACTTAGTCTCGTTTTGTGGAATGCGAAGGACGTACTCAAAGTAGGTGTACCGCGGGCAGTACAAGTATTCAATAATATGGGAAGGCGTCAGACTAATCATCAGAAAAATAGTGCATGTACCTGATCTGTAACAAATTTCTTATCCAGTGCCTGCCCCAGTACAGTCGTTGATTTGAGCTCAGACTTACTCATCGGAAAAATGTAGACCTTATCTTTATCGAGATTTATTTCGGCTTCAATCTGTAGTTCTAATGTATCCTTCTCATGTTCATTTAAGGTACCTAAAAAGACCGAATATTGAACTCGATGTAATCCGGCCTGCTTGCAATAACGGGCTACGCGATTTCGCGCCCGATCCTGTTCAATATCGTACAACACCCAGGCAATCATCTTTCTTATGTGTTTAGGAGTTCATTCGCGAATCGATGTGCTTCAAACTGAATAATGTTACCTCTCGCCTGATTACGCCCTTTATAGCGAATTCGATCTTCTTCCAAATGCTTATTCAATCGCTCGATCAGTAGCTTCTTCCCTTCCTGATTCAGTCGGACCCCATTGGCCAGGTCGTCCGTATGATCTTGTCGTACTTTTTTTCCGGAGAATAGTCTAAAAACGGGTTCCTCGATAAAGATCCGGAATGGTTCAATAAAGTCATAAACCAGGCTTTTGTAATTGTAGTCGTCCCGATGCAGGAATCCAACAAACGGATCAAGGCCAGCCAGAATCAGGGCCTTTTCGACCCGACTGTACAAAATCCCGTAGCCATAGTTCAAAAACGCATTGAAAGGATCCTCTGCGGGCCGAAAGCTTCGTCCGGAAAACTGGTATTGTCGGGGCAATACAAAACTGAGTACATCAAAATACAACCGACCACAACTGCCCTCTAATCCCCGGATACGGTCTGCCAACGGATCGATTACAGCACCTTCCAGATTTCGTATTTCTATCTGCATACGCTGCATTCGTTCCAACCTGTCTGACAAATATTCCTGGTGCTGGGGACGATGACTAAGCAGTTGCTTGACCAATTGAATCTGATTACTCATTTTATCTCCGATCCACAATTGAGTGTATGCTACTGCTGCCCTTCCTAATGAAGCCTTAAGTTGCTCTTTGCGAATGCGTGTAGTACTGCCCAATTTGCTATGCCAGACCCGGCCATAAGGGTTCCCGTTGGCCTCCAGGAAGACAATATCTATGTTATGCTCCATAGCCAGCTTTACGGCATTAGCGGAAAGAGCCACGCCGTCGCTCACCCAAATGCTCTTTATTTTGTGGGCGGCTAATTGGGTTTTTTCCACGACCCCTTCTACACGCTTACGTATTTCGAACATACGCTCGTGTACATGCAGGTAAGTCCCGTAGGTGTTCAGATGAATTTGCATACTAATTACCCTCTAAAATGATGGTGCCATACCCCCGCGAAACCGATTTTCCCAAGCCTATATACGACGGAAGCTCGACGTTCGTGACAAACTTACCTTTAAACATGGTCATGGTTTGGCCTTTGAACTTGCTCGACACCGGTTTCAGATCCATAACCTGGGTCATTATCCGTTCTTCTTCATGATAACCGACTTCCTTCATAAAAGAAAACATATTGGATATCAGGTTCCCGTTCAGAATACGAATACGCTCATCCTTTGGGGCCTGCTGATACTCTCGGTATTTATCTTGATTCAACGCAAACCAAGGGGTGGCAAATCGATACGTAAATAATTGAGGCCGTACGCCAATATTTACAGTTTGGCTATGTACCTGCTTGCTGTGGACGGGGATCACCAGATCATCAATTTTGATTTCCTGTACGTCCAAAAAATGATTGATCAATAATTCAGCTCCCCTTTCCAGACCAATTACGCGTGGCACATGGTCCACAACCTTACTCTGAATCAGCGGATACCGATAAATGGGTTTCCCGTCCTTACTATGGTTGTGCCATAAATCAGATTGCTGACCAAACCGCTCGCTGAAATATCCGCGTAGCTTATGCCCATCGCGCTGGGAGAGGTGTAGGTCCGGGAAGGTGATGGTGGTTAGGTGCATGGTGGTTGAAAATTGTATTGACAAAAGCCACTAGTGATCCTGAATAAAACACTTTACTGTAGCTTCAAAACATAAAGGTTTCGGTTGATTCCAGTTCCCTTTTGAATCCAGTATTGCTATCATAATAGGAACTCAGCAACTCGATGGGAACTAGTAGGATATTATCATCAAATTGATTGATCGCTTCCAAGCCTTGAGTGTATTTCTTGGGTACTGATATTATCCTTTGCTGGAAACTACGCTTATGAAATCTGTCAAAATCTTCTTTGGAGATTTTCCCAATAATTTTTTTCCAATAAGCATTCCTGATATGATGGCTCTCCTCATCCAGTTCGATAAACACCGAGCGGTAGTCTGACGATTGTTCGATGATTCGGAAGGCAGAAACAGGGTGTTCTTCTTTCCAATTTTCATGATCGTATTTCAAGGTTTTCATTGAAGCAAAAAATGCTCTGGACTTCCTGAAAGAAAGCCTGCCTGAGATGTCGTCAAAATATTTTGTGATCAGGTTGAGGTAATCTTTTTCCGGAATAGCTTCTGCTTCCCGAAGTGCTTTTCTGGCTTGGGTGGCTGTCAATTTTCCGTAGATTGTATCACACTCCGCAAAGTCAACGATGTACAGCGGTGCCCCGGAGCGTGTGCGGTCATCATGTCGGTTGATACGGCCTGCCACTTGTATGATCGAATCTATCGGCCCTAAATCTCTAAAACCCATATCAAAGTCAATGTCCACGCCTGCCTCCACAACTTGGGTGGCGATAAGTATTGGCGCGACTTTTTGATTAAGAGCTTGCTTGATTTGCTCAATCCGCTCCATGCGTTCCACCGGGGCAATATTGGTAGACAAGTAAAATACAGGATTGCTTAAGCCAAGCTCTTCGCAGTAATCTTTGATTCTATCGTGGAGAAATATTGACCGATTGACGGTATTGCAGACGATAATGCAGGACTTTTCAGAAGACCAGTGCGATGGAAATAGACTTTCCATAAAGGATAGGCTCCTCTCCTCAGGCTCGCCTTCCAGATCTGTTAATTTTGGATGAATTGTGGTGCGGTTAAATAGTGCAAAAACTTTATCGTGAGAAGTCAAAAGCTCCAGTGGCCGAACCGTTTCACCTTCATCCGTTAGTAATTCCTTCTCAGCGAGTTCAAATATCTTGGGCTTCGTAGCTGTCATCAATATGATTCGTGCATTGAGAAACTTCGCCAAATAGTGCAGCGCAGCACCTATCAGCGGCATGTAATCAAGCCGAAGGGTTTGCACTTCATCCAAAATGATAATACTGCCCGCGTAATGGTTAAACTTTTTCAGTAGCTTGTTGCGGTTGCAAATCAACGTCTCAAAGAATTGCACAAAAGAGGTGATAACGATATCGCTCTGCCAGGTATCCAACTGCATGAGCTTTTGCTCATAGCCGCTTTCGTCACCATCTTGCGGATCACCAAAAATATCAGCAAACTGATAGTGGCCCAGAATATGAGGGCTGAAGTGGCTTCCGGCTAGTGTTTTCTCATATTCGCCAAGGGCCTGTTCGATGATATTAATAAAAGGCAAGGCATAAATCAGTTGGGGCTCATAGCCTTCAACCTTGCTTATCTTGTCTTTCAACTTAAGCGCGAAGTCTAATGCGGTCATGGTTTTGCCAATTCCGGTAGGGGCGGTCAGCGTAAAAACCCTTTGACCCAGCACTTCTTCATTCTCAAGATGAGCAACTACTTCAGACCTGCAAAAATTACGTATTTCATTCTGATTCAAGGAGGAAAGATCAACAGTATCTGATGGTGCAGGCTTGCCAAAGCGGCGATCAACCAGATCGGGTTCAATCGATTTTCTGTAATATACTCCTGTTTCGGATGCATCTAATTTATCTCCTTCGATGAGTAGAGAGAAAAGATAATTGCAGAGGTAATAATCCTGAATATCAGCTTGTTTCTTTACCCAGACTCTTTCAGCTTTTCGAACCCCCCGAACATTGGGATAAACCAAAAGTGACTTCAGATCAAAGAGCTGACTGTCTTGTCCTATGGTTTTAATGATCTGCTCAATACTATGTAATTGCACATTAAACACCTTCTGATTATCTCCGTCCTCGAGCTTTTTTACCAAATCGTTAAGCCGGAACAAATAACTATGATGTCGGTAAATGAGCAATAATGCAATTATTGCCAATTTCTGCTCCCCTTTATTCAGCCAGCGCTGGTAAGCAGCGTATCCGCCAAATCTGGCATGTTGCTTCAGTTTCTGGTCTATGGGCGGTCGTTTGAGTAGATAATTCTGAAAATACGGCGTATACTTACCCAAGTCATGAAAGCGCACGATGTCCTCCAAAAGCGCTTTAATCTGAGTGTTACTTATGCTAAAGGAAATCCCATTATGCCAGTGGTGCAGTGCTTTGTCGAGAACGCCTTGGGTATGTACAGCGAGCAGCTTGCTGCCAACAGTCGTGCCGTCTTCACGAGTAGTGCTGTGAGAATAGTAACTCATACGTCCATGAATTGAATATTCAACGACTCGCACTCAGTGTGTACCTCCCAAAAAGGGGTATTAAGCCTAACTCTGAGTGGATACTGGGAAACCGAAAATAGCACCCGGTTCATGCTCTTCAGCTCTCTCATCCGTTTAGGGTCGCTGTGAAACTCGCCGGGGAGCAATTCTTCTTCCACCGAATTGTATCGGTCGAGCTGATCCTTCTCAAAGGAGAGTTCTTCCACAATCTTTGAAGGCACGGCTGAATGCAGCTCTGCAAAGCCTTCTGCTTGCTGCTCCATGATTTGGGTAGCTTTTAAAAGCTGAATGTTCTTAAGGTTGGCTTGGAAGTTTGCGGTGCCCAATGAGAGATTGTAAACGGGCGGCTGATTAGTGAAATGCTGCGCTATTTCATCAAAGGCACCTTTACCTGATTCACCAGAGGTCAGAAAAACCTGATACGCAACATCGCCTGTACGCAAATCGATTGGCGTAATCACTTCGAAAGGCGTTTGAATACGTCCACCATGTCCCCGAAAATCAGAACTGAGGTTTTTAGACAAGTTGCCTAAAGACTTAATACTAAGAAAATTTACGCGCTGAAAGCTTTTCTTGATCGGCTCTAACACTCTTATACCGAAGCGAATATGTTCTGTAGAAAGCTTATCGTAGTATTCGTCCTTTTGCCAGCCCATAGCTGCAGCCACCATGCCCATAAGAGTTGTTCTCGGTGGAATGGAAAAGCTAAAAGCCGTATTGTTAGCGTAGTATTTTCGGAAGTGCGCCATTTTCCCGCGCACTTCAAATGTCAAAATTTCCATAAACTGAGTTTTTTGGTGGCTCAGCTTACACTGAGAATTCCAGGTCCGTGGAGGTGCGCATGATGACATCTTTGATCGTTTTGCCTTTATACTCCTCAATCAGAGTCTGGAGCTTGCTAAGATCTAGTACCAAGTCATCAAATCGGCGCACTTTTTTCTCGTCTAATCCCACTTTAGGTTGGGCAGATACATAGTTTCTCAGGTCTCCAAATTGTCCATTGGTGAAACCTTCGTTGTAAACCAGCTCCACATATAGTTTAGGATATTGATTGAGCTTTGACCGCGTAGGCATAGCCGGGATGGCGTTCCAGATCGCATCGCGGAACACTTTGAGGTCTTCTTCTTTTAGCCCAGTGGTTTTGGCGGCGAATTTATTGATGGTGCCATTGAATGCCAGCAAGCTGTAGTGCACCCGGTAGTCTTTTCCGAAAGTGCTGCTATCATCATTCATGATGGTCACGATAGAATCCGAATCCATCAATTCTACTTTATTCAGCGAATAACCCCAGTTCAATTGCACAGGACCAGTATACGCCTTGGTGAAACCTTCTACCGCAAAGGCACTGCCAAATAACCGGATATCGATGAACTGCTCTTTGACTAAATAGCGGAGGAGTTCAACATTGGTCTCCTTAAGCTTTTTATCTTTTAGCTTTCCCCAGAAAGCCTCTTCATCTTTAGACTTTTCAAGCAGTTCCAGATAGCCTTTTTTAGCGTTCTCGTTATCTGAGAATACTTTCTCAATCAGGCTTTTGTCATTGAGCGTTCGCTTGACAACTGCCTCCAATTTGGAATCCATAGTAACTTGTCGCTCTCCCTCCATGTCTACGAAGATGACTTCCTCTTCATTGATAGTTTTCAAATAATCCCTGATAAACCGCTTGACACGAGTATCGGTAACTAGGTTCGTCTTCGTATCATAATCCATGCGCGGCTTGTTTTCCTGATCAGGGTCACCGTTTGGATTGCACTGAGATGCCTCATACAGGAAAAGAAAATCAGAGGAGTAGTTGATGGTATTAGCCATGATTATGCTGGTTTTAAAGGTTTTTTGTTGAAATTATGATCCTTTGGATTCGCTTTTGACTAAGCCGTATGAATAGCCAGTCAATAGAAAGAAGACGGCTTCCTGAGGAGGCATGCCCCAGTTTTCGAAGTCAAAAAACTCGCCGAAGCGGGCGTCGTGAAAAATGACTTTGCCAACTTCTCCATACTGCTTAGCTTTTTCTACAAGATTGATCCTTAGCCGGACTATGTCGTCTCTGTCCATTCCACTAAAGTTTACCTTTTCAAGCGCAGTTTTCTTCTTGTTACGTTGAATGTACGTTACTGCATTTAGCATTCTGCCCAAGTGAAACATAGACTTTTGGGAATCGCTATAGCCCATTTTTTCAAAGAATTGCTCTACTTGCTCGCTGCTTGGTGCGTTACTTGAAGTAGGTTCATTTTTTGTCTCCATATTGATCAGGTTTAGCCGTTTAAGAACTTGAATAAATGCTAAGTATTTAAATACGCTGTCCCGGCAAGCCCAAATGAAATAGTCCTCTCGCTTGCGGTTGCCGCCGTTGGAATAATCATGAACATTTTTGTAAGCGGTATAGCGACCGTAATAGTGGCACTGTATAAGCTCGCAAAAGTATTCGAATAAGAGCCTAGGGTCTGGTCCGCGGTTTTCAAGAATGGATTTGAATAGAGCTAAAGCCTTATTCTTTTTCTCTTTGTCTTTTCTTACCGGAATGAGTTGATACGCTGATCGGAAATTGAATGAAATTGTTTGTCCGTATGCTCGGTTTACTGCTTCCCAATCAACCGCTTTTTTCATTTTCCTCATCAACCAGTTAACTTCTACAAACGTCTCAAGTACCCTTTGAAAATAGAAGCGGCTTACATC
>CAYFGK010000186.1:0-7954 GCA_964342305.1 uncultured Saprospiraceae bacterium | reverse complement strand
CCACCGGATAGGCCCACAGGATCATGGGCATTTTTTCCTTTTTCTGTTTGTCGTACCCTACCGGTAAATACAGGGTGCCGGACAGATCTAATCCGTCGTCCCTTTTGTAGGAAATAACTTCCTTATGGACCGATTGCATGCTTTTAAAGGGGTTATCGAACCGGGTGATCGGCTTCAGGCTTTGCTTTTTGTTGATATCCCGCATATAGTAATTGGGATAATCGGTCGGTGATTCGATGCGGACCAGGATTTGTCCTTTTTCCATGTCAATGGATCCTATCAGGTCCTCGACCTTATCGGTATAGGTGGAGGTATACAGGCGCTTCGTTTCTCCGGAAGCGAGATCCATTTCATCCACGAAGGGGAATTGGCCTTCATCGGTATATCCGGGGCCCATGAGATAGGCTTTACCGTCGTTCAATTCCAGTACGCTTCGATTAAAATCATTGGTGGTAGTCACGAAACGACCGGGATTGCTGTAGGCATCCTGGTAGTTCCGGTCCGAAATGATGTTGGGTTTCTGCGAATTGTCGGAAGGATTAAACACATAGGTTTTGGTATTCCGGTCAGCGAACCAGCTATCGTAAGCGATGGCTACTTCGTCGTTCCCCCAGGTGATATAGCTAAAGCGATTTTGGGTCTTAATGAGTGACACCGGCTGGCCGGTAAAGGGGGCTGCCAGTTGGAACACTTCATCGCGGTAGGCGACCTCTTTGGCCGGATCACCTCCGTCGAGGGCTACGGTCCAGGTGATGGTAGCGGGCTTATCACTGCGCCAGCTGTAGCCGCGTGGTTTATCGGTCGTGGATCCGAAGCCCTGTGGGCGTACTTCATCGAGGCCTTTATCGATCAGTTGTTTGACGAGTTTTCCGTTGGCATCGTAGATATTCGTTTCGTAGGCGAAGCGGGAAAAAGGCACCAGGTAGGAGAACGGACGCTTGGTAGTGGTGACCATCACGTAGTTTTGGTCGGGGGATACGGAGATCGAGCGGTGCATACCCGTCGGCATCCATTCGGTGATCGTACCGTCGAGGTCCATTTTCAGGATGGTCGAATTGGCCAGGGTTGCAAAATTGGCTTCGTCGACCGGGTTTTTCAGCAGATCCTGATAGGTCCGGTTCTGGGCTTTTTCGCCGGAGCTGACGGAAACCGTAGGACCGGTGGGTACTGCGGAGTCGGTATCGATGAGTGGCTTGCGGTCTGCGGGCAGCACTTTTAGCAACAGGCTTTCATTATTCAGCCATTCGATGGGGCTGCCAATATTAGCGTTGAGGTTGTCTTCGGTAATCCGCATGGCTTCTGCACTTGCTACATCGAGGATCCAGGCTTCCACCCCGGTGGATGTAGTATTGGTCAGGGCCACCTTGGACTCATCGGGTGAGATGGCAAAATTCGATAGTCTAGGATTTGCGGGTAGTCCTTTGACTTCGCGCAGGTCATCCGAGAAAGCCTTTTTCAATTTGACATTATTGAAATAGGTGGTCCGGCTACCGATGTTGGTGACCGGGTTGATCCGCAGTCCGCCCAGGCGCATTTCCGTTTCGGACAGTTCGGCGATGGATTTATACGCATCACGATACAGGAGGATAACATCATCGCCTTCCGAATCAATGATAACGGAAGGGGCGAGGGGGGCATCGACCAGGTCTTTAATCTCGGCCGGTGGTTGTTGGTAAGTGAGGCCACCCTGGGCCATGATCATTGTACTGCTAAGTAATACAACGAATAGAAAAAACAGTCGGTTCATAGTGTCAATTTTTACGTTTAAGATAGGGAAAATGTCTGGATCAGGATTAGCAGGATTAACAGGATTAGCAGGATTAGCAGGATTAGCGTTATTTTTTTCTTTCTACTTAGCGTTGTACTTGGGGTTAAACATCCGTTTGTATTCCAGACTTGGTCCACCGAAATTAATGAGTAGGCCATGGGGGAAATCGTAGGCCACCGTATAATTTTTAGCTTGGGCAAGGTGAGCGTTTTCGAGGTGCGTTCTAGCTTTGATTTCGACTACAAGTCGTTCTTCGATGACAAAATCGGCCCGTCTGGTACCTACGTTGATACCTTGATAATAGACGATTTGTTTCTGCTCGCGAACGAAGTTGATAGCGGCCCATCTCAATTCAAGGGCCAGGCAGCGCTGGTAGATCACTTCTTGAAATCCGGGACCGAGGGTTTGATGCACTTTCATAGCACAGCCAATTACCTGGTAGGTAAGATCATCTTTGATCATAGGTAAGGAGTTTGGCAGGGTGCTCTCCGATTAACCAATTTAGGGTATTCTCAGATGAAATGCTTGTCCATCGATCCATCCGGTAAATCTGGCTCAAGACGTTATGTAAGATGCCGTTTACATCTGTTAAACCCGGAAATCCCTATTTTATGTGAAAAAAGCAAAGACTATGGACCGACGTAAATTCCTCAACCGCACTACGGCTGCTGCCGCCACCTTACCTTTTTTGGGGGTAACCCAGGCTTCCGCCCAAAAGAGTATTCCATTGCCTGATCCGTCCCGGCTCAGCGGTGACGAATACTGGAAAGCATTACGGGCCGCCTTTCCCATGCCGGCCGATGAGGCCTATTTCAATACCGGCACGATGGGGGCGCAGCCCTCGCGGGTGTTGCATGCGGTGCTGGATAATATGCGGGAAAACGTAGTGCGCATTGCTCATTGTGACTATCAGGGCAACGGTCCTTTGTTGTTGCAAGGCTATCAGGGGTTTGACGGGCTGCGCACGAAGATCGCCAAGCTGATCAACGCCGGTGATCATAAGGAGATCGCGCTGATCCAGAATGCTACCATGGGGATGAATTACATATCGAACGGACTGGATTTTAAGCCGGGCGATGAGTTCATCAATACCGACCAGGAGCACGGCGGTGGATTCGGAGGTTGGCGGACGGCCGCCAAGCGCTACGGCCTGACCTACAAAGAAGCGCACATACCCATACCCGCTAATGATCCGCAGGAGATCGTGGATAACATCTTCGGTCTGGTCACGCCCAAGACCAGGGTTATTGCCGTACCCCACATCCTCTCCACCTACGGGGTGGTCTTGCCCGTGAAGCAAATCTGTCAGGAAGCGAGAAAGCGGGGCATCTTTACCATCATTGATGGAGCCCAGTCGGTGGGCCATGTACAGGTGGACGTGCAGGACATTGACTGCGATGCCTATTATTCCAGTTTACACAAATGGCTGTTGGCGCCGGCCGGCAACGGGATTTTGTACGTGCGTAAGGAGGTTGTGGGGGATGTCTGGACGGTGGCAGCCAGCTACCAGTGGGATAATGAAGATGACCACGGCCTGCGTCTGACCCAGCGTGGCACCGGCAATGTGTCGCTGATCGTCGGACTGGAAGCAGCCGTTGACTTCCACAACGAAATTGGATCCGATAAAGTGATCAGCCGGATCAAGGAACTGGGCGACTATTTGCGTGCCGGTCTGCAGGATATCGAAAAGGTCAGGATCGTATCCTCCGTCCATCCCGACATGTGCGCCGGCATCACCACCTACCTGGTGGATGGCCTGTCCCCGGTCGACCTGCAAAATGAGATGTGGCGTCGCTATAAATTACAACCCCGGGCGGCGGGTGACAACGGTCTGCGACAAAGCACGCATATTTACAACCAGAAGGAGGAGATTGATAAGGCGTTGAAGGTGATACGGGAGGTGTAGAAGACGGTTCCCGCCTTCACTAAAGTTTCGGCGGGCGGAGACGGTTCACGGCAGACGATTGACGGCTAACGGTCCCGCCTTCGCCCTTTCCCACTTTCGCTGAAGCTCCAGCGGGCAGGTCGGGCTACGGCGGGCGGGGCAGGAGGGATTTGCTGGGTTACATCGATATTCTTCACATGGTTGTTTTGCGCTAGTCAGCGTAGAGCATCGAGCGTAGAGCCCGGGTTGAGGGTAAAGCGACCGAAGAGCGCAGAGACTGAAGGGATTCCACGGCCCACGATAGATGGCTTGCGGCGGTTATCGCTTTATAGAACTCCCTGAAACTCCATGCCCTCCGTGGTTCAACATTATCCTGACGATTCTGATTCAAAGACAAACACAGCAATCAAATCACTGCGATCCACCGCCCGTACGGGCTGTGTTCACCGCGTGAAGCAGGACCACGACGTATCGCGCTCCACGGTTAATGCTTCGCTGCGGCCTGTACTCCGGCAAATTCCATACCCTCCATGGCAAAACAACTATCCTGAGTACTCTGTAATCTAAGTTATTTGAAAATATGGGTAGGGCATTTTGGCAAAAGACAAGGCGCATATCCAAGAGTGGGGTGAAGGGGCCCTACTCTTGGATCGGAGCATCCGTACGGACGCGACCGACGAGCAACGAGGTATTTTGCCGAAAGGCACAGCCATAAATCAAAGTTACTTAGGTTACAGAGTACTGAGTATCCTGATTTAAAAAAAAATGGCGCAATACCCAAGAAAATCGCTTTCCCCAGATCCCCTAATCGGAAAGTAGAGCATCGGGCGCAAGGCGGCCTCGCCTAATCACCATATTAAGTGAACGGAGAGACCAGAGTAGTATACATCTGGTCAGGGATTATGGGTGAGCAGACAATAGAATTTGAGCTATTTGCAGACCAAAGGGTATTGTGGTAAAAAGAAAAAACGATACCTTTTCAGACGTACATGCCAAAAATAAAAACATGAAGCATCGTATCCTCCTTACTCTTTTTGCTTGCCTATTCGGGCTTACCGTTACGCTACAGGCCCAACCAACAACCGATGACCTCTACTGGGCCAGCGCCAAGGCCTCCTTCCCGCAATTAAAAGAACTGCTGGCCATCCCGAATGATGCGCATTTTCCGGAGGATATTGAGCGCAATGTGCAGTGGTGCGAGTCGCATTTTACCGAAAGGGGATTTAAAACGACGAGACTGGAAACACCCGGAGCGCCTTTGTTATTAGCGGAAAAGAAAACGGAAGCGGCTGATGCCAAAACCGTACTGATCTATCTGCAGGTCGACGGGCAACCGGTCGATCCCGCCTTCTGGTTTCAGGATGATCCCTACGAGGCTACGCTGAAACGACAAGCCGAGGAAGGCGGCTGGGAAATTATGGACTGGAGCATGCTCGATGGGGACGAGATCGATCCGGAGTGGCGGATCTTTGCGCGCAGTACGGCCGATTCAAAGGGAGCGGTCAATATGTTCCTGACGGCCAACGACCTTATGATCGACCGCGGCGAAACGCCCAACTTCCACATGAAGGTCATCATGGACTTTGAAGAGGAGATGGGGTCGCCCAATTTACCGCAGGCGGTTCAGGCGAACAAAGAGGCTTTAGCGGCCGATATGCTCATTATTTTCGATGGACCCCGGCACATTGCCAATAAGCCTACGCTGACCTTCGGTGCCCGGGGTATTTCCGATATTACTTTACAGGTATACGGTCCGCAATATCCGCAACACAGCGGTCATTACGGGAACTGGGCGCCCAACCCGGCGGTTCGTCTGTCGCAGCTGATTGCGAGCATGAAGGACGAACGCGAACGGGTCACCATTCCCGGATTCTACGACGGCATCACCATCAGTGACGAGGTGAAAGCCGTACTCGATGCCGTCCCGGATGACGAAGAATACATCAACTACAGGCAACTGGCGATCGCCAAAGCCACCGGTGTGGCACCGACCTATCAGGAATCGCTGCAGTATCCCTCGCTCAATGTCCGGGGTTTTAGTTCGGGCTGGGTGGGCGACGAAGCCCGCACCATAGTACCCTCCGTGGCCATTGCCGAGATCGACATCCGGTTGGTTTTGGAAAGCGATCCGGACCGTCTGATCAATTTGGTGCGTGAGCACATCGTGGATCAGGGCTACTATGTGATCGATCGCAAGCCGACCTCGCGCGAGCGCCTGTTGCACGAGCGTATCTGTCAGTTTACCAGCAGCACCTCCTACCTCGCTTTTCGCACCGCCTTCGATTCGGAAGTAGGGCGGTGGCTGGACCGGGCACTAGTTCGGGCTTTTGGCGAAAGCCCCATTAAACAGCGTACCTCGGGTGGCAGTATTCCCATTTCCCCTTTCGTTAATGAGTTGGGCATTCCGGCGGTGACTGTCCCCACGGTGAATCGCGATAACAATCAGCACAGCCCCAACGAGAATATTCGGATTGGCAATTACGTGGACGGGATCAAGACGATGCACTTTATTTTGACGGAGCGGTTGTGAGGGGGACGGGTTCACGGTTCACGGTTTACGGCCCACGGCCCACGGTTTACGGGTTTGATTTGCTTGGTATGGGGTTTAATGGAGGGCGGATCTATTCTTTTCGAAAAGTATCAAGGAAGAAATTATTGGGGTCATTGCTAGACCCAAATTTCACGTCACCATTTGGCTGGGGGAAAATGTACCAGATCTTAGCCCCTCCACCACATAATTGTAGCCACTCCAGTACATAGACTCCATTTTGAATATCTTTCAAAATAAATTTCAGACCACCATTACATGGAAGTCCTGGATTGAAAAACCTCATTTCCGTGGGACTAATAAACTCCATAGATGTACCAGGAGCGAAGTTCTTTCTGGGTAATACAAGGGACCATCCACCCCCTATCCAGGCATTCGGGAAAGCATTGCAATCCGCATCATCCTCATCCACTTCACCATTACAATCATCATCGATGCCATTATCGCAGATCTCTTCCACCCCGGGATTGACGTCGGGATTCGTATCATCGCAATCGTCGGCCGAGCCTACGCAGGAACCGATTGCTGTGTACCCATCGCCATCGGCATCGACTTCCTGATCGCCGTGCGCCAGGTGGGCCTTTAAGGCATTGCGGTTGATCCGGATGAGTCGGTAGGTATCCGTGTCTTCATCGTAATGGCAAATGTCTACTTTGCCAGCCTTGCCCCGCTTGGCCATGTCTACCTCATAGGTATCCGCATCCAGGGCCATGGATTGTACATCCGAAGACACGATTGTTTCCTTTTCGCAACTCGCCAGTATAAGTACGGCCAGCGTCAGTAGGATTTGTTGTCGCATGTTATTATTTTTTACTGTGAATTAAATGTCGAACCATTCACTGGCAAGATAGCTTCGGTAGGGGGATAGCGGTACTTTTCTTTCCGAGCGGTCCTGATTGGTTTCCGAGCGATAAGAATACGTGACCGAACGGTAACATGATCTTTTTGGGCATTTGCAGTTAGGTACTGCCGTCCAGTTCAACTTTGTATTCTGCATACTAAACTGCATCCATGGTGAATGGTGCTGTTGGTGTATTCGATGCCGGGTATTGTTCTTTTGCCTTGATGCAAAAGAACCAAAAAATCAAGACCAAATAAGGCTAGCCTAAAAAGGATGGTTGCCTCCCGCTCGCTTACCAAGCCACTCGCGAGCTTTCATCTTATTGAGTTGGGGTGCGCGTATACAGTATGTTAGGCTTGGCTTTTTCTGTTGCGTAAGGCTCATTCGTGGTAAGCTCTGCTTTCCCTTTTTATGGTGCAATTTTAGTAACCTTTAGGTTTCACTCTCAGGCAGCCTTTCGCACCACCCTTTTCTTCACGGCTATCCTTAAATGGTCACTCCTGCAAATTGTTTTAAAGAATGTATCGGATTATTTATATACAAGAAAAATAGGTATCCCAGAAGGAGATGTGTTACAAAAATCACCAATTTGTAACATATCTCAGTAACTAGTGAAAAAATGTGCCATGCCATGAAGAGCGAAAAACCCCGCTCTGAACAGAGATTCGAAGACGTATTCTGCAGACCGGTATGATTTGTTGTTTTCTTATTCCATGATCACATCCACAACGCCGTCTGAAGAATAGTAGATTTATTGTCGAACAACTGTCTGATACTTGAAGACAGTAAAGGCCGGAGCACACACTTTAATTGGTATTGACATCTTTCAATGTAAAGCGCTTTGTTTCGTATTGGACAATAGAGTTGTTGCGCTAGGTTTTACTAGGGTTTCAGGCTAAAATTCCATAATCC
>CAYFGK010000185.1:0-8152 GCA_964342305.1 uncultured Saprospiraceae bacterium | reverse complement strand
GATGAGGCTCATAATCAACTGAATCTCTTTGACTTATAACCGGACACTACTGATCAGGCATCTTTTTGACCACAGCAGTGGTATTTACAGCTTTACGGATGGAGAAGATTTTCAGAACTACTTGTCAAAGGATGACCAAACCCACTATAGATCCTGGGACCTGAAAGAATACCTGCAATTTACCGATTCCACGCTTCATCCTCCCCGATTTATTCCCGGAACGGATACCAGCTATTCGAATACCGGATACATTTTACTCGGAGAAATCATTGAACATACTACCGGGAAGCCCTATCACGAGGTACTGCGTGAGCGGATACTTGACCCCCTGGAGATGCAAGCCACGTATGTGGAAGGATATGATAAGCCCGAACGGAAGGCCGTCGATAGTTATCAACAGACAAACGACTATTTCGAAAGAGTACGTGGCCAGCTGCGATACGAGCAGGTAGTAGGAAGTGAGTATTATAACCTGAGCAGGAAAAGACCATTCAATGCATGGGCATACGCAGCAGGAGCCATAAATTCTACTCCTGATGACCTGCTCAGGCTGGCTGAAGGGATTCTGAATGGCCGGGTCGCCATTCCCAATAATTGGCGCACAGCCCTGAACGAAGGGTATGGCATTGATGGTGCCGGAGGGAGTATGGGCATTTCGGCAAGCATGTATTTCAAAAAGGACCCGGAAGTAGTAGTAATCGTTTTGGCGAACAGCCGAATCGATGAGTACCAGGCCTTTCATATGTCGAACGAAATCCTGGACTACATAGATGAGCATTTAATTAATGACCAATAGCGGGCTTTATGAATGTCAAAATAGTATTTGGGCTGTTGCTTTTAGCTGTCGGAACCGCCTTTGGTCAATCTGCCGGATCACGGGGAAGCGATCCAAGAACGCTAGGCGAAAGAACAGTTCTTACCTCCCGCATACTCAACCAGGAAAGACCCATTGATATCTACCATCCGGGTGAACCCTATGAAGGTGTTCCGCTTCATGTTCTTTATGTACTGGATGCTGAAAGGAACTTCCTGTTCGCCGCAGGAATGATTGATTTTCTGGTGAACCGGGCCATTTGCCCACCCATCCTGGTGGTCGGTATTCCCAACCTCCGTGGGCGGAGGGAAGTAGACTTGATACCCGGGAATGAGGCGGAAACCTTTCTTAAGTTCCTAACCCAAGAATTGATTCCATACATTGACAGCTCCTACAACACCGCACCATTCCGAATAATAAGCGGGCATTCATCGGGGGCTATTTTTAGCACTTTTGCACTACTTCGTGCTCCGGAAGAGTTCCGGGCGGCCATAGCCAGTAGTGCGGTTTTTAAACAGGGCGACACGAATCTGTACGATACTTTTTGGGACCAATTTTCGAAGGAAAAAGTCTGGAACCACTTTTATTTTCATTCGGTTGGCACCCTGGAGACACCCACTTTTTTTATTCAGCAAAATGATAGTCTTAATACTTTTCTGGGGAGCCAGGCTCCCGATGGATTTTCCTGGCAGTACCATAAAATTGAAGACGGAGATCATAACTTTGTCGCGCTACCCAGCTTACAAACAGGACTTTTAGAGCTGTATAAGGAATGGCGAATAAGATTGTCCTATCAGATCCCATTTGATGTGGCAAAGCTTCGGTCCTGGCCGGAAAGAATGGCCAAACAGTTTGGGTATCAGATGAGGATACCTTTGACCATCCTCATCCAAAGGGCCATGATGCTCTATTTTGATGATCGCTTTGATGAGTCGCTTCCGTATTTTCAACTGGCAGTGGAGCAATACCCCGATCATCCGGATAGTCATTTTTGGTTAGCCCGGAATTACGAATCTTTAGGGGATATTGAAGAAGCCATAACCTCGGTTGCCCGATCTGTGGAGTTAGCTAGGAACAACCACCAGGATTCAAGTCCATTTGAGATATACATGCAGAAGTTAAAGGCCAGAGATGGTAACAAAAAGCCATAGGATGACTAAGAATCAGGCTTTTTGGTATAGTCCGGGTATACGGCATTGTGAAAATCGGGATCCACTTTCAGCCGGATCATGTATGCACCGATCATGAATAAACAAAAAACAACCAATATTGGTAACCAATACTTGTCCCGAAAACCGCTATCAATCCCCAAAGCATCTATTATCAATAATAATAAATAGGCAGAAGGGATTATATGATGCACATACCAAAGCCTTTTCTGCAAGGGCGTCTTGTCATGGAAATTATCCGGAAATAGGCTCATGGGTTACTTGTTTTCGTGCCCGGGAATAAATCAGAATTGCACTGATAGCCACGGTGATCGTCACTAAAGAGATTGCCAGCCAGTCATAGTTATCGGGAATAATTTGCAGGCATTGCCGGAAGAAGTGATTGAACATAGCCAGAAGGATTCCCATAATGGCAAAGCCAATGTACACATCCGGATAGACCTGATCTTGTTCATTGCGGTTCTGAAACCAGGCTTTCGCCAAAAGCCAACCGGCCTCCGCCGTAAGCAGGAAAAGAAGCAGGGCCAGCAGGAATGGGGTAACCAGGTGCATGGATCGTACTTTCCCTTTAAAATAGGCATTTTAGTGAAACAGAGCAAGACGCAGCAAACCCCAACGCCCTGTGAAATGGCTTTAGCCCTTACGCCGTAAGATTTTACCAGGCTAGCACTTCCCTGACCGCCGAAGTCCATATGGACGAAAGAGGTAAATCTCAAACCTGTTTTGTACATTATATGCTACAAAAACAGGAATAGTATGAAATGGACAAACACCCTCTTCGCCAGTGTGGTCGCAATGCTGGTAGGTAATCTAACTATAGCCCAAACCCAGGATTACCCCATTCAACCGGTACCTTTTACGAAAGTGACCATCCAGGATAACTTTTGGGCACCCAAGATCAAGGTTAACCACGAGGTGACCATCCCCATTGCCATTCAACAAAGCCAAAAAACCGGACGCATCGATAATTTCAAGATCGCTGCGGGTTTGATGGACGGGCAGTTCTGCAGCCAGTATCCCTTTGATGATTCGGATGTATTCAAGATCATCGAGGCTGCGAGCTATTCCCTGCAGACCTTTCCGGACCCGGACCTGGAGGAGACCATCGATTCCCTGATCGACTATATTTCTGCTGCTCAGGAAGAAGATGGCTACCTGTACACCAATCGTACCATCGGCAAAAATATACATCCGTGGGCGGGGGAGGAGCGCTGGCAGTACATCCACGAACTAAGCCACGAATTGTACAATCTGGGGCACATGTACGAGGCGGCGGTGGCCCACTACGAGGCAACAGGCAAACGATCCCTGCTCGATATTGCCATCAAAAGTGCCGAACTGGTGTATTCCGAATTTGGGGCGGATGGCATCCGGAATGTCCCCGGACACCAGGAGATCGAGATCGGGCTGGTCAAATTGTACCGGGTCACCGAGGATCCGCGCTACCTGGATCTGGCCAAGTTCTTCCTGGATATTCGCGGTAAGGAGGGCGTGGGTAATCCTAAAAAATACGATCAATCCCACCTGCCGGTTACGCAGCAAAGCACGGCGGTGGGCCACGCTGTCCGGGGTGCGTATATGTGGACCTCCATGGCTGATATAGCAGCGATCACCGGCGATGCCTCCTACATGGAAGCCATCGACCGTATCTGGCACGATATTGTCGATGCGAAATACTATATCAATGGGGGAATCGGCGCTACGAATAGCGGAGAGGCTTTTGGCGAAGCGTACGAGCTGCCCAATATGTCGGCCTACTGCGAAACCTGTGCCGGTGTCGGTAATGCCAAGTGGAATCACCGTATGTTCCTGATGACCGGTGATAGCAAATACATCGACGTGCTGGAGCGCACCATGTACAACAACATCATCGACGGGGTATCCCTGTCGGGAGATCGGTTCTTTTACCCCAATCCACTGGCTTCCTACGGGCAGCACGAGCGCAGCGCCTGGTTCGGGTGTGCCTGTTGTCCGCCCAATGTGGCGCGCTTTCTGCCCGCTATGCCGGGCTACATTTTCGCGCAGCAGGATGAATCGATCTACGTGAACCTGTATATCTCCAGTGCCTCGGAATTTGTTATTGACGGTCAATCGCTGACACTGAATATGCAGAGTGGCTTTCCGTGGGAAGGAGACGTGTCGCTCATGGTAGAAGACGCGACAGACCTATCCGCTGACCTGAAGCTGCGCATTCCCGGATATATCCGTGATCAGCCGGTGCCCAGTGATCTGTATGCTTACGCAAAAAAAGAACCGGTCGATATCAACATCACCCTGAATGGGGAAGCGGTACCTGCAACCGTGGATGAACAGGGGTACGTCACCATATCCCGCGTCTGGAAAACCGGTGATGAGATCCTGATCGATTTCCCGATGGACGTCGAAGTGGTCACATCCCATCCCGAAGTAACCGTAAATACCGGCAAAATGGCCGTGGAACGCGGTCCCTTATTGTACTGCGCTGAGTGGCCCGATAACCCGGACGGGAAGGTGCTGAGCCTGATCGTTGATCCGGAGGCTGATTTTCGGGTAACCGATGCTGATGATCTGGGTGGCATCAAATTGATCCAGGGCTCTGCGAAGCGGGCCTCACGCCAATTAGACGGATCGGTCACTTATACGAACTCCCAGCCATTAGTATTGATCCCTTACCACCTCTGGAATAACCGTGGCCCCGGTGAGATGAGTGTCTGGATGGCCACCGCTGCCGAGTACGCCTCTCCGGAGCCGGCACCCACCATTGCGCGCAGAAGTACGGTTACGGCCTCGAAAGACACCAAAGCCCTGATCGCGCTCAACGACCAAATGCTGCCGAGCAACAGCAACGACCACTCCCTTCCGTACTACCACTGGTGGCCGAATAAAAATACCGAGGAATGGGTGCAGTTTGATTTTGCGGAAGCGGAAACCGTATCCAGTGTAGAGCTGTATTGGTTCGATGATGGTCCACACGGTGGTTGCCGTATTCCCGCCAGTTGGCAGGTACAATACCAAAAAAATGGCCAATGGTTGCCCGTTACAACCAGGTCTGAGTACACCATTACCAAAGACGACTGGGACCGGGTGACCTTCGAATCGGTCGAGACCAATGCTCTGCGGGTGTTGGTACAACTTTCTGAGGAGTACGCCACGGGGATTTATGAGGTGATCATTAAATAACGGTTGACGGTCCACGGCTTACGGCTTACGGTGGTGGTTCAAGGTCCAGGGGCTACGGACCACGGTTCAAGGACCACGGTTCAAGGCGCTTAACCTTAACCTAAACCTCAACCTCAACCTTTGTCCCAGCCTCAACCTCGTTGCACCAAGATTACTTGTCAGTATTTTATACATATAGAGAAAAGCCAAACCAACCTATGACACGCATATATTTTTTCATGGCCGCTATTCTCACGCTGGCCTCCTGTGGCAAACCCGTTATTACCTCCCAGGGGGGCGATGCCGCGCCCGTGACGCCTTTCTCACTAACCGATGTGGAATTGTTGGAGGGCCGTTTTCAGCAGGGAATCGACTTGAATAAGGAAATATTGCTGGACTACGAGCCCGACCGATTGCTGGCTCGTTTTCGGGAGCAAGCCGGTCTGGAGCCCCGGGCGGAGGCTTACGGAGGCTGGGAAAGCCAGTCTCTGGCCGGTCATAGCCTGGGACATTACCTGAGTGCCTGCTCCATGATGTACCAGGTAACCGGGAATGCCGAATTTAAGGAGCGGGTGGATTATATTGTCAACGAATTAGCGCTCGTTCAGGAAGCGAACGGCGGCCAATATCTGGGCGCCTTCGATAATGGCAAACAGATCTTTGAAGAAGAGGTAGCCAGGGGCGACATTCGCTCTCAGGGGTTCGACCTCAACGGTATTTGGGCGCCCTTTTACACCCACCATAAAGTGATGGCCGGACTGCGTGATGCCTACCGCCTGCTGGGCAACGAACAGGCGCTGGAGGTCGAGCGAAATTTTGCCGACTGGATCGGCAGCATCGTCCTTGACCTTCCGAATGAAGATGTGCAGAACATGCTCCACTGTGAATTTGGCGGCGTACAGGAGACCCTGGCCGATCTGTACGTGGATACGCAGGACTCCACCTACCTCGACATTGCCCGGGTGTTCCACCACGAAGCGATCATTGATCCCCTGGCCGCAGGAGAGGATATCTTACCCGGAAAGCACGGCAACACTCAGATCCCCAAGCTGATCGCCTCCTCGCGATTGTACGAGATAACCGGTAATGAGTCGGACCGCAAGCCCGCCGAATTCTTTTGGGAAACCGTCGTACACAACCACTCCTACGTAACGGGCGGTCACGGGAACCACGAATATTTCGGGGAGCCCAATCAACTGCGTAACCGGCTGAGCGACGGTACCACCGAAACCTGCAATGTGTACAATATGCTGAAGCTTTCGCGCCATCTGTTCCAGTGGGAACCGCGGGCCGACGTGGCTGATTTCTACGAGCGGGCACTGTTCAACCACATCCTGTCGGCCCAACACCCCGAAAGCGGGCGGGTAATCTACAATTTGTCGCTGGAAATGGGTGGCCATAAACAGTACCAGAACCCGCAATGGTTCACCTGCTGTGTGGGCTCGGGCATGGAAACCCACAGTAAATACGGCGCAAACATCTATTACCACAACGAAGCGGATCTGTACGCCAACCTCTTCATCGCCTCCAAAGTCAATTGGGCAGACAAAGGCGTGACCCTTACCCAGGAAACAGCTTTCCCCGAAGAGCAGGGGACACAGTTCACGTTTGACATGGAGGAACCCCAATCCTTTACTTTCCATATCCGCTATCCTTACTGGGCAGAAAAGGGCATTGCCATTCAAATCAATGGCCAGCCCTACACCGTTGATGCTGTACCAGGTACCTTCCTGGCCATTGATCGCGAATGGAAGGACGGAGATCAGATCACGGTGGAAATTCCCTTTAGTTTGCGCCTGGAAGCTATGCCCGATGATGAGAACCGTGTGGCCTTCTTCTACGGTCCCGTTGCCCTGGCCGGCGACCTGGGACCGGTGGATGACGAGCGGGCAACCGAAAAGGATTACGTACCGGTACTGATGTCCGAATCACGAAACCCTGCCGATTTTCTGGAGCCGGTAGATTCCGCTGTAAATACTTTTCGTACCGTCGATATCGGTAATCCACGCGATGTTACCCTGAAACCCTTTTTCCAGACACACGACCGGCGCTACTCGGTGTATTTCGACCTCTTCAACGAAGAGCGCTGGCAGGAACGCCAGGCCGCCTACGAGGCCGAGCAGGAACGGAAAAAGCAGCTGGAGGCTATGACCTTCGACGCTTTCCAGCCGGGCGAGATGCAACCGGAGCGCGATCACAATTTCCGGGGCGATAAGCTCAATATCCAGCATGATTTTCGCGGCCGGAAAGCCCGGGGTGCCGAACGCGGGGGCTGGTTATCCTTCGATATGGAGGTCAAACCGAAGGAGCCCATGACTTTGGTCCTGGAATATTGGGGCGGTTTCACGGGCTCCAAGACCTTCGATATCCTCATCGACGGGGAGAAGATCGCCACCGAAAACATCAGCGGCAAAAAGGACGGTCATTTCCTGGATGTCCATTACGATATACCCGAATCAATCACTGCAGGCAAGGAAACCATCACCGTAAAGCTCGATCCGCACGTAGGCCACCGGGCGGGGCCGTTCTTTTATGCGCGGACTATTTCACCTGGTTCGTAACTTTTCTTTACCATTCATGGCTCTGGGGAGTGCAATTGCTAAGTGATGAATGTTGAATGCTAAATGATGAATTAATTTAGCATTCAACATTCATCATTCATCATTTCACCACTAATTGCGTGAACCTTCCCTCCGCATTTTGAATGAGCAGCACATAAGTCCCTGCGGGCAAATTATTGGTATTCAATTCCATCGCTTGGCCGTTTGTAGACCGGCGGCTCAGTAATCGTCCGTCGGTGCTGCGAAGTTCAACGTCGAAGCCAGCGGCAGTGGGACTGCTGATGGTCAGCAGGTCGTTAACCGGATTTGGGTAGATCTGAAAGTCGTGATCGGTTACCGGCGAGTCGTTACTACTTACCATTTCTTCACCGAAGTGGGTGAGCGCAAAATCAAAGGCTTCGTTGCCGATGATCTCCCCGATACGGCGGCCGTTCAGATCATCGGCGGGCGGGTGGATGCCACCCCAGATA
>CAYFGK010000184.1:0-8444 GCA_964342305.1 uncultured Saprospiraceae bacterium | reverse complement strand
CTGTGAAGCAGGTAATTGAGCACTGAGCACTGAGCATTGCCCATTTTTCCCCATATTAAGGGTCCACCGAAAACGTGAACCTATGCTCCAATATTTCCGTCGAATTCGCCGCCGTCTGCTGGATCAGGGATCCGTACGTAAGTACCTGCTGTATGCGGTCGGGGAGATCGGATTAGTGGTGATCGGGATTCTGCTGGCACTGGCCATCGATAATGCGCGGGAGGCCCGGCAACAAAACCAGAAAGAACAGACATATCTAGAAGGATTGCGTAAAGAATTTCAGATCAATAAGCAGAAGTTGATTAACCTGCGGGCAGTAAACGAACAAAATCTGACGAACACCCGGACGATCCTGACCATTCTGTCCGAGCCTGAGGACCGGGTTTCGGAGGATAGCCTGTCGCAACTGTTTTATTCCGCCCTGGCCTACGATATCCGGTATAACCCCAACAATTCCCTGTTGCTGGAGATGGTGAATTCCGGGAGTTTGAAGGACTTGTCGGATCCGGCCTTGCGTATTCAGCTCACTAACTGGCTCGCCACCCTCGAAGATATTGTCAAGCAGGAAGAAGGGCTATCCCAGGACCGCAACAAGGTATTAGACCTGTTCCGTTCGGGCTCCTACCGGATTCGTCCCATCTTTGAGCACATTGCCGATTATCAGGAACAAATGATGCTCCCTCCGTCCACCGGACCGGGGAGCAATATGGACCTGTTCCGATCTGCGGCACTGGAGAACAACCTGATCTTATTCATGCTGAGTACCTCGGCTACCGAATTAGCCCATTACGCTCCATTGCAGGAGCAAATAGACCGTATTTTAGCATTATTGAATGCCGCTTAAAATTGAATACCATGTTTTTTACCCTACCCGACCTGCTTGGTCTGATCAGTCTTATCCTGACCCTGCTGGGGTTATACTTTTTCGTACAGGAGAAAAGGGGGCATCGCCCCTCTGCCCCCCTTCTGTCGGATGACCATCACCTGGCTATCACCGGTAACAAAAACTTTAATTCCTTCCAATGACCATCTACCTGAAAAACATGGTGTGCAACCGATGCAAAATGGTTGTCAGGGCCATCTTCGAAGAAGTGGGTCTGCATCCCGTTCGGGTAGAGCTCGGGGAGGTGGAGATTCAGGAAGCGGATTTGAGCGGTGTCCGGGACCAGTTGGTTCCAAAGCTACAGTCGGTAGGATTTGAAATGCTGGACAATAAAAAAAGTCAAACCATTGAAAGGATAAAGAATGTGGTCACCGATATCGTTCACAACAGGAACTATGACCTGGACACCAACCTTTCGGATTATTTGGCTCTAGAGTTGCGTCAGGATTATAGTTCACTTAGTTCGTTGTTTTCCGAAGTAGAGGGCACCACCATTGAAAAATACGTCATCCTCCAAAAGATCGAAAAGGTCAAGGAGTTACTGGTTTACGATGAAAAGACTCTCAGTGAAATTGCCTTTCAATTACATTATTCAAGCGTTGCCTATTTAAGCAATCAATTCAAGAAAGTAACCGGACTCTCCCCAAGTCATTTTAAAAAACAGCGGACTATTCCAAGAAAACCGCTCGATGAGGTCTGAAATAGTACAAACCTCTTCCATAAAAGTGTAACGTACCATCGAAAACAAGCCCCGAACTTAGCGTTATACTAAAAAGTGAGTGCTATGACACATACCTACCCCATTTCCGGAATGTCTTGCCAGGGGTGTAAGCATCACGTAGAGCAAACCTTGTCCTGCGTAACCGGAGTAGACCAAGTTACCGTTGATCTGGAACGCGGAGAGGCTACAATACATATGGCAACGCACGTTCCGCTCGCCACTTTGCAGGAGGCTCTCGAAAAAGAGGGATCCCAATACCGGATTCATGCTCCCGGCCATCACCAAACCCCTTCCCCTACCGAACCCAGGTCCGGTTCCGGAGTCTATTACTGCCCCATGCGCTGTGAAGGGGATAAAACCTACGAAGAACCGGGGGACTGCCCGGTCTGCGGTATGGATCTGGTCGAAGAACAAAACCTGCAGTCCAACACGTCAGAACAGTGGACCTGCCCTATGCACCCGAAAGTAATTCGGGATGAACCGGGCGATTGTCCGATTTGCGGTATGGATCTGGTGCCTAAAGAGCCCGATTTATCCGCCGAGGAAAAGACCTATAAAAAGCTGTTGCGTAAATTTTGGTTAGCCACCATATTCACGCTTCCGATCTTTCTCATTGCGATGAGTGAGATGATCGCCGACAATCCACTTTACGATTTACTGGACCTGCGATATTGGAACTGGATCCAGTTTGCCCTGTCTATTCCGGTGGTCTTTTATGCGACCTGGATGTTTTTTCAACGGGCTTATAACAGCGTTCGCAGGATGAGTCCGAATATGTTCACCCTGATCGGCCTGGGTGCTGGTGTTGCCTGGCTGTTTAGCTTTTTCGGACTCTTATTTCCAGGTGTTTTTCCCGATCAATTCAAAACGGACGCTGGCACCGTACACGTCTATTTTGAAGCAGCCACGATCATTCTGACCCTCGTTTTGCTGGGACAGCTGCTGGAAGCACGTGCCCACAGCAAAACCAATTCGGCGGTTAAAGAGCTCCTGAAACTGGCTCCCAACAAAGCCACTAAGATAGTAGACGGCGCCGAAATAGAGGTATCCATGGAAGAGATAGAACCGGGCGACATTCTGAAGGTGAAACCCGGCGAGAAAATACCGGTCGATGGTCACATCACTGAAGGCAATTCCAGCATCAATGAATCCATGATCACCGGTGAACCTATTCCGGTAAACAAATCCACCACCGACCCGGTGAGCAGCGGGACCATCAATGGTAACCAGACCTTCCTGATGAAAGCGGAAAAAGTGGGCAGTGACACGCTGTTGGCACAGATCATTGACATGGTCAACGATGCCAGTCGCAGCCGCGCCCCCATTCAAAAACTGGCGGATAAAGTGTCGGCCTATTTTGTACCTATAGTCGTACTCATTGCAGTCATTACGTTTGTCGTTTGGTCCATTTGGGGTCCTGCGCCTGCCCACGTGTACGCCTTCGTAAATGCCATTGCAGTACTGATCATTGCGTGCCCCTGTGCTTTGGGTCTGGCGACCCCCATGTCGGTAATGGTTGGCGTCGGTAAGGGCGCGCAAAATGGTGTGTTAGTAAAAAATGCCGAAGCATTGGAAAAGATGGATAAAGTGACCACCCTTATCGTCGATAAAACCGGGACCATCACCGAAGGAAAGCCGACCGTAGAAACGGTCAGATCCTTCGACGAGCAATTCGACGAGCGAGATATTCTAAAGTATATCTTATCCCTAAATCAACACTCGGAGCATCCTTTGGCGGAAGCCACTATTCAGTACGGAAAGGAGCATCAGTTATCCCCCCCTCCTTCCGAAGACTTTACAGCCATCACCGGGAAAGGGGTACAAGGCCAGGTCGATGGCCAGCAGATCGCGCTGGGAAATCGAAGTATGATGGCTCATGCGTCTGCCACTCTGAATTCGGACCAGGCGGAACAGGCCCTTGCGTTTCAGCAACAGGGAAAAACCGTATCCTACCTGTCAGCAGACCAACGGGTAGTCGGCTTTGTGGTGATCAGTGACCAGATCAAAACGACCAGTGCTCAGGCTATTTCCGATCTGCACGATAAGGGAATCAAAGTGGTTATGCTGACCGGAGACAATCAAGACACAGCCAGGGCAGTAGCAAATACCCTGAACCTGGATCATTTTAAAGCTAATATGCTTCCCGAAGACAAACTCAAGGAAGTTGAGCGCCTGCAAGAACAGGGAGAGATAGTAGCCATGGCCGGTGATGGCATTAACGACGCCCCTGCTTTAGCCAAAAGTGATGTGGGTATTGCTATGGGTACCGGAACGGATGTAGCTATTGAAAGCGCCATGATCACCTTGGTTAAAGGAAACCTACAGGATATTACTAAGGCTCGTAGCCTCAGTAACCAGGTGATGAAAAATATTAAGCAAAATCTATTTTTTGCATTGGTATACAATACGCTGGGGGTACCCGTAGCTGCGGGAGTCCTGTTCCCTTTCTTTGGTATCCTGCTGTCTCCCATGATTGCGGCCCTGGCCATGAGTTTCAGTTCGGTATCTGTAATTGGTAATGCCCTCCGCCTGCGCAGTGCTAAATTGTAGGCTGTAAAATGACGAGGGTAGGCATACCCGAGAGTGGGAGCTGTCTGGATAACCAGAATATTATTCGACCAGAAAAATCCCTTAAACTTTTGGTATTTTCAAAATGATCATTGAATACTCTGTAACCTAAGTAACTTTGACTTAGATTACAGAGTATTGAGATTCAGCTGTTTCAACAATAGGGAAGTTCCGAAGCGGCCCCATTAAGTATGAAGGATATCTATCAGGACAGATTAATTACAAGGACACCTAAGCGTTCCCAAATAACCTGGTAAAACAAGGGTATATGATCGTCTTGTCCTGAGACTGTTATTGGATAATCTAAAAATCCTCTCATGCGAGCAGCCAAAAAACTCAACGAACTAGCAGCAACTGCAATATGTGGAAATGACATTAGCTCCTCCTGCTTATATGTATCCGCCCTGGCCATCATCTACGCTGGCCAGTATGCCTGGCTGGCCCTGCTTTTTGTCGCTTTGGTTCTGTTCTTATTCCGCAAAATATACGGGGAAGTTGTTGGAGCGCTCCCCCTCAATGGCGGCGCTTACAATGCACTGCTCAACACCACCAGTAAGTCCACGGCCTCCCTTGCGGCTACCCTGACCCTTTTATCCTACATGGCCACAGCGGTAATATCAGCCAGTGAGGCCATGCACTATGTGCATAGCATCTGGGAAGGTTTACCCGTTCTGATTGCGACCACTCTTTTGCTGGCATTTTTTATGGGCCTGACCATCCTGGGTATTCGCGAGTCCTCACGGGTGGCCATCGCCATTTTCATTATCCACCTGATCTCCCTGACCCTGCTGGCAACCTTTTGTGGCACTTTCCTTTTTCAGAATGGATTAGGCACCCTCTACGAAAACTATGCCCGCCCGGTGGAGGGCGGTATCAGCCGTGCCTTGTTCTTCGGATTCGCTGCGGCCATGCTTGGTATTTCCGGTTTTGAGAGTTCGGCCAACTTCGTTGAAGAGCAGCAAGAAGGTGTCTTCCCCAAAACACTGCGAAACATGTGGGTTGTAGTCAGCATTTTCAACCCCCTCATGGCCTTCCTGGCCCTTTCCATCATTTCCATTCCCGATGTGGAGACCAACCAGGAAGCGTTGTTATCCTTCATGGGTGGACAAGTAGGAGGTAATCTATTGTCAACCGTCATTTCGGTCGACGCTGCCCTGGTATTGAGTGGAGCCGTCCTTACGGCTTATGTCGGAGTCAGTGGCTTACTGGAACGCATGGCCCTGGATCGTATACTTCCCCATTTTTTCCTAAAAAAGAATAGCCGGGGTAGTTCTTACCGCATCCTGATGATGTTTTTTCTTTTGTGTATCTCTATCCTGTGGATTACCAGGGGCGAGTTGGGAGCTTTGGCGGGAGTATACACCATTTCATTCCTGATGGTCATGTCGCTGTTCGGACTGGGCAATATCCTCTTGAAATTAAAACGAACTAAACTCCCCCGTCCGGAAAGGGCTAATCCAATTGCCATAATCATTGCCATTGCGGCGGCAATAGTCGCGATAGTGGGTAATGCCATTATGAATCCTTCTTACCTCGGAGTATTCCTGGAATACTTTTTCCCGACCTTTCTATTCGTCGCCATCATGCTTAACCGTACCAAGCTGCTGCGGGGACTATTACGGCTGATCACCTATATTTTCGAACCCATCCAAAAAGGAGTCGTCGGAGTAAATAATCGCATACTGCGAATGATCGACCGGATCAACTCCCAGGAGTTTGTATTTTTTACCAACCACGATGATGTTGCCACCCTCAATAAGGTGATGCTCTATATTACCCGCAATGAACACACGCGTAAGCTGAAAATCGTAACCGTAGTGGAACCAGGTGAAGAAACCCCCAAACGCCTGAAAAGTGATCTGGAGGTACTGGACCGGGAATATCCCGAAATAAAAATCGAATTTATGGAGGTTACCGGTTCTTTCGGTCCAGAGCTCATTAAGGAATTATCCCGCAAGTGGAATATCCCCATCAACTTTATGTTTATCGGTTCCCCCGGCGATAAGTTTCCGTATCGAGTGGAGCAACTCGGCGGAGTCAGGCTGATCATCTAACAGCAAAAAGTATTCGGCAGCATTTCCATTCGACGCATTTTGATCGTTGACTTGGCACAATCAAAATGCAAATGCCACTACATTGCTTTCCGGAATGGAGGTATGGGAATATTATGAACGTTTCCATCGTTACATCACTTTCTCCAATACCACCTAACAACCTTTCCCATGACCATTCGACGAGTTGTACTCGGACTTTTGAGTATCCTGCTGATAACGCTACTGGGCTTACTGTTCATCCCGCGAACTTATGATGCGCCCACCTTTCAGGAAAGAGCCGGCACCCAATACTGGGACCTGCCTACCGGATCACACATTGGATACACCCACATCAAGAGCAGTTCCGGACAAAAAAGACTACCCATAATATACCTGCACGGTGGCCCAGGCGGCATCGTCAAAGACGAGGTAATCCACACTTTGCGTCCTCTTGCGGACCAGGGTCATGATGTCTATTTGTACGATCAGGTCGGCAGTGGTCATTCCGGCCGATTATCCGACATAAGCGAATACACCATTGATCGCCATTTACTCGATCTGAAGGCCATCATCGAACTGATTGGGGCCGAACGGGTTATCCTGCTCGGCCATTCCTGGGGAGCCGTTTTGGCCACCCAATATGCGGCAGATTTCCCCGACCAAATAGCACGGATGGTATTGGACGGTCCCGGTCCCATTTTTCCTGTTAATCGCTCCTTAGCCTCCACTACTCCGCCCGACACCCTAAACCTGCGGGCACCGGCCTTCACCAACCGGGATGGGAACCAGAAAGCGTACAACTGGCGGGCAAAAACCATTCGCAAAGTGGCTGTCCTGGGTGGTATCAAAGTAGCAAGCGACCGGGAGGCAGACCGCTTTTTCACCTACCTCAACCGCGAGCTAAATAAATCCACGGTATGCGCTGGAGATCAGGCACCACTCCCAACGGGGGGCGGTGGTTTTTATGCCCACCTGATGACCATGAAAAGCTTACAAAGCATACCTGATAAACGAGCTGCTTTGAAAGAGCTCGATATGCCCGTTTTGCTCATCCGTGGCCAGTGCGACAATCAAAACTGGGGTTTTATTCAGGAATACCTCCAACTCCTGCCCGATATAAGGCTGGAAATGGTGGAGAATAGTGGTCATAGTATAGTCCATGCCCGACCCGACCGGTATTTGGAGTTAGTAAGTGCGTTCATGGAATAGCTGTTGCCTTTCGGCAAAAATTCTGGTCTAAGACTTCCTGTCTCCTATCGAAAAACCTGGACTTCGGCTCTTACCTTATTTATTGTACTGGAAATCAAGAACCGATGAATACGCAAGCCTTTGTCGATACAGGCGCTGAGATGCAGCGGGCTTTTCAGGAAGACCAATTTGAGAAATGTGAAGAGCTGGCCAGAAAGTACCTGGAGATGGCCGAACATTTCCGCGATAACTGGAATTACGGCAATGCTATCCACAAGTCCAATATCTACTTAGGGCGATTAGCCCTGCGCACAGGTCAGGTCGAGGAAGCTAAAACATTTTTGCGCCAAGCAGGTGCAACGCCTGGCTCCCCACAGTTAAACTCGTTCGGCCCCAATATGACCCTCGCCAAAGAACTCCTTGAACTTGGAGAAAAGGAAGCGGTTCTCCATTACCTGGATGCCTGTAAAAAATTCTGGGTCTGGTATCTGTCAAGCTGGAAGATCTACCGCTGGAAGCGGGCTATCAAGCGGGGTGAGATACCCCATTTTCGCGGAAATATGATCTATTGACTCCAGACTATGCGAACAATTCAGCCCAAAAACCGTGATAGCTTTTTACGCGGTTGTGAAACTCGCATAGAAGTGGTTGACCATGGCAAAACAAAAAAGGGCTTTCTATAAGAAAAAGCGGTTCATCATTACGGCGTCGGTGATAGCGCTTTTGTTGATCCTTCGCTTGTTACTGCCAACCATCGTCAAAAACTACGTAAACAAGGTACTGGCGGACATTCCCGGCTACTACGGTGAGGTGGAAGATATTGATCTGGCACTCTTCCGTGGCGCTTACGTCATCAAGGGGATGTACCTGAACAAAGTGGATGCAACCACCGAGGTGCCTTTTCTGAATTTTCCAAAATCCGATATTTCCATTGAGTGGAAGTCTTTGTGGCAGGGAAAGATCGTAAGTGAAATCATTATGTCTGACCCGGAAGTCATATATGTCTTCGAGGATCAGGAGCAGGGATCCGACGAACAGCAGGCCGAATCGG
>CAYFGK010000183.1:0-8512 GCA_964342305.1 uncultured Saprospiraceae bacterium | reverse complement strand
TGCGATCCTTTTTCAAATCCAATTGGAGTAAAATCAGCCACATGGGGAATTGCTGCTAATACTCTGTACCGGGAGGTTGGGCCTTGATTATCTGAATTTTACGAAATCATTCAAGCCCAACCTCACGTTAAATGATGAAAGGACATGCATTTCATTCAACAATTAGCATTCATCATTAAAAAAGACGAATGAGGCCGACTTAGTACGGTCAGTCTCTATCGCTCGAGTCCGATTTCCGATTTAGAATTGTTCGTAACGGGAAAAGTGGAAAGCAATCTCACGCTCGGCATTCTCGTCGGAGTCGGCACCGTGCACGGCATTTTCACCGATGCTGGTGGCGTAGAGGGCACGAATGGTACCTTCGGCAGCTTCAGCGGGGTTGGTGGCTCCGATCAGTTTGCGGAAATCCTCCACCGCATTGTCTTTTTCCAGTGCGGCGGCTACGATGGGGCCGGAAGACATAAAGTCTACCAGTTCGCCGTAAAACGGACGTTCTTTGTGTACTTCGTAGAATTCACCTGCCTTTTCCTGGCTCAGCTTCGTGAATTTCATGGCAACAATGCGGAAACCCGCTTCGTTGATTTTTGCGAGGATAGCACCGATGTGGCCATTGCGGACCGCATCCGGTTTGATCATGGTAAAGGTTCTGTTTCCAGCCATGTGTTCTTGCATTTGGGCGGGGCCTTTGCAGCCACGCAGTTTTGGATGTCAAAAGTCGCGCAAAAGTACACAATCGATCGGAATGGTAACTAATACCACATATGATATTTCCGTTAATTTACCTATTTTTGGCCTTTTTATGAGCGCTCGGTTAGTCAGCCAACGGCCCGGTTATATAGCTAACCCATATTGAATACTTGTGCATGGAAAACATTCATGAATTAAAGGAACTTCTAACCTTTCCCAAAGATATCGTCATCACTACCCACCGGAACCCGGATGGAGACGCCATCGGTTCGAGCCTGGGATTGCGACATCTGTTGGAAAAAAATAACCATTCCGTAACCATCATCTGCCCATCGGATTACCCCGATTTTCTGGGGTGGATGCCGGGAGTCGACGATATCCTCATCTTTGATACGGAAACGGAAGAATGCCAAAAAGCAATTGACAAGGCAGAGCTCTTCTTTTGCCTCGATTTTAACTCCCTCGACCGCATCGATAAAACCGGAGAGGCCATGATGGCCCGTGAAAATGTCAGGCGGGTAATGATCGATCATCACTTGTACCCCGAGCCTTTCGCCGACTATATCCTCTCGGATACAACTGCCAGCTCCACCTGCGAGCTCATTTATGATTTCTTACACCTGATGGGGTGGACTCGTGAACTGGACCGTCCAATTGGTGAGTGTTTGTTTACCGGGATCCTGACCGATACCGGCTCCTTTAAGTACAGTACTTCACCCAAGTTGTATCGGATTGTGGCCGACCTGATCGAAGCGGGGGTAGATGATTATAAACTGCAGGATCTCATCTTCAACAGCATGAATGAGAAACACCTGCGCCTGCTCGGGCATTGCCTGGCTAATCGAATGGAGATCCTGGAGGAATACCAAACGGGGATCATCACGCTGACTAAGGACGATTACGCGCGCTTCGATATCCAGCGGGGCGATACCGAAGGGATCGTAAATTATATCCTCCGCCTGCGGGGCATCAAAATGGCGGCCTTCATTACGGAGCAACCAACTATTGTGAAGTTGAGTCTGCGCTCAAAGGGAGACTTCTCCGTGCAGGAAATTGCTCAGAAGCATTTCAAAGGAGGGGGGCACCGCAATGCATCGGGCGGTGCCAGTTTCATCGGCCTGAGGGCTACGGTTCGCAAATTCAAGCGATTATTGCCCGAGTATAAACAAGCCCTCGAAAAGGCCGAGTAATCGCTGTTCCCACGAAAATAAACTGTATTTTGCGGCGATTCTGAACGGAACCGCCGTGGTTCTGTTTTGTCCATAACCAACAACTAACGTTCATTCTATGCGATTTACTGCACTTTTGGCGTTGGCTTTGTTCCTGCTGGTGGGATGCCAGTCGGAAGAAACCAATACCTTGCCATCCGGCTATGAATATACCATGCACGTTGACGAGCCCGGAGAGCCCGTTTCACCCAATATGGTTGCTTACCTGCAATATCAAATGCGGAGCGATGACAGCACCATTTTTGATTCCCGGGAACAACCAACACCACAGGCCATTCAGGTTCCCGATACCAACACATTAGGCCGGGCATTGTCTTTCCTGGAGGAAGCACTCATGCTCATGAGCGTAGGCGATAGCATGACCATCACGATTCCGCTGGACACGCTGCCTAACAAGCCACCTGAATTTCAAAACTCTGACTTTGCCTACTACGATATCAAACTGGTAGATGCGAAGTCTAAAGATGCTCTCCAGGCCCAGGCTGGTGAGATCGGTTCCTACGTAAACGAGGTAATCGGTAAGTATCTGGCGGGAACGCTGGAAAATATCCAGGAAACTGAAGAGGGCCTCAAATACGTAGTTCACGAAGAAGGAACCGGCGCAATGCCCTCCGACGGCGACATTGTGTTCGCCCATTATTACGGTGCACTTACCGACAGCACCATGTTTGACAATAGCTTTCGACGCGGAAACCCGTTTGCATTCCCTCTGAATCAGGGAAGTGTGATCCAGGGTTGGGACATTGGCTTTGCCCAATTGAAGCAAGGTGCTAAAGCTACCTTCTTCATTCCCTCCGAACTGGGCTACGGCGCTACCGGTTCACCTCCCACCATTCCCGGAGGAGCGGAACTCGTGTTCTACGTGGAGCTGGTTGCGGTGGCAGATAATCCGAATTTATAATAATCAGGTGATAGGTTTGAGGTTTGGGGTTTGAGGTCAGGTAATTAGGTTCGGTTGTAGGTTCAAGGTATCGTCAAATGCTGATTATCCTTAAAATCTGTAACCTAACCTCTCACCAACCTCAAACCCCAAACCTCAAACCTCAAACCTATAAAAAAAGACCATGACCAACGATCAATTGAAAGATCTGCGCGACCGACTGGTAGCTCTAAGGAGGTATCTTTGACGTCGATAAGCGACTCTTGGAAATAGAAGACAAACAACAGCAGTCCCTGAATCCGAACTTCTGGGATGATCCCCAACGGGCCGAAAAGATTCTCAAAGAGCTCAAAAGCCATAAAAACTGGGTCGACCAGTATCAGGCTGCCGAGACTTTGGTGGAGGACACCGAGGTGCTGCTCGAATTCCAACGGGAAGATGAGGCCTCCGAAGAGGAAGTGGACGCCAAATATCAGGAAGCCTTCGACCGTATCGAGGATCTTGAATTCCGTTCTACCCTGAATAAACCCGAAGACGAACTCTCGGCCATCCTGGAAATAAACTCCGGGGCGGGTGGTACTGAAGCCAATGACTGGACCTCCATGCTCATGCGCATGTACATCATGTGGGGTGAGAAGAATGGCTACAAGGTTAGCGAACTCAACCTGCAGGAAGGTGATGTGGCCGGGGTGAAATCCGTATCGCTCGAGATCCATGGTGACTTCGCCTACGGCATGCTAAAGGGGGAGAACGGGGTGCACCGACTAGTGCGCATTAGTCCCTTTAATGCCCAGGGTAAACGCATGACCTCCTTTTCCTCGGTTTTTGTTCACCCGATGGTGGATGATCGCATTGAGGTAGAACTCAATCCGGCTGATCTGGAATGGGATACCTTCCGGGCAAGCGGTGCGGGTGGACAGCACGTGAACAAGACGGAATCAGCGGTGCGTGTTCGCCACTTACCAACCGGACTGGTGGCCGAATGCCAGCAGGAACGTTCCCAGCACCAAAACCGGGATAAGGCCCTGCAGATGCTGAAATCACGACTTTACGAACTCGAACTCGAAAAACAACTGGCCGAGAAGGAACAGATCGAAGCCGGCAAGATGAAAAACGAGTGGGGTTCACAGATCCGTTCTTACGTGCTGGATGACCGGCGGGTCAAAGATCACCGTACCAACCATCAGACTTCCCAGACGGAGGCCGTGCTGGACGGTGCGCTCGATGATTTCCTGAAGGCTACCCTGATGCACAGCGATTCCTAATCCGGAGTCGGAAAAGGATTGGTTACTTCTAGTATCCAGTCTTCATAGGCTTGATTTGCCGCCATTTCGAAGCGGACGATGCACGGAACTTCATACGGATGGAGTTCCGTGATTCGTTTCTGGAGGTAGTCCCAGTTCTCGGCTCTTGATTTGACCAGGGTGACAACCTCCGATTCCCGGTTCACAGCTCCCTGCCACCAATAGGCGCTTTCAATGGGTAATCGATTTGCACAGGCGATCGCTTTCTCTTCGATAAGAACGTCGGTAAGTGCATTTGCTGCCTCCGCGGATTCGTGAGTGATATAAACAGCGATAAACGACATAGCATAATTAGTTTGGCCCCATAACTTCCGAAATAATGCAAAGAAAAGCGACTCCTCCTCATTTTTGGATCCTGCAAGGAGTTACGGCAGTACTATTTGCGGGACGCGCCTGGCAACACCTTCGCTGGGATGGACCCTACCGCACCCTGTTGTGGGACGAATCGCTGATGAAGCCTTTGGTTCAGCGCTTACTGGGTATGGATTGGGCCTCTTACGTCACGAACCCCAATACCGATAGCTTTGTTCGTAACCTGACCATTGGAGTGGGGTGGTTTTTCGCATTGGCGATGATTGTGACTTTTCTGGCGACCCGTTACCGTTGGGCACGCTGGCTGGTGGGCATCGGTGGTTTGTGGCTATTGTTTATCGCGGTTTTATATACCAAAGAACACTTTCAACAAGCCGGTTTATTCGTCGAATCATCACTGATGTGGGGGACGCCATTTTTGTTCCTGGCCGCTATCGGCCATGACCGCTGGCTTCGTCGCTGGTCATGGATTGCTGCTTTGGCATGCAGCCTTACTTTTATCGGTCATGGGGCTTACGCTCTGGGCTGGCATCCACGCCCCGGTCACTTTGTTCAGATGACAATAAGTATTACGGGGTGGTCGGAACCGGCTTGCCATACTTTTCTCCGGGTTGCAGGCATCATGGATATGATCGTAGCCGTGGGATTACTCATTCCGGTATATCAGATCCGGACAACCGCGGCGCTATACATGTCGGCGTGGGGCCTGGCTACTGCAGTCGCTCGTATTTGGGCGCATTTTATTCCTGCCTTTTGGCAAAATGGTCTTGCCCAGTGGCTGCACGAGGTAATTATTCGCCTGCCGCACGCGCTGGTCCCGCTGCTGCTTTTCCTCATCTGGCGCAGAGCCCGAAAAACAAAGGAGCCTGAATTGCTGGAGCGCGAAAAGAGTAGGTTTTACTGATAGGTGTGAGGTGTGAGGCTAGGATCTAGGTCTGGTTATAGGTTCGAGGTATATCGACTGCTGGGGTCCTAATTCCCGGCACCTAACCTATAATCTACCTCAAACCTCACACCTCAAACCTCAAACCTGACAAAACTACATTGCCAAAATCTCCGCCATTCGGACCAGGTCATTATTGATGTCCTTTTGCTTATGGATAGCATCTTCGAAGGGTGTGTAGGCAATTTCATCATCGAGGATACCGACCATCATATCGGATTTGCCGTTGAGGAGTCCTTCGACGGCCGAGTGCCCCAGCCGGCTGGCCAGCACCCGGTCGAGACCATTGGGAGCACCGCCGCGTTGCAGGTGGCCGATAATGGTGACTTTGATCTCAAAGTCGGAGACGTGCTCGGAAATTTTCCGGGCAATTTCGTTGGCGTTGCCGAGGGGAGTCCCTTCTGCGACGATGATCAGGCTGAATAGTTTTTTGCGCTTGGCATTTTTGCGTAAGCGATCAACCAGGGACTCCAGGGATGTTTCTATTTCCGGGATCAATACACTTTCCGCACCGCTGGCAATAGCGGTGTGCAAGGCAATGTATCCGGCATGGCGACCCATTACCTCGATAAAGAAAAGGCGATTGTGTGAATCGGCCGTATCACGAATCCGGTCTACCGCTTCGATAGCCGTATTTACTGCGGTGTCAAACCCAATGGTGTAATCGGTGCCGTACAAATCGTTGTCGATGGTCCCCGGGATACCGATGATCGACATGGGGTGTTCCTGCCCGAAAACGTGTGCTCCGGTGAATGTTCCGTTTCCGCCAATGGCTATGCAGGCATCAATATCGAAAGCCTGGAGGGATTCAAAGGCTTGCTGACGTCCTTCAGCTTCCATAAACCGTTTGGATCGGGCGGTTTTCAGGATAGTCCCACCCCGATGAATGATATTGGCGACATCGCGACGTTCCAAACGTTTGAGATCACCATCGATCATACCCTCGTATCCGCGATTGATGCCGTATACGTGCAGGTCGTGAAAAGAAGCGGTCCGTACGACAGCACGGAGAGCTGCGTTCATACCCGGGGCATCACCTCCGGAAGTAAATACCGCAATGCGCTTTATGTCTTTTCCCATGGACGTTATTTAGTGAGGCTGGCGATGATAATCGACCAGCGTATCTACTGGTTTTTTGATAAAAATGCCTACGTGCATACCTCGCTCCTCCAGCAAAGTGCGCAGAAAGTCCTGAAAATGATAGGCAATGGATCCGATGAAATGAATGGGGAGGGACAAATGATTATGGTACTTTCGTACGTGCCGGTCGATAAACTCGGAAAAGGATTCAGCGATCAGTCGCTGAATAAAGAAATGGTCACGGTGCGCCCCGATAAAGCGGGTAAGGGACGCAAGGTACACATTGGGCGAGGGCTTATTGTAAATGTGGGTCAGAAACTCTTCCTTACCACCAGGTACCAGCTTTTCTAAAGCCTCGATCAGGTCGTGGGGAAGCTCCCGGTAAAAGTATGCTTTGACGAGTGCTTTTCCCAAATGGGCACCACTACCTTCGTCCCCGATAAAATAACCGAGGTTGGTAACGTTGTCGGTTATTGACTTGCCATCGTACAAACAAGTATTTGATCCGGTTCCCATGATACAGGAAATCCCTGGTTTGTCGCCACAGGTTGCTCTTGCTGCTCCCAGCAGATCGTGTTCGACCTCGATCTCCGCTTCCACGAATACTTGCTGTAGCGCTTTTTCAATGACCTGCTTTTTTTTCTTATCCCAGATAGCCGTCCCGTAATAGAAGACGTGGGTTACCTGATCCAGAGGAAGTTCTTCCGCCTGAAAGGCCGTATGCACTTTTTCCCGAATAAGATCGGAGCTGTGGTAGATTGGATTGAACCCCATGGTATGGATCATCAGGGTATCATCCGGATAAACCACCACCCAATCCGCCTTGGTGGACCCGCTGTCTGCTACAACTATCATATCTCCAGGTGACTAACAAAATTCGCGTAAATCTAGTGTAAAATTTACACTAAGTAAAAGCTTACCCGAGTTTTTTGGTCGGTGGGATTTGGTATTGAGTAGCCGGTTGGTGGACTGCTTCCATTTTCTGGCTTCCGCCAAAAAACAAAAGCCGGAACCGGGTAATCCAGACGAATGGTGAAAGTGCTCAAAAAACAGGAATCATCCACACACAAATTGTTTTAAAATGTAGTATTTTTAAAACAAAAACCCTATCTTTGACTAACCTTTAAAACAATTTATAGTGACATGGTCTATCAAAGCACTTACCAAGGCTCCAGCCGTCCTGCCACTTTAGCGGGAAGTCAGCGTTTTTTGCGTGCTGTACAAAAATACGCATTTAATACTCTGCTGTTGGTGCTGGGTTTACATATACTCATTCAGAAAGACATCCGCATTCAGGTGAATATGAACGGAGCAGAGGCCTTTGCGGCCAAGGCCATAAGCAGAAAGGAATCACCAGTAGGGGAGTGGGGGCACAGGCATCGTCCCCGGCCACCCCAAAAGCCGGAAACGGCGGCTTTCAGTATTTCCAATCTTACTCCTGTGCTCAGTCCTGATTATGGCAAAAGAAAGAATATCCCTCCCTCGGTGATCCGGGAAAAGCTGAACGTATGCCTCGATTACGTGGATGAGTACGCACGTGTCGCCCGGTTGGAAATGCGGGAATTCGGCATCCCGGCCAGCATTACACTGGCGCAGGGGCTATTGGAATCAAATGCCGGCGGCAGCCGTCTGGCCCTGGAGAGCAACAACCACTTCGGGATCAAGTGCAAATCGAAGTGTCGTGGCTGCACCTGCCGCAATTACTCCGACGATGATGTCTACGATATGTTCCGGGTGTTCGGCAAACCGCTCGACAGTTTCCGGGAACATTCCTTACTATTAAATAACTCTCGCTACCAGTTCCTGCACGACCTCGACCGTAAAGACTACCACGGCTGGGCCCACGGATTGAAGAAAGCCGGCTATGCCACCGATCCCAATTACCCCGAAAAGCTTATTCAGATCATTGAGGAACTGGAACTGTATAAGTATGATCGGTAGATTTAGGTAAAGGTTGAGGTTAAGATTAAGGGGGCTCAACCTCAACCTCAGCCTGAACCTCAACCTCAACCTCAGTCTCAGCCTCAACCTGTTCCTACTGCTTAGACTACAGAGTACTTAGCCTTCTCTCAACTCT
>CAYFGK010000182.1:0-8520 GCA_964342305.1 uncultured Saprospiraceae bacterium | reverse complement strand
CCTCATGCTTATAAGTCGTTGATTTACAGCAATTCCAACCCCAACCTCACGTTAAAACTACTAATCCAGGCTTTTCAGCAGACTAATCATCGTTAAGCAAAGGGGTGATTTTTGTCAATATCAACCGGGCTGTTTAGTGAAACCGTGATGAAGAAAGGCATTATTGTGTATCTTAATACAATACTATGAGGAACTCGTAAAATGCGATTAGATGAAAGCAAGCGTCTTGTTAGTGCTGTTATTTTTCTCCGGCACTCTCTGGCTGCAAGCGCAACCGACAGGATTAGAACAGCAGCCCATTGATTCAGCCCTGTCGTGGCTGGAAAGGACTATGGGGGATGATCCGGAGGGTTTCCACGAGGTTGGTCTGCAAACGCTGGATCGGGCGTTGGAGCTGCAAAACGACAGCCTGATCGCCGAAGCCCACGATCGCCTGGCCGACTGGCACTGCTTCAATATACCCTTCCACCAGGATTCCTGCCTGTATCACAGTGAAAAAAAGCTGGAGTATCTCCTGCGTACCGGCGACCAGGTACAGATTGCCGATGCTTATCTGACCCTGACGATCGACTACCTCAACAACAACCGGCTTGAGGACGGCCAGAAAGCAGCTTTTAAAGCCATCGATATCTTTGAAAAGTTGGGCGACCACGAGGGCCTGGGCCGTGGCTACCGTATTTTATCCTCGGTCTTTATGGTCCAGGAGCAACCCGGATCAGCTATCGATTACGCCCGCAAAGCCATCTCCATTCTAAAAGAGAACCCGGAAAACGAAATCCTGGTGGCCATCACCCAACTAAACCTGATAACCGGTTATTACCAGTTAGAGCAATACAAGCGGTCGGTCGCCGTGGCTGATACCTGCCTGGCTATGGTCTTGGAAAAGTATCCCGAAGAGTTTGGTATACTGGGGCGGGCTTATTCTTTTCGGGGTGATGCACACCTGGAACTTGCACATTACGACCGGGCACTTAGCGATTTTACGACGGCCTGGAAAACGGTCGAAGCGGTAGTCGGCCCGGAACGCTCGGCCAGCTACCGCACCGACATCGGAAAAGTACTGATGGTACAAAATCGTCATGCGGAAGCTATCCCGCATCTGGAAGCTGGTCTGGCGGAAATGGAAGGAACCGGAACGAAACTCATCTGGGAACCTTACCTACAGTTGAGTCAGGCCTATGAACAGACCGGTAATTATCAGCAAGCGCTGGAATACCGGGATAAGTACATTGCTGCCTACGGCAGCATGCTGGAGGGTAAAGTCAGCAACCTGGAATCGGAAGCCGCCATCAAATACGAAACGGTAAAGAAGGACGAGGCGATTGCTCAGCAAAGCCTGCGCCTGAAACAACAGGCTAAGATTCAATGGTTGAGTTGGGGGATCGCTCTTTCGGTATCGATTCTGTTGGGCACCTTATTCTTCTTTTTTCAACGGAATCGCAAAACTATGGCCCTTATCCAGAGTAAGAATGCAGAGAATGAACTACTGCTCAAAGAGATCCACCACCGGGTCAAGAACAACCTGGAAATGGTTTCCAGTCTGCTGAAATTACAGTCGGTCAAAACAAAAGATGCCGAAGCCAAAGGCGTTATGCAAGCTAGTCAGGCGAGGGTACAATCTATGGGCATCATACACCAGAAGCTCTATCAGGGCGAAAAGCTGGCCACCATTGATATGCTGGATTACTTTCAGGAACTATCCGATCACATCCTGGATGCTTTTGGTGCCCGGGAGACCGTCCAGGTCCACTATCAGGTCGGAAATGTCGAACTGGATGTGGATACTGCCGTGCCCATTGGGTTGATCGTCAACGAGCTGCTCACGAATTCCCTCAAGTATGCCTTTCCGGAAGCAACGAAAGGGGAAATTACCATCCGTTTACAGGAAGAAGATGAAAACCACCTGCGATTGGAGGTAGCCGACAATGGCATAGGTATCAAGGAAGAAGAAACCCCTAAAGGGACAGGATTCGGGTCACAATTGGTTGCGTTGCTAACACAACAACTGCAGGGTACTTTACAAACGGACTTTTCCAGAGGATCACGTTTCTCCTTTCAGTTAGAACGAGCTATTTTGTCGTAATGAAAAAACCCACCAAGATCCTGATCGTCGAGGACGAAACGCTCATCGCTGCCAGCATCTCGGTGGAACTGGATGAATTAGGATACGAGGTGGCCGGCGTTTGCACCAGAGGGAAGCAGGCTATCGCTTTTTGTGAGGAAACCCAACCAGATGTTGTCTTATTGGATATCCAATTAAAAGGGGAGATGGATGGAATAGCAGTCGGGCATCACCTTAAAGAGCAACGTATTCCCTTTATTTATCTGACGGCCAATACCGATCAAGCTACGTTCGACCGGGCGAAGGATAGCTTACCCTATGCCTTCATCTCTAAACCACATAAAAAGGTAGACCTGCAAAGGGCTTTGGCATTGGTGGTAAGTCGACTGGCCGTAGAAGAGGATGCCAAAAAGAGAAGTTCGAACCAACTAACCAAACCGAATTCCTATTTCCTCACCGATCGGATTTTCGTTCGGCATAAAGACAAGATTGTAAAAGTAGACATCGATGATATACACCTGGTCAAAGCCGATGGTAGTTATTGCCTGGTGTACACCTCTTCCAACGAATACATCCTCACCTTCCCCATGAAAACACTGGAGGATTATCTGCCTTCACGCACATTTATCCGCACTCATCGCTCCTTCCTCATCAACCTCGATAAGATTGAGGCCATCACCGACAACCAGGAAGTGCTGCTTTTGGGCAACAACCTGCAAGCCCCCATAAGCAGGCGTTATAAGCAAGTCGTTTTGGAGCGATTACGGTTATTTTAAACCGTTTTCAACAAAACCCTTTTTGGCGAAAGCCATATCAGCAGTATAGCGCCATGGAGGTTCAGGTTGAGGTTCGAGACTGTAACCGCGAACCCTGAATCCCGGCCCTTAGCTACCTTTCATCCACCTCCGGATCAACTTACGACCTTCCGCATCCGTAAACTCCACGAAATACAGTTGGTGCTCCAGGGCTTCCAGGTTCAAATGTGCCGGAGAAACCAGAATAAGCTCACGGTGATGCACCCGTCCCAAGGCATCCAACACGCGCACTTGTAAAGGCGAGGGGTGATCAAACTCAATTTTAAGCTGTGCTCCACCGGGATTGGGATATAATCCGATGAACGTCTCCAGCTTGCCCGCAGGTGAAACAGAGGTACTTATATTCAAGGCGGGGTCAACATCGATGATACCATCGGTAGACATCCCCTCTTCAATGTTGTACAATTGGTTTGGATCCAGATCAAAGAAACGGTCCTGGTGACCGGTTGGCCAGGTAATTACCAGGGAATCTACTGTTGTATTTGACCCCAGGCCGATGATCTCCGTTCCCGAGTTCTGGGCCATGAAACCAATACCGCAGTGGGTATATCGTTGTTGGTAAAAACCATCGGCATAGGCTTCAATGCGGGTACCCACCGCATCGCGGTTGCTCAGGACACCCCGCAATTTGACTTTGATCCAGTTATTGTCGGATTGGGTCTCATTCAGCCAGATTTGATGGTGGTAGGGTGGATTATTGATCACAAAAATATCCGGAAACCCGTTCTGATCGAGATCGCCAATGGCATTGCAAAAACTGCGGGTCGTATCGCCTTCCATTACCGCCTCTTCGGGTACCGTGAAGGTCCCATCCCCCAGATTGTGGTACAATTCGGCCGAAACGGCATCGCTGCCGTCTACCGAACCGCTGACGTATAGATCCAGGTAGCCGTCATTATCGGCATCCAGAAAATTGGCACCCCAACTATTCTCGTAAAACCCGGTTCCTGATTCGTCCCCCACCTCTTCAAAAACGGGGTAGCGCGCATTGCCTGCCGGCCCCGGATTACGCAATAGCGCATTACCAATCGGCGTATTCGTTACGTACACATCCTGCCAGCCATTGTTATCATAATCCCCTACCGCTACACACATAGCATTCATGCGCTGGTTGGCGTTAGATGCTTCGCTGACATCCCAAAAGGTACCATTGCCATTATTGAGTAGTAAGGTATTAAAGGTGAGTTTATCAGCAGCGGTATAAATATCGGGCCACTTATCGTTATTGGCGTCCATAAAAGCCGAACAGAAAGGAATCTTTCCGGGATCGAGGGTACCGGAAGAAATCGTTACATCCGTGAACGTCCCGTCTCCATTGTTGCGAAACAAGTGGTTCCTGCTTTGAGCAATGAAGAAGTTATGATCGATGGTGTAAAAATCCAGCCAGCCGTCCCGGTTGTAATCGGCCCAGCAAGTGCCGTAGTAGTAGAAGGCTTCCAGGGGTAATCCGGCAGACTCGGTCACATCCACCAGTTGGAAATCACCCCGGTTTTGGTACAATCGGCTGATACCATCGAACGTAGACACATGCAGGTCTTTGTCTCCGTCATTGTCGTAATCCACCCATAACACCTGCTTAGCGTCCTCCTGATGGTCGACGAGATCGGGCATGCGAATAAACCGGTCACCGGTATTCCGAAAAAAGGCAATAGGCTTTCCCGGCTGCGTCCCAATGGTGACATCATCAAGGCCATCTCCGTCGAAATCGACCAAACTGATGCCGTTGCCAATGCTGGCTTCTGTTTTAAGTTCATCAATACCAAGCGTATCGGCTGACTCTCTAAAATACAATTGTCCGTACACCATCTGCACCAGCAGAAGAGTACTCATTACTCCGAACATTTTTTTCATACTAATCCTATATGTTACCTTATCGAATCCGTGTTTTTGCCCAAACAGGGATAACTGAGGCCCTGACCCGGGGGTGGAGTGGCCAGGTAATACATGTTTTTTTGGGGACGAACCTATCCCGCGCGACTGGCGGGAGAACTGTTGTGAACCAGCAACAGGATGTACCGATCAGGCAACAGACAACCTAAAAATAGTGTAAGGTTGGGCGTGGACCAATTTATACGTAAAGATAGTCGACACCCCACTTCCCGTTAAAATAGGGAATAGCAGGAACTCCAGCACCGTCCGGGCGAAAAATCAGGCTACCAGCCCCTTTCCATTTTTACCCGTATTACAACCGCATAATACCGATCCTGCTATACCGCTTTCGAAAAGGTTGGGCAAAGCCCACAAATTGATAAGCCCTGCTTGTTAATCCTCCCTTTGGTGGCTACTGGCGTTACGAGGTTCCACTGATCGAACTGGTCGAATAAGGAACCCGTAGGAATAAGGGCCGGGATCGATCATATACTCTTCGTGAGGAGTAGCGCCCCAACTGGTATCGCCCCCGACCCCCATTTGCCGGTAGTCGATGTTCAGGTTTACGATGGGCCGCACCGGTACATCATATGCGTGGCGCTGCATTTTACGATTTCCTGCATCAAAGTCGCTGTTCAATTGATGGTGGGCACTGAAGCTCAACAGGTTTTCAGCGGCAATAAAAGCGATGCCGTGGCCACTCCCATCGCGAAGGATCACTTCCCGCACTTCGGTTCGGTAGCCATTTTCCTGAGGGCGAATATATGGGTACATCAGGTCGGCCACCTTTGCCTGATACCGGCCCACCAAAGCTCCCGTATGGCGATCCTGATAATTTTCGTGAGGTCCGCGGCCGTACCACTCTACCCGATCGTAGGCTGGCTTAAGCAGCAGGTTATTCCCAAGGCGGGGAATGCGGGGCATGGTATCAGCTATCCCCTTCAGGTTGTTTTGTATGTACAGCTCTCCATCGCTATTCAGGGTATACGAAACGGTAATTTCGCCGTCCACGCCATCCAGCAGATAGGTCGACTCGATTCGCAGGGTGCCATCCCTGATTACGTGCTGCTCACTACCAATGGCTGTTCGTTCCCCCATAACTTGCTGCTCTGCCAGGAATGATTTCAACTGCTGATTTTGACTGGCCTTTTTCCAGGGCTTCATTCTGTAAGGCATCCCAAACCCAAAATCGTTATCGATGGGTGCCCGCCAGAAGTTGGGACGCACAGGCTGCTGAAACACATTACCCTGTCCGTAATCAAGGGCATACAATAGCCCGGTATTCGGATCAAATTCGGCATTAAATGTATTCCCACTCACCAACAATTTGTCATCATATCTGGTAATTTCCAGTGCCCCCTTGGCAGACGACATGGTATATTCCCTGCGATCACTGAGCGCAAATTCTCCTTCGGCAACCACGTATCCGGCAGGCAGCAGGGGCTCGGCCCTTCGCAGGGCTGCCCGCAGCTGCAGGTAATACTCTTTACCCACTTTCAACCCGGGCAATTCAAGGTCTACTGTTTTTACCTGTCGCGCCGGCAGGTCGATGGTACCCAGATCACCCGTCGCCACGGGCGTACCATCAGCAAGCAGGGACCAGCTAATGTGGTAGCGGTCGAGATTAGTAAAATCGTATCCATTGTACAGTGTCAGCGCTTCCGACGCGGCATCGTATTCAAGGAATTTAACGTACTGATACACTTTCTTTACCTCGTACAGGGAAGGATGAGGCGAACGATCCGGATGGACAATCCCGTTTAGGCAAAAGTTGGCATCGTTTTGCAACTTCTGAGCCCCGAGGTCACCCCCGTAGGCATAGTAATGCTCGCCCTCCGGAGTATAAGCATCCAGTCCCTGGTCGACCCAGTCCCATATAAAACCACCTTGCAGCACATCGTATTCCTCGATCACATCCCAATAATCCTGCAAGTTCCCCACGCTATTGCCCATGGCGTGGGCGTACTCACACATGATAAGGGGGCGCTGCGGATTGTCTTTCGCATATTGTTCCAGATAAGAAATGCCGGCGTACATCGGAGCCTGAATATCGGTATTCTCATAGCGGGTAGCACCTTCGTATTGGGTGGGGCGGGTAGTATCCTGCTCCTTAAGCCAATTATAGGTAGCGAAGAAATTCGCTCCATTACCCGCCTCATTACCCAGCGACCAGGTAACGATACTGGGATGGTTCTTATCGCGCTCGTACATGCGAATGGTCCGGTCCAGGTGCATGGCTTTCCATTCGGGCTGATAGGCCGGGTGAATAGCTTGTCGTTCTTCATTATTATCCAATCCCTGGTTCGTCGCTCCCAAACCGTGGGTTTCAATATTAGCCTCATCGATCACATAAAAGCCGTATTCATCGCATAGGCGGTAGAAGTACGCATTTTTAGGATAGTGACTGCAGCGAATGGCGTTTATATTATGTTCTTTCATCCGTTGCAGGTCGAGCATGGTGAGCTCCTCCCCTACCACGTGCCCGGTGGCGGGGTCGTGGTCGTGCAGATTCACGCCTTTCAGATACACGGGAATCCCGTTGACCAGGAACTGGCTGTTTTTGATCTCTATTTTACGGAAGCCAACCAAGGTGCTAAAGGCTTCCAGAAGTTCGCCCGAATCATTGTATAGGGTCACCAGCAAAGTGTACAATTCCGGCGTTTCGGCCGTCCATCTCCGAACATTTGGCACTTCTCCGGAGAACCGGACTTGCGTTTGATCACCCGTTTGTATGGTGGTCGTTTCTTCGAAAGATAGAACAGCCTCTTTGCCATCCATTAAGCTGGCTTTCGCCAAAAAGCCTTCGGCGGCCCTGCCCGAGGTATTCCGGTAATCCAGTGTCAGCGAGAATTGCCCATCCTGATAACTGTCGTCCAGATCGGCAATAACCCGAAAATCACGGGTAGTAACCGGGGCCGTGGCGTAGAGATACACATCGCGCTCGATTCCACTAAGTCGCCAGAAGTCCTGGTCCTCCATGTAGCTGGCATCTGACCACCGGTATACCTCCACAGAAACAGTATTCTCTCCGGGCTGCAGGTAAGGCGTTATCCGGTATTCAGCCGGGGTCTTGCTGCCCTCATTATATCCCACCATTTTGCCATTTATCCACACGTACATGACACTGCGTACCCCACCAAAATGCAGGTACACTTCTTTACCGTCCCAGCCGGCGGGCAGGTTGAAGGAGCGTTTGTAGCTGCCTACCGGATTGTAATCGTGATCAACCCGTGGCGGGTCGACGGGGAAGGGATACACGATATTGGTGTATATAGGAATCCCATACCCTTCCAGCTCCCAATTGGCGGGCACCGGAATATCATCCCAACCGGATACATCGTAGTCGTTCCGGTAAAAATACCGGGGGCGTTCCGCTGGTTTCTTTACCCAGTGGAATTTCCACATTCCGTTGAGCGACTGGTAGTAGGGAGAAAGTTCGTATCCACGGCTTTGCAGAGCGGCCGCTTCGCTGGCGTGCCGATAAAGCGTCGCGTGGGGATATTCCCGATTGATCTCAAAGACTTCGGGATCCTCCCAGGGCACGTTTTGTGCCTGAATAGACAGTGTGCCTATCAGGGCACCGATCAAAAGCAAAAAGGATTTAAAATGGTCCATCTACCAATCAAGTTTGTTTTAAAATCTACCGAAACAAAGTGAAGGCGCAAACCTCAATCTTTAAGGTTTAGGTTAAGGTTAAGGAGCCTCAGCCTCAACCTGCCGTAACAAAGTGAAGGCGCAAACCTCAATCTTTAAGGTTTAGGTTAAGGAGCCTCA
>CAYFGK010000181.1:0-8672 GCA_964342305.1 uncultured Saprospiraceae bacterium | reverse complement strand
AGCCAATACGAATATTGTCTTTAGAAATGCTATCTCTATCTTGCTATACCCTAAATGATGTTCTTTTAACACCTAGTCTGCGCAATATGAAGTACTACAGCCTGATCTGCTGCTTATTGATTCTCACCGCCTGTTCCGATCCCGAACCTATGGTCACAACCGACCCCGAGGTTCGTTGCCACATGTCGCCCGGCGAACAGGAACGCGTGGATTCCTGGGCCAGCGAAAGCTACGCCTTCGATTATTCCGATGGCGTAATTCCGGAAGAAGATCTGCTCCCCATGGCCACCTATCTGGCGGATGCCAACATAGTCGGGATGGGCGAAGGCACCCATGGCACCTCGGAATTCTTCACTTTCAAGGTGCGGCTCTTTCAGTTATTGGTAGAGAAAGCAGGGTTCAAAGCCATTGTATTTGAATTGCCCTGGGGAACTGCTCAGGTCATCGACGATTACGTCACCCAAGGTGTTGGTTCCGCAGAAGCGGCTCTGGATCAATCTTTCTATTGGATCTACAATACCGAAGAGGTGCTGGAGCTGGTGGAATGGATGCGTGAATACAATGCTACCCGGGCTCCGGAAGACCATATCCATTTCGTTGGATGTGATCCGCAAGGGCCCCATTTTATCGAAGAAAGGCGCATCCTTTACAATTACCTGAACGAGGTCATTCCCGACTCGGCAGATTTCTTTATGGGTACGCTCGATCAACTGCCAAATGGCGATCTCAGTGAATATTATAAAGGAGACCTGTCTACCCACCAGGCCAATGCCCAGGCGACCTTCGACCTGTTGCAAAAGATGGATGCCTACCGGGATGACTGGACCGCCCAATCGGGAGAGTACGACTTCGAAATTGCCAGATTTGCTCTGGAGGTCATCCGCCAGCGGGAAGCCCTCTACTGGTTCAGTGGTTACGGGGAAGAACGCGACCGCACTATGGCAGCCAACACCCAACGTTGGCAAGAAATGTGGGGTCCCGACACCAAGGTAGCTGCCTGGGCACATAACTACCATGTCCTCGATGGTTGGGCCATTCGCAGCATCCGCATGGGAACCTCCCTGCGCCTGGAATACGGAAATGATTACCGGAATGTCGGCTTTAGCTTCAGCGGTGGCAGCTTTAATGCCTTTCTCGCTAATTTTCAGGGCGGATTCCAGGGTAGTGTCCGTGCCCAAAGGATAGACGAAATGCGGTGCGGCATCACCAACCAGCTTTTCGAAGAAGTTCCGGGTGATCAGTTTTTCCTGGTCATGGATGATCTTTCTCCGGGCACCCGCACGTATTTCAACTCCTCCCAATCATTCTTCCAATGTGGTGCCGGTTTTAATCCTGCTTTTCAGCAAAACTACATCATCGATCTGCCCATCGGCGAAGCCTTCGATGTGCTCGTTCATTTTGACGAAACGACAGCAAGCGACCTTCGGTAACCTTATCAGGTTTGAGGTGTGAGGTTTGAGGTGTGAGGGTAGGTTATAGGTTACCTCGCACCTCAAACCTGTTTTTGATGACCTTTTCCTGATTCGTGCGATACAGAAGCAAAGAACACATAAAAAGCTTCGATATGGCACGCGCAACTTCTCTTTTATTCCTTTCTATTTGCTTGTTCATGGTGGCCTGTGGGCCTGATGCATTTGAGGACCCTCAATCAGAACTAACTGCTGAGGACATGGCTTACCTCACTCCCGAGGAAAAAGCATGGCTCCAAGAAGCCCGTGCGCAACGGGCCGGTCTTACGACCAGCCCCGCCCCTGCCCAAACAAAAATATCTACCGCAATGAATACCCCCGAAGTGAACCAACCGACCAGTAGCACCGACCTCGTTTGGCATCCGGTAAACGATCCTAAGCTGGGCATGGTGAGTGAATATATCCCCCTTCCTGCCGATTGGACCGTTTCCAGCCAAGGCTGGGACGGTCCTGGTGGAACCATGGTACGACTGGAGCAGGGACAACGGTATTTTCTGGAGCAAACCCCGTACCGGTCGATCGATCAATTGCTGCAACAAACTATTGCACCCGAAATCAAAAAAGCGGGTTATCAGGTGGTCAATACGACCTATCTGCCCGAACTCGCCCGTAAAGACGAAGCCGTTTTTGCCCGCACCTGGAAACCGTTTCCCGCTCAGGCCCAGAACACCGTCGCCTGCATTGAGTATGAAGGTCCGGATGGGAAAGGTCTTGGGGTGGTCCACTTTTCCTTGGTGCAAACCCAAATGGGCGGATATGTCATGTTTTACCTGCACAAAATGCATACTTCTGCCAATTTATACCCACAAGCCAAGCAGACCGTGCTTTACGCTCTGACCAACACGCGCCCTAACCAGCAGTGGGTCACGGCCTTTAACCAACAGGCACAAGCACGGTCTCAGCAGGCCTCTGCGGCTCACCAATCGCGGATGGCACAGATGCAGTCCAACTTTCAGGCCAGTCAACGCGCGGCCCAAACACTGAGTGAGGTCGGTGATATCTACCACGAAACCTACCAGAACACGAACGCCATGCGCGATGCCGGGCATACACGCAGTATACAGGGAATACGGGAGGTAACACCCCGAACCAATCCCTTCACCGGGCAAACCAGAGACATACAGAACAGCAACAAATACTACTACGTGAACGCACAGGGGCAATGGTTCGGAACCGATAACCCGAACTACAATCCAAATCTGGATCCCCAACGAAATAATACAGAGTGGAGGCGATACCAGCCTTCCGGAAACGGATATTGATACCCTATTACCAATAGTGCGGCAAATCCTTCCGACGGGAAGGGTTTGCCTTTTGGAAATTTCGGATGCCGGGGCTATTTTGGGATGACATCAACCTCACACCCAACATCCGTGACCGACCAGGAATTATACAATGGTATCGCAGATAAGGATAATCGGGCTTTCCGGTTCCTCTACGAGCAATACCAAGACCGAATTGCTGCCATGGTGCAGCGCAATAGCGGGAATGCCGAAGATGCGTCAGACATTTTTCAGGAGGGCGTACTGGCCCTGTGGACCAACATCCAACGGGGACGTTTTGAGCTGACCGATTCCGCCCGGATAAGCACATACCTCTACGCCTTGTGCCGCAACATCTGGATCAGTCGTCTCAGACGCCGTAAACCAGATGTAGAGCTACGTGACGATCTGTTGGAGGACGATATGCCGGTTCAAACCGACGCTATGCTGGAGACACATAATCGAATTCAAACTATTGAAGCGCGAATGCAGGATCTTAATGAATCCTGCCGCGATTTACTCAAAATGTTTTACCACCAGAAAACGGCTTTGCGTGAGATCGCCCAGCAACTGGGCGTCACCGAAAAGTCGGCCAAGAATAAAAAATACCGGTGCATGCAGCAACTACGCAGTCTTTGCACCACCGCAACCTAAGCATTATGGACCCAGATTGGATTGAACATATAGAAGCCTATATCGAGGGGAACCTGACCAAACCGGAGTTGCAGGAGTATGCCCGGCAGCACCATATTACCACCCTTGAGGAAGATGTACAATGGGTTCGCGACGCTCATACAGCCGTTGCCTTAAGCGGAGTTCGTGAACAATTGGAAACCATCCGGCCGGCCTCTCCTAAAGAAGCGACTGTCCGGAAAATGACCCCCTCCTCACGAATTATGGCTATTGCCGCCGGTTTTCTGCTTCTCATCTTCTGCTATGTGGTCTATACCCAAATGGAGAGATCGGGCTCTTCGTACGAAGCCTTTGCGTACGAAGACCCCGGAATTCCTATCCAGATGAGTCAATCCCCGAATTATCGACTGTTTGATGCCCTGACCTATTACAGTGAAGGCAATTACGAAGAGACCATCCTGCTATTGCAGGACTTACAAACTGACCTGCCCGAGAACGATACTCTGCAGTATTTTTTAGGCGCCAGCCTGCTTTACGAAGACCAGCCGGTAGCTGCCCGCCGTGCCTTTGAACCTATTCTAAACACTGACAACCCCCGGTTTGCGGAACGAATCCAGTGGTTATACGTGCTTACGTACTTGCGGGCAGGAGAATTGCAAAGCGCACAGACTGCCCTGCAACCCATCCTGGATCAACCGAATCATTCATTTTTCGACCGTGCACAAGCCCTTAGCGATGCCATCGAATAGCCCCAAATGGCTCTACCTCTTTTTGCTGGCAGGCATTTTTTGCTTGCCACGGCATCACCTGATTGCACAGGAAATAACTGATTATCAGCGTAGGGGTAACGATGCTCTCATGTTCGACCAACTGGATTCGGCCGAATACTGGTTTTCCAAACTGGGGACCCTCCCCCACCCCGATTCACTGCTGGATAGCTATACCGGGCTACTCAAGGCATACATTCAAAAGACGGAATTGGAAAGAGGCGATTCTTTAGTGCAAATTGCGGACCAATATCTCGATAATCAAGAAGTCGAACCGCTAACCAAAATCCGATACCTCAGTGCCCGGGGCGAATTCTTACGGTGGAATTCGGATGTGCAGTCCGGCCTTGAACAGCACCTTGCCGTACTTGATCTGATTGAACAGTCTGCCCCGGAAGCTACATCCACCCGTGCACATACTTTGCTCAACATCGGGATGACCTACGAACAATTATCCCGCTACGATTCGGCTCTGACCTACGTTCAACAATCTCTGCCATTGTTCGAACAAGTCTATGATACCACTGAGGCAGCCTTCAGTAATATCTACAACAGCCTCGCTGTTTGCTACTATCGCAACAACCAATACGATGAAGCTCGTAAGTACTATGAGCTATCCATTGATATTGCCCGAAAAAAAATTGGCGCTAACTCGATAGACCTGGCCAACAGCCTTAACAACCTGTCGGGTGTGTACCGCTACCAGGAAAATTACGACAGGGCTATTTCGGTCACCGAAGAAGCACTACAGATATTCGAATCGCTTAATAATCAGGAAGGTGTAAGTCGGTCCTACTATGCCCTGGGCGTCTTCTACTATTTCCTGGGGGATTACGGCCGGAGTAAAGACTACCTGGAAGCATGCCTCGCCATACGCAAAGAACTCTACGCACCTGATCATTTCCGGCTCATCGAACCGCTCAATGTACTGGCAATTGCCCAGGAGGAAGCCGGACACTACGAAGCCACCCTGGATTACCTACGCCGGGGTCGCTCGGTTATTCAGGCGAACTATGGAGACCGCAATATTTCCATGGGATACAATCTGGAGAATACAGCATTGGCCTTCCTGGCCATGGAAAAATACGATTCCTCCTGGCACTACATTCAAAAGGCCACCGCTATTTTGCCCGACCTGCTCCCCGCTAACGATTATAGCCTTTGGGTCCACTATTTTTCCATAGCCCGCATCCAATACCACCGTGGTAATTACCGTAAAGCATTGGCAGCCCTTGACCGGTCGGATGCCATCGGCCGGATGCTGGGATTAGATCAGGGTATTGATTATGCTCAGAACATTACCGTACGTGCCGATATCCTCACGGAATTGGGACAATATCAAGAGGCGGAAGCTTACCTGGAAGACGCTTTGAATATGGTTATAACCGATCGCCGGGAACCCCTGCAAGCCAACTCCTTTCACCTTACTCCTACCTCACTCGAGGTTCTGCATGCCTATTCTAATTTTCACTTTCGCAATTATCGCCGGCAGGCTAATGATGAGGCTTTGGCTGTATTTCGTGCCACTGCGGGCCTGTATCAGGACATGTCAAACGCTATCCGTCGACAATTCGATGATCCTTATACCAAACGGATCCTGTCGCGCAATAATGCAGCGACCAGCCGCCAGACCATGGGCCAGCTGGTTTACCTGTACCAAAAAACGAACGACGCCAGTTATCTGGATGATATTTTCCGGCTCACCGAGTACAATCGGGCCAGTCAGTTACGCGACCTGCAGGATCGCAAGGTTACATCCTATGCCGGCCTGCCGGATAGCGTACTTGCTCTGGAACGTGGCTTACGCCAAAAAGTGGCCGATCTGGAGTCGGCGTATTTAAATGATGCCAACAATCCCGATGTTCAGGCCCGTCTTTTTGCGGCGCGGGAAGCGCTAAACCAATTTATTGACCGGATTCGAAAGGAATATCCACGTTACTACCAACTGGTTTTCTCCGATACGATACCGGATTTACCCATAATCCAACAGCAGCTGGACGAGGGGTCCGCAATCGTCGAGTACCTGCACGATGATACTGCCTACTACGCTCTGATCCTCACCTCTTCGTCGGTCAATGTCCGGCATCTGGGATCCCAACATACCATCGACTCCCTGGTTCGTGCCTGGCATGTCTGCATCCAACAACAGTGCGGAGATTGGCAGTCGATCAGTTTCCAGCTTTATCAACGTGTCTGGTCCCCTTTTTCGAACATGCTTCCGCAAAAAAACAGTTCATTAACCATTGTTCCTGCGGGCATGCTGTATTACGTGAGTTTGGAAGGACTGGTAACCGATCCGGGATCAGCCCGATTTCTCATGGAGGACCACCCGATCCACTATTCTTTTTCCCTGACGACCAAATGGTCGCCCTCCGAGCGCAGGGCCAACGGCCCCCTGATCGCTATTGCGCCGGGTTTTGAACCGGGTTTAAAGGAAGCCTACCGGCAAAAAGCCCCCACCGGCCAGGCTGACCAGGATTACCTGCAAACGATACGTCAACCCTGGTCCCTTCGCCTGGCCAGAACCCTGGGTCGCCGCAGTGGCTCCAAGTCCCTTACCGGAGACCGGGCAACGGAAAACAATGTCAAAGATCTTTTGCCGAAAGGCCGGATACTATTCTTTGGTACGCACGCCCAGGCTGATTCCGAAGACCCCCTCCGGTCACGATTAATATTAGCCAAACGGCCTGACTCTACCGATGCGGAAGATGGGTACTTGCACGCGTACGAGTTATACGGCATTCCGCTGCAGGCCGACCTGGCTATCCTGAACGCCTGCGAAAGCGGTCTGGGAGCCTTACAGGAAGGAGAAGGCATGATCTCCCTGGCTTATAGTATGCAGTATGCGGGGTGTCCGAGTACCGTTATGTCCCTGTGGAAGATCGACGAACGCACCAGTGCCCGGCTCACCGAGCAGATGCTCAAATACCTCGCACGGGGCGAAACGCGTCTGGATGCCCTGCGCCGTGCTAAACTGGATTACCTGAAATCCGCCTCCGCTGATCAGCGCCACCCTTACTACTGGAGCGGGCTGGTGCTGATGGGACAGGAAGGAGCGATACCGGGCCCCGGGCGGGCTTCGCCCTGGTGGTGGGTGGTGCTGGTAGTGGTAGCGCTTAGTATTGGCGGAATAGCATGGCGGACCAAAAACTAACTATTCACCAGATCCGCTGTATCCTCCTGTGCCAGTCCTTTTGCGTGCAGCGTAATCCCGTGCTCCAGCCAGGCCTTGAGGTTAGCCAGCCAGAAAGACCACGCTGTGGCGCAGCCCACGTAGATCTGGTGTTTGCTGGTATCGTCGGTCGGTACTTCGGTCTGTACCAGGGTTAATTCCGTCTGGCCCTTTTGCTCACGGAGGGTAACGGTGACCACACCGCCCACCCCAAAGGTGAAAGCTACCGTATCCGTACCGTTAGCGGTAAGCACCTCCCCTTCCTGAGTGATATCCCAATTATTCCATTTCCAGGTGAAATGGTCTCCCTGCTCTAACCTTCGGTTTCCGGGCAGATCGGTTCCCCCGGGACGCTCGTAGCGGGCACTTTCCAGGAACCAGGTTCCGAGCTTTTCGGGAACGGCCCAGGCTGCATACACTTGCTCGGCAGGGGTTGCAATGTGGATGCGCTTGCGGAATTGAGTCCAGTCGACAGATAATTGGTCCATGGCAATGCGGTAGTTAGTAACCCATAAAATACGTTATTTCGTACCGGGGTCAAAGTAATTTGGAGATCCAGCCGGGCTCAAGACCCGTAAATCAGTGCTCACCGGTTCGGGCCACCATTAACTGGGTCGATCCTTTGTAAAGTAGATAACTACATTTTCGTCTATGGTGATCCGATCCTCAAAACCGACCGACCGGAATTGCTTCACCAATCCATTCCCCAGCGGTATATACCCTCTTCGTACATACAGCCGCATGGCCGGCCCGTAATCGGGCGTTACGCTACAGCCCAATCCTGCGGTTTTCGCTTTCGCAAAAATGGCATCCTCCGCCGCATCCATGAGTTGATTGCCAACCCCCTGACGCTGGTGAGCCCGCAGCACGTTAAAATCAACGATCTCGGGAATGCCTTTTTGCCGAAAGGCCGAATAATCAGACGACCACATAATAGTGAGATAACCAATTGGACTGCGGCCGTTTTCTGACCTGCCCAATAGTAGGTATTTAATTTATAAAACATTGAAGGCCAGCACTATTTCAGCGGTGTCGTGGGTCAAGAATCAACTAAGCCGCTTCCGAAAAGGGACTCAAATGAAGTACAAAGGGGAAGACCTCGGTAGTGGCGCGGGTCAGGAATATATAATTATCCACTTTGACCATTATTTTTACATGAGGCACAGAAGGGACGATCTCGGAGAGATCGCACCTTGGTAGAAACACAAGACCACAAAATTGAAACGACCTCTGAGAGGTCGCACCTATTTCGCTGAAAGCACCCAGGGCTAAGGGTTTGCGGCTTTGTACAGGTTCTCAAGAAACCGAATAGTGATAAAATAGACGATCCAAAGGTGCGACCTCTCCGAGGTCGATGTAGGGTTTTCTT
>CAYFGK010000180.1:0-8782 GCA_964342305.1 uncultured Saprospiraceae bacterium | reverse complement strand
AGAGACTCGAGCGACTGGAGGGATTTATCCTGCTCCTGGCCACTTTTGATGTGCTCAAGTCAGGTACTTCGCGCTTTATTGCGTAGAGCGTAGAGACTGGAGAGACTCGAGCGACTGGAGGGATTTATCCTGCTCCTGGCCACTTTTGATGTGCTTAAGTCAGGAACTTCGCGCTTTATTGCGTCGCGCGTCCGTATGGAGAGACTGTAGCGAACGAAACGTAAACCGCTCCAGTCCCTTTAATCTCTTCGTTCCCCATGGTCTTCCCTGCCCGCCGAAACCCGGTAGGGTGAAGGAGGGAAACCTCAAACCTCAAACCTGAAGGTTACCCCCGCATTTACCTGGATTCGTTCCAGCAGCGCGTCGCCCATGGCGGAGGCCGGAGTAAGGGATCCAAAAGTATCCGGCAGATCGTCTTTGCCGAGGCAGACGGCCGCTTCGGCCAGCATCTTGGAGGTAGATCCGTAACCGGGATCGCGGTCGCCCTTGATACGGCTTTTCAGTCGGGTTCCATCCGGCAGGATGCCCACCTGATCGTATACCCAGAAGCCTGTTTCCCGCGTACGCTTTGACGGCCCCTGGCCGGGCTTAGGAGCCACCCAATCGACCATGCGTTTGGCCAGTGATCCGGGCTTGGCAGACATTAATATGCCAAGCGGCAGACTGGTCAGATAGGCTTTGATGCGTCCCATCAGGCCCTGACCGGTTAGGGACACTTCCGCGTACCGAAAGTCTTTCCCGTACGGATGACCCCGCAACGCATGTCCGCGGCGAACGATCTTGGTATTTATGGCAGCCATTACGAAGGGACATGTCCATGCATCAAAATCTTCGTCGTAAGTAACCTTTCGTAAATCGGGCTGGTCGTTGCCCTCCTGCTCTCCTTCGGGATTCAGGCTATACGGATTAAAGAGGATGCCGTAGATGGATCTGTCCGCTTCGGCTTCGGCCAAAACATTGGTCAGGCTGGCAATGGTACCTCCGCTCATACCTCCCTTGAAGGCTTTCACTCCGGTTTTTATTTGCCGACAATACGTCTGGTGGTGTTCCATTGCTTGCTGCTGTAACCAGTACACCCCCATATCCGATGGAATGGAATCAAAACCACAGCAGTGCACGATCTTCAGTTTTTTGGCGAAAGCCTCCTCGTGGTGCGCATCGATCATCCGCCGGATCCACGGTACTTCGCCCGTCAGGTCGCAATAGTGTGTACCCGACCGAACACAGGAAGCAACGACTTCCGAACCATAAGTGGCGTAAGGGCCCACGGTGGTGCAAAGCACTTTGGTTTTTTGCGTAAGCGCATCCAGGGAATCCGCATCCAGGGAATCAGCTACCTCTAGGGGGATATCGGTATTTCCCAATTCAGCACGTACCCGTTCCAGCTTTTCCGGATTTCGCCCGGCCATGGCCCACCGCAGGGAATCCCCGTTCCCGTATTTTCCCAGCAGGTATTCAGCCACCAGGCGACCGGTAAACCCGGTTGCTCCCAAAATCACCAATTCATAAGGTCGATCCGTCGAATTCATGTACTCGTCTTTTTAAGAAAACGTGATGCTGGTGCCACCCTGGCCGATAAATGACTGAATATCAGAATCTCACGTTGCAATTATTAGAGGAAGCCAGGAAGTATATCAGGCGTCCGGTCCCTATACCTACCGCCCTGTACCTAAAGAACAAAAGGTACCCGATTTTTTTCACTATCCCTGATGACCTTTTCGAATTGTCGGCGATACAGGGTAAATGGCATTCGTTTTACACCACTAAAGTGGATGAGTTAAGGTACCGTAAACCGTGCAATCTTCTTTGGCTTTAACCACTAAAGTGGTTTGGAATTTGATTCGATGATTCAACACCACAGCTGAAGCTTTGGACTTAATCGTGGACCGTGCATGCCTGCCGGAGCCTTGGCGGAGGCAGGGACTGTGAGCAGTTTCAACGCCCTACGGAGTCTGCTCTTGCAAAAACACATTGCATGGGCGCGATCCGGCAACACCTTCACTGAAGGCATACGCCCGTATGGGTTTCGGTGGCCAGGGAAGGATCAGCGCTCCTTTTCAATCCGTCTGCCGTAAGCCGTGGACCTTGAACCTTGAACCTTCAACCTTCAATGACACTACAAACCTGCTATATGAGATTGTACACGCTACTTTTGATGTTTACCTTCCTGTTCAGCCTTTCGGCAAAAGGACAAGCCGATTTGGCTGAAGCTACCCAGATCAACCCCTACATTGGTGATGATCTGGCGACCAAGCGATTCCCCAAAGCAGTTTCAAACAGCAGCGGGGAAATTGCCGCCATCTGGACCGATGATCGCAACGGTCGCCACCAACTTTTTGTACAGTTTGCGGATGCCAGCCGAAATCTGGTGGGCAGCAACATAAACCTTACACCCGGGGAAGAGATCGAAGAGCGGGAATACGACCTCCTGGCACTTCCCGACGATAATTTCCTGATCACCTGGAGCAGTGATCAGGCCTTTAATCCCACCATTAAGTACGCCATATATGCACCGGATGGCACTCTCGTCATGGCACCCGTAGAAGTGGAAAATGGCCCGGACGACCGCGGCTCTCGCTATCCCGCAATTGCCGTGTATGATGAGACCTCCTTTGTAATGAGTTTCGTGCCCTACCGCTTTAGTGATGAAACCATCGATGTACAAGTATTTAGCACATCGGGCGGAGCGGTCAGCGATCGCGTTTCCCTGGATACGCTCACTGGTTTCGGCGATTTCGAGTTCAGTGATGTACTCGTTACGGAGGACAAGCAGATACTTGTCGCCTACCAACGTCCCGTTGGTTTTATCGACAATAACGTCGGTTATGCCCTGTTGGATACTGAGTTGAACATCCTGCGTCGCAACCGGCGACTCAACCCCACCAATGGCGAGGCTATCCACCCCTCCTGTGTGGAAGTGCCCGACGGGAATCTGGCCGTGTTTTGGCTGGATTTTACGAATGGTTTTCAGGGGGAAACCTATGGTCAACTGATCGAACCCGACGGCGACCGGGTCGGTAATGCCAAACGCATCGGACTGAACGACGGACAGGTCATTTCTGATCAATACCCCTGGCCGTTGCGCAATGGCAATCGACTGGCACTATCCAATTTCCCGGCCAACAACAAACTCACTACCCTCAACGATGATCTGGAGCCTTTGGCTACCATCGACTTTGAAGGGTATCGCTGTTATCCGGTGGCAATGGGCAATGGGTTCGGAGCTGTATTTCCCCAGGGATTGCGGTTCGCGACGACCTTTGCCAGTACTCAGTTTATCGTGCTGCAACGCAATGAAAATGAATATCGCCTTAATACCGATGAGTTCAGTTTCGGAGAGCGTTTCCGGGAATGGGCCTTTCGGGAAGATGGATCCGGTATCGTACTATGGACGAACATTCAAAACGGGGAGGAAGTAACCCTTGGCCAGCGGGTAAATGGTACCAATGAGCGCGTCGGCGACCCCTTCGTGGTGAGTACAGGGTCAACCAATGGCCATAAAATCGCGCTCGCGGATAATGGTTCTTTCGCCATCTTTTATCAGGAATTTAAGGACTTCATGACCTTTTATTACCTCGCCTTTTTCGATGGTGCCGGTAACCTTATACGAACTCGCCCGATGGGTGATACCGGTGGCACGGCTGTATTGGAAGATTCCCGCGGAGTGGAATATAATCCCGTCAGTAACCAGTATTTATTCTGGGCCCGGGAATTCAACAACGGTGTAAGTCAATTAAGGGTACGTCGCGCTACGGTTTCCGGAGACTTAGTTGGTTCTGCCCGTACGGCTTTATCCGAGGAAGGTATCGGCACCTTCCGCTGGGTGGTGCGCGATAATGGAGAATACGTAGTGGCGTACCGGAAACTGATCGGAGTTACCGACAATAATGTATTTCTCGCAGTACTTGGTCAGGATGGACAATTACAAGCCGGACCTTTCCAGTTTAACGAAACAGATGATATTTCGGGAGGCAACTCCCACGAAATCTGGAAAGGTTCGAACGGTACGATTTGGGTTCGCTATCAATATGATGGTAGCAATGTGGGGCCCGACCAGCTGAGTAGCCCCATTGTATTGCGCTCCTTTTCCCCGGAAAACGCACTGGGTAATGAAATACTGATGGACCGCAACGGGACCATTCGCGACCGGTTCAGCTACCGCAACGGACTGTGGTTCTGGGTGGAGCGTTCCGGTGACATCTACCAGCGGCGTTACTCGCCATCCACCGGCCAGTTTAGTGAAAGTCTCTTTATTCCGGAGGCTGACTTGCGACGAGATTTCCAGTTCGTTCCCCACGGAAACGCAATGACTATACTATTCCGCGAAGTACGTACCGAGGGACGAAATTACGACCTATTCCGTTTTGTGACCACCGACCAGGACCAGGATGGATATTTCGATATTCTTGATTGTGATGATATGTCGCCCACCATCTTTCCCGGTGCTACTGAGATCATAAACAACGGCATCGACGAAGACTGCAACGGTCAGGATTCCACCCAGATGACCACCTCTACCCTGGAGCCCTTTGGTTCAGAGGTGCTGGTTTACCCGAATCCCGTAACCGATGTATTACAGATACAAGTGAACCCTTCCATTCAATACCAGGCAATACTGCGCGACGTGCTGGGACGCCCCGTCCGGCAGGGGACCAATGTACGGTCACTGCACTTGGCGGGCATGGAATCGGGCGTCTACACGCTGGAACTAAGGCGATTGGATAGTCGCGGACGACACATCTCACGAGTCGTAATTGCTTCGCAGAGGTGATAGTGGAGGTTCCCTCCTTCACTGCGTTTCGGCGGACAGAGAAGGTGGAGGTAAAAAGGTTGAGGTTGAGGTTGAGATTGAGTCTCCCACTTTCAATTCCGTTTCGGCGGGCAGAGGAGGTTGAGTTTCTTAACCTTAACCTCAATCTGAACCTGAGCCTAAACCTGAACCTAAAAAATCATTTGAATCTCTACTTAATTAATAATTCAGCATTTAGCATTCACCATTGATACCAGGACTATGAAAACCTATACCCTCCTTTTCGCTTTGTTTCTTTGTTTTTTGGCGAAAGCCCAGCAACCCCTACCCAATGCCTTACGACTGAACTCCTACCTCGGCGACCGATTGGCCGAAAAAGACCATCCCCGGGCCCTTTCCAATGATCAGGGGCAGACCATTGTCGTTTGGGAGGATACCCGTAATGGCGGAAATGAATTGTTCGCCCAGGTGCTGGATGCTAACAGAAACCGCGTGGGATCAAATATCAATCTGTCCCCGGGCGAGATCCTGGAAGACGAAGAAGTCGATTTGACCTATTTCCCCAACGGGGATTTCCTCGTCGCCTGGAGCTCGGATGAAAGTAACTTGGGAAACATCAAATACGCGGTGATAAAACCGGATGGCACCGTGGACGGGGGCATCCAGGAATTACCCGAAGTCGAAGGTGACCGGGGGAGTAACTTCCCGGCGGTAGCTGCCGTCAGTGATACCTCTTTCGTAATGGCTTTTGTTCCCTATACATTTGGAGGCACCAAATTACAGATTCAGGTCCTGCACCGGCAACAAGGTCCCCTGACCGAACGGGTCGCTCTGGATAGCGCCTCGTTTCGGGACCTCGAGTACCCGGATGTGGCCGTTTCTTCGGAGGGAGATCTATTAGTCGTATATCAACAATCACCCTCTTTCTCCATCACCAATATCAAAGCCATCGTTTTTGATCAGGACGATGACAACCCCGCAACCTACATCCTGGGGCGGATCAGTGAGGTGGAGGATAAGGGGCAAAAACCCTCGGCCGTAGCCCTGAATAATGGCAATTTCGCCGTGATATGGCTGGACGAGCGCGATAACAACCGGGGCGACGTATTCGGGCAATTGGTATCGGATAAGGGGTTGATCGGAGATAATAAGAAATTGGGAACCATGGGCGGTTTCGTCACGAGCAACCGCTATCCGCGAGTGGCTTCCGACGGGGAAGAGATCGCCGTTACCCAGGTTACCTCCGCCACCTCCATGGGCGTTTTTGACAACGATCTCGATCAAACCGGGTCGAGATCTATTTCCCGGGAAGAACCCTTTCCGGTGGTGCTGAACAATAGTTTCGGGACCGTTTTTATGGAGAACGTACTGGGCAGTACGGGTAACTTCCAGGCTCCCTATGACCGGATCATAATCGAACGGAATACTGCCGAAAAGCAGGTGAATGACGATACAAATAGTAGTGATGATGGATTTACCGGCTACGAAATGGCGCCCGATGGCTCGGGTATCGTGCTCTGGTATGATTTCGTGGATCAGGAGTATACCGTATTTGCCCAGCGGGTATCGGCCCAAAACGAACGGGTGGGTGATCCAATAAAGGTTGAAGACGAACCCTCCAGTGGCTACTCCATTGCAATTGCCGAAGATGGATCTTTTGCCATTTTCTATTACATCCAGGTGGATATGAATTCCCGACTGATCATCCGTTTTTACGGTCCCAACGGTAATCTGCGGAACTCACGCCAGGTAGGTGCCTACGGCGGAACGGCGAATTTCGGCAAAACCCGGGGGCTCACCTATAATCCGGTTACCAACCGGTATTTCTACTGGCACTACGACAGCGACGGATTCGAGTCGTGGCTCGATGGCCGGCTGTACGACTTAAATGGCTCGGTCGTTAAATCAGATGTAGAGTTTTTGAGAGAGGGGGGACAAAGCTTTTACAACTGGGCCGTACGGGACAACGGGGACTATGTAGCCGTCTACCTCGATTACTCCGATATTCCCAATTACAACACCAAATACCTGGTGATCGATAAAGACCTAAACCTCATCACCCCTCCAACCCGATTGAACGGCACCTACGGTTCGGTGGATAACGACGATGCGCACGCCATTGCCCTGGGCGACAATGGTCGCGTTCACGCCATTTATCGGTCCGAAGAAACCATAAACGGAATAGAGGGGCCTATTGTCGTTCGCAATATCGGTGCCGATAATTCACTTAGCGCCGAGCATTACGTTGAGGTGCAGGGGGACCTGCTAAGCCAAACAGTACACCAGGGTCAGCTCCGCCTATGGTCGGAAGATGATGGAAACATCTACGAACACCGACTGAGCCCCGTAACCTTGCAGGGTACCTCCGAATTGCTTTTCGAAACGTATCCAAACCAGGAAGATTACCGGTTCGAACGCCACGGAGGTTACTTATCGGTATTGTTTAAATCCATCCGGGAGCCCGGTAGAAACTACGACCTCTATCGCTATCTGGCCCGGGATACCGACCAGGACGGGTACTTCGATTTCCGCGATTGCGACGATGCTTCGGCCAGCATTTTCCCCGGTGCTCCGGAGATCATCAACAACGGCATCGACGAAGATTGCAACGGTCAGGATTCGACGCAGATGACCACCAGTACCCTGGAACCTTTGGGTACGGAAGTAAACATATTCCCCAATCCGGTACGGGAGGTTTTGAATATTCAGGTAGCAGGTGCCATTTCTTACCAGGCAATCTTATGGGATATGCTGGGACGGCCGGTACGCCGAGCCGACAATCCGACTTTTTTCAACCTTCAGGGGCTGGAACCCGGCCTGTACAACCTGGAATTGGTGCGCTTGGATACCAGGAAAAGAGTGGTGAAAAGGATAATAATTCAGTGAGTCGGAAGTGACCAATCGTTGGATTGGGGAGGTATACCGCTTCCGAAATGGTTTGGTGTTCCAAACCACTTCGTTGTCGGTATAAATGGCCTCCCCAATCCAAAAGTATTTGGAAACTAGAAGGTAGTCATAGCTTCGGTTATCAACTCGACAAACTTAGCGGCTTCCGCTTCGCCGACCCCCGGGTCGGGATCATTCAACACGGAAACATCAAATTGCCATTGGCCCCGAAAGATCACCGCCCGGTAGGTCGTTCCGTCCATTGCCTCGTGAACCTCGGTCCCATTGACAGAAGTTGTTTGCACGGTCGGTGACGTAACAAAGCTGCTGTTAATGGTCGACTGGGTTACATCGATCGCTCGTCCGGTCAGGTTAGCTACCGCCGAGACCGTGACGTTTTGATCGGTGACGTCATTATCGTACAGACCGGTAACCGCATCCGGGAAGTTCTCAATGTATCCATCCGTGGAATAACCGGTGGGGGGCAAAAAGTTAAAAACGGCCCGCACATTCTGGTCCGTTATCAATGTGTTCGTGTCGTCATCATCTCCGTCGTTATTACAGGAAACAATGATTAATCCCAGGGTAAAAAGCAGGGTTAGAGTAAAACACTTTCGCATCATGGTGAATAGGTGTTTGAAATTGAAGTGAAATTAAGAACATATATTAACGTGAGGTTGGGGCCTAATCGATTGATAAATAGCGGAGTGTCACCACCTCCCGTTGTATTTAGTAGAGGGTATTAGGTAGTAAGACTTACTCGAATCTCTATACACTATACCAACTACCCTGTACCGTGAGGTTGGGCCTTAGGTATCCTCTCTTTAAGAAATAGTTTGTGCCCAACCTCCCGTTATATTAATAAAACGTGAGGTTAGACTTAAATAATATGGTTAAGTGCGGTCTGATCTCTCTAAGTCTCTCCTGTCTCTAAGCCTCTCCTGTCTCTAAGTCCCTCTTGTCTCTAAGTCCCTCTTGTCTCTAAGCCTCTCCTGTCTTTAAGTCCCTCCTGTCTCTAAGTCCCTCCTGTCTCTAAGTCTCTCCTGTCTCTAAGTCTCTCCTGTCTCTAAGTCCCTCCTGTCTCTAAGTCCCTCCTGTCTCTTTCTCACTTCCGTCTAATTTACTAGCTTACGCAAAAAGCAAAAG
>CAYFGK010000179.1:0-9187 GCA_964342305.1 uncultured Saprospiraceae bacterium | reverse complement strand
AACAAAACGATTGAACATCCATGTGGAAGAAACTGCCTTTGCACGTAAAGATCATTATCGGCCTGATCCTCGGTATTATCTATTCCTTCATCTCCTCATACCTGGGATGGAATACCTTCACCAAAAACTGGATTGACCCCTTCGGTACCATCTTCATCAATTTGCTGAAGTTCATTGCAGTTCCGCTGGTTCTTTTCTCCATAATCACCGGCATTTCGGGGTTACCTGACCCTTCCAAGCTCGGACGGATGGGTGCCAAAACTCTGGCTGCTTACCTGCTTACCACCGTTTTTGCCGTCACCGTGGGTCTGGTTCTGGTCAACACTCTGCGTCCGGGGGACTATATTTCCATGGACTCCCGGGTAAAGAACCGCCTGAAATACGAAGCGTGGGTGGAAGCAACCCCGGGTGTGGAGATTTTGGACGGCAAAGATTATAGCAACAACCCCGAGTATGCCGATCAAATGGACGATGCCGCAGCCCTGATGGAGCAGGAAATGGAAAACGAGACCGTCGAACAGCGCATGCAATCCGCGGAAGAAATGAAAAGCAGTGGCCCGCTGGATTTTATCGTGGATTTCGTTCCGGATAATATCTTCGCTGCGCTTTCGGATGGCGGCAGGATGTTGCAGGTAATCTTTTTTGCGATCTTTTTCGGGATTATGCTGCTATTAATCCCTAAAGAGAAGGCGAAGCCTGTAATCGATGTGGTCGATGGTGCCAATGAGGTCTTCCTGAAGATGGTGGAAGTGATCATGAACGCGGCCCCTTTCTTTGTCTTTGCCCTCATGGCCGGTGTCATCGCAAAAATGGCCGACACCCCGGCAGAGGTATTACAGATTTTCCGGGGTTTGCTCAGTTACTCCCTGGTATTGTTGTTTGGTCTGCTGTTCATGATATTTGTGGTCTATCCTCTGATCGCCGTGTCGGTAGCCCGTGAGTTGAAGTACCGCGAATTCTTCAAGCGTATCTCGCCGGCTCAGTTCCTGGCATTCTCCACCAGTTCTTCGGCGGCAACCCTGCCCGTTACTATGGAGTGTGTGCGGGATAATATTGGCGTATCGAAAAACGTAACCAACTTTGTATTGCCCATTGGCGCAACGGTCAATATGGATGGTACCAGCCTGTACCAGGCCGTAGCGGTGATCTTTATGGCTCAAATGCATTTGGTCGACCTGAGTATTGCCCAACAGCTAACTATCGTAGTTACAGCGACACTGGCCTCCATCGGAGCGGCCGCTGTGCCTTCCGCCGGTATTGTTATGATGATTATCGTATTGGAATCAGTTGGCCTTAATCCGGCCTGGGTAGCTATCATCTTCCCGGTTGACCGGATCCTGGATATGTTCCGGACCGTGGTAAATGTAACCGGCGACGCTACCGTATCCACCGTTATTGCTAAGTCCGAAGGTGAGTTGGACGTAAATACGGGCTATGCAGGAGCTGTACAATAAACCAGGTTTGGGGTTTGAGGTTACCTCAAACCTAACCTCACACCCCAAACCTCAAACCTCAAACCTATTAAAATGAACTTGGGAATTGGATCGCGCGTTAAGCACCCGGCCTATGGTGACGGGGTGATAATCCGGCTGCACAAAATGGCCTACGAGGTGTGTTTCATGCTCTATGGCATTAAAGAGGTAGGGCGGACATACGACAAATGGGAAGTGGTTGAAGCCATTGAACCCGAAGCGGAAGTCAGCTTTTCCGATGCCGAGCAATCACTCATCCGCATCCTGCGAACCTTTAGTGACATCAGCGAAGAGGTGCCAATGGGTGACCGCTGGGACGGTGGCAAACTCATCCTGAAGCCGGGAGAAGAAGACCGTCAATCCAAAGAGATGGACATCTCGGTATTCTTCCACAAGATCGTGATGGTGCGCGACCGCCTGCGGGTGATGGAGCAACGCATCAATGCCAGCAAGAACCTGAGCGACGAAGAGAAGGTCAATCTGCAGCAATATATTACCCGAATTTACGGCAGTCTGACCAGCTTTAATGTGTTGTTCAAATATAAAGAAGATCACTTTCGGGGAGAAAGCTCTTAATTGAAGTCGGAAATCGGAGGTCGGAAATTAAACATCAGAACTCAGGTAGGCTCCTACTCCACTGGAGCCCCTCTCTTCCAAAGACCAATGCCCAGTGCCATTGAATTATACGGCTTGGAGAAAGAGAGGGAAGCGACAAAGAGCAAGCCCATCCTGAAAACCATTCATCCAGGGTGAGTTTTCTTCGGAAAGCCGAAATAAACGACCCACTGCCTACTGAGATCTGGAGACTGTTGACTGCCTACTGAGAACTGAAGACCGCAGACTCACTTTGACATCGGAAATCTAAATTCTCAACCTCAACCTGAGCCTTAGACTAATCCTATTCTCTCAACCCTTCCCAGCCCACTCTGTTTTAGTACCAGATATCATTGTTTTTTCCGCTCCATCGCCCTTTATGCGAAAAAAGGCTCTATTTTTTGCCGAAAGGCAGTAGCAATAAGGATTTAAAAGTTTGAAATCATAATACAAAGGTTATTTTTGACATTTATGACACGAATTTCATCAAAGTGGGTCGTAATGGCCTGCCTGAGCATAATAATCTGTTCGACCAATAGCTGCCTGGTATTTGAAAATACATATACCGCCATCCCTCCCGGCCCCTGGCGAGGCATACTGAAGCTGGAATTGAATCCCGTCACTCCGAATCCACGCGGAGAACCCCTTCCGGAAAAAATAGGTATGGAATTCGAAGAGATCACCGAGGGGCAGCTACCTTTCAATTTCGATGTGACCTACGTGAACCAGGACAGCCTGTTCATTACTATTCACAATGGCGAAGAGAACATCATTCTGGACGATATCGTCTGGGGCCGTAACCGGGCAACCGGTGACGATACTATACGTATCAATTTCCCCGTTTTTGATTCATATATACGAGGAAAGTACATGGGTAATGTCATTGAAGGTGAATGGGTAGTAACCAATCGGGAAAATTATCGTATCCCTTTTGTAGCGTACTTTGGAAAAGACCATCGTTTTACGGAGTTGAGTAAAGAACCAACCACTGATCTGACCGGACGCTGGGCCGTGCAGTTTGGTATTGAAGGTGACGATCCCTATCCTGCTATCGGAGAGTTTATACAATCGGGCAATGACCTCACCGGGACTTTTCTGACCGAAACCGGTGATTACCGTTATTTGGAAGGTACGGTGCAGGGTGATAAAGCATACTTGTCGGCCTTCGATGGTTCCCATGCTTTCCTGTTCGAAGCAAAGATCAATGCCGACGGCAGTCTCATTGGTTCGTTCCGCTCGGGTAGTCATTACCGGACACTGTGGGAAGCTGAGCGCGATAGCGAAGCCACCCTGCGCGACCCCGACGAGCTGACCTACCTCAAGGAAGGGTACGACCGCTTTCAGGTAGCCTTTCCGAACGGGGAAGGAAATATGGTTGACCTTTCTGAACCACCCTATGCCGGAAAACCGGTGTTGGTGCAGTTGTTGGGCACCTGGTGTCCGAATTGCCGGGACGAAACCACCTTCCTCGTCGATTACCTGGAGAAACATCCGGACCTTGATGTGGAGGTGATTGGACTGGCATTTGAACGTCACGAAGATCCGGAGAAAGCCTTTGCGGCCATTGAGACAATGCGGGAGAAACTAAACGTTCCGTATCCGGTCCTGTTAGCGGGTCCATCGAGTAAGGATGGGGCCGGAGAGGCTCTGCCCATGTTGAACGCCGTAATTTCATACCCGACCTTGTTGTTTTTGGACGCCGGGCACCGGGTACAACGCATACATACCGGTTTTGCCGGACCAGCAACAAGTGAATACGAATCCTTTAAACAGACATTTGCCGAATCCATGGAGCAACTTAGTGCTCCGGCTCAGTAACCAAAAACCAACCCATGGCTAATCGATCCATCGCCCTTGCTTATTGCATCGACAACCTCCATACCGCCGAAGGTATCGAACGGGCGTTGCAGTCTACGAATTTGTCGTTCCAGCACCATTACTGCAAGCGCGGCGGCCAGAATGTACCACTCTCCAGCCAGCTACAAGATCAGGAAGGACCTATCCTGCTGCTGGTCAGCGATAACTTCCTGCGCTCCGTCAACTGTATGCAGCGCGCCCTGCAACTGGTGCAGCAACGCTCCAATGATCTGTTGCCCATAGTAGTCGACGGATACCGCCGGGATGATCAGGGAGACATTGTGCCCATTGAGACCAGATTTGAAAAGATCGGTGATATCATTCCCTATATCAATTACTGGCAGAACCAATACCTGGACCTGCGCGGTCAGCGCAAACGCATCGAGGAAGACTCGGACTACGATCAGGAAGCATTCAGTGATCACCTGCGCAACCTGCGTCAGGTTAGCAGTGAAGCCAGCGAATTTCTGCGGGTATTACGCAACATGAATTACCTCACTTTCCAGGATTTTGCCGATAATCACTTTGAAGCTCTTTTCGAATGGCTTGGCGAAGAAGAAGAATGGGAAGCATTCCGCACCAAAGTACCGGTTGTCAATCTCCCCGAAAGCTTCCTGCCGGATGAATCCGCAGAGGAAGAAGTAGGCGAAAACCCCCGGGAAGAGGAAGCAGAAACCGCCGACCATCAGAGTGAATCTATGGAGACCGAATCGGAAGAAAGCATTTCCCTGGAGAAAATTCCGGGGCTCGACCTCCTGGAAGAAAGTGAAAATATAGCCCGCATCATCACTCAGAAAATGGGCAACCTGCCTTCTGAACCTGATGTGACCCGACAAACAGATCAAGAAGAAGAATCATCCGACGATACCGAAGAGGTCGAAACTCCTGCCGAAGAAGCCTCTGACCAAACTGATACATCGCCCCTTGATGAAGCGGCCGACCCGGAAGAAGAAGAGCCCTCAACCAGCGTTGATCAGGCAAAAGAAGCGGAATTCGTTGCGGAGGAGGAGGAGGAAGAAGAAAGCCCGAAGGAGGAAGAATCGATGCCCGCTCTAAAGGCCTCCGATGAAGAGGATGAGGAGGACGAAACAGCACCCGCCGACGTATCGGCATTGATCGAACAGGGTTTTCAATTAGTACAGTCTGGCCAGGTAGAGAATGGCCTGGCCTATATGAATCAGGCGGTACGGCAGTATCCCAACGATTCCCAGCTGCGTTACCACTACGCCCTTATGCTGGCTCAGAACACCTCCGATTTTTCGGCGGCCATTAATCAATTGTATACCCTGCTGGAAATGCAGCCTTCTCACGCAGATGGTAATTTCCTGATGGGAGAACTGGCCGAACTAGAAGACCACTTCGAGAAAGCAAGGGAATACTACCAGCGGGTGGCGGAAGAAAACTCAGCATACCCCGATGTATATTACCGCCTGGGTATTGTGACGCTCAACCATTTCCCCGATGAGAAAAAGAAAGCCGCCAAATTTTTCAAAAAAGCCGCAAAGAAAAACCGGGAACACATCGACGCCCACTATCAATATGCCCTGTTGATGAATGAGTCCCTCGGCAAGCCACATAAAGCCCTTAAGTATTTCTTGAAGGTCAGCGAGTTGCAACCCGAGCATCCTTTTGTGCATTACGATCTGGCGCTGTTGTATTACCGCAACGGGGATCGCGATAAGGCACGTGCTTACTACCAACAGGCCATCCGCATCAATCCGGAATTGCAAACGGCCGAGAACGACCGGGCCTTCCTCCAACCGGAAACAATTACTAAAGAACAACCTGACACCGTGGAATCGCCATCCGGAGCGGGGCGTTTTGCCACTACGGGACCAGTAAGCGAGCGCGACACTATCGAGGCATTGAAAGATAATATCCGCCAGCTTGAAAAGCTGATCGCCGAAAAAGATAGTTCTGTTTTACGCGCTCATCCTGCCCGTGGTACCGTTTTCATCACCGGAGCTACCGCCGGGATTGGCCGCGCCACCGCGGAGGTCTTTGCCCGGGAGGGCTACCGCCTCATCCTGAACGGCCGACGCTCCGACCGGCTGATCCGGTTGAAAGAGCAATTAGAACACGACTACGACAGTGAGATCCTGTTATTGCCATTTGATGTTTCGGATCAACACGCCGTAGCCTCTGCGGTGCAAGCTCTGGAAGACGAATGGTCACAGATCGACGTGCTCGTGAACAATGCAGGTAAGGCCAAGGGACTTGCTCCCATCCACGAAGGCAGTTACGATCACTGGAACGAAATGATCGACGTCAACCTTAAAGGACTCCTTTACCTGACCCGTGAGGTCACACCCCTGATGGTCGCCCGCGGCAAAGGCCACGTGATCAATCTCTGCTCCACCGCCGGCAAGGAGGTGTATCCGAAGGGGAATGTGTACTGTGCGACTAAACACGCCGTTGATGCTTTGACCCAGGCCATGCGCGTGGATCTCTACGAGCACAACATCCGGGTGAGTCAGGTCAGCCCGGCCCACGTGGAGGAAACCGAGTTCGCCGAAGTCCGTTTCGACGGCGATAAGCAACGCGCCAGGATCTACGAAGACTTTAACCCCCTCACTTCCGCGGATGTAGCCGAAACCATTTACTTCATAGCATCACGGCCACCTCACGTCAACGTCCAGGACGTGCTGCTGATGGGAACCATGCAAGCCAATTCGCTCTTTATTGATCGCAGCGGACGCCGCTTCGATGAGGAGGAGTAGGACAAGTGTGAGGTTTGAAGTGTGAGGTTTGAAGTGTGAGGTAAACCTACTATGTCCATACGGGCTCTGGCGGTCAGAGAAGGAGTACTTTTTAATTAAAAACTAAAAATTACTCATTAAAAGTACCAACTAAAAGTCAGGCACCACATCCCGGGGGGACGTCTGATGCCTGACTACAAAAGCTCACTGTTCTAATGCGCCTTAGGGTTCGTAGCGAACCAGTTTTCTCGATATTATCTGGTTTGCATACCGGATACTGAGATGGTATATTCCATTGGGTAACTGATCGTCCAACCTGAGTCGCAGGTTGAAGGCACCGGCAGGCAAATTCAACTCTTCGCGGTAAACCTGTTGTCCACTATTGTTCCGAATGTTCAGGGTAAGCTTTCCGGCTTTCGCCAAAAAACCGTTGAGGGTTAGTTCATCCCTTACCGGATTAGGGAAAAGGGTAACGGAGCTAAGGTTTGTACTTGCCGAATGGGTTGAAGTAGCAAAAGCCGTATTAATATGTTCCCGGAAAAAGGACCATATCTTGGCACTAGTACTTTGGTGGAGTACTTCATCCAATGCCGGAAGTGAACCCGGCTCCATCTTTTGCCAGGGACGAAACCGTAGCACGGCTGCCTGACAATCGGACCACCTTTCCTCTTTTCCGGAAAAAACACCCAGGCTGTCCGGGGCGGCAATTTGCTCATGGATTGAGGTGCCTGCATGGCAATCATTATGATCCAGCCATAATTCCAGATATTCTTCTACCGACAGTAATTCGTAGCTATCAGCATTAAACAGGTAGTTACTGAGTGGATCCATGGTAGCCTGTACGTATAGCACGGGCAAGGGATGTCGGGGTTGGCAAATCTGGGTTCGCACTGCCGTTCCGCCCACCGTAGCTATGGCGGCCAGTTTATCCGATAAGGCACAAGCCAACTGGTAGCACATTATTCCACCGGTGTTCCAGCCGGTCGCGTAAATGCGGTCGGGATTAACTGTATAAGCTGCTTCGACCTCGCGCAGCACCTGTTCGATGAAGGCAACATCCTCCTCCGAATCGTTGATCAGTGACCAATCCAGGATCATATTTCCGTTATCCTCCACGTGTTGACTCTGCGGGTACACCACCATAAACTGCCCGGTATCAGCCACACTGGGCATTCGGCTGATCCGCATGTGCAAGTTGGCATCTACGGCGTATCCGTGTAGATCCAATACCAAAGGCCATGGTCGATTTGGCGTTTTCTGATCGGGGATATAGAGGATGTACGACCGTTCGTGGCCACGGAATTCGGTAGTTACGGATATGGTATCTCCTGTGGCTTGCAGGCCGAATGTGCCCGAAAGGATCAGAAAACACCCGATGATCAAGTGTTTCATAAAAAGGGTTTTTAGGTGTTTAGGTGGCCCAGTATATGGGCTTCAGTCCATTAGCAAGTTGCAATTAAAAGAGAGACAACGCTTTGGGATATGTTCCGAATGCTTCGCGAAATGTTCCGGATTTTGAAATCAGAGGTCAGAAGTCAGAGGTCAGAAAGTAATGTGCTCTCCGGTCCCTTTGTCCCTGCAGTCTCTAAGTCCCTCCCGGTCCCTTTTTTCTCTGAAATCCCGGATGTTCTAAAAAAACAACCCACGCGATCCGGAGGATCACGCAACTATCCGTTGCGGTATTCCGAGGGTGTCATCCCCATTTCCGTAGCAAAGGCCTTATTGAAGGTCGGGGCGTGCTTATAGCCTACGTCGTAGGCGATGGACTTGACCGGACGGTCTACATCGGCGAGCAGAAGCTCCGTGGCCTTGCGGATACGGACCGAACGCATGAACTCCGTAGTCGATTTACCCGTAACGGCCCGGAGCTTATTATGGAGTTGGGTGCGGCTTACGGTGAGCAGGCGGCAGTAGTCCTCAACGCTTAGATCGGCGCTGTCGAGGTGTTCCAGCAGCACTTCGCGGGCTTGCCGCACGAAGGGGTCTTCCTCCGGGTCGGATTGCGGACGGTAGTCCGGATCGGTATATTTGACCTGCAGCGTCTTGCGCAGTTCCAGCAGGTTATTCAGGATAATCTTCAGTTCCTGCTCGGCTACGGGCTTGGCCAGGTAGGCATCGGCACCGGTCCCCAGGCCCGCCAGACGGCTTTCGGCATCGGCTTTGGCGGTAAGCAGTACGATGGGAATGTGGTTGGTCTTGGAGTCTTTCTTCAGGGCTTGGCAGAGGGTGAAGCCATCGGCCCGCGGCATCATCACGTCGCTGATAATGAGATCGGGAATGGTTTCCAGGGCCCGTTCGATCCCTGCCTGACCATCGGGTGCGTGTTCGATGCGGTAGCGGAAGGCCAGGCAGTGTTCCAGGTAGGTGGCGACATCGGTATTGTCTTCTACGATGAGTACAGTGGGGGCCTCTTCGCCATTGGACATGTTGGTTTTGGGTAGCTCGTTGGTGATTGTTCCGGCTTTCGCCAAAAGGGTACCGCTGCTGTCGGGGACGCCTGCCTTCGGCGCTTTGCGCGTGACGGGCAGCTGCACGTGAAAGCTCGTCCCCTCGCCTACCCGGCTC
>CAYFGK010000178.1:0-9224 GCA_964342305.1 uncultured Saprospiraceae bacterium | reverse complement strand
GAGAGGTCGCACCTTTTGGCTCGTCGATTTTACCTCCATTCGTTTTTTCAAATACCTGAACAAAACTACAAACTCTTGGGCCTTGGTGCTTTCAGCGTGATATGTGCGACCTCTTTAGCGACGCGGATCAAGATTCGTTATTCCGGGGATGATCCTGGTCGATCCGGAGGATCGACCGCCATTTTTTGCCGTAAGGCGGATTAATCAACCTCCATAATCCCCTTCCACTAACCGTTTTGAGATCCACCAGTAATTACCGAACGGATCCTGTACTCCACCGGAGCGATCCCCGTAATCCTGATCACCGGGCGGAAAAACGGATTGAGCACCGTGATCCAGTGCCCGCTGGTAGAGGTGATCTACGTTGCTGGTATACAAATAAAAACAGGAAGGTGTGGGCCCTATGGCAGGCGGTGCCTGGGCCAGCATGATGCACGTATCCCCTATTTGCAGGATGACATTGGCAATATCTCCGTTTTCGCGAAGGGTCCGGGACTTTTCTTCGGCGTAAAAGACGTGCTCACAAAAGGTGATCATGCCCTGAGGATCGTTGAGGAAAACGTAGCTATTGACGTTGGTGAACCCCGCAGGCACAGACGTATTGAAGAGGTCGTTCATAGAAAATACTTTTTGAACAGGGTTCTACCTTCCCGAAAAAGGGAGGAATGGAGAGCGTGGATTTTCACCTAAAAGTTAAGCACAATACCTAACGAAGGCAAGACACTGCCCTCCGAAAGTGCCGACACTTCCACCAGCTGTTCCGGTGTGATGACCTCACCGGTTTCGGTCCGGTCCAGGCCAAACTGTGGGACCTGAGGGTTGTCCTGGGCCAGGACGTTTTGGATATCCAGAAAAACATCCAGGCTGAAACCGCTGAAATTCCATTTTTTATCGACCCGGATATCGAGCTGACTGAACGGATCGAGACGAACAGTTCCCAACTGGTCGTAATCGGAGATAACCGCCGGATATGCTTCCAGGGTCGCCTCCTGATCGACCGGGGCATAAGGAGCTGAGCCCAGGTAGCGAAACCGACCACTGATCTCCCAGTTCTTGCCAAATTTATAGCCGCCCAGGAGGGAAATAAGCACCTGATTGTCCCAAACGGCCGGCAGGTACTCATCTTTATCGAGCCCCGTAAATTCACTGCGGTAAAGGGTTAGTGCACCGATAGCGTAAAGGCGGCCGGTGAATTTCTGTTGAAACAGGAATTCCAGGCCGTAGCTACGGCCAAGTCCGACACTGCTGACGGGCTCACTCCCAAACACCTCGAAACCTCCCCCTTTATTGGCCAGGGAGATGCCATCGCGGATGGAAACCGGATAATCCGAATAGGCTTTATAGAACCCTTCTACCGTAATGCGGGCAGCAGGGCTCACCAGATATTCCAGTCCGGCCACCAAGTGATCGCTCTGAATGTAGGCGGCGGATTGATTCACAAAAGTGCCATCGTTTGATTGAAAGCCCAGTGTTGTATACGGCAAGATCTTGTAGTACCGGCCCGCCGAGGCGTTCACGGTCCAATCCCCTGCCGGATCAAGACGGTATGAAAGGGACAGGCGCGGGCTCAGAGTACGAAGCAGATTACTTCCTTCGTCGGTAAAATCATTTCCATCAACGCGCAGACCAACGGAAAAACCCAGGCGGTCCTGCAAAAAACGTCGGTTCGCCTGTGCAAAAAATCCGTAGCGCACCAGGTTGAGATCCGTTTGGAAATTGAGGTCATTCACTTGATCGGCAGTGGTGTTCTGGTAATCGGCCCCGATCAGGCTTCCGCCAAAAGAAGTAGTCCACTCACCGAGGAATTTGGTAAGGGTGTACCGCAGACGCGTTTCGGTCTCCCGGGAGTCGTTGCGAAAAAACAGGCCGGTTTGAGCCACATTGTCTTCGTAGCGAAGAAAGTCGTTGGCCAGGGTGTTGTAGGAGAGCGTAGTGGTCATAAGTCCCGAGTTATCCTTAAATCGGCGACGCCAGCTTAAGCCGGCAGCATTGGAGCGTTGCTTGATGACCGGCACCTGATCCTGGGTAGCTTGTTGCTCGGGGTCAAAGTCCTCCAGGTCATTAACCGAGAAATCGTCGATGGACCCCACGCCGGTCAGGTAGATGCTGTTGTATTCGTCGATCTCGTGGTTGATCTTGTACTGAAAATCCCAATAATCGGGCAGGAATGGCAAGCCGATGACATCAAAAAGCAGCTGGAGATAGGATCGTCGGGCCGATACGATGTACGTGGTTTTGGCAGTTTCGGCTTCGCCTTTGAAGAGCGGCCCCTCGAGGGTAAGCGCTGCTTCACTGGAGCTTACCCGCACGTTGCCCGTAAACTCGCGGGCGTTACCCGTGCGCTGGTCAAACTGGAGTACTCCGGACAGGACATTATCGTACTGAGCTCCGAAGGCGGAAGCCGAAAGCGTAACCCCTTCAAAGAACGACACATTGAGCAAGCCTACCGGTCCGCCGGCACTACCCTGGGTCGCAAAATGGTTGATGTTAGGGATCTCAATACCATCCAGGTAATACACATTCTCGTTGGGTGCTCCCCCGCGGATGATCACATCGTTGCGGAAACCGCCCACTGAGCCTGAAATACCCGGCAAGGTCTGAACCACCTTGGCAATATCGTTGTTACCGCCGGGATACGCCGCGATCTCTTCCTGACTTAGCTGCTGAATGGAAAGAGGCGTACTGGCCGACTTTTCGAATGGGTTGGGCTTTACGACCACTTCCCCCAGTTCGTTCGCCTGCTCGTTGAGCTCGAAAGTAAGGTCGATATTTCCCTCCGAACGGATGACAATATTGAAACGGGTGGCGGTAGTATACCCGACATAGGAGGCTTCAATATTGTAGGTTTTGGGTGGAATATTGCCAATGGTGAACGTGCCATCCACATCGGTGGCGGCCCCCAGATCCGTGCCTTGTAAAAATACGGATGCACCGATCAGTGGCTCTCCGGTCTTGGCATCCACTACCCGGCCGCTCAGGGTCCCGTTGTTTTGGCTGAAAGTCAGTAAGGGTAGAAGTACAAAGGCTAAACAGGATAAAAGTCCGGTAATTTTCATGTTGGTATTTCTTGTTGTTGCCATTCAAAACTCAATTACAACAATATTGTTTTTAAACTCAAGCAATTTTGTTATAATTAATGAAAAGTGAGCTCTATGGACAAGGCTATTCAACTTCTGCGGGCCTATCAACGCTTTCGGGAAGAGGTACATTCCGAAGATCTGGGATTGTTTGGTCAATGGCTTACACAGGATTACGGCCCGAAAGCCTTTTTTGGTACCGATGATCCGGAAGTGGATCAGGAAGGCCCGGATGTGATGGGTGCCTACTTACTGGGTAGCCTGACGGCCTACGCGGAAGTTTGGGTGAAAATGTCTTTCCGGGATCTGCCGGTCCGTTCGCTAAGTGATTTTGGGCTTTTGAAAACCATTGAAGAGATGGAACGTCCCAGCAAAAAAGAGGTAGCCGACCGGGTTATTATGGAACACTCCACCTGTATCGAATCCATAAAAAGGATGATCCGGCACAACCTGCTACTGGAAGAAACTGATACCGCAGACAAGCGGCTAAAGCGGGTAGTCTTGTCTGAGACGGGTAAAAAACTCATTACGGAGCTTGAAAACCGAATTCGGGCTCTGGGAAAGTTATTGATGGGCAATTTAGACGAAGCCGAAAAAAACACCCTGATCCCTCTGTTACATAAACTACACAGCTTCCACGACAACCTATACCGGCAACGCGATAAAACCGACATCCAATCCTTATTCGGCATTTAAAGAAGACGGATTATCATTGTTAAAAAATAATATATGTTTTGATCCTGCTGTATTTTCGCCGGGTTGGCTATCTTTAATCTTCAATTGCACCCTGTCTGACTACAATACCTCACCTACCTTTTCACCGTGAACCCAATTCACTATGAAATTACCTCTTCACACAGCAGTAGTCTACCCTTTCCTTTTCTTTTTTGGTCTGCCTCTTCTTTCTGTGGCGCAGGAAGATGATTATTTCGATTGGCTGGACGATCAGTTAGCGCAGGAATACGGCCTCACCGGTGGTACTTATCTGCTTGCGAATACCGAAGCAGCCATCCTCAATCAATCCTTTGCTACCCAAGGCGTACAAAAGGAGATCATTTCGGTCGAAGGTCAGCCATTCACCCAGGGAGTCCGGCTCACTACGATGGACCGGTTGGCCAATTTTTGGGAGCGTTCGATACAATTCAATATCAACACGCCCATTGCAGAAGGGGATGCACTGCTGGTCGTAGCCTGGATACGTGGTATTTCCGGGGAGCGTGGACGCGGCTTTGTCAACCACAATTTTGAGTTGGGCGAAGCACCATTCACCAATCTGGGTAACCAACGCATGGCTCCCGCCGGCGAATGGCAGCAATTATTAATTCCATACGAAGCTACGCTCGATTTGCCCCGGTCCTGGTATAAGGTCAATCTCGGCTTTCAGGCCCAACAGGTAGAAATGGGTGGTGTGGTCGTACTGAATTTTGGCGAAAGCCTGAGCGTTGACCAACTGCCGGCTTCCACCCACCATCTCGAGTACGCAGGGCGGGCGCCCGACGCTCCGTGGCGGGCCTCCGCACAAACCCGGATCGAAGAATATCGCATGGCACCCTTCGAGGTGGAGGTAAAGGACCAAATGGGTAACCCTCTGCCCGATGCGGAAGTATCCCTGCGCATGCAACAACACGAATTCGGCTTCGGAACCGTAGTGGCTTTGTTTACCTGGTTGCAGAATTCGGCCGATGCGCAGACTTATCGCGACAAGATCATGAACCTGACCGGTGACGGACGCACGTTCAACACCATTGTGCTGGAAAACGCCATGAAGTGGGAGTTTTGGGAGAATGACAACTGGCCGGGTACGCAAACCCAAACCGTCGACCTGGTGAATACCCTCCGCAATGCCGGCATGCAGGTGCGTGGTCACAACCTGATATGGCCCGGTTTTCAGTGGTTACCCGACGATATTGGAAGCAACCAGAACAACGCAGACTATGTGCGTCAACGGATCGAGGATCACATCCGGGACATAATGGCCCGGGAAGGTTTTCAAGGGCAGCTTTCAGAATGGGATATTTTAAATGAGCCGGTCCACCTCACGGATCTGCGCGATGTGTTCGGAACCGAAGATATCTATGCCGAATGGTTTAACCTGGCCAGGCAACTTGATCCAAATGCCAGGCAGTACATCAATGAGTACGACATCATCGTTAATCAGGCATCCAACATCACCTTACAGGAACAGTACCTGCAATTGATCCAGGATATAGAAGCCGACGGAGCGACCATTGATGGCATCGGTATGCAGGGTCACTTCAATACGACCATGACGGCACCCGAAACAGTACTTGACCTCCTGGACGAATTTGCCGAATTGGGTAAGAAGATCAGCATCACTGAGTACGATACGCGGAATATTCCCGATACCCTGGCTGCCGATTATATGCGGGATTTCCTGACCGCCATTTTCAGTCATCCCAGCGTGGAGAATTTCCTGATGTGGGGCATCTACGATCCCATTCACTGGCTCGACGATGCGCCCATGTTCCGGGCCGACTGGAGCCTGAAACCCGCCGGGGAACAGTTTATCGATCTGGTCTTCAATCAATGGTGGACCAATACCGATGGGCAAACGGATGCCTCGGGCCAATGGAGCGAACGGGCCTTCCTGGGCACCTACGAGGTGATGGTCACCGCCGGCGGGCAAACTATTACCGAGACGGTCCAACTCACCCCCGATATGGATCCGGTGGAAATTGTGGTAGACCTGACCACCTCTACGGAGGATCTCAGCACACACTCCTCCTTACTCGTGCACAACCTCTATCCTAATCCCACCCGGGATCAGGTACAACTCACCTACCAACTCCGGCAAGGCGGCCATGTTGATCTGTTTCTGACCGATGCACTGGGCAGAACGGTACACCAGCAACAAATCCAGCACCCGGGAGCAGGCCGCTATAATGAATCCGTGGACCTTTCCGACCTCCCTGCGGGTACCTACTGGCTTCGCCTGGCCACGGATGAAGGGACGGTCACGCAACCGATATTCAGGTTATAGGTTTGAGGTAACTTTTGACCTCACCTCAAACCCCAAACCTCAAACCTCAAACCTGTTATTGTTTACAGATTAAACACAATCTTTTCCAGCGTCTGGTGCAACTCGGCCGGGTTGAACGGTTTGCTGATATGACCATCCATACCAAAATCCCTGACTTTATTCTTAATATCGATCCCGGCCGAGGCTGACAGAGCAAAGATGGGTACACCCTGATTATTCGGATTACTGGATTTGCGGATGGCGGTTGCCGCCTGGTATCCGTTCATGACGGGCATCTGCAGGTCCATAAGGATGATATCGTAATTTTTGGCGGCAGCCATAGCTACCGCTTTGCGACCGTCTTCTGCAATATCGGAATGTATACCCCATCGCTCAAAGAACTTCCTGATGACCAGGATGTTCATGGCGTTATCCTCGGCCACTAATACGCGGATGTCCTTCAAACTCGCCTGTGCGGAGAGATCCTGGATGGAGGCACGTTCGGTCAGCTCTTCCGCTTTGGGAACCGCCAGTTCCAGGAAAAACCGGAAAGAGGAGCCTTTCCCTTCCTCACTCGTGACCATCAGGGTGCCATCCATAATTTCCAGTAACCGCTTGCAAATGGGTAATCCCAGTCCGGTGCCCCCATATTTACGGGTTGTACTGGAATTTGCCTGCACGAAGGATTCAAAAATGGTATCCAGTTTATCTTCCGGAATACCAATGCCACTGTCCCGAACATCGAAATCGAGCAATACCCGGTCTTTCTTATCCTTAGCCACTTCAATGTCTAGCACTACTTTACCCCTTTCGGTAAATTTAATAGCGTTACTGATCAGATTCGCCAGGATCTGGAAAATACGGGTGCGGTCACCAATGAGGGCACCCGGCAGGGCATTATCCCGCTTGATCTGGAATTGGATATTCTTTTCTCTGGCCTTTTGGCCAAAAATACGGTACAGCCCGTCGAGCATGCCCTCGAACGAAAAGGGCGCTTCTTCGAGGTCGATGGCACCAGATTCAATCTTATTGAAATCGAGGATATCGTTGATGAGTCCGAGCAGGTGCTCCGAAGAATACTTGAGTGCGTGCAGGCTCTCCAATTGACGTTCATCCGGATTTTCCAACAACAGCAAGTGGCTTAGTCCGATCACCGCATTGAGGGGCGTCCGGATTTCGTGGGACATGGTCGACAGGAAATCCGCCTTGGCATTATTGGCCTGGGTGGCCCGTTCTTTGGCTTCCATCAGCGCCAACTCCACCTCCTTGAGGTTAGTGATATCAGTGATCGTACCAATGTATCCCTAAACGGCATCATCTGCATCCCGGAGGGTCTTTAACGACAGATCGAGCCAACGTTCATCCTCGCCGTTTGCTTTTATCCGGATATTCCGACGAACCGTTTCAAAGGGCGTCTCGGGTAGAGATAACAAGTATTTTTGGGTATTGCCATCGAGTGTCTCCAGCACTTCGGAATAGTGGTGCCCCAAACAACGAGACACCGGATATCCGGTAAGGCGTTCCCAGGCAGGATTCAGGTATGACCAGCGGCCTTCGAGGTCGATCTCAAAGATCACCTCTTGAATATTATCGACCACCTTGGCGAGCTGGGTTGTTACCGTTTCGAAATTCTGTTTCAGCTGTTGGTTGGCCAGGAATAACTCCTGGGAGCTCTTCTCCAGAATGGTTTCAAAGTGCTCCATATCGGCATCGAAAGACCGGTAGGCTTTATTCACCTGCTGCAAAAAAGGTCCCATTCGCTCCAACGTTGGACCGTCGAAGCCAGCCTTTTTCAGTTGCCGTCGAAGTAATCGATGATAATTATTCATTCGGCAAAAGTGGTTATGGTCATAGTTTGGTTGTGCAATTCACAAGCTGAAAACTGGTCAAAAGGAGCGATCTCCCCGTAGGAGTAAAAACCGGTGGAATGCACCTGCCCCCCCAGCACCTCATTCACTGCTTCCACTTCTTCTTCGACCAGCTGTTTCATCACTAAACGGCGCCCGACACAACTGATTAAAATGGCCAGTTGTGTATCGACCGCACTGCCATTGCGGGTAATCATAGCCGATTGTTCTGCACCGTTTATTATGCGATCAACATTTGCCTTCATGAGGCGTACGTAGGAGTTTTCAGGAATATTTCCGGCAAAGGTGAGGCTTTGATCCTCTTCATTCACCGCGAGAATAGTACGCACCACCGGGGCACTGTCCTGGTTCTGTCGCATACTCAAGGGAAATAACAGGCCCGATCCGGGTAAGTCTTTAGCTTTCTCGCCAAGAAATGATTTATAGAGTTCAAGTGCCGGTTGCCCGTCCAGTTCGTAGAGAATATTGTTTTCCGATCGGGTAACCAGGCGTTCGATGCCGAAGCTATCCCAACCACCTTTGGAACCGAAACCGATGTGTAAGTCCGCCCCGTATAGCCCCAGCGCTCCAATCTTTCGGGATGACCGCCGGTCACCGCTAATAATGAACGTATCTTTGAAATCGGGACCATCACCGGCCAGTCCGCCGGTAACATGAACACCCTCCGGAAGATTTTCGTGCAACCCTTTTACCAGTTCGGCTCCATTAACATTAAGGCCATCACTCAGGATCAGAATGTGCCGCAGATTATCGACCTTTAAACGTTTCAGTACCTCTCTGCCGGCATGACAACTATTACCTTGTACTTCCTCCAGGTCGACTTCGACCTGCCGGAAGGTAGTTTTGTCAAACCTGATCGCTGTCAGAGCGACGGTAGAATCCTGTACGTGGTTCCCCAGAATCTCTCCGGCTGTCGAACAACCAAAAAAGGAGGCGTTTGGAAATGCGTTGCGCAAACGCTGCAGAAAACCATCCGGGTCATCGAATGTCGGTGATACAAACAGCAAAAAGAGCTGTGGGTCAAAGGGTACCTTTAGGTGTTCGCCATCGGAAAAAGTGCCGATAGACTGTTGAAATACTTGCATAGCAAACGCGAATGCGGACTACGCACGAACGAGTAGTTCTGCGCTTTCCGGGGTTGCCGGGCGAAAGGCCAATCAAACCAATTTTTTGAAAGGGAGGGACGTAAGAGCGCTGTTATTGTCAAGGATAAAAGGGAAAGGAAAAATATCGAACACTATTGAATACATCAATTTACGGGAGCTGGCTATTTTCGTTACATAAAGGTAAGAGGTATTT
>CAYFGK010000177.1:0-9543 GCA_964342305.1 uncultured Saprospiraceae bacterium | reverse complement strand
GATACATCATTGATCATTAATGTACCGTTTTACTTCTCCTCAAACATATGAGCACCGAACATTGAGCACTGAGACAGAACATTCCTTCAAACTTCTGATCTCTGACTTCTGACTTCAAACTTCTCATTTCTGACTTCCAGATTCATTCACACAACCCCGGCAATTCATCCACCTCAAACCCGATAATAATCCGATTCAGGCTTTGCTCCATCCGCCAGTGGTAGAGAATGGTTTTGCGGTCTTCGGCCTGGAAGGGGCCTTGCTTGGCCAGATGTTCGATCCAGGTGGTGCGGTGCTCCCGTGACTTGGCGAGTAATTGGTAGATGGAGGCGATGTACTTGATACAACCGAAGTCCAGATGATTGATATACTCCGTACTCTTAAAAGCCTCCCAGGTAAGCTGGTTTTCGGGCAATAGGACCAGCGGAGAGTTGAGATCCATTTCCACCTCTACGTGGTAGCGGTTGGTTTTTTCCGTAAGGGGTTCCGTATCCTTGATCACCAGAAAGTCGGGATTTGCCCGTTGGAAGGAGTCCATTTGTGCGGCACGCATGTGTACGATGGTTTCACCCTCCGCATCCTCCATGAAATGGGCCAGTTGGGTAAAGGGTACGAACTGTCTCGACATCACACTGTCCCAACTGGTAAGTATTTGCAAGTTGTCGATCAGCTCCGTTTGTACATCCCGCAGTGCTTCCTCCTTGCTACGATCGAGCTTCCGCTGGTCGTACACGCCATTCAGGTAGATGCCCACAAACACCCCGACCATCGTTGCCACCAGGGTGATCACCCAATCGTTTTGCAGCCAGGCACGGAGGCGACTTTTTGGGCTCATAATCCAATTATAAGAGGTTAAGGTTCAGAATCGGCCTTCTCCACTTGCGGAGCAAAATCACTTCGTTGTCGGTAGAGGAGTAGACAAAGCAGGAACCGTGGATCAAAAGCCTTTCCTGTGAATCCTGTTTTACCCAAAGGGGTAACATTTTCTTTGGGTGCGGTTAGCACTTTGGGGCCTACCGGCTACCCTGTACCGGGAGGTCATCAACTGCCAATTGCCAATTGCCAACTGCCGGCTGAGAACTGCTAACTGGCGACTGAAGACTGCCAACTGAAACCCGGCTTTCGCCAAAAAAGGTTGCTCAAAAGATAGGTGCTGTTCGCCATTTCCGGTCCCTGCTAAATCTAGACACCTGCCGTATTGGTCGATTTCAAGGCCGGATCGATGGCAATGACCACATTCCCTACTTTGTGACCCTGGTCCACGTAGCTATGAGCCTCTATGATATCATCCAGCGGATACGTACGATCGATCACCGGTTTGATAACTCCCTGAGCCGCTAAATCACCCAAATACTGCAGGTCTTTGACCGATTTAGGGCTATTCTGCCCCATAACCATGCGTTTGCCGGTAGTCCAGGTCATCCACAACATGGCCGGTGAAGGAATGGGGTGCGTCACATTCAGGTACACCCCTTTCGGTTTTAGTGCCTGTCGGCAAAAGCGAAAGGGCCATTTATCGACGGCCAGCAACACGGCGTCGTAGGTGCCCAGGTCATCCATCCAACCGGGTTTGGTGTAGTCGAATACGTGGTTGGCTCCCAGTGACGAGACTAATTCCTGGTTGCGGGTACTGCAAACGCCCGACACGTCCAAACCAAAATGCCTCGCCAGTTGCACAGCATACGTGCCCACGCTTCCCGACGCACCGTAGACCAGGATAGACTGTCCTTCCTGCAGGTTGGCCTGGCGCAGGTAGTGCAGGGCCGTACGGGCACCGATGGGCAAAGCTGCCGCCTCCGCAAAGGATAGTCCTGCTGGCTTTTGGGCAATCAGTCCGGCCTCCGGCAGACAGATGTATTCTGCGTGGGCTCCAAAATGGTCAAGCGCTTCCGCAAAAACGGCATCACCGGGTTGAAAACGGGTTACGGCTAAGCCAACGGCTGCGACGGTTCCCGCAAGTTCTACGCCCAAAACGGCATGTTTGGGACCGTTCCAACCCATCGCCAGGCGTACCGGTAGTTTGAGTCCGCGCGGCACTCGCATGGCGCGTAGGCGGCTATCGGCCACCGCCACCGTGGTGGCGTGCACGCGAATGAGGATCTCTTGTTCCTGTGGAACGGGTTTGGGCATCTCCCGGATCTCGAGTAATTCGGGGGGACCGTATCGCGGGCAATGAACAGCTTTCATAAGGTTGGTGGTTTGTCAACCCTATAATGAACAAGTACCAACGAATTGCCGAATGCATTCGACGAGGGCCGCCCGATTTTTGGCGAAAGCCGGGTTTTTGTGGGCAGTCTTCAGTAGGCAGTAGGCAGTAGGCAGTAGGCAGTTTGCAGTGCTCAGTTTCCAGTAGGCAGTAGGCAGTTTGCAGTGCTCAGTTCGCAGTTTCCAGTTCTCAGTAGGCAGTAGGCAGTTTGCAGTGCTCAGTTTCCAGTAGGCAGTAGGCAGTAGGCAGTTCGCAGTTCGCAGTTTCCAGTCCTCAGTAGGCAGAACATAGTGGTAGTTTGTATTTTTGAGTTTGTATCACCTTTAATCCATTTAAAATGACTTCAGACTTTAAGGACTTATTGGCCTACCAGAAGGGGTATGATTTGGCCATGCAAATTTTCCAGGTAAGCAAATCATTCCCGAAAGAGGAACGGTATAGCTTAACGGACCAGATCAGGCGATCTTCCAGATCGGTGTGCGCCCAGATTGCCGAAGGGTATCGTAAAAGACGCTATCCTAAGCATTTCATAAGCAAGCTGTCGGATGCAGATTCCGAAAATGCGGAAACCAATGTCTGGCTAGACTTCTCGCTGTCTTGTAAATACCTGAATAAGAACGAACACGCACAACTCATCACCCTGTGTCAGGAAGTAGGTAAGTTGTTGGGATACATGATAAACAACCCGGATCGATTTAGATAACTATTTCGAAAGCCTGAAGACTGCCGCCTGACTCTGAAATCGGAAATAAACAACCCATTGCCCACTGCATACTGGAGCCTGCCGACTGAAGACTGCCAACTGTCGACTGCCGCCTGCCAACTGGAGCCTGCCAACTGAGGACTGCCCACTGCCAACTGAAGACTGAAGCCTGCCAACCGAAGACTGCAACACCTAGGCTGGAGTAGTATTGGTCGATGTTAAGTCACGCACCGCCGCCCGCACCATATTCAGTCCCGACAGATGCCCGCCCGAGAGGATGCGGGTAAACCACTTTTCGTCGAGCTCCATTTGCCGGAAGATGGCTTTGGGTCCGTAGCCTTGCTCGTTTAACTGGCCCACCTGTCCGTAGAAATCTTCAAAGAAAGCCAGCTTCTGACGCACCTTGTCTTTTCCGCCTTCCAGTTGTGGATTGTGCGCACAAAACAGTACCTCGAAATCGAGCGCCAACACCCGTTTCAGTGACTCGATCTGCCCCAGCATCGACTCCGAAGCCATGAAGTATTTGATGCGGTGATGCACGTACAGATCAGCCGAAAACAGCCACCCCCGGTCGGGCTCGTAGAGGGCCACCATATCCTCGGCGTGGCCGGGAATGGGGATCAGCTCAAAGCGATGGTTGTTGGTCTCAAGCACACCTTCGATGGGCGTCAGGTCGTGATCGGGCGGGCGCTCCCCCCAGACCAGCTTTTGCGCCAGACTGATCCGGGGCGGAGCCTGCATCATCTCCGCACACCTTGCTGAGCTGTAGGTCGGACAACCAAAGTGCGCCCGCAACTGCGGCAGGTTACCCGTATGATCCTCGTGGTGGTGGGTGATATAGATCTGCTCCACGGGCTGCTGGCTCAGGGTATCCAGTATCGCTTGCCGCGCCTGCGATTGACCCGTATCGATCAACAGTCCATCGACCAGAAAACAGTGGACAAACATAGTAGGCTTACCCAACGGGTGGTAGCCGAAGCGGAAGGCGTGGACGTCGGTGTGTTGGAAGTGATCGTGGATTAGCATGAAGGCCAAGGTCGGGGTAAGGGGGTTGAATTCAAAATAATTCTAAATGCTAAATGCTAAATGATGAATGTGGAATGCTCCTCGCCTTTGCCCGTATGGGCTACGGCGGGCGTGAATGCTGAATGCTAAGTGCTAAATGCTGAATGTGGAGTGCTCCCCGCCCTCGCCCGTATGAGCTGCGGGGGGGAATGCTAAGTGCTAAATGCTCAATGCTGAATGCACCCGTCCTCGCCAGTATGGACTATGGCATGCATGAGTGCTTAGGGTTCGGGTATTAATTTAACGTAAGGTTCTCGCCTTCACTTCGTTAGTGCGAGCAGAGAGGGCCGATCTGTTTCTTAAATGACTGAGGGTCAAAACCCCACGTTGTATTTGGTATTAGGCACAAGGTAGTAAGACTTGCTTAAATCCACTTACCCAATACCTACTACTCTGTACCGGGAGGTTGGGCCTTGAGCATCTTGCTTTAGATAAGTAATTAAAGCCCAACCTCGCGTTAATTGAGCACTGAACATTTAACATTTCCTCACTCCTTCGGCCTTGCACAAACCAGTGCCCCCAACCCCAGTCCCCGGCTCAGGTGCGTGGGCAGATCTGGGTCGGTATCTAGTTCTACTTCTAGTATATCTGCCGGATCTACATGCAGGTTGACAACCGATTCCCCGGCCTTAATGAGGCGGACCACAAGTTTGTGGGGCTTCACTTCCGCCACTTTGTACACCTCCGTGTTCAAAGGGCCGAACTCATCAATAATGTGCTGATAAAAGGCCACGTGCTTGTCCATCGCCAGGTCGGGTAGCAGGGCCGGATGGTAGGTTTCCCGGATGAAGGTCCGGATGGCCGCTTCGGTCCCGGTATTGTGCATGCGGATGAATTGGTCGAGGAGGTCGCTCTGCGTGGCGGATTGAGCGGATAGTAGGTTGGTGCCAAACCCAAGGAGGAGTATCAGGCACAGGGATCTTAGCGTTGGCATTTTGTAGGTTTTGCGGGGGATTAAAAACCTAAAATACGAAATTGTTCGTAATTTCTTGATGAGTGGGCCTATTCATTCTGTTATACCGCTTCGGAAAAGGTTTGGGTTCTAGTGCCATGGATCAATAATCATTAAAGTCGATTGGTCCTTTGGAGGGTGAACACATTGCGTACCTATACCGCTTCCGAAAAGGTTTGGACTCTAGCGCGACGGGTCAAGATTGTTTATTCTTCGGAGAAAATACATTCCTATATTCCGTACCTAGCCCCTCCGTCCGTACGGACTTCGGCGCCCGCGGAACGGCACGGTTTTCATTGTCCGATTATAATTTCTACCCATATCTGGTCCCTAACGGGACCCCTGCAGAAACTCCCTTTAGGATCAGGATATGGGTAGAAACTTCTCTTTTTATGCCCACTTCGACTATCGCTCACTTCGGCTCTCGCTCAGTGGGCTTAAGACCTTGATTATCAGAAGAGGGGTGAGCGTCAGCCGAACCCCGGAAATGAAACTATCCATACAATCACCCAAAGCAGGATACCTAAGGCTGCATGTTGCGCCATATCCTGTTTTAAGCATTCTTTAGAAGTTTTTTTGGAGCCAAAAACCTTCAAAACCATCCACCGAACAACCGCACCAGGATAGCTGAAAAGGTACCCAGCAGCCCACCCATTGAGCACTCATCATTCAACATTCAACAATCAACCCGCTCATTGAGCACCGAGCACTGAGCATTCAACATTTCATCATTCATCATTCATCATTTCAACATTCAGCCTCCCCCTTAGCCGCACATCATTCGAGCTCGCGCCCACCCGCACGAGGAAGTCCCCCGGCTCAACTACCCATTCCATGGCCTCGTTTAACATCTGCAGATGGTCGGGCGTAAGCGGAAAACGAACCTCGGTCGACTCGCCCGCCTCCAGACGGATCCGCTGAAAGCCCTTCAATTCCTGCACCGGACGTGCGACCGAAGCAAACAAGTCCTTAACGTACAGTTGCACCACCTCTTCGCCGGCCCGATCGCCCGTATTGGTGATGGTGGCCCGCACGTAGGCCATATCGCCCGGTTGAATGGTCGCCGGTTCGATGTGCAGATCACTGTAGTCAAAGGAGGTGTAGCTCAATCCGTAACCAAATGGAAAGAGTGGCTTCCCGCTGCCGTCGCGGTAATCATCCCCGCGGCCGGTGGGTTTGTGGTTGTAGTACAGCGGTAATTGTCCCTCTCGCATGGGGAAGCTTATGGGCAGACGACCGGCCGGATTGTAGTTCCCGAACAACACATCCGCCACGGCGTGGCCACCCATATCGCCGGGGTACCAGACCTGCACAATGGCATCCACCACATCCATCCACGATTCCATGGTGACGGCACTTCCGCCCACCAGGAGCACCACGACCGGTTTGCCGGTAGCAGCGATCCGCTGGATCAGTTCTTCCTGATGACCGGGCAGGGCCAGGGTCGACCGATCCTGGAATTCCCCTTCCTCTATGCCGGCCGTTACGATCGCCAGGTCGCTTTTTGCCGAAAGGCGAACCGCCTCCCGGATGCGCTCCTCCCAATCCCAGGTAACCCCCTGATCCCAGATCAGCTTCAGACGCACATTGCCCGTGGTCTCGTAGAACTCGACCCGGATATCATAGGTCTGTCCGGCCCGGAACAGAAAGGGGACGGTGGTTTGTCCCACCGACTGCTTGCGCCAGTTGTCGATCAGGAGCTCTCCGTCGAGGTACAATCGATAGCCATCATCACCGGCCAAACCGATCCGGAACAGGCCCGTCTCGGGAGCGGTAAGCCGACCGGTCCAGCGCACGGAGTAATAGTCGTAGTTGATGCGTTCGGGATCGGGTGAGAAGAGGGTCCAGCCAAAATCGATACGGCCATCGGTACGTACCAGCTCGGGATCGCCACTCAGGTCAATGTTGTTGAAATACTCGCCCCATAAACCGGCGGTTGTGCTGTCGCCGGCGGTATGCGAAAACACCTCGCCGGGGATCGCCCGAAAAGCCTGCGCTTCCCGTCCCGGACCGGGGGCATACTGCACCGAGGCTCCCTCGCCAAGTTGCTCCCGTATACCATCCAGCATGGAAACCGGGTCGTTGCCGGGACCGGCGTAGCCGCCCAGACGAGCTTCCTCGGCATCGGTACCAATGAGGGCAATTCGGGTATTGTTGGAGGAAAGCGGGAGCACCTGATCTGCATTCTTCAGCAGCACCATCGATGTACGGGCAGCTTCCCGGGCCACCTCCCGGTGCGCTTCGGAGCCATTCCACCGCTCGGCCTCCGCCGGATCGATGTACGGATCTTCAAACAGCCCCAACTGAAACTTGGCCCGCAATACCCGGCGAACGGCCTCGTTCATGGCCTGTTCATCGATCATGCCCTTCTCAAAAGCCTCGTAGAAGAGCGGATAGTGATCGTAGGAGGTCTGGAAGATCACATCCAATCCATTTTCGATGGCCTGCTCGGTGGATTCGGCATAGTTCTTTGCGGTGAAGTGCAGCACATTGGCTCCGCCGGTCGCGCCGGCATCGGAGATCACAAAGCCGTCGAAGCCCCATTCGTCCTTCACTTTTTGGTTGAGCAGCCAGTCGTTGGCGGTTGCCTGACGACCATCGACGGAGTTGTAAGCCGTCATGAGCGAGCGGGCACCCGCCTTCTGAAAGGCCGCTTTATAGGCCGGAAAGTAGATCTCCTCCAGCAGGCGCTCGTTAAAGTGGATGGGATAACTATCGCGGCCGCCGTCGCCCACATTGGCCACGAAGTGCTTGGGCGTGGTGATCACCCCCAGGCGCTCAAAAGCTCCCATGAAGGCAACGCCCATCTGGGTGGTCAGGTAGGGATCTTCCCCGTAGGTTTCCTCGGTGCGGCCCCAGCGCACATCCCGGGCGATATTCACTACGGGCGACAGTATCTGCCGGATGCCCCGTGATTTCGTTTCCCGGCCAATGGCGGTAGCTACTTCGGACACCAGAGCGGTATCCCAAGTCGCCGCCAGTCCGATCGCCTGTGGGAAGGCCGTCGCCCCCGGCCGGATCAATCCGTGCAGGGCCTCATCGAAGGGAATGATGGGAATGCCCAGACGCGTTTCCTCTACGAAGTACCGCTGCATCTCATTGATGCGCTCGGCCGTTTCGCGGGCCGGACCACCCCCCGAATAATCCAGCATTTGTTCGGCCCCGTCACCCGACCGCCCCTTCGTGGCCACCTGAAAGCCAAAAATGCCATGTTGGTAACGCTCCTTCCCGTCCGACAGGTCGCCGGGGATCATAAAGAGTTGCCAGAACTTCTCTTCGAGGGTCATGCGAGCGAGGAGGTCATCCACCCGGTCTTCGATGGGCTTCGATGAATCCTGGTAAACGGGCGTGTCGGTTGTCTGGCATCCAAGTATGGTCAGACAAAGCAAAAGCAGGCAAAAGATATTCGTCAAGGGAGGCGATTTAAGTGTCCAGCGAAAGCACAATTTTACCAAAATGCTCGCCATCCCCATAGCGTTGGATCATTCTTGGCGTTTCTTCGAAAGGATAGGGGCCATCGATGTGGGCTTTCAGGTTTCCTTTCCGGTACAGATCACTGATGACGTCCAGGTCTTGATTAGGCTTGAGCCCCAGCAGTTTGAGGCGCTTACGCGAAAACAGTTTCAGGATTTGCCCGAATAGTACCAGTGTTAATAATTTCCCTAATTGTCCGCCCACCGTTACGTACGTTCCTCCGGGCTTTAGTGCCCGCAGGTAGGCGAGTGGCCAGCGATTCGTTTTACAATCAAAGATGAGGTCGTAGGTATGAATGGTGCGAGTAAAGTCGACCTTCCGGTAATCGATCACCCGGTCAAAGCCCAACTCTTTCAATCGGTCCAGCTTGGGTCCCGCATCCACCCCGGTCACGTCACACCCGTACGGCTTGGTGAGCTGGTAGGCGAAGGTACCCGCGCCGCCACCGGCGCCGTTGATCAGTACCTGATCCCCCTCCTTCAATCCGCCCAGCCTGATCAGCCCCTGGTAGGCCAGCAGGGAAGCGTGGGGGGTAGCGGCGGCTTCCGCAAAAGAGATAGCATCGGGTTTAGGGCGCATGGCATCCTCGTGGATACATAGGTATTCCGCAAAGGTCCCAAATCCATGATCAGACGTATCCCCGTAGACCGCATCTCCCACCTCAAACCGGGTCACCTCCGGTCCGACGGCTTCCACCACGCCGGCCGCCTCCATCCCGGGTACCGGATTCTTGGGTTTACGCAGGCCAAACATCAATTTTAATAAGGCGGGCTTGCCCCGCACCATACTCCAGTCGTAATCATTAACGGCCGTTGCGTACACCTTCACCAACACTTGCTTCCCGGTGGGCGTGGGCAAGGGCAGATCTTCCATCTTCAGTAAAGAGGGTGATCCGTAGGAATGGCAGACGATGGCTTTCATGCCTGGTTTTTAATGATTAATCAGGACTGTACGAAATTTTAATCGATGGTACGTCTTTTGCCAAAACCCACCCTCTAACTCCCTCCCTTTGAAAAATGGAGGGAGGATAATTTTCGATTTTCGAAAACGATAATAGGAAAAGTAGCTAAATAAATTCGAAAGAACACCCCCTTCCCTTCTTCAAAGGATGAACGAACGATTCGCTTGCGATCAAGATCCGGG
>CAYFGK010000176.1:3760-9629 GCA_964342305.1 uncultured Saprospiraceae bacterium | reverse complement strand
ATTAAGGGGGAATTAATAAGGAAGGTCGATTCATTGCGAATCGGCCTTCTTTTTTTACTAGCCTGTAGGTTGTTGCGTGATAGCGATTTTTTGCTCTTGGTAGGGGACTGCCGGTTTTTTTTGATTTCTATTACCTATTTTTCGCTGATGATCCAAGTACCTATGAATCAAAAAAAACCGGCTGTGAGCAATACTTCGGTGCTGTACTGCACGGTTTTGCCCCAGGTGTTAGGCTGCTGGGGTCTTTTGTTTTTACCTACGAATTGAGTGTTGCGGAACAATAATCATTAGGGGCAAATGGATTCGTGGGGCGGAACACCTTGCGTATCCAGCAAAGAGGCAGGACACAGAATGAAAGCCAAGCAACAATAATGAGCAGTAAAGCGTCTCGCTTCCCCTCAACCTAAAACCGTTTGTGCTTTCTGATTGCCACAATGAATGGGCCTACCTCAGTAGCCAAAGGTAATAGGCAATCAGAAAGCTCAAACAGTTACCTCTCTTCCTCCGAAGGAACCTCTGGTTTAGGATCGACGGCTACCTTTTTGCCGGAAGGCTTCCGAAACAGCTGCGGCAGCATCATGAACAGACCGAGCATGATCGACATATCGGCCACATTAAAAATACCGGTGCGCAGGCCGTCAAAGCCCATATTTAGGAAGTCAACCACTCTGCCTTCCATAAGCCGGTCGAAAATGTTGCTAAGCCCCCCGGCCAGAATGAACGTAAAGGATGCCACCTGAATTCGGTTCATGTCGGCACTGAACAAGGTCATGTACAGTACATATAGGAGTACCAGGATTGGAAGAATGGTGAGTACCCAGTATCTGACCTGTTCGTTCAGGCCCGATCCCATGCTCAGGAAAGCTCCGGTGTTTTCGGCATATACCAGTCGGATAAAGTCATTGAGGTAGGTCCGTACGCCTTCGTCCTTTAATTCACGGATAGCCCAGATCTTAGTGATCCGGTCGAGTCCGATGGAGAGTAGCATGATGATCAGAATCAGAGGTAAGCGCTTGGTCTTCATAGTAGCGGGCTTGCTTTTGTGCCCACAATATTACTGTAAAAACGGCATTTCCCCAGCATCAAAGCGCCACTATCAGGCGACTTGTCGATCAGGACCAAAATGGTATCTTTAGCGGGAAGTTGGGTATAGACTACTTTTTAAGGTGATGATTGTTAACACCCAACCTCCCGGTACAGGGTAGTGGGTAGAGGGTATGTGGATTAAAGCAAACCCAAATACTTGCTACCCTCTACCAAATACTAACCTGCAAGACGACCCGCATGGAACCCTTTTTTACCAACGATGCCATTGTACTGGGCCTCCTGATCGGAGCGCTGACCCTCGTTTTTGTAACCTCCAACAGCGAACATCCCGCTGCAAAGCGATTTTACCGATACGTACCTCCTTTGCTGCTGTGCTACTTCATTCCGGCATTGATGCACTGGCCATTGGGACTCATCTCCGGCGAAGAATCCAACCTGTACTTCGTAGCTTCGCGGTACCTGCTGCCTGCTTCGCTTATTCTGCTGTGCATTAGCATTGACTTCAAGGGGATCCTGAATTTGGGTCCCAAGGCACTCATTATGTTTGGCGCTGCCACGCTGGGTATCGTGCTGGGTGGTCCGGTAGCAGTATTACTGGTCACACAGGTAGCGCCCGGCCTCATCCCGGTAACTCCCGAAGAGTTGTGGCGTGGCCTCTCGACCATTGCCGGCAGCTGGATTGGTGGAGGGGCGAACCAAACGGCCATGAAAGAGATCTTCCAGGTCGATGATGATCTGTTTGCTTCCATGATCGTGGTCGATGTGGTCGTTGCAAATATCTGGCTGGGCTTTTTGCTATACGGGGCAGGCATTTCGGACCGCATTGATAAATGGATGAAGGCGGATAACTCGGCCATTGCCGACCTGCGCCAGCGGGTGGAAGACTATCAGCAGAGTGTGGCCAAGATCCCGACGACTACCGAAACCTTCCTTTTGCTGTGCGTAGCTTTCGGTGGAACGGCCCTTGCGCATTGGGGATCCGATCTCATCACTCCCGTTATGGAGCAATTCAGGGAGACACTCGATCGCATTCGTTTGAACTCCCTGATGTCGGGCTTTTTCTGGTTGATCGTTATTGCCACGACTCTGGGCCTGGGTTTATCTTTCACCAGGGCGCGTCGGCTGGAAGGGGTTGGTGCCTCTCGTTGGGGCTCCGTGTTTATTTATGTTCTGGTGGCCACCATCGGGATGCAGATGAACCTCGGTGAAGTGCTGGAGAACCTGGGACTTTTTGCGGTGGGTATTGTCTGGATGATCATTCACGTGACTATCCTGCTGATCGTTGCCCGGCTCATCAAAGCCCCCTTCTTCTTTGTGGCCGTAGGGTCACAAGCTAACGTGGGTGGAGCGGCTTCCGCACCGGTGGTTGCTTCGGCCTTTAGTCCGGCTCTGGCACCGGTGGGAGCACTTATGGCTGTACTTGGGTACGCCCTGGGTACGTATATGGCCTATGTGTGTGCGCTGCTTATGCAGGGGGTGGCGGTTTAACGGTTTACGGTTCACGGATCAAGGTCCACGGTTCTACGTGTAGGCGGGAGCCTCAACCTCAACCTCAATCTACCCCTTCCTGACTAAAGGGTGCAATTCTGTCGCACTAACCTGTCGGCAACTTCGGCACTGCCTTTCGGCAAAAAAAATTACTCCATACCGGTGCGTTCCAACAGAGTCATAACTTCCGGACAGACTTCGCCCATGGCGGATTCTATATCTGTCTGTTCGGTCTCCAGGGCTTCTCCGTACTTGTTCTCTAATTGATCGATGCAATCATCAGTGCGATCAGCCTGGTTCTCGAGTCGGTTCATTAGGTTTTCGAGGTCTTCCATTGTTGCGGATTCGGTGTCCAGGTTCTCCATTTCGGAGTAGGCTACTGCCAGGGGTTTCATGCAGTCGCAGAGATCGGAAGCCATTTGATCGGTACCGGATGAAGAAGAGCAGGACCATAATCCTGCCAGGAGCAGGAGGGAAAAAACAACAGATAAAGGACGAAGCATATATGGATGTTTTTTTTGCGAAAGCAAAGTAAAAACCTTACTCGGGGACTTTACCATACCAATCTTTCAAGGTTCTTGCGGCCATCTTACCCTGAGGAGTATAATCGCGTTGGCGATAATCGGACCGGCGGCTTTGATGTGGATACCATTTCCATAAGAAGCCACCCGACCAGGCCGGTTCATTCCAGAATACTTCGAACAGAGCCTGCAGGGCGTTGGCCTGCCCCTGTTCGTTGGGAGCCAGTTGGCGCCGACGAGCTTCCAGTTCCCAGGTTGGGCTGGCGCAGCTATCTACGCTCATATATCCATATTCGGTGAACAGGTAGGGTTTTCCTACCTCGCGGGAAAATGCATTCATTGCCCGGCGGGGTTCTTTCCAGGCCTTTTTCAACTCAGTAACGCTTGGGGTATGGGTATGCGTAAGGGGAAAATAGGCGTCGATACCTATAAAGTCTAATTCCTGCCAGAAAGCAACATGGGGGTATTCATCCCAATTTGCGGCATAGGTCAGGGGGCCATCGTAGACGGAGCGAATCTCGGGGATGAGTTTCTGCCAGAAGTCAGTTCGTTGGGCGGTGCTAGCCTTAAATTCGGTGCCAATGCAAAACAGGTCTACGTTGAGGCTGTCCGCAATCCGGGCCATGGAAAGGATGTAGGTCCGGTAACTCTCTTCCCAGGATTGCCAATCCTCCTCTGTTTCGAAGTCAATGGCTCCCGTCCAGGCGCGGGGAACGTATACCTGAGGTTTGAGCATGACCCGCACGCCCTGGGCATGGGCCATGGTAATAGTTTCTATGGTTCCCTCAGTGCGTTCTCCCCACCATTGACGTTCCATATCAAAGTAGACCTTCGGTTCGGGAAGTCGGGTAAAGCCAAGGGGGATCACGGCAATCCAATTGGCTCCGGAGGCCAATACGTCCTTCATGGCCTCTTCTTCGAATGGATTAGGAGGTGCGACAAAGCTCAGGCCATCCATAATTAACGGACGTTCAGGTGAAGCCCCCTGGGAAAGGTTAGCTGCTGTCTGGTTGCACGAGCAGCACATGAGCAGACAGGCTGCCAAGAGGTAAACAGGGTGAATAGACATTTATTTTGGGTGTTCGTTCAAAGTCACTGGATACAGAACGCTTGGATTCGGGCAATTGATTTGATAACGGGCTAAATCTTTTTCCGCACAAACCCCCGGATAGTCACCAGACCAACCTTCCAGGTCAAGCATTATCTGCCAGTGCAGATGAGGAACCCAGCCGCCATTTTCCTCCGGAGGACCAAATTCGGCAATGCGATCGCCCCGGGAGACCACTTGTCCTGCTTTCCAGCCCGCAATGGAAGCCCGCGAGAGGTGGCCGTACAGGGTATAAAAGGTGAAATGGTCGATTTGGTGTCGTAAAATCAAGGTAGCTCCGTAATCTAGGGGTTGGTCGTTGTAGCGGAAACTATGCACCGTTGCTGGCAGCGGACAATAGACCGGTGTGCCGGCAGCACACCAGAGGTCGAGCCCCAGGTGGCGGTTGCGTAATTCTTCGCTTCCGCTAAAATGGTTGCTTTGCTGATAGAGTGCCCGGTGCTCCAGGTACCCGCCAAACAGCACTTTAGCTCCCGTTTTTTGATGGCAATCTGTTACGTATTGCTCCAGCCCTGCAAAGGTGTGAAGTGCCAGTTGTCCGGCCAGTGGATTATGTACACTTAGATCAATGGGAGCAAAATCGCCAGCCGAAAAAGAATCCCCCAAAACGGGAAATGGATGCAGGTTAGTGGCTATTCGCTCGAAAGTAGGTGCCATGGCATCGTAGTTTTTAAGTTTCCAATACCCAAAAAAACGGAATAGAAATAGGATTTGCGAATTCCTCAATATTACAGACTTCATTCAAGCAATTATTTGATTATTATTACTCGTTATGCCTATTTTTTGAATGAAATGCAATAATTTATTTTATTTCTTGCAAAATTTGCATTAAGTAGTGGCTTGGTTTACATTTGTATCAGACGCAAAGGAAGTGTGAAATCAGAATTCAGAGATCAGAAGTGAAGGAACTTCAAACTTCTGACTTCTGACCTCTGACTTCAAAACTCTGATTTCAAAAAATGTGAGGTGATGAAACTCAGGCAGCCATGCCCTCTGGTCTCGGGGGTGGGGAAGCGGAGACAAAGCCTATGGCCTAATCGCCCCTTGGAGGTTCGAATCCTCCCCTCACAGCGAAAGGAAGTGTGAAGTAAGAAGTGTGAAGTAAGAAGTAAACTTCAAACTTCTGACTTCTGACCTCTGACTTCAAAAACTCTGATTTCAAAATTCTGATTTCAAAAAATGTGAGGTGATGAAACTCAGGCAGCCATGCCCTCTGGTCTCGGGGGTGGGGAAGCGGAGACAAAGCCTATAGGCCTAATCGCCCCTTGGAGGTTCGAATCCTCCCCTCACAGCGAAAGGAAGTGTGAAGTGTGAAGTAAGAAGTGTGAAGTAAACTTCAAACTTCTGACCTCTGACTTCAAAAACTCTGATTTCAAAAAATGTGAGGTGATGAAAATCAGGCAGCCATGCCCTCTGGTCTCGGGGGTGGGGAAGCGGAGACAAAGCCTATGGCCTAATTGCCCCTTGGAGGTTCGAATCCTCCCCTCACAGCGAAATGAAGTGTGAAGTGTGAAGTAAGAAGTAAACTTCTGACTTCTGACCTCTGATTTCAAAATTCTGACTTCAAAAAATGTGAGGTGATGAAACTCAGGCAGCCATGCCCTCTGGTCTCGGGGGTGGGGAAGCGGAGACAAAGCCTATGGCCTAATTGCCCCTTGGAGGTTCGAATCCTCCCCTCACAGCGAAATGAAGTGTGAAGTGTGAA
>CAYFGK010000176.1:0-3660 GCA_964342305.1 uncultured Saprospiraceae bacterium | reverse complement strand
GCCCCTTGGAGGTTCGAATCCTCCCCTCACAGCGAAATGAAGTGTGAAGTGTGAAGTAAACTTCTGACTTCTGACTTCAAAAAGTCTGATTTCAAAAAGCGAATCTGGTAACGGGTTCGCTTTTTTTGCATTTAGGGTATGTGGTTACCTTTTACGAATACCATTTAGAAATCGGGGATACAGGTTGGGTGTTTCCATTCAGCCCAATCTGATGGGTGTAAGTACCTGATTATCAATTAAATAATTTTTAGGATAGGCTGGAATTTCCAGAAAATGCCTGTCTGATTAACGGGTTTTCGCTTTAGGAACACTGGCTAAAAGGTGTTTATTTTGAGGGTAATGAGATTCAGGTATAGTGAAATTTATGTTCCAGGTTCTCCAGAACATACTTCCAAAGAATCTCATAGGGCACGTATTCGTGTTCCGTTCCGTAACGAAAGATGTTCGGAGGTTGGCTGAGTAGCTTTTTATACCACTTCTCGGATTTGCGTTCGACGGCTGCCCGGTGGAAATCGGCGGCAGGAAGTTGTAGGAGCATTTTGATAAAGCAATTACTACGGAAGTTATTGTCTTTACGCAAATAGCGGTTGGTATAGGTTTTCAGAGAGTCGGAGCGTTTAATGATGTCGTCATATCGTTCCTGCACGAGGCAAACGAGGATTTGCACCACCAGAATGGTTGTATTTGATCCTTCCTTGTCGCGGGCACTGTCGGGAACCTCGTTGATAAACTTTTGGACTTTGAAGGTGCTGCCGTACAGTTCACTTTCCCGTAAGTCGAGGGTTTTGGCGAAGAAGAAGGCGAAGGCTTCGTGGAAGCGCCACTGTTCGCGTACGCGACCGCTCAGTGATTTGAAAGATTTTTCGCGCTTGATGCGCTGCAGGAATTTTGCTGCTTCTGCGAATTGTTCGCTGTGGTAGTAATTGATCATCAGGTAATGCGCCAGGCTGTACCAGGGGCCCGTTCCGCGGTCCATTTGCTGCATAGCCTGTAAGCCTACTTCTTCGGCCTTGTCGAACTGTTTCAGTTGGGTATGGGCAAAGAGGTTGTTCAGGGCTAAAACATACTTGGTGGTGATGTTGGCGAGCTGAGGGTTTTGTTGGTAAAAGCCAATGGCTTTGGAAGAGATGCGCACCATTTCTTCGTAATTACCCATCAGTTCGTGGTACTGCAGTGTAAACAAGTACACGTAAAGGTTAAACTTAGGCGTTTTGATGCGTTCCAGCAGGGGCCATAGTTCTTCGGAATAGGTCCGGGCTCGTTCGAGTTGTTCCTCTGTATTTGAGGAATGACTGAGCGATTGATTCAATTCAATAAAGTAGCGCTCCGCCTTTAATTCATACTGTAAGATATCCCCTTGTTCGGTTAAAAGATCCCGGTAGTAAGCCGCCCGCTTCTGATCCCGTAAAGCTGATCCATAAAACATATGTAAATACCGGGCTATACTCAACGTGATTTCTGTGAACCCGTAGTGAAGCGACTGGCGTAATGTGTTTTTTGCTATCTCAATAGCCGATTTTCGTACGTATCTCGATCCCAAAATCTGTATCGCTGCCAAATTTTTATGGCAGGAAATGTAAGCTCGCTGAGCATCTGTGTATTGGGCCTGATTCAGGTCGATCAAAAACACGGTGTTGGTGAGTCGGTCACGCAATTTGCGTTTCAGCCGGTTGGCATACGTTGCCCCGTGGTCTGCATCCGCAAAGAACGTCTGGACAATATCATCATCAGAGGTGATTTCCTGGTTGCGTATGCCTTGGTACAGTTTGTAAATGTTGGATTGCCTGCTTGTGCCCCCCGGCAGCAAGGTGTTATGTTGCTTTATCTTGTTCTGTGAGATAAAAGAAACAAGTTCATTGAGGTAATTCATAGGGAAAAAAGGCTGGTAAAAGGGTTCGATTTCCTTTTAAACCTACACAATTAAATGCTTGAATACAAATGACAAAAGTATTCATGTATGTATTATATGGCCATTTTTGACCTGTCTCTTTGCTGTAAATCAGTTCTTTAGCAGTGAGGTTTTTTGGTTTACTTTTGAAGTAAATCACAGAAACAAAAAATCACGTTATGATTGCGCTTATCACTGCTATCCTCATGTTCCTTGGTGGAAACTTCTCATCTGATTCTATCATCGCCATCGGCCAGGACCGTGCCGGCGACTCAGTTCAAGTTAATTCCGATTACAAGGCTGCTAGTAATGCTCGTAGCGAAGACGTTGAGCTTAGTGATATCATCTACGGTGATATGACTGGTGTATAAGATGTTTTCATAACAAAACGAACACATATTTCTGATGTGACAGGACTCAAATAGTCCTGTTCATTGGTAATTGAATATCTTAAATCACTGAATTTCAGTGCTTTAGTCCTCCCTTTATGTGAGCACCTGGTTAAACTGAGGTGTCTCTTTGGCGGGTTTTCGTTATGGAAACTGACCGCTATCCCCCTATATTTGTATTGCATGTTTATGGTTAGAACGCTGTAGAAATTAAGTGTCTGGGGTACCAGCTTCTCTTTAGGACCTTTCCGGGCAATCGAAGAAACCTGGTACCCCTTTTTTCCCTTGACAAAATTTGAATCTTAATACATTCCCCCGGGGATGATGCTTTTCAAAGCATCATCCCTTTTTTATTGCCTGTAGGCAAGCCGGCCCCAAGCCAGCACAGAATGGCGGATTGGAATCACCCGGGGATGAAAAAAGGAAATAACGAAGCCGGAGCACTGCCTGGTGGTAGTTGCTTTGTTTCGGCAGACGACATTGGTCGGACGTGCACGAATGACGCGTATTGGCGGATTGTTAATCTAAATGGGTTATTAACTCAAGAGGAGTTGTAAAGACAAGATGGCGTATAGGCGCTATCGAAGATGGGAAAAAAGAAGGCAACCCCTGACCTTAACGTAAAAACTAGTGAGTGTAAAGTCGTACAGGGGTTGCCCCATTATGTAACGCCTATATCATCAAACCACTCTAAATACGATGGCAGCCCTTAAAACGCTGCCCTGATTGAAAAAAAATATCCGGCAGTGCATCTTTTTGGTAGTGGTAAAGAAAAACTAGGATACACGAATTGATTTGAGTTGCCGAAGATGTTCTTCTTTGCGTGCTTGCCGTCGATGGATGGTGGTTGGTGTAAAATATTGGTGGGTTTCCAGAAATCGGACCTGCAGATCATTCCATTCGTTTTCCGATCGCACAATACCTTTAAGAAGGAATTCCTGAAACAGGGTGTGGCCAATACGATAGAACTCCGGTCGACCCAGGTAGTCCAGATCAGCATCACATAGGATCTCCTCCAGGTGGGTTTGTGGATTCTGGGGAATGGAGGTAGCCAAAATCATACCGCAGATTTGCTCAATGTCCGGCCGGGAATATCCGAAGCCAGCCAGCACCTTTCTGGCAATTTGGCAGCCATGTTTTTCGTGCTCCTCCCAACTTAGGAGGAATCCGGCATCGTGAAAAACGGCAGCTGTGCATAGCAGAAGCATATCCTTTCCACGGATGCCTTCCCACCTCGCAATATCCAGGGTGTAGGCCAGGACATCAAGGGTGTGGTGTAATCCGTGGTAAGTCAACTTCGGAGATAATTCCCGTTCCAACCGTTGAAGTAGGTAAGCCTTGGCGGCAAAATAATCCATGCCGAAAAAGGTTAGTGCATTGCTT
>CAYFGK010000175.1:0-9720 GCA_964342305.1 uncultured Saprospiraceae bacterium | reverse complement strand
ATACTCGCGTGAAAAGGTTGGGCAAAGCCCAAACCTTTTCGAAAGCGGTATAATTGCTTTATCCAAGCATAGCTCGAAGCCGACATTTTTAAACACCCCGCACACCAAAACACGGGGTCTTGGGAATCTACCAGGGCAACAAACTAATTCAGCACCCGGCTCTTTGTGTCGATGATAAACCAATACTACATGCCACGTTTCTGTTCCACTCTGCTTCTTGTTTTTACCCTGCAAATGGCCATTGGTCAGACCTGGACCACCACCCTGGATTCAGTGCTTACGGTCCTGGCCGACGATGAGCTTTACCACGGTCAGGTCCTGATCGCGGAACAGGGCCAGATTGTTTTCCATAAAGCCTACGGAAACCTGCCCGATCAGCAAACGCCCATTACAACCACCAGATCGCTGGCCGTGAAGTCCGTCACCAAGGCGTTCACCGCAGCGGCCGTACTGCACCTGGAGCAGCAAGGTAAACTCTCCCTGTCCGACGAAGTGGGTACCTATTTCCCCGACTGGCCCTACCGTGGCATCACCATCCGCCAACTACTCTCCATGACCAGCGGACTGCCCAGTTTCATTGAAAAAGCAGTCAATGAGGGGGATACCACCCAATGGATGAGGAATGCCGACATTGTCCGTTTCGTCTCCAAATACAAGGTTCTCGTGAACCCGCCGGGGGCAGCCTACAACTATCAGAACAGCAATTTCATTGTCCTGGCCGCATTGGTGGAACAGATCTCCGGAGTACCCTTCGAAGACTATGTCTACCGGGTCGTATTGCAACCCCTCGGCCTGGAGCATACCTTTTTTCAGGATCTCACCACGATTACCAAAGGCGTGGACGGGGATAGCTTTTACGCGCCCTCGGGCGACGGAAACCTGTACAGCACCGCGGCCGACCTGTACCGGTTCGAACAAGCGTTCTACGACAACGAAATCCTGTCGGAAGAGAATAAGCAGAAGACCTTCACGAAAACCACCCTTACGGATGGCACCCTTAGCAAGTACGGATTAGCCTGGTGGGTGATCGACGATGGGCCGGAAATGGAGTATTACATCATTGGGGATGGTCCCAATATCCGGGCCAGTATTCAGCGGTATCCGGAGCGTAACTCAACACTCATTTACATCCACAATTTTTCGGGTCGGTACTGGAAAGACGTATACTGGACCGTCCGCAATATCTGGCTGGGCCAGGATTATACCATGCCCGAAAAGCAGCAGGAGTTGATCGAATACGACATCGATACGAAGCTTTACGACCAATACGTCGGCAGCTACCTGACACCCGGTTTCGGTCTCCTCCACATTACCGAGGAAGACGGAAAGCTCTACTTACGCCCGCACCCCATTCCCGGAAAGGAAGAACTGGTACCCTCTTCCGATACCACCTTCTACTTCCGGGACCAATCGGTCGAATGGGAATTTTTCCTGGATGAGGAAGGTGCCGTGATCGGCTTCGGCTCCCGGGGTAATCCCGAGTCGATGGGGGAAAAGCAGTGAGGAGCCGGTCGTTATTGGTTGGCACCAGTAGATTAGATTTTTTATTCTGCCTTGCGGCAAAAGGGAAAGGTTCAGGCTAGGGTTCCCTCCTTCACTGCGTTTCGGCGGGCGGGAAGGTTAAGGTTGAGAATCAGCCTTCTCTGCTTGCCGAAACTATGAGTAGGCAAAGGCAGGAACCACGGATCCAAAGCCTTCCCTGTAGACCCTCTTTTACCAAAGGCGGTATCATCTTTTTTGGGTGCGGTCAGCACCTTTGAGCCTTCTGACCTCAAAATTCTGACCTCTGACTTCCGACTTCCGATTTACCTGGCCGTCACATCATACCCAAAATACCGGTCGAGCATCCGCATCGACACCTTGTCCGGAGTGAGTCCGATAAAGGTGTTTCGCAGGGCAATGCCCACGGGGTGTTCGATCTGGCCCATTTTGCCCATGCGCAGACTTTGCTTCACCACCTGCGCACTACGCGGGTAATGCAGGTCTTCGTAGCGGGCGAACGCGTCGGACAGGCGATCGTGCTTTTGCATACACTGGGCCAATACGTAAGCACCCTCGATCGCCATACAGGCGCCCTGTCCCAGGTTGGGCGTGGTGGGGTGAGCGGCATCACCCATCAGGACCACCGGTCCCTGACTCCAGCCACGGGTAGGCACGCGGTCGCCCAGCGGATTCTTCAGAATATCGCCCGAGTTGTCAAAAAGGTCGGGAACGGGGTCGTGCCAGGTACCGAAGATGCGCTTAAGTTTGGCGAGGGCGCCTTCGGGCCCGTCGTTGGTATCGGCTGGTTCGTTATAGGTGGCCCACCACCCATACTGACCGTCCTTGATGGGGACGATCCCTACCCGTGCCCCTGGTCCCCAGGTCTCGGAACTATAACCGGTGGGCGCTCCGGGCAGCGTGGCGATACCCCGCCAGCAGTTGTAGCCGCGGTAGATGGGCGCGCCGTCACCGATGATGGCTTGGCGCACCACCGAGTTGATACCGTCGGCCCCGATCACCAAGTCGGCGGTTAGCGGATCCTGGCCCCGAAAGTGGAGCGTAGCCTCCTCATCACCGATCTCGATGTCGGTCAGCTCGTGGTCGGTGATCAGCTTCTCGGCGGGCAGCTGCTCCACGAGTACACCGTGCAGGTGCGCCCGGTGCATGCAGACCGTAGGGAGTTCGTAATCGGGTTTAGCCTGGCCCAGTATGTTGCCGGACGCTGATTTGATGTACCCCCGTTGGATCTCGCCCCAGTGCGGACGCAGCGCATCGAGCAAACCTAAGGCTTTGTACACCCGCAGGGCATTCGGCCACACACTGATGGCGGCACCCACTTCCCGGAATTCAGGCGCCCGCTCGTACACGCGGTAGTTGGTAAGGCCAACTTGCTCGAGACAAAGAGCAGTGGTCAAGCCGCCGATGCCACCGCCGATGATAGCGATGGAGGAGGTATTGGAAACGGGCATAGTAGGTAGTTGGTTTGAATCCTTGATGATGCCAAAATATAGAAAAGAATCTATACCAAATACCAAGTGAGGTTATGACCCTCCTTCATTTAGCAAACGGATCGGCCCTCACTGCTCCCCATAGCGAAGTGAAGGCCGAAACCTCACGCTATTTTACCTTCTGTACACGGATATAGTACAGGATGGCTTCAATATCCGAATCGGTCAAGTTGGTATGATTGGTCATCACGACCGGTTTCCAATCATCCCAGGTGGCTACGGCCCGCGGGTGACCTTCCTGGATCATGCGCTGGGAATGACGGATGTACTCATACAGGTCTTCACGAGGATATTCGGACCATAGCTCTTCGGTATTTGCCAGGGCGGGACCGGTCAGGTCATCTTGCTGGTTTCGGTTATGACAGGTGGCGCACTGATTGCGGAACAGGAGTTCTCCGTGCGCAAAAATAGCTTCCGGCTTTTTCAGGGTTTGACCTTCCTCGGTAATGATGTCCATGTCCGGTAAGGCCACCTTATCGATGGGATCTTGCTGGCAGGCGGTAATCATAAATAATAGCAAACAGAAAAAAATAATAGATGGGTACTGGGTATTCATAATGATGGGCATTAATGGGTGAAATATTATTTCAAAATACCCGCTGATATTACGTGAGTCAAGGAGTTGTGTATTATTTAGGTGGTCTTTAGAATGGTTCTAAATTGTTTAGCCATCCATTCGCTTTAATAAGTAGGGTCGGAAAAGGAAGATCGCTGCGGAAATAGCGATCAAACCACCAATGGCGTATGGATGCGTTCGGGCTTGCTCCACCACATCGATGGCTACTGCCAAGCCACATAACAGGGCTCCTAACAACGAGATCCACCGGTACTTTATCTTTTGCCGAAAGGCAATCACATTAACCGTTCCAAACGTAAACAGGAAAATTATACTGGCCGCATCGACCAGATTGCCAAGACTACCGAGTACCGACAGAGCGGTTGCCAGGGCCGCAATCATAATGACCGAATAAAAAGGGATATTGCTGCTGTTTTCCCGAGCGAAAAGGTGCGGCAGGTCTTTCTTTGCGGCCACAGTCTCCATCAGTCGGGCCGTGGAGAATAGGGTGGCATTAATGGCCGAGCCCGTAGAAAAAGCTGCGGCAATGGTGACGATTACCAGACCGGCCAGCCCAAAGGCTTGTTTACCCGCCACGGAGAGTGCAACTTCTTTCTGCTCTACCAGAGTTTGAGCGCCTACGATCATGGTGGTGCCAAAAGTGACTAGTACGTAGATAAGAATAACCGAAATAACAGCCCAGATGGTAGCCCGGGGAAGTGTGTGGTTGGGATTCTGCAGATCATCGTAATCGTAGGCCAGTAATTGAAAGCCTTCGTAGGCCATAAAAATAGTGGCCGACCCGATCAGGGCCGCGTGCCACGGCTTTGCTTCAATGCCGCTGGTCAGCTGCTCGGGGGCCCAGGCTACCAGGCCATAGATGGCCAGCCCAAACAATACCAGTAATTTTCCGTACACCGTTATTATTTCAACCCGCGAAGCATTTCCCACCCCCCGCAGGTTGACAAGGGTAAGCGCTGCAATGATAACCAGGGCCAGCACCCGGGGCAACCAGGCACCGGCATTAAAGACGTGCGCCACGTAATGTCCAAAAGTGAAAGCATAAACCGATAATGTTAAAATATACCCGAGGATGAGAATCCAGGAAAGACTGCCCGCAAAACCCCGGTGATTGATTTCCCGCAGAAAGGTAAAGGCGCCTCCTCCCTCATTAAATTTGATCGACAACTGGCTGTAGCTATGTGCCGACATTAACGCGATGATTCCCGCAATCACAAAACTTAGCCAGGCCCACTGCCCGGCTGATTGAATGATCACGCCCAAAACGGAAAAAATACCCCCTCCAACCATTCCACCTACGGCCATCGACCAGGTAGCATTGAAGTTCATTTTGCTGTCTGCCATGATTCCATCGTTTTAGAGAGTTTAGGGTGCGTACATCGAAAAAAACGTCTTCTTTTTCGATCTTAGGAGCTGCAAAGTACAGACCCATTAGGATAAGTATGAATGAAAAATCAAGTACCGGCGGTTTGCGTCGACAATTAGGCCTGCCGGGGCTGGCCGCTACGGGCATTTGTTCCATGTTGGGAGCATCGGTTTACGTGGTACCTTTTATGATCCAACGCAATGTGCCGGGTATAGGTCCTAACGTTTTACCCGCCTTCGTGTTGGCTGCCGTACCGGCTCTGCTGGCTGCGGCTGCTTACGCCATCCTGGCTTCGGCCATGCCACGGGCGGGCGGAAGCTATATCTTTGCCAGTCGTGGTTTGCATCCCTACCTCGGCTTCGTGGCCAGTTTTTCGCAGTGGTTTGGGTTATCAATCGCTATTGGCGTGATCTCCTACATCATCATTCCCTTCTTCCGCGATATAGCGGTAGCCATGGAATGGTCGGCCTGGGCCGCGTGGCTGGAGATCGGGTCGGTGCGGGTCGGACTGGCACTCGCCCTACTGTGGTTATTTGTGGGCATCAATATCATTGGCTTGCGGTTCTACGAGCGCACGCTGATCCCGCTTATGATCCTGATGTTCGGATTGGGTATCATCGTGATCATTGCCGGTTTTTACTTTAGTCCCGAAGCCTTCACCGCCGGATTGCTTGAGCGCGAGGGGCGGACCGTTCCCGAAGGGAATGCTTCTTTATCGTTCAGCACCATACTGACCGCGGCGGCCCTGCTGTTTTCCAGCTTCATCGGGTTTGATTCTATTGCCCAGGCCGGCGGCGAAGCGCGGCGTCCACAACGCAACCTGCCCCTGGCGATCGCCATCGCTGTTCTGGGCGTTGGAACGTATTATTTCCTGTTTACCGCAGCCGTGTACCACGTGGTCCCCTGGCCGTTTGTTGCCGAAGAAGCTCTGCAGCGCGATATCTCGGCGCCCGGTCTGCTTGGCTATGTGTTGTCTCCGGGATGGGCGGTGGTGATCATTCTGGGCGCGGCCATTGCCCTGATCAACGATCTGCCGGCCATGCTCCTGTCGGTATCGCGCCTCATGTTCGCCTGGGCTGAAGACGGTATTTTCCCGAAAGGGGTAGCGCGTATTCACCCGCGTTACCAGACCCCCTACGTGGCCATTCTGCTGAGTGGCGCCATGGCCAGCATCGGCATTCTCGGCAGCCACCTGGCCGGCGATTTTTTCCTGGGTATTGATATTATGGTGACGGCCATGCTGGTCAACTTTTTGCTGATGTGCATTACGGTATTGTTCTTGCCAAAAATCAATCCACCACTGGCAGCGCAGGTATCCGTCTTCCGGAAGCGATGGGTACAACGAATACTGGCGATTAGTGGTGCCCTGCTGCTAACCATTTTTCTGGTCGTCCACACCGCCAAGGATCTGCGAGCGGAAGTGGATGCCTGGTATTTTCATTCCACCTGGGTATGGCTGTTGGTCCTCGGACTGGCGTCCCTGATCTTCGGTAGGCGCTGGCGACAATTGCGGCGTTCGGGGATGAAGGTCAAGGTGGTATTTAAGGAATTACCCTAAGGAAATCGGACACGTGCGATAGCGACTGATGAAATAAATCCATCTGCATCTTCGATAGGGCGGTATAATATGAAAATGAAAATGATGAATGTTGAATGCTTAATTTTTAATTGATGGTTTACATGACACCTAATTAAAAATTAAACACTAAAAATTAATAATTAATACAAACCAAATGCCAACCATACCAACCACCTCCCTCGGCGACGACCTGCTCATTTCCAAGATCCTGACCGGACTTTGGCAGATCGCCGATATGGAACGGGGCGGCAATCAGCTCAATCGCGAAGCAGCAGCGGAGGCCATGCATCCCTACGTGGAATCGGGTCTTACTACCTTCGATATGGCCGATCACTACGGCTCGGCGGAGCTTATTGCCGGGCGCTTTCGCAAAAAAGTAGGGGATCGGGTACAGTTGCTTACCAAATGGGTGCCGGAGCCTGGGAAAGGGCATAAGACAAAAGTCAGGCAGGCCGTGCAAAGGGCCCTGGATCGCCTGCAGATGGAGCAACTGGATCTGCTGCAATACCACGCGTGGAATTATGCCGACCCCAGCTACCTGGATGATCTGTACTGGCTGCAGGAATTGAAGGAAGAAGGATTGATCAGGCACCTGGGACTGACCAATTTTGATGCGGCCCACCTGGACCTGGTACTGCGCAGCGGCATTAAGGTGGTATCCAATCAGATATCCTATTCCCTCATCGATCAGCGGGCGCGCGGTGCGATGATGGAGGTTTGTCGTCGACACGGCGTGAAGATACTGGCCTTCGGTACGCTGGCGGGAGGGATGCTGTGTGAACGTTGGATCGGTCAGTCAGATATTCCAGCCGACCAGATGCGGACCTGGTCGCAGATGAAATACAAACGCTTCATCGACCAGGCCGGAGGCTGGGATGCCTTTCAGGGACTACTGCGGGCCCTGCAGGTTTTGGCGAAAGCCAAAGAAGTATCCATGGCCAATATCGCCTGCCGGTACATGCTGGAGCAGGAGGTGGTCGGTGGCATCATCATCGGCGCCCGCCTGGGGCAGAGCAATCGGATCGATGATAACCTCCGCATCTTCGGGTTTGACCTGACCGGGGAGGACCAACATCAGATCCGGGCTGCCCTCGATCAACTGCATCCCATTCCCGGCCGCTGTGGCGATGAATACCGCAAGCCGCCCTTTCTGACCGCTTCCGGCGATCTGAGCCATCATCTGGAGACCCTGCCGCCCCCTTTCCCGGTGCAGGAGGCAGGGGAGGGGCGACAGAAAGCGCTGAGTGGAACCATCTGGGAGGACTTGGCGGGCTTCAGCCGGGCCGTGCGGATCGGGGATCGGATATTGGTTTCAGGCACCACAGCCACGCATGGGGACCGATGCATTGGCGGCGACGATCCGGTGGCACAAACGCACTTCGTGATCGATAAGATCGAAGGAGCCATACAGTCGTTTGGCGGTCGCCTGGAGGACTTGGTGCGTACTCGCGTGTATGTACAGCGTATGGAGGACTGGGAGGTTATCTCCCGCGTCCACGGTGAGCGATTGGGGCATATTCAACCGGCCAATACGCTCATCCGCGCCGATCTGATCGGGGAGGAGTATCTGGTGGAGATCGAGGCGGAGGCGGTGCTGACAGGGGGAGTATAGAAAGCTATGGTCCAAGGTCCAAGGTTCACGGTCCACGGCTTACGGTCCCTGCCTACGCTAAGGCATACGCCCGCATGGGCTTCGGCAGGCATACGCGGGTTATGTTGGGGATGCCCGGCAAATAAAGCCACCGCTTCAGCGGTGGTGATATGCCTGGGGTCCTGTTGTATCTTACCACTTTAATGGTTAACGAGGCTTAAGGGAAGGGCTGGGCTGCTTTTTTGGAGGTGTGCAGCCGGTAGGGAGATGGATGGTCCTTGGGTGAGCAAAGAACGGAAAACCAAAAAAACTGACCCGGCAAAAAAGGTCCGGGTCAGATAGGTGATTATTTCGACTTAGGACTCCAGGTCACCAGACGTGAAAACGAATTTCCCTGAATTCCAGCGGTATAATCATAGCTGCCTTTGGCATGTGGGTTCACGTAGAATCGCCACGGAAGGATTGACACACACTCGTCGGTAGCTGCAACGTATACGAAAGATAGTTTGGACGATCGGAAATAAGGAGCAATAGGAATGTCTTGATCATCAAAAGTGATTTCCAACCCTAAATCCCCGACAAACTGTATGGCATCATTCAAAATCTCAGCAGTCAGATCAGCGGTCGGTGCCTCCGGGCAAAGACCTGGTCTTCTATCCTGAATACTGAAGCGCAGGGTAACCCAGGTACCCATTTTGACCACTACCTCATCCAGTTGATTGGGGAGAATAGGGATCGATGCGGCCGTAACTCTTATCAGGTCCTCATCGGTTTGGCTTGGCACGATCTTCTGGACACCCTTACCGGCCGGGACATACTTACCGAAGGCATCTGCCTGGTTACCGGCCAGGTTGTTCGCTGTAAAAACCTCTTTCTCGCATCCCATCAGGAATAACATCCCAATGGCTACTACTAATAGCTGTTTCATTACTACACTTTTTTAATAATAAAATAGATATGCTACCCGCTGCACCAATAGGTAGATTGCAGTGGAAAAATGGGCTATTCAGAGCATACAATAGGGGTTACGGGTCAATGACTTACACCGCTTGAATAGGAAATTTGAGCCTGAATTTAGATGGCTGGGGATTCTGCCTGATTTGGCTTACGAAGAAGTGATAGCTTAAATATACGCTTTTTGTGTAAAGGGAGGCTTTTTTTCTTTAGCCTGTATCACTCATTCGTGTCCTGTTGAATCCAGTCGTTCGCATTCTTGCGGTTGGTATAATCTACCAGGGAGGCGGGGTAATTGATCCAGTCTACTTGTTTGCTGATCTTATCGGCGTCGTTGAAGGTGAGAATGGTGGTAAAATACATAGCCTCAAAAGTTTCTTCTCCCCAACCAAAGGGGGTGAAATATCCCTTGACCACGGCCTGGTTTTGGCTGGTGATGATATCTTCTACCACCAGGGTATTTTTCGCGAGGGCTTTGAATCCGGGATTGGACCAATCAAAAAATACCCTTAATGCTTCTTTGCCCTCTATCCGGTCCCCGTTAATGATGTCTTCGAGGACGGCGTCTTCGGCATAAAAGGAAAGAAACTGATCCAGGTCTTTTCGTTCGCTGTAGACGGAATAAAAGTCCCTGGTCAATTGCTGAAGCGGCTGCTCCGTAAG
>CAYFGK010000174.1:0-9744 GCA_964342305.1 uncultured Saprospiraceae bacterium | reverse complement strand
CTTCCGCAGAAATAAGGTGGTAAGTTTGCCTTTGGAGCCTGCCTTTGGTTATTTTAGTGCTCGCTTCACTTTTTCCAAAATACCGACTGCTGAATGACTGAGGCCTTTATTTATGATGCCCTGAGAACCCCAAGGGGAGATGGTAAACCCTCCGGTGCCCTCTACGAAATCCGTCCCATCCAGTTATTGTATATTACTCTGCAATCGTTGCAGCAAAGACACCAACTGGACACTTCCCTGGTTGATGATGTGCTGATCGGTTGCGTAAGCCCCACCGATGACCAGGGGTCCAACCTGGCTAAGGCCGCCGTAATGTATGCCGGGTGGGACCTGGGAGTAGGCGGCATGACGATCAACAGATTCTGTGCTTCGGGCCTGGAAGCTGTCAATCTAGCGGCCATGAAAGTACGCTCCGGCTGGGACTCCCTCATCGTTGCGGGAGGGGTGGAAAGCATGAGCCGGGTACCCATGGGCAGTGATATGGGTCCCTTGCTCTACGATCCGGAAGTAATCCAAACGATTAATTACATTCCGCAGGGTGTTTCGGCCGACCTTATTGCTACCCGCGACGGTTTTTCCCGCAATGACCTGGACCAATACGCTTGCGAATCCTACGAACGGGTGCGAGTGGCACGTGCCGAAAATCGTTTCGGCCAGTCCATAGTACCAATCTACGATCAGAACGGTCTCCTGATCCTCGAGGAAGATGAGCTCCTCCATCCCGATACACACCTGGCCGACCTGGAGGCACTTCCTCCTGCCTTTGCGGACTACGGCGATTGGGGGTTCGATCACATGGCCCGAATACAGTATCCGGAGGTCGCCAGGGTCATCCCCATGCACACTGCCGGTAATTCCTCCCGTATGGTCGATGGTGCTGCCCTGGTACTGATCGGCAACCAAGAGCAAGGCACCGCCGCCGGACTCAAAGCCCGTGCGCGTATTCGCAGTGCAGCGACTGTCAGCGTAGAACCAACCATCATGTTGACCGGATCGGTGCCAGCTGCTCGTAAAGCACTTGAAAGAGCCGGAATGAGCGCGAAAGACATCGACCTGTGGGAATGTAACGAGGCCTTTGCATCCGCCGTTTTGCATTTTCAACGGGACATGAACGTCCCCTCCGACCGGTTGAATGTAAACGGGGGCGCCATTGCACTGGGTCACCCTCTCGGTGCAACCGGAGCCATGCAGATCGGCACCCTGCTCGACGAATTGGAGCGGCAAAACCTGAGCACCGGGCTGGTCACGCTTTGCGTGGGCGGAGGTATGGGTGTAGCTACCATTATTGAACGGGTATAATAAGCGGATTCAACCATGATCTATTACCAAAAGGACATCCATAATATTGTTACCCTGACCCTCGATATGAAGGGTCGTAACATGAACGTGATCAATCACGAGATCCGCGAAGCTTTCATCCCCGTCTTGCGGCACTTGCAGGAAGAAAAAGAAAAGAGCGCCCTCAAAGGGGTCATTCTGACCTCCGCCAAAAAAACGTTTCTCGCTGGTGGCGACCTGGAATATTTATATAAAGCTACTGATCCCGCCGAGATCTTTGCATTTGCCGAAGAGATGAAAGCGTTTCTGCGGGAACTTGAACGACCGGGTGTTCCCGTAGTTGCAGCTATCAATGGCAGTGCCATTGGTGCCGGATTTGAATTGGCACTGGCCTGCCACCACCGCATTGCGCTCGATCATTCAACCATTAAGCTCGGATTACCCGAGGTAGAGATCGGGCTCATCCCGGGCGGCGGAGGCATTATCCGGTTGATGTGGCTATTGGGCATTGAACGGGCTTTTACCATTTTAAAGAGCGGCCGGCGCTACAGTCCGAGGGAAGCCCTGCAAAACGGCATTATTGATGAATTGGCCACTTCTGAAAAGGAGATGATGCAACTGGCCCGGCAGTGGTTGCTTAGCACTCAGGAAGGCCGACGACCATGGGATCAAAAAAATACGGCCATTCCCGAGGGTACGGCACGTGATCAGTCCACGGCTCAGGTGATACGGCGACTGACCGCCAATCTCGCCCGTGATACACATCCGGCCTTGCCGGCACCGCGCTCCATTCTCAAAGTACTGGCGGAGGGTTCCAAAGTTGACTTCGATACTGCCTGCCGCATCGAAAGCCGATACTATACTCAGCTGGTTCGCAGCCAGCAGTGTAAGAACATGATCAAGGCTTTCTGGTTCGATGCCAACTACATCAAGGAGGGGCGGAACCGGCCCTCGGGCTACGGTAAATTCCGTCCGAGAAAAATTGGAGTCATCGGTGCGGGATTGATGGGCTCAGGAATTGCACTGGCCTGCCTGATGAACGGTCTGGACGTTGTTCTGAAGGACGTTTCCAAGTTGATTGCCGAACGGGGCAGGGAATTTGTCGAAGCGCGACTTAAAGAGCGAGTGGCCCGGGGCGAGATTAACGAAGAGCAACGAACTGAGATCCTCACCCGGATTCATACCACCGAAGACTCCTCCGATTTCACCTCTTGTGATCTGGTCATTGAGGCCGTTTTTGAAAACCGTATGGTCAAACAAAAAGTGACCCGGGAAGCGGAGGATTACCTCGACGATTTTTCCTTTTTTGCTACCAATACCATTTCCATTCCCATTACGCGTTTAGCGGAAGCTACCCGCCGCCCCGATCACTACGTAGGTCTGCACTTCTTCCATCCGGCCGATGAGATTCCACTGGTGGAGATCGTCAAAGGTGCCCAGACAAGTCCCGAGACCATTGCCCGTGCTTTTGACTTCGTTAGGGCTATCCGTAAAACGCCCATTATTGTCAAGGACGACTGGGGATTCTTTGCCGCGCGGGTGCGCAACACCTATATTCTGGAAGGGATTACCATGCTGGAGGAGGGGTATTCGCCGGCATTGATAGAGAATCTTGGTATCCAGGCAGGAATGCCGATAGGTGCCCTGTCACTGGCCGACGAATTGGGACTGAATATGGTAATGCGATACGAAAAACAAGCCGCCGAGCACTACGGCCCCAAATACATTCAGCACCCGGCAGTCAATGTCCTGAATGTTATGCTGGAGGAGGTCGACCGGCCCGGCCTCAAAAAGAGAGCTGGATTTTATGATTATCCGGTTGAAGGCCCCCCTACCCTCTGGTCGGGAATCGGGAATCATTTCCCGGCAAAAAGTCGACGTAAGATACCCACCGAAGAACTCATGAACCGGTTTCTGACAGCTCAGGTACTAGAAGCCATCTGGTGCATGCAGGAAGGCGTTATCCATTCCATTCCCGCTGCTAACCTGGGCAGCATCTACGGCTGGGGGTTTCCCGCCTTCCGGGGAGGAGTGATCCAGTATATCCTGGACCGCGGGGTTAATGCTTTTACAAAAAACTGCCAGCGCCTGCGCAAAAAGCACGGTCAGCGTTTTCAGGTACCTTCCAGGATGAAACAAATACTTACTGAAGACCACATGGCCAATGAAAAAGCCTGATTTCACACTCCCATAACTCCATCGCGAATCTGACATATTGGCCACACCTTCTTCTCCATCCAGGTCGACCGCGCGTAAATGCATTGTTAATCAATCGATTTATACAATTTGACACAAAAAAACGGGGAATTCTCAAACCATTTTCGCACCTGATTGTCTTTCCATTGATCTTAGATGAAAATCAAAAGTTTATTCCTTTTTTCATACTCAAGGCCGAATAATAAGAGGCCAGAGTAGTACACTGCATTAGTAAACCAGGTTTTGAGCACTTTTAACTACATCATCGCCGGTGGCGGATGTGCCGGGCTCTCTGTGGCATTACAACTTGCCAAATCAGGTCCTGCCTCCGCCTCAATTCTGATCGTTGATCAGGACAGCAAAACGACCAATGATCGTACCTGGTGCTTTTGGCATGGTGATCCCTGCCCCGTGCCCCGATCTGTTCTCTCTAAATCGTGGCCAAACCTTTCTTTTCACTCCCGCAGCTTCGACACTCAGTCGCCCATAGCCCCATACACCTACAGTATGGTGCGCTCGGCCGATTGGTACCGGCATATGCACCGGGAATTAAGGGCATTTCCCCAAGTTTCTTTCTTACGGGCTCGTATCCGGGAAATCGATGAAGACGTAATGGGAGCATTCGTGGTTATGGAAAACGGGGAAATTATTCGGGGGCGTACCATTCTCAATTCCTGCCGACCGGCACCGGCTAAGACGTCGGGCGGCCCCACTTATCACCTTTGGCAGCATTTTAAAGGCTGGTGGATAGAAACGGCGGAAGATGCATTTGATCCGGAAACGGCCCGGCTGATGGACTTCCGTACTGATCAGGGAGGGCATAGCTGTTTTTTCTACCTGTTGCCAATAACGCCCAGGAAAGCGTTAGTTGAATACACGGTCTTCTCCCGTGAGTTGTTCGGAGCTGATCTATACGAAAAAGCGTTTCACGAATATATGGAGCAGCAATTCCCCGGAATTACCTACCTGATTAAAGAAGAAGAAAACGGAAAGATCCCCATGACCAACCGGTCATACAGCCGGTATACCCAAGCAAATATCATAAATATAGGCACGGTAGGGGGCGTCGTTAAACCAACTACCGGTTATGCCTTTTTACGCATTTTAACGGAATCCAAACAAGTAGCACAAAAACTGGTACGCGGCGAACGGGTGACCGGGGACTATTCCCCGGCATCCCGTTTTGCTTTTTACGACCGGCTGTTACTCCACATTCTACAGGAAAAAGGCTGGTTTGGTGAACGGATTTTTACGGCCCTGTTCCGCAGTAATCCCATTCCACGCATTCTTACTTTTTTAGATGAAGGCACCTCCTGCGCCCAGGAAGTGCTCCTTTTCGCTTTCCTTCCCAAACGGCCATTTTTGAAAGCGCTTTGGCACCAGTTGATCTACCCATTCCGGGAAACGGAATCAACACCACCTCAAACATTATGGACTCCCAAGAACAAGTATCCCGCTAACCAGCAGGTGACACCTGATCTGTCTCATTAAGTACGTGAAAATGCATATAGATCTGCTTACCGGTAAGGTGAGGCGCACATACTTCAATATTTATTGAATATTCTGAACTAATCGAATTATTAACGGTTCTGATTTTTTAGTTAACACTTGCTTAACAAAACACTCTAACAATGAACGCATTAGTAAACTTTGAGTCTTTGTTTTTGGCGCAGCTTCAATCCGGCGATTACGTAGGATTTACGTTTTTCATCGGTTCAATGGCTATGCTTGCCGCCACCGTTTTCTTTTTTGTACATATGACCCGTGTGGAAGGTAAATGGAAGGATTCCATGCTCGTCTCGGGGCTGATCACGGGGATTGCAGCGGTCCACTACTTCTACATGCGTAGTTTCTGGGCAGAGAATCAGGCTTCACCAACCGAATTCCGGTACATTGACTGGATCCTTACCGTTCCGCTTATGTGTGTGGAATTCTACCTGATCCTTAAAGCTTTTGGAGCGAAGCAGGGCTTGCTCTGGCGTATGATCTTCTGGTCGTTATGGATGTTGGTAACCGGTTATCTGGGCGAAACGGTATTCCGCGATTCATCACCGCTATGGGGAGCAATTTCTACGGTAGGTTATGCGGCCATATTTTACGATGTATGGTTTGGCCCTGCTAAGAAGCTGGCCTCGAACTCCAACGATCCTACTTTGCAGAGAGCTTTCAAATCCCTGGGGTGGTTCATTTTGGTTGGCTGGGCCATTTATCCGATCGGTTATATGGCAATCCCGGGTGGTTTATTGAGTGGAATGTTGTCGCCGGAGTCGATGGATATAATCTACAACATAGGTGACGCGGTCAACAAGATCGGCTTTGGACTGGTCATTTACTCGCTGGCCGCCTCCAAAAGCGCACAGGGTTCGGCTAGCATGGCGAATGCTTAATAAAATTACGGTTGTTTCAATAGCTATGAACGAGGGCAGGGGCGGAAGCCTTTGCCCTTCTTATTGCCTTTCGGCAAAAAAATCCGCCGACTCTCTACAAGGGAGCCGGCAGACGAAATTGTGCATTAGTAAACTAAACCACAAAAATACATTTATTTACTGCCCGGGGATTTCCCGGGCTTGTCTTTAACGATGTTTTAGCACTCAATTAGTTTGCCAACAGGCCAAACTTATGGCGCCGGGTTATTGTTTTTAAGGAAATACAAACGTTCAAGAATTATGGATATCAAGCTAAAACAAATAACCAACCGTCCTGCTGAAATCGGATTATCACAGGATGTACGAGAAAAAGTTGCCGTAATGCTGTCACAGCTTTTAGCTGACCAGCACGTGTTATATATCAAGTTGCGCAATTACCACTGGAATGTAACAGGAATGGCCTTTAAACCCCTGCATGATCTCTTCCAGGAACAATACCAGGAACTGGAAGTATTTATCGATGATACCGCCGAACGAATTCGCTCCCTCGGTTTCTTTTCCATTGGCACTATGGAGGAGTTTCGCAAACAAAGTCGCCTCGTGGAAACGGATCACTTGGATGGAGATGCCGGCAAAATGATCGAGAACCTGTTGAATGATCAGGAAGCCATAATTCAGATTATCCGGCACAATGCCAATGAAGCTGAAGAGCTCGGCGATATGGGCAATAACGATTTCCTGATCGCTCTGATGGAAGCACACGAAAAAATGGCCTGGATGCTACGGGCGCACCTGGCCTAAAAGTCACCAGGATGCATGACAAAAGTCAGGGGATTACCTACGGGTAATCCCTTTTTTTGTGTTGGTCGAAAACTATTTATCAGCTTCAACACTTTACCTAGAAAAGACAATCTGTAATTAGTCTAAATAGACTTTTTGGCGTACTATTGTGAGCAAAGCGGCGAAGCTGCAGATAGGAAGATACACATGGAAAGAAAACATATTGCTGTCCATCGCCTTTTAACGGACTATATAGATCAAATCGGATGTACGGAAATCGCTGAACGTTTTCCAGAGATACCAACGACTGGAGAATGCTCGACCTGGAGTGCTAATTATCAGATAGTGTCCGGCGGCAACCATTGGGTGCTGACGGTTTTTCGACATAAATCAGACAGTCCCCTGCTCAAGTTGGATTTCCGGCGAACATTCCCCAGTAAAGTAGTTGCTGACATTATGGGCCGTTACCATTGCCGGCTGATCAACAATGCTGTTGACCAGGCCAATACCTCCCGCCCGGAGGCTTTCCCCTGTAACTAGGCCTACCTAATGTTAGGTATACCTAATCCTAGGTATTAGGTAAATTTTGTACAGAGGTGATGATTGTTACTGAAATTTCGAGTTAATCCTGATATTCTTACGTTATTAAATAGACTAATTCAAAATAACAGCATAGTGGTAGCTCCAATCCAACACAAACACCAAATCGCGAATCTGAAGCGGGGACAATCCGGTCAGGTATCTCATTTTACGGATGAACGCATCGCCAGTAAATTGATGGCCATGGGATTGTTACCCGGATCTAAGGTGCAATTCATGCGAAAAGCCCCTTTTGGTGGTGGCTGCTACATCAAGGCCGACAACATCGTGATCGCGCTACGCCAGCGTGAGGCCGCCAGCATTATGCTTCGATAAGCCCACTCCGTTTTTTCCGTATTTTGGTGAGTACGGAAAATCACGCATCCTTTTTTGACTTTATGTGCGCAATTGGCTTCAATCCAGACGATTGACGAAGGCAACCCTATAGATAGATATGATCGACGTGCAGCAGGATAAAGACACAATAAACATTGCCCTGATCGGTAACCCAAACTGTGGGAAGACCTCCCTATTCAACATCCTGACCGGACTCCAGCAAAAGGTGGGCAACTTTCCCGGGGTAACCGTCGATAAAAAATCGGGAACGCTTCAATTACCCCACGGGAAGAAAGCTAACCTCATCGATTTTCCGGGTACCTACAGCTTCTATCCCACCTCCAAAGAGGAGCGAATTGTCGTTCAGACCTTTGCCAATCCCGACGATCCAAACTACCCGGATGCAGTCGTCTACGTCGCCGATGTGGTAAAACTGGAAAAACATCTTCTCCTGTTCACCCAACTTCGCGACCTGGGTCTGCCAACCATTCTGGCCCTGAACATGGCCGACGTAGCCGAACAGGAAGGCATTGAAGTAGACACAGATCGCCTCTCCAAAAAACTTGGTACAAAAGTATTGTGCGTCAGTGGCCGGACCGGATCCGGCCTTGGCGAACTGAAGGAGGCCATGTCTCAATTGGATACGGCCGGTGGCCAACCTGTCGACAGCACTTATTATCGTCCCTCCCAAGAAGAGGGCCGACTGGTATCAGAATTGCAAAAATCGTTTCCCGAAGCGAGTCCTTACCAGCGAATTCTCCTGGGGCACCACCATAGCTGGCTCCCCTTCCTCACCGATAAACAGCGACGGGATATTGCATCCGTTGTGGACCGGACCTCCTTCCAGGATCTGCAATTACAGGTACGGGAAACCATGCAGCGATACGATCAATTCACTCCTTTAGTCCAGCAAAGTATTGTCCGAAAATCAGATAAGCCCACCAGTTGGTCCGACCGGATCGACGCCCTGGTAACAAACCGGGTATTCGGTCCCATCATCTTCTTCGTACTCATGTTGATGGTCTTCCAGGCTATCTTCACCCTGGCGACTTACCCGATGGATCTTATCGATTTCTTTTTCGGCTATCTGGTCGAAACGGTTCGGACGATCTTACCGGCAGGATGGTTTACCGACCTGCTGGCCGACGGTCTATTAGCGGGTCTGGGAGGAATCCTGGTCTTTGTGCCGCAGATTGCCATTCTCTTTCTGCTCATATCCATCCTGGAAGAAGTAGGCTATATGGCCCGGGCAGCATTCATGTTTGATCGCCTCATGCAGGCCTTTGGCCTGAACGGCCGGTCAATTGTGGCCCTCATCTCCGGGGGAGCGTGTGCGATTCCGGCCGTAATGAGTGCCCGTACCATAGGTAACTGGAAGGAACGGCTGATCACCATTATGGTGACCCCCTTTATCAGTTGTTCGGCCCGAATTCCGGTGTACACCGTCCTGATTGCATTTGCTGTTCCTGCCACCACCGTTTGGGGCATATTTAATCTGCAGGGGCTGGCCTTCATGGGGCTTTACCTGTTGGGCATTGCAGCGGCCCTCGGGGCTGCCTATGTTTTCAAGTTAATCCTGCGCACCAATGATACCAGCTTCCTGATGCTGGAACTGCCGGAATACCGCATGCCGGTAGCCCGAAATGTACTTTTAACGGTCTGGGAGAAGGTGAAGACCTTTTCGGTAGAGGCCGGAAAAGTAATCCTGGTGATATCCCTTCTGCTATGGGTGCTATCCTCCTACGGCCCCAAAAAGGATATGGAACGCGCCGAGCTGGAAGCCCAAACGATTATTGAGGAGAGCAACCTGGACGAAACGGCTGCCGCCGATCTGATGGCGGCCGAAAAGCTGGAAGCCAGTTTTGCCGGCCACATTGGTCATTTCATTGAGCCGGTGATCGAGCCCCTTGGTTTCGACTGGAAGATAGGTATTGCCCTGATCACTTCCTTCGCTGCCCGCGAGGTATTTGTGGGTACCATGGCAACTATCTACAGTATAGGCTCGGCTGACGACGAGTTCTCCATCAAGAAACGCATGGCTGAAGAGGTCAACCCCGCTACGGGTGAGATGCGGTACAACCAGGCTACCTCCTGGTCTTTGCTCCTCTTTTACGTCTTTGCGATGCAGTGCATGAGTACCCTGGCGGTAGTGCGGCGGGAGACCTATTCCTGGAAGTGGCCGACGATCCAGTTCTTTATGATGACGGGG
>CAYFGK010000173.1:0-9783 GCA_964342305.1 uncultured Saprospiraceae bacterium | reverse complement strand
ATTACAGTTTTTGAACTGTAATCCAATCCGACCTTTTAGGGGGCCAAAACACTGGCTGTATTTTTAATTCATGTGATATCCACAAAGGTTCAAGCCTATTTTAATGAGTATAATTCTTGGAGAAAAATCATGAAAAATAGAAAGAAAATTGAACCGAAAAGTGTCGGAATAGACAACAAATACGATCTTCTAATCTATGCTTCAATCTGGACCGAAAATAGAAAAAGACTCCTTGAATATATTGATAAAAAACTTGAACGCCCGGTGAGACAAATTACTCAGGCGGAATATCTTAAGCCTATTAAAGGAGAGGCAAATGAGATGGAGTTTTACAGTAAAATCAAAGAGCTCGCAAAGCGAGGTGACTTTTCAAAAATCCAAAAGTTAATCACAGAGTAAAAGAGTAAATGCTATTAGGGGTACATTGCTAGCAGAGCACGACCCCCCCAACTACCCAAACACCTCCAACACCACACCCCTAAAAGTCGCCCCAATGGGTATCACCTTATCACCCACCCTGAGCTGATGATGGTCGACCGTATTGACCTTCGCGATGGCCACCGCGTAGGACCGGTGGGTTTGAATAAATCCGGTATCCACTTTTGCCAGCGCTTCTTTCATGGTACATAACACCATGATCGCTTCCCGGACGGTGACAAACTTGGTGTAGTTGCCTTCGGCCTCCAGGTAGCGGATGTCCCGGATGTTGATCCGGTGAATGGTGGTTCCGCTTTTGACGGAGATGATCTGGTCGGTGGCTGCCGGTTGGTCCGTTGTCGCTTTAGGTTCTTTGTTTCCGTGGCCATCGGCTTTGTGGATGGCTTTTAGAAACCGGCTGAAGGTAAAGGGCTTCACCAGGTAGTCGAGGGCATCGACCGTGTAGCTCTTGACCGCATACTCACTGTAGGCAGTCGTGAAAATGACCAGGGGTGGGTGAGGCAGGGATTCGAGCAATTCAAACCCGTTCAGGCTTTTCATATTGATGTCCAGAAACACCAGGTCAACGGTACGTTGCGCTAAATATTCCGCAGCCCGGACCGGATTGGTAAAGGTGGCCTGCAGGTTTAGCTTCTCCACTTTTTGGGCGTACAGCTCAATCACTTTCAGGGCGTTCGCTTCATCGTCTACCGCTATGCAGGTTATCATGGGTTAATGGTTGTCGGGAGGTTGGTCATGGTGAAATAGTTAATCGCGCTTTGTAAGTATGGTCATCCTCCGCAATGGTCAGCTCGTGGCGGTCGGGATAAACCAATTGCAGCCGCTGCCGTACATTTTTCAGACCCAGACCGGTGGACGGAATGGTTTCCCGGCTTTCCACCTTTTGATTGTCAATCTCGAACACAAAAGCCTCCTCACGCAAGGTCATGCTGATAGTGATGGTAGTACACGTTTTGGAGGATACCCCGTACTTAAAGGCATTCTCCACGAAAGGAACCAGCAACATGGGCGCAATCTGGAAGTGCACGGGGCCTTCGGGATAGTCGAACTGAACCCTTACGTGCTCCTTAAAGCGCAGTTGCTGCAGATAATTGTAATCACTAATATATTGAATCTCTTCCTGCAGGGACACCTTGTCTTCGGAGGCTCTTTCCAGCACGTAGCGCATCATTTCCGAGAGCTTGCTGATGCCTTCGGCGGTTTTTTCATCGCCCGATTGCAGGGCCATGGAGAACAGGTTATTCAGGGCATTGAACAGAAAATGGGGGTTGATCTGACTCTTCAGTACGTCGAGCTCGGCACGTAATTGATGTTCACTGATACTTCGTCGCAGACGCTCATTGGCAAACCAATCCCTGGAAAAGCGATAGGCAAAAGCCATGGTGACCACCAAAACGTGCATTCCGGTAACCATCAGGATCAATTCCAACCAGACGGCATCGTTCATCGGCAATCCGGACGACCGGTAAAAGGCGGCATCGATCATGGATTCCACCAGGGAAACAGACACGAACAGAAAGGTTAACCAGAGCACAAAGGGCGCTACCCCTTTCTTCAACACCACCGGAATCAGGTGAAAGGCAATCGCATAGAATAACACCAGATTGATGGCTGTCCCGATGACGGAGGGCCACATCAGGGAACCATCGCCCGAGCGAAATACCCCATAAGAAAGGTCAAATGCCGGGTAATTCAGCCAGCATAAGCTCACCACAACCAGGGTCAGGTGGATGCCCCATTCTACGTTGCTTATTGCTTTCATATCCCCCAATGATAGCTATTTCTGCCCTTTCCGGTATGGGGAATGTACCAACCATCGCCGGTGCTTGATGAGCGGGGCCATGTACTACACGAACGCATTTATCCATTAGATGAGCGGGTCGGTGTATTGTTCTGATGGGTTCGTGTATTCCATTTTTCGCTTTCGCAAAAACCAGCCATCCTTGAGAAAACATCAGAAAATGAAACAGGCCCAATTGCTTTTCCTAATCCTGATCGGACCGCTTACGCTGTCGGCTCAAACGGACTTCCACGACATCCGGGAAGCTGCCAAAGAGCGGATCACCAAGACCATGAAGAAAAAAAAGGTCGTGGGCATGGCCATAGCGGTGGTTTCTTCACGGGGGACGCTATGGACAGACCATTTCGGCTACGAAGATGAAGCAAACCAGCAACTGGTAACCGAAGAGACCCTGTTCGGGCTTGGTTCGGTAACCAAGGTATTTACCTCCACGGCCGTCTTACAACTCGCGGAAGAAAACAAGATCAAACTGGATAATCCACTTGATCAATATTTACCCTCCCTGCACATGAAAGGCGGAAATGAGGGAGTTACTCCCCGCAACGTACTGACCCATCATTCCGGCCTGCCCTCCGATATTTTCAAGGGGATGTTTAGCCATCAGCCCGAAGATTACAAAAGTGTAGTCAGCTACATGAATCAGGAGTATATGGCGGGTACTCCCGATCAAATACGTGCTTACTCCAATCCCGGCTATACTTTGCTGGGACATATGGTGGCCGAAGTTAGTGGCATGGAATACCCGGAATACATGCAGGAACATATTCTAGATCCTTTAGCCATGAACCGAACCCGGTTTAATGCCGTGGAAGGGGCCAGCAAAACCTATGATACAAAAGGAAAACCGGCGCAAGATGTGAACCTGCGCGATATACCAGCCGGCGGCTTGTTCAGTACCTCGGCGGACATGGCTGCCTTTCTCCGGTCTGTTTTGAGGCAATCACCGGATTTACTCCAGAAGGAGACCTTCCACCAAATGCTGGAACAGCAGCACGATGGTGCTCCTCTAAACTTCTCCAATCGGTATGCTTTGGGCTGGAGCATGACCAGTCGACCACATGCCGGAGACCTGTATACCCATACGGGCACCACCCTTTATTATAACTCGGCCATTGCGTTTTCTCCAAAAGCCGACGTGGGGGTGATTATTATGACCAACTCCGGGGCCGGAGGAAATCTTTTTGCGGAAGCAAATACCATCATCGAGCAGATAGCGAAACGCAAAGGCCTGTCAAAAACACACGAACGGGCCTCCGTGGACTTAGGCTCCAAAAGGCGCGTGACCAAAAGCGCCTCCGTCCTGGATGAGTACGCGGGTACGTATGCAGCTCCGGGAGCTTATATAGACGTGTATTGCAGGCGCAATAAATTATTCATGAAGCTGCAGGGCTTGCGCCTGGAACTCATTCCGGTGGAAAGTGATCAGTTCATTCCTAAAGTGATTTTACTACATACGATTCCTATTCGGTTGGGGGAACAACGGGTCATGTTTAAAAACATGGAAGGACATTTTCTGATGACCAGCATCGAAGCGGGCAGCCCCGAAGAACTTATTGCCGTAAAGGTAGAACCGCAGCCCATTCCTGCCGAATGGTCCGATAGAACTGGGGATTATGAAACTATTAATGCGCTACCAGGGGAGTTGCCCTTTTTCGAGGATTTCCGGATCACCCAAAAAGACAGTCTTTTGGTGCTGTCCTTCAAAACCATCAGTGATGATCAACGCCTGGACATGGTCCTGAAGGTCATCAATGAAAACAGAGCGAACATTGCCGGCCTTGGCCGATACGGCGGACAGTCCGTCACCTGCGAGGACGGAATTATTAAGGTATTTGGCATCCAACTAACGAAACGACATGAATAACCTCAAACAACTCAGCAAAAAAGGGTGGCAGTTTGTGGGATTGACCTTGGTGCTCTCCGCTATCCCGTATTTCTTCCTAATCAGAGATAAGAACATTGAATCCGATTGGGCCTTGCTGCTCATGTGGATGCCCGGTATCGCAGCGATCAGTATGCGATTGTGGCACCGGGAAGGCCTCTTTAGTGGTCTGGTCTGGAATCCGCTGAAGGCCTGGAAATGGATCGTACTGGCCGCATTTATTCCTTTTACTATTGAGATCATCACCATTATCCTGACGGTGGGGGTAGGTGCGGGTACGCTGAAGGAAGGGTTTCTGATAATTCAAAATGGTCAGGTATCCATACTGGGTATTGCCATGTTGTTTGGAGCGTCTGCTCAACCCTGGTTTCTGTTTCTGCCGAATTTTATCGCCTCCTATTTCGTGGGAGCCCTGTTTTACAGTCTGGCATTCGCCCTGGGGGAGGAGTTGGGCTGGCGGGGCTACCTGCAAAAGGAATGGGCACCCACCAATGCCCTTTTTCCTTTCCTGGTGATTGGGGTTATCTGGGGTTGGTGGCACCTGCCCGGCATTTTACTGGGGCACAATTATCCGGAATATCCCATCCTGGGCGGGATCCTGCTGATGCCGGTGGTAACCATCTTGTTTTCCATAGCCTTTGGAGTGGCTTTCAATAAGAAGCGGGTACTGTGGGTACCCGTGGTTTTTCACGGGGCCGTGAATATTAGTGCGGAAATATCTAACGTCGGATTGGTGGAAGCCTCGGTGAACCGGCCGGTAAACGACTTCATCTGGACCGTGCTGTGGGCGCTGGCTGCCTTTATTATTTGGAAAAAGCGAGAAAAGTAGAGTGGAGCTCCCCCTTCCATTCCCAAAGGGAAGGGGGCTGGGGGGATGGGTTTTCAGAAAGAGGGCCTTTTACAATACTGATCCTAAAACACTATATAATATGTACAAAACGATTCCATATTTAATTGGGCTGGCGATGCTTGTCCTGATCCTCGGATGTGATCCGGCTGGTAGGTCCTCCGAAAACCTCACAAACCAAGATGATGAAAAGATTCTTCGATACCTGAAGGAGGTCGAATGGCCCAAAGCCTACGCTGAACACGATACCTTGCTGTTAGACCGAATCCTCGGCGATGACTTTCAAATGATTGACCAATCCGGTCATTGGTTTACCAAAAAAGATGAACTGGAATGGATCAGCGAACATGCTACCGATCATGATTCCTTTCGGTACGAGATCAAGAGACTCGACATACTGGACAACGGCACGGCCGTGCTATGCGGAACCGGTCATATTCTAAAGGACTCGGTGCGATCCGTTTACCAATCGAGTAATGTTCTGATCAAGCGAGGCGACCATTGGAAGGCCATCCTGTCTCACGTTTCCGGGTATCGGATCGTGGAAGAATAATGGATGAAACCGGCGATAACCCAAAACCAAAATAGATCAAGGGAATGGCAAAATGTACAATTACTGCGATACTCTGCACGGCCTTTGGCATAATTAGCCTGGACGGATTGGCTCAGCCAAATGCCCATCCGGATAGCCTTTTCCACCGGGCGATCCAGGAAAATGACGTGCAAAAAGTGAAGGAACTATTGGAGACGGGCGTTGATCCGGGCAAGCCGCTTCCCACCGAATTACAACCTACGCCTTTAATGTACGCCAGCGCGTTTGCCGATGGCCAAATACTCGACCTGCTGCTGGAACAGAACGTCAGTTTGAACGAGGTAGACGATAATGGTGATCCGGCCCTCCACTGGGCAACCTATTACGGCCATACCAAAAATATGCGGAAGTTGATCAATGCCGGGGCAGACCTCTCCATTAAAAGCAAACACGGTGATGCGCTGGCAGTGGCATTCCGATTGTGGCATGCCGATTCGGTCATTAATGTGTTCCGGGGAACTGCCTTGGAAGAGGAAACCACTCCCGATATCAAAAGAATGGTGGATGCTGTCCGGGAAAGAAATCATTCCCGGGTGGCAACTCTGATAAAGAACGGAATGAGCCCGAATGCCAGGGATGGACTGGGTATGTCACTGCTTCACCATGCGGTACGGGTTGCTGATCCGAAGATGGTCTTCTTGCTCGTGCGCAAGGGGGCCGACCCGAATGTGCTGAATACCGTTGGCCAGACCCCACTGGCGATCGCGGCGCGTTTCGGCCATTCGGATATGGCCGGGTTTCTGATTGCCAAAGGAGCGGATGTAAATCGTGCCGGCGGCAACTACGGACTCACCCCGCTCATCGGAGCAGCTGTGCATGGGAGCGAACAACTGGCCACGCAATTAATGAAGGCCGGGGCCACTATCGATCACGCCGATGTTGTCAATCAATGTACAGCCCTGCACTGGTCCATTTTTTACCAGCATACCGCTTTCGCAAAAAGGCTGATAGAAAACGGGGCCAGCTACACCCAAAAATGTCTGGACAATACGCAAACGGCTTATTCTCTGGCCAAAAGCTTCCAAAATGAATCATTAATCCGTTTCATCGAAGCGAACAGATCGGAAAACAACCCGCAGTCTGGTTCCCGGAAAAAGAAGGTAATGGATTACCTGTCTGTGGATACCATTCATTCGGGCCAGGCCCAGCCGGGAAGCCCATTGTCAAACCATTACATCGGGTTCATCCCCGCCGTACTGGCCGAACCTTACGACACCATTAGTGCCCTGGAGGTAAATTTCTTTCCCTTCCTGTATGAGTTGCGGGTAGGTAAGCGAAATGACTTCAGCTTTCAGATTCGCCCCATCCTTAATTATCGGTTTTACGGAGATCAATCCGAATTCAGTCAACTGGGTGGCACCCTGGTCGCCAATAAATACTTCCTGAACCTATTCGACGAAGACTTTTGGCTGAAGCCGCAATTGAGTGTGTTCTATACGTATGCCTATAACCGATTGGACGACATCCATACCATGACGTTTGGTATGGAGCCAGGGGTATACACGAATATCTCCGAACACTTTTCCCTGTCCCTGATCCTGCAACCCGGGATTAACTACTACCCGGATGCCTATTCCCGTGATTTTGTGGAGACCGAGAACGGGTTAAAGAGCCATTTTGGGGTGTTTGTGCACGTTGGGTACAACTTCTGATCAATCCGGAACCCAAGTCACTTCGTAGTCGGTGTAACTGCCGTACAACCTGCTAAATATTTTATTGTCTATTCTGGAGGTATACCGACACCGAAGTGGCTTGTGACGCCAAACCACTTCGGAAGCGGTATAAAAGGGCTCATCGAAGCTCTAACCGGATTTTCAAGCTTTTTCCATGGCATCGGTGCCTCTTACACACGGGGGCCAAAGAACAGTTTGCCGTTTCGTACCAAAACAACAAATAATGAAATACAAAGTAGTGTTGGTCCTTTTTTTAGGAGCAGTACATTTCGTCAAAGCCCAAAAGGGGCTAACCGTAATGAGCTATACCCTGGAAATGGACATTGACTATGGACAGAGGAGTGTCAATGCTAACTGTGAGCTGCTTCTTTCTAAGACCACCGGAGAACAGACTACCGAAATTCCTTTACTTCTTTATCGGTTATTAGAAGTTACTTCGGTTTCTGTAAATGGAGAAAATATTCCCTTTCAGCAAGAAATTACAAGTCTCGAAGGGTTGGATGTCTTTCAGGTGAACTATGTGCAAATATTCCTTCCCGAGGCGTTTTCCAAAATGAAAGATTATCAAGTAAATATCGAATATGAGGGAACCATTCAGGGGTACTCAGAAACAGGTCTGACTTACGTTAAAGATAATATAGATGGGCACTTTACCATTATTCGCCCTGAAAGCCTGCCGTATCCCATTTGTGGAACTCCGCAGTTTTCGACCTTAAAAGATATTTCTACCCAACATTTCACGTATGATTTAAAAGTGACCGTTCCCGATTCGCTTTATGTGGTTAACGGTGGAGTCCTTGTTGATTCTCTCAGACACGAAGGTCTGACTACCTTCATCTATAGGTCGGTCCAGCCTACGTACCAAATTGTGGCGACAATTGCGAAGTATCAAGTTATCAAACATGAAGGGATCACCACGTTTTATTTTGAAGATGATTCTAAAGATGCATTAAGGGTTCATAATGAAATGCTGGAAGCATTTGAGCTTTATGCCAAATGGTGGGGGAGATTGAAAAGTAGGGATAACTTCTCGTTAATTGAGATTCCGGAAGGTTATGGCTCACAAGCTAATGAAAACTTTATAATACAAACCGCATCTGCATTTAATGAACCAGGACAGGTAATGCAATTATACCATGAAATATCCCATTTGTGGAATGTGAAGCCTGCTGATAAAAATCCGCCCCGGTGGAATGAAGGTCTTGCAACATTTATTCAATATTTAACGGTGGAGAGGTTAAAGAGGAGAATCCTTATCGATAGTATTGCTAATGAATACTACCGATCAATTGGGGAAGACAGCAATTATGCGGAAATCGCCTTGATAGATTATGGGACAAATAACGTTACCGGCAGGTCGTATACAGTAGGGTTTGTGGCCTTTTATATCCTATATAAAGTGGTTGGAGATGATGCGTTTCATCAGGCCATTAAATCGTATTACAATGAGTTTTATGTCTCCGGCTCGACGACCCAGGAATTTGTTCAGCATTTCAATGTACAAACTAAAGAAAACGTCGAGAAAATATTTAACGACTGGTTTTTTTCAACGGATTACTTTAAATATTTAAAAGAAGGGCTAACACTGAACGAATTAATACAGAAATACGCATCAAAATAATACGATTCCCGACAGTAGAGCATCACCTGGGAAAATCGTGTAATTTGCCGGGCAGACGGGGGAGGGGAGTGGTTGCAACCGGCGGAATGTCATTACCTGTGGTTGGTTTTGGTCAGGTTTGGTGTTTTTTGAATAAATTGGTTGGATGATGGATAAAGCAGACTCATTAGATACGTATCTGGAACCGCATTACATACAAAGAAGCAACTGGTTGCGGGCTGCTGTTCTGGGAGCTAACGATGGTATTTTGTCAACTGCCAGTATTGCGATTGGTGTGGCGGCGGCTAGTGATGTGAGGGAGCCCATAATCCTGGCAACACTGGCCGGGTTAGTTGCTGGTGCACTGTCCATGGCAGCGGGTGAGTATGTATCGGTCAGTTCACAAACCGATGTGGAACAAGCAGACATTGAACGAGAGAAAGAGGAGTTAAAGAACATGCCGGATATTGAATTACAACGACTGGCCGAAATCTACGAAAAAAGAGGGCTCAAAAAAGAAACGGCATTAACAGTAGCTAAAGAATTATCGGACCACGATGCTCTGGGAGCTCATATCAGAGATGAATTAGGTATTAATGAAATAAGTCAGGCCAAACCCTTTCAGGCGGCTATGGCCTCGGGTGCAGCCTTTACGTTTGGTGGCATACTACCGTTTTTAGTTACCTTATTTCTTCCCTTGGAGGTTATGGAGTTTTCGTTGTATGGTTTTGCCATCCTCTTTCTGATCATTCTGGGAGCCCTGGCTGCCAAAACGGGGGGTTCCAGCGTTGGTAAAGCGATCATCCGAATTACGTTCTGGGGAACCGTCGCTATGGGACTGACCGCATTAGTCGGGTACTTGTTTAATGTGAATATTGGGTGATTGTATAGTTAAGTATACCGACAACGAAGTGGTTTTGCTCCGCAGTACTTCGTGCTGGGACACCAAA
>CAYFGK010000172.1:8024-10225 GCA_964342305.1 uncultured Saprospiraceae bacterium | reverse complement strand
ACACTGAAAACTAAAACCTACCTAATACCGGAAAGACGTCCGGACCGAATCCACTCCTACTGGTACTACCCACACCGGACCTTCCTGCAGGATCTGGAACAGGCGAAGGCTAAAACCATCGCCGGGTTCGGGATTCGAAAGTTGACCTTCTGTATCAACGGTGAAGTAAACCCGCAACAAACGTCGGGGGTATGGCATACGGTCCTGTACGTAGCGGGTAAGGCTGTCGATGCCAACCATCGGGTAAGCTTCCATTGGAACGGACACCGTGTCCGGTTGGAGCCGGGACCGGGTGTCTTTAAGGACCGTCGGCCGGACCGGGTAAAGTACGACGAGGGCCGACGTATCCGTCCGTGGTGGTATATTGATGGGTATATACCCCTGCCGCTGTACTTGCAGTGGCGTCTCCTGATAAATTGTCTGCACAAATCCCTGTTGATTGCTTTGTCCCAGGGTTTCCCGGGTCGAACGGATTTGCAACTGAGCACCCGGTATGGGTTGTCCGCTGGGGTCAACAAAACGAAAAGAGCGTAGTGAATCAGGTGGTACATGTACCATGGAGCGAGCCGAGTAGTCGGCCAGGGGGGCGGGGACGCGATCCTCTGCGCTTTGAATCTGTTCCTGAGAATCAGCCTGGATAGCCCCTGCCTGCTCTTTCTTTTGGGTAGCCAGGCCTCTGGATGTACCAGTAATCTCTTCCCGTAATGCTTCTTCCTCGGATTCCATAGTGATTTCTTCTTCAGCCACCTCATCCAGTTCGGCAATGGCTTCCTTTTCGGGCGGTGCAGGGGGTGGTGGCTCCTGCCGGGGTTGAGCAGGTGTTTCAACGGGTGGTGCTTCTTCTGCCTCTTCCCTTTCGGTCGGCTCATCCGCAGTGGCGGGAGCCGGTACGATCTCATCGTTGGTAGTTTCCTCCCGTGGGGTATCAACTGGTAGTTGCCTGGATTCACCGGCGCGTTCCTGAGCCAGGTCTTGTCGGGGAGCCTGATTGACCCGGTAGAACAGTCCTGCCGCTACGATTAGCAACGCCAGTCCGGCGGCGTAGCGGGTCCACAGGGGAATGACCCGTCGCTCACGAGAGGTACGCTCACGCAGTCGTTGTCGCAAGCGCTCAGTGGCGGCAACATGATCGTGCTCGGGATGGGCCCGGTAACCAGACAGGGCATCGCTCAGGAACTCATCGGTCCGGGCCCGTTCCTCCAAACGGGCTTCGTCTGACCGGCGGGTTTCTCCCCGCAGCCAGGCACGTAATTGCGCCAGTAGGTCGGACCGTTTACTCATTATTCTTCTTTGGCTGCCTTCTCTTCGAGGCAGATTTTCAAATTCCGCCGGCCATTCTGGATGTGGGAACGCACGCGTCCCAGCGATTGACCGGAGGCTTCGGCGATATCTTTATAGCTTTTATCCTGGTAGTAAAACTGTTCTACACAGGCCTTTTGTTGTTGGTTGAGTGTTTCGAGGCAGTCTTGCAGCCGATCCAGATTGGGGTCTTCCGTATACGCCTCATCAATAGGATGCAGATTATCCTCTGAATACATACGACCCGGATCAAAAGCATCGGTTGGGTTTTTCTGATGCTTTCGCAAAAACATCAGGCAGTGGTTGCGCGCCAGCACGTATAACCAGGGCCGGAAGGATTCTATATCATGCCTGGGCACTTTTTGCGTAAGCTCTTCAAAAATGGCCATGACCGCATCTTCCGCCCCGGCCGGATCCTTCAGGTATTTGAGGCATACCCCGTAGACCATCTCCATGTACCGCTCGTACAGCATCCCCAGCCAGGGCAGTTGCCCGGTACGCTGGAAGCCCGACAGCAACTCCTCGTCGCTGTAGCTGGATTTAGGATTACGGGAAAAGCGGAACATGGGGGGAAGGTACGAAATGCCTTTTATTCGCTGTTCTGCCCCCGGCAGGTATTCTGGAGCTCATCTGCCGCTCGTTGCTCGTGGGGGAATTGGGGATTTGGAGAAAGGGGGAATGGGAGATTAGGGGATTCGTCCGTGTGACAGGGTATTGTGTAGAGACGCCGATTTATCGCGCCGCCTTTTAATGGATGAGGGGATCAGGAGATGTGGGGATTAGGGGATCCGTCCGTGTGACAGGAGATTATGTAGAGACGTCGATTTATCGCGCCGCCTTTTAATGGATGAGGGGATCAGGAGATGTGGGGATTAGGGGATTCGTCCGTGTGACAGGGTATT
>CAYFGK010000172.1:0-7924 GCA_964342305.1 uncultured Saprospiraceae bacterium | reverse complement strand
ATTAGGGGATCCGTCCGTGCGGCAGGAGATTATGTAGAGACGTCGATTTATCGCGTCTCATTTGTTGATCAGGAGATTAGGGGATCCGTCCGTGTGACAGGGTATTGTGTAGAGACGTCGATTTATCGCGCCGCCTTTTAATGGATGAGGGGATCAGGAGATGTGGAGATTAGGGGATTCGTCCGTGTGACAGGGTATTGTGTAGAGACGCCGATTTATCGCGTCTCCTTTTTGATTGGAAAGTCAGCTGTAAACGTCGACCAAGCATGTTTCCGGTCTGTCCTAATCAGTAATCTCCAAGATCGGGATTGACTATAGCGACACGTTCGTCCTCAAGGACAAGACCCGGAAAAATACCAGATTTCACCTTGTGGTAATGATGGGGTTACATAGCAATACATTTACAGGTACTTGGCCGCGCAAACTTAAACCTTATTTAAACGTAATGAGACCCAAATAAGGTGGTCGTTGCGGAATTTTGTAGGAAACCTAAAAAAGCTTTCTATGAAACAACGTTTACTTCTACTTTCATTATTCTTATCAGTAGCAGGAAGTGCTACTATTCAGGCACAGAGCCTGTTGATCTCGCGGTATATCCAGGTAACCGATACCATTACGGATGAAGAGGAAATGAGAACCTTCCCCGCTTCTTCCGATGATGCGGAGCAGGAAAACGACGAGATCGATGCCCTTTTTGATGACGATATTGACGCCGGCTGGGAAGGTGACCCGGAGGACTTCAATATCCTGACGGCGGGTATGCGTTTCCGCGATCTGTTTATTCCGAAGGGAGCAACCATCGATTCTGCTTTCATCGTTGTACACTCCCACGAGATTAAAACAGCGACAGATGTAGCTAATCTGACGATTGTAGCGGATGCCAATCCAAATGCCCCGACTTTTACCGAGGATTCCTTGATCGATGCCCGTACCTTCACTAATACACAAATTGCGTGGATCGTTGATGTCGAATGGGGATTGTGGACACCACATCGCACACCTGACCTAAGCGCTCTGGTGCAGGAAATGGTTGATAACGACGGCTGGGAATCAGGGAACCCCATTGCTTTTATCATTTTGGGTGAAGACCAGGGAGCCAGCGAGGTGGAAAATGCCCGTGAATGGGAATCGTTCGAGAATATCAACGATCCGGAAGACGGTGGTGACGGGCAGAACAAGCCCGAATTCGTTCCGCAGTTGCTGGTTTACTATTCTGTCGATGCCGCACAGCTCGAACAGCGTATTGTGGTAACCGACACCATTACCGACGAAGAGGAGATGAGAACCTTCCCGGCTTCCTCTGATGATGCGGAGCAGGAAAACGACGAGATTGATGCCCTGTTTGATGACGATATCGACGCAGGTTGGGAAGGTGATCCGGAGGATTTCAACATTCTGACGGCCGGAATGCGATTTACAAATTTGGGTATCCCCGCCGGTGCTACGATTGACTCTGCGTACATTACTGTTTGGTCTCATGAGATCAAAACCTCAGCTGATGTCGCCAACCTCACCATCGTTGCGGACGCCAACGTCCACGCACCTACTTTTACGGAAGATTCACTGATCGATGCCCGAACTTTTACCAACCAACAGATATCTTGGGTAGTGGACGAAGAGTGGGGACTATGGACGCCACACCGTACGCCTGACCTGAGTCCCCTGGTTCAGAAATTGGTGGATTCCGATGGTTGGGAAGCGGGAAACCCCATCGCTTTCATCGTTCTGGGTGAAGACCAGGGAGCCAGTGAAGTGGAGAATGCCCGCGAGTGGGAATCCTTCGAGAACATCAATGATCCGGAAGACGGTGGTGACGGGCAGAACAAGCCCGAATTCGTCCCTCGTTTGACCGTTCACTTTTCCTCCGGAATGACTACGGGAACGCGCAGCACTTTTGCGTCGGAGATTTCTCCCCTGACTGTATATCCCAACCCCGCAAAAGACCTGTTGAATGTGGAACTGGAGACGGATGCCCGTTCGTTCATTCGCATTTTCAATACGAATGGCCAGATCGTTCATCAGCAACGTGCTGATGCCGGGTTCATGCAACAGATCAACATTTCTAATTTTCAGCAAGGCATGTATATCATCCAGGCTCGTCAAAATGGAAAAGTATACCTGCAGAAATTTATCGTAGAATAATTTGCTCATTACCCAGCACCCGTATCTCAGGTCAGAAAGAGATACGGGTGTATTTTTCCCATAAAAGCTGTTATTATGGCTTCCCTGAAATTCCAGCTCCTGGTGATTTCGCTCCTTATTACTACGGGACTTTGGTCCCAGAACTCCGTATCCGGTCGGGTATTGGACGGCTCCAACGGCTTGCCTCTTATTGGTGCCAGCGTCTCTATTGAAAACAGTTCCCAAGGAGTCATTACCGATGAAGACGGGCGTTATACCCTGACGGGGCTGACCGGCGATCAGGTCGTACTGGTGTTTTCTTACGTTGGGTTTGAGACCCGTACCATTACTCAGCCACTGAATGAGGCTTCCGCCAAAAATTTGTCCGTTCGTCTTAAGCCAAGTAGTGTGCAACTAAATGAAGTCACGGTCACAGGCATCGTGGAGGGTCAGATCAAAGCCATAGTAGAAATGAAAAAAGCGGAAAACATAAAGAATATCGTATCCGCAGAACAGATCAGGACCTTTCCCGACCTCAATGCGGCCGAGGTCATGCAGCGCATTCCCGGTATCACTTTACAGCGCGATCAGGGCGAAGGTCGCTTTGTGCAACTCCGTGGTACTCCTCCGGAATTGACCAACTTCAATATCAATGGCGAACAAGTTCCTTCGCCCGAAGGCAATTTCCGGTACGTGGGTATGGATATCATTCCTTCCGATCAGATCGAGGCCGTGGAAGTAACCAAGGTTATGACACCCGATATGGACGGAGATGGAATTGGCGGCTCCGTTAATATCAAAACCAAACGGCCGCAAAACGGGGCCCCACAGATCAGAGCCACCCTTGCGGGCGGTTATAATAACCTGCGGCAAACGCCAAATTACAATGCCCAGTTTTCCTACGGTCAACGGTACAACCGACTGGGCTTCCAGCTTACCGCCAGCTATTTTGAAAATAATCAGGGTTCTGATAACATCGAATACAGCTTTGCGAAAGGACCGTTCTTTGGCGAAGACAGTCAGCAACAAGGACGCGACAACTTTAATGTCCACTACCGGGAGGCTCAACTACGCCATTACGATATTACCCGCACCCGAATTAGTGTGGCACCAACGCTTGATTACGAGTTCAATGAAAATTCTCATCTGTACCTGCAAGCGATGTACAACAGTTTCACGGATGAAGAAGTGCGTCGCCGACTCATTTATGATCTGGATGACCCCCTGAGCTTTAATTATTTTCTGTTTGGCGGGGTGGAACACGATGTCCGCTCCCGGACCCAACAGCAAGAACTAAGTACCATTGCCTTAGGTGGTGAGCATACCTTAGGTCGCGTCACCATCGACTACCAGATGTTTTACGCCCGGGCTTCCGAACGCACACCCGATGGCTTTGAAGCACGGTTCGACAGTCCGGGTCAGGCCATTATCATTGATTTTGACACATCTGATCCGGATTACCCCAGGGCGACCTTCCCGGTAGCCAGTAATGCCGGTAATGCCACCGACTTTGAGAACTTCGAATTGGACGAAATGCAATTCGAAGAAAGTAATACCCGGGAAGATCTGTTTACCCCCCGGATCAACATAACTATTCCGTATGAATTTACCAGCGGTCAGGATGGCTACCTCAAGTTTGGTGGCAAGATACGCTCCAGGGTTAAAACCCAGGACATCGTAAACCAGACCTTTGGTGCCTACCGGGAAACCTCGCGACTGTATCCGGGAACGGGCGCACCATTGAACCTGACCACCGCGGTAGACGGATTCTACGAAGATGATCTGTTGGGGCAGGGGTACGTATTACAGAATATGCCCTCTCCGGAAGTGATGAAGGATTTTTACGAATTCCAACCGCAGTACTTCATCTTCGACCGGAATGCTACCCGGTCCAACTCCTACAATCAGGATTATAATTACGAGGAAGACATTTATGCCGCCTATGGTATGTTCCGGCACAACATTGGGCGATTAATGGTGCTTGGCGGATTGCGCTTTGAGCGCACCGATGTAACCCGCAATCAGGGATTCGGGGTAGCATTAAATGGCAGTCAGTTTCTCGGTATCGATACCCTCGACAATACCCGTATCCAGGATTTTTGGTTACCGCAAATTCAATTTAAATATGCACTGACTCCTGAAATTAATGTTCGGGCGGCCCTGACCTATACCTACGCTCGTCCCAACTACGTGGATGTCATTCCTGCCCGGGAAGAAGATCGCCGGGAAGTAAGTGTCGGGAACCCGAATCTCAATTATCCCCGTTCCACCAATATCGATTTCATGGTGGAGCGTTACGTGAATGCCTCCATCTTTTCGGCTGGGTTATTCTATAAGCAGATCGATGACTTTGTTTTTTCCTATCGCCGCTTTGGGCGGGAAGGCGCACCGGGTACGGGTAATTTTCCCGTTTTTGAATTTACCAAACCGGTGAATGGTCAGGATGCACAGGTTTTTGGTGCCGAGCTACAGGCCCAATTCAAGTTTAATTTCCTGCCGGGCTTCCTTAAAAACTTTGGTCTGTTTACCAACTATACTTACACGTATTCCCGGGCCTTCCTGCCCCGACGGGTGCCGGCTAATTATGCTGAAGCCATCATCATTGACGTGAATGAGGACGATCTGAGTCAGTTTTTTGATGAAACCGACACCGAGGAGATCCAACTGCCGGGGCAAGCTGAGCATAATGCCAATGTGGCCCTTTTCTACGACTCCAATAAGTTCTTTGCACGTTTGACCGCTAACTACCAGGATGCTTTTCTGGTAGAAATCGGATCGGATTCCGATCTGGATGAGTTTTACGACGAGGCCCTGCGCCTGGATCTGACCATGAATTACCAACTGAGCGACCAGTTCACCGTCTTTGGTGATTTTATCAATATCACCAATACGCCCCTGCGGTTCTACCTCGGAACAGAGAATATCATAAAACAACAAGAGTTCTATTCCTGGTGGACCCGGATAGGCGTACGCATGAATTTGTAGGATAACCATTCCACCAGACCGGTGGCGCAGCCACCGGTCTGAGGCAAAAAAACGTCAAAAATCGAGCACATGAACAACTTGCTAAAGCACATCAGAAACCAAATCTCCTTTTCTCCAACTCCCCCTCTCTCCAACTCCAACTCCCCCTCTCTCCAATTCCCCAATTTCCTGCGTCTCGTAGTCTCTCTGGCCGCCTTAATCTCCCTCTGCGGTTGTCAGCTCGGGCAACCCGATCGCCTGGAACCAACCCTACGCACTGAACCAGTCGAGTTCGATACCGATGATCCGGCCATTTGGTACAATGCCGAAAATCCATCGGCCTCTCTGGTCCTGGGTACGGATAAAGAAATAGGAGGGGGGCTATACGTTTTTGATCTCAACGGACAGATTCAACAGGATAAGGTAATCCGGGACCTGGCTTATCCTAACAATGTGGATGTAGAGTACGGATTTCCGTTAAACGATAGTACAATGGTTGACCTGGCCATCACCGTGGAGCGTCCCAAAGGACTCATCCGGGTGTTCAGTGTACCGGATATGCAGGCCCTGGATAACGGGGGGATTCCCGCTTTTGCTACCGAGACGGATACAGCTTTTCAACGTCCGATGGGGGTGGCCATTTACAAACGCCCTGTTGACAACCAGTTTTTCCTGGTCCTCAGTCGAAAGCAAGGCCCTACCGACGGGAATTACCTCTGGCAGTACGCCATACTGTCTGATTCTACAGGTGTGCGTCTGGAGCAGGTGCGTGCCTTCGGGCAGTTCTCCGGCGGTGAGAGTGAGATCGAAGCCATCATGGTGGACGATGCCCTCGGCTACGTCTACTATTCCGATGAACTAAAAGGCATCCGAAAATACCACGCGGATCCCGACCGGGGTGATGACGAACTGGCCCTCTTCGGCCTCGACGATTTCAAAGAGGATCGCGAAGGCATCTCCCTGTGGCCCACCGGCGATCGGGAAGGGTACATCATCGTCTCCAATCAACAAGACAATTCCTTCAATGTCTACCCCCGCAACCCGGCCAATCATGGGCACGAACTAATTACCAAGTGGTACCTGTCCACCATCGAAAGCGATGGTAATGAAACCCTGGCCCGCCCGCTTGGCCCCCGGTTTCCTAACGGCGTATTCGTCGCCATGTCGGAGGATACGACGTTTCATTTCTATTCCCTGGATTCGTTGAAGGTAGAGTAGGACGGCGTCTTCAACTCAACACCATTTCCAGGTAATCCTCCAATCTGGCCATACTGTAGTAAGGCAGGTTGATCAAGGTATAAGGAGTCCCATTTGGCGTTTCATATTCCTCGACCGAAAAGGTATTATTCAGAAATCGGACAGCAACGGAGTGTTCGGCTTGCTCTACGTACTGATGGAGAGACCGTAAACGTCCCTGTTTGCCAGCCTTTATTTCGATGGGGAGTAATTTTTCCCGGAAAGGATAAACCAAATCAACTTCTGCGTTCGAGTTGCCTTTTTCCCGTACCCAGAAATGTGGTTTCACATCCATTCGAGTGTAAAGGGACTGCAATTCCTGAGTAAGTACATGTTGGAGGATAAACCCCCGATGAAGGTGATGCAGATCTTCCAGGTTAAGGAATTGTGGTTGGATGCGTAGAGCGTGGTTCAGTAGACCGGTATCCAGAAATTGTAGCTTTGGTCGCTTTTTAAAATCGCTAACTACAGGAGGCTTAGTCCGGGTTGTTGGATAAATTAATTGAAGCACACGGGCTAATTCCAGATTTCGAAGTGCTTCAGAAACTTCCCTGGACCCATAATTTGATCTTCCAAATCCAGCGAAGGTGATTCGGTCTTGTTCCGTGGGAGCACTACGAATAATATGCCTAAGGATTTGGCGTTGCGTGTTGTTACTGGCATATTTCTCTATATCATCGAGATAAGCTTGCCATAAATCTTCAAAAATCGGTTGTAGTACAGAAATAGAATTACCTTCTGAAAAACGGGCTACAATCTCTGGCATACCACCGACCATGGTGTATTCGTGAAACAGATCCCGGAGTTTTTCATGAGCATATATTGGGATCGGCATTTGCCAAAAGGCATTTAAAGCAGCATCTTCTGATCTCCACGCTAAAAACTCGGGAAAAGTGAGAGGATGTAAAAAATAATAGGAGACTCTGCCTACCGGAAAACTACGGACCTCACCCAAAGAAAAATCAAGTAAAGAACCAGCAGCAATAACGAATATTTCGGGCGCTTCTTCGTAGAAATAACGCAGCAACCGAATAGCTTCCGGGCTTTCCTGAATTTCATCAATGAAAAGTAAAATATCACCTCCAGGTGTGATCAGGTTCTGTTGCAAATAAACCGCCTCCAGAAAAGTACCTACATCCGTATGTTGGCGGAACAATTCTTGTACATCAGGCTTCTCTGCATTTAATTCGATAAAAAAATCAAACGAAGTCCCCAGCATTCGTACCAATGTAGATTTGCCCACTTGGCGTGCTCCCCGAATAACCAGTGGCTTTCGATGAGCATCCTTCCTCCATACCTTTAAATCTGATAAAGCTTTGCGCTGAAACGGCATTTACCCTGTATTTATGTCAAAATATACACAAATAACCCCTTATTTGTGACAAAATCTGTCATAAATAAGGGGTTATTTGTAACATTTGGTCTACTCCTGAAGATGAGTCAAAAATTGTATAGCAGCAAAGCCATCCCCTGATCACCACATCTCCTAATCCCCGACACCGAAGACCGCCAGGTCGAAGGTGAGTCTCCCTTCCCCAAATCTCCCATTCCCCCATTCACCCACGGTCAAGATGCTGGCAATGAGTCAAGAACCTATAAAGCG
>CAYFGK010000171.1:0-10300 GCA_964342305.1 uncultured Saprospiraceae bacterium | reverse complement strand
TAGAGGGTGGGTTTTGCCCCAAAAAGCACTATCGATCAAGTTTCGTACAGTCCTAGTTCTTAATTTTTAATTCAACCCTAATTAAAAACTAAAAATTAAACATTAAAAATCATTTAATCCGGTACCGAATGCTCACCTGCCCGTACCGATCATACATTCCGAACCCATCCACCAGTGAATGATTCGTGAGGCCGAAATGGTAATCCAGTCCGGCGGCCCAGCGGGGATTGAACTGATATTCTATTCCGGCTAATGCGGACAAGCCGAAGGAGCGGAAGGTTGTTTCGGTAACCCGTTGACCATTGCTGCCGGAAAATTGGTTGACAAAATCCCGGCTTTCCTCGGGAGGTTCGAAAGATGCTCCCGGCGCGTAGGTCCACTGCCGGCGGGCATCGACCCAGTAGCTCGCACCAACACCAAAGGCCAGGCGCCAGTGTTCACCAAGGCTACGCTGCAGAGTTGCCTGGGTACGCAATTGGGTGGCCAGCAAAGACAGATCAGTAGGCAGCGGGGCCTCAATATTATTGGGATTACCGAGGCCTACATCGGGATTTACCGGGCTGTCCTGCTCGCTTTGACTGAGACTCACGAATTCCGTTCCACGCTCGTAGGCCAGTTGGCGCATTCCCAGGGAAAGGCCCGTCTGGAATTGCCATTTTCCCAGTGGTTTACGCAGTAAAACGCCAACCTGCCCCCCCGACAGCCAATTGGTGCCGCCGTGGTGAGTGCCCGCCTCTATCCAAAGCTGCCAGGGAGTGCGGGCCTGAAAGTCCAGCACAGAAGCTGGAGAATCGGGCTGCTTTACAGTCAGCGAAGCAAATCTGGATGGGACAGGTGCAAAGGGTACCAGCATATCCGGGTGTATGGTCAGATCAATATCAGTGAGCAAACGGGGCTGAGGTACGGAATAAGACAAGGCGATTGTACGGGATGGCAGTAAGGGGAGCGCTTCCGTTGCGGTTCGGTCACCAACGGGCAGAGCCACACGGGAAGGTATTTCCGGTGCTGTCGATTGGCCGGAACCGGAATTCCTGCCCGTAACTCCGGTATTGGAGCCGGTGGTTTCAGGTGTGTTGGCAGCGGAGGAACGGCCATTGGTTTGGGCGACCGGATCGGGGGCGGGGCTTTTGGTCATGGGCGTGATACTCCAGATGGCCCAACCCAACAACAGTAAAGCTCCAATACCCACCGGAAACCACCACCAGATGGCCCGGCGGCGACGTTCCACCGGCATCTCCCGGTCGAGGGTCTCCTTCATGGCTGCCCAGCCCCGATCTACATAATTAAATTGCTCATCCTGCATAACTTCTGTCCTTGTATTGCTTATTAATCAGGGTTCTTAGTTTTTCCCGCGCCTTCGACAAATGCCATTTGGAGGTGCCCTCACTCATATTCAGTTGCTCGCCGATCTCGCGGTGGTTATAGCCTTCGATGCAGTACAATCGGAAGACCTCCTTGCTGACGGCCGGCAACTGATCGACCAGGCTGAGTAAGTCTTCGAGGAATAGTTTATCCAGCGCCCCGGTTACGGTGGGGGCATCCCGGTTTTCGAGTTCCAGAAATTGGAGGGACCGTTTTTCGGACCGAAAGTGATCGGCCAGCGCCCGGAAGACGATCCGTCGGATCCATCCCTCCAGGGAACCACTAAAGGAATAGGTATCGATCTTTTGAAAGATCTTCAGGAACCCATTATTAATGATGGTCAGGCCTACCTCTGGATCCGTAGTATACCGTTGTACCATTCGCTGCATCGTAGGAAAGAAGCGGCGATACAACAACTCCTGAAAGTAGCGGTCGTTCCGACAGCATCCTTCCACTAACTCTTGCTCGGTATACTCTTTTTTTCGGATCATGTAGCATTTAGGTAATGTGAGGTTGAGGTCTACTCCTTCGCGAAATCACTTAGTACCACAACCTCACATTGTATTTGTACCGCTTCCGAAAAGGTTTGGCAAAGCCCAAACCTTTTCAACGCGAGTATATACTCGACTCGAAGTGGTTTGGAGTCCCAAACCACTTCGTTGTCGGTATAGTAGTGGGTATAAAGTAGTAGGATGTGTAAAAAGCCCCTATACCAATTACCTACTACAATATACCGGGAGGTTGGGCCTTGAACAGTTTCTCTTTATACAATACGCCAGGCCCAACCTCCCGTTAAAACAGCACCCCAAAACGAAACTGATATCGATTATGGGTAATGGCTTCCCGGCGGTTCAGTTCGCCCCACCAGGGAAAATCGAACTCCTGGACCGTATTCTGGCGGGCGTAGCCCACGTCGAACAACACCTTGGTGTCGCCACCCGTGGCAAACATGCGTCCAACGCTGAGTTGCATTCGCCAGCCACCCTTAATACCGGTAAACCCGCCGGTGACCAGGGGCTGACGAGCTGCCCAGGCATACCCGGAATTTACCCCAAAAGTCCAGGGGTGTTTCCGTTCACCGACACCGGCGGCCCAGGTGAAGTCAACGGCCAGGGGTATCATCATATAACGCGCTACCGGGTCGGGTTGATTGAGGCCCGTCGTGAGCCCCAGATACATACTCTTTGCCAAAAGCTTACTAAAGGTGTACTCGGTGGCAAAACCAGTTACCCCATTCCCATTCCAGTTTTCGCCGAAGCTGATGCCCACCTCTAATTGGTGGGCCCAGCCTGGCAGGGTCGTAGGTTCATGGGGTTCGGACGGCACCGCATTCGTCCCATCTGATTGTGCTAATAACAAAGCCGGTGCAAACAGGAGCCATATCCAGAGACAGGGCTCAAAGAATATGCGAATCATGGGATTACGATTCAAAGGCCGGAATCACACTCAATGGAAGTGGACTGGCGGGTTCGGAAATATCGAATTGGTACAGGCCGTCGCGACCAATGATCAACAGCACCGGACGCCCCGGCAGTGCGATGGCATCGACCGCATTGATACTCTTAATTTCGGCCAGCAGACGGTTACCCACGCGGGCGGGATCAGAAGCATCGAATACCTTGAGGCCCGCATCATCATCGCATAGATATAAGTGCTCGTTACGAACCGACAAACCAATGGGATGATGCATGGGGAAGGTCTTCACCAGACGTGGATTGAAGAGGTCTTCAATATTGATCACGTCCAACTGGTTAGCGAAACCTTCACACTCGGTACCATCGCGCAGCGTAACGTAAGCGTAGTCACCGTCGATGTATACCGGATCACAGGCAGTAGTGTGCCAGAAAGTAGACAAGTGTTGCGGATTATCGGGATCTTCCACACTGACGATGTGCATACCGTTGGCGGCACCGATAAACAGGTGGTCACCGTAGGGGAAAATGGTCTCAATCGCCCAACCGATATAGCTGGTATTCACCAGTTCCGGTTGCTCGGGATTGCGCAGGCTGAATACCTTTAGCTGATCGCTGTCGTCGGCGACGTACAGGCGGTTGAAACCGATGGTGAAGCGCGCCAGGGAGCCACCAACACCGGTCTGGTTGGGAGAAGGAACCCCGGCATCATTTCCCAGGGCGGTGGAAAAATCTAATTCGGCGTTGACCCAGAATATCCCACCACCACCGCGGAACCAGTCGCCCTCGCTGCACGGTTGCTTCTCGACGATGTCCGTCTCTTCGTACCCGACCAGGAAGCCCCGCTCCTGATCAAACCCATAATCCGGGAAGGCATTCTCGGTGCGGCCCACCATCTCGATGGATTCCGGGTTGCGAATATCGAAGACCACCAGGTCCACGTAGTTGTCGGCGTAGAGCAGCCCGTTCTGTACGGCCATATCCACGTTGCCTTCGATCTCGATAAAGGAAATGGCTTGTGGATTCTCCGGATCCGAATTGTCAAACAAGTGAATGCCCTGTTGGGGCTCGTTGATAAACAAGTAATCGCCATAGGCGTAAATCTTTCCGGGATTTTCCAGCTCCCGGGGAGCTTCGGGGCCGATCTCCGTGCGGAAGGAAGCAGCTTGCACGTAAATCGGGTCGTAGCGAATGTACTCTACTTCGGCCTCGCAGGTGTCGCGCAGACAAGAAGCCAGGGAAGTGGCGAGTAAAGCACAGGCAAAAAACATCGTCAGGGATCGCATCTCGTTATTATTTAATTCTTTACGAAAGCCACCCGGCGCCTGAGGTGGTTGTCATGTAGTGAGACGTCGATCCTCCCGAAAAGGGTTGGGTTTGCCAGAATTATTTTTTTAACGCCACGCTTTGTACGCATTAATCAGCCCGTTGGTGCTGGAGTCGTGGGAATACACCTCCGTGTCCCCTTCCAACTCGGGCAGAATGGAGTTGGCCAGCTGTTTGCCCAGTTCCACGCCCCACTGGTCAAAGCTGAAGATATTCCATATCACGCCCTGGGTAAAGATCTTGTGTTCGTACAGTGCGATCAGCTGTCCCAGCGTATAGGGTGTGAGTTTTTTCAGCAAAATGGAATTAGTGGGTTTGTTACCGGTAAAGGTCCGGAAGGGTACGAGGCGTTCAATAGTATCGGCATCCACTCCTTTGGCCTGCATCTCTGATCGTACTTCATCGGCGGTTTTACCGTTCATTAACGCTTCCGTCTGGGCAAAGAAGTTGGAAATCAGTTTAGCGTGGTGGTCACCAAGCGGATTGTGACTGATAGCGTGTGCAATGAAATCGCAGGGAATAAGCTTGGTACCCTGATGGATCAACTGGTAAAAAGCGTGTTGGCCATTGGTGCCCGGTTCACCCCACACGATGGGTCCGGTTTGGTAGGTGACGGGGTCGCCGTTGCGATCGACCGATTTGCCATTGCTCTCCATATTACCCTGCTGGAAATACGTAGCAAACTGATGCAGGTACATATCGTAGGGCAAAATAGCCTCCGTTTCGGCACCGAAAAAGTTGTTGTACCAGATGCCGATCAGGGCGAGCAGTGCGGGCACATTTTCCCGTAAGGGGGTACGCCGGAAGTGTTCATCCATAGCGTAGAACCCTTTCAGTAACTCATCGAAATGGTCGGGGCCGATGGTACACATGACCGACAGACCGATGGCTGAAGTTAGCGAATAGCGTCCGCCAACCCAGTCCCAGAAACCGAACATATTATCGGGATCGATGCCAAAGGCACGCACCCCTTCCTCGTTGGTGGACAGAGCGATGAAGTGTTTGGGGATGTGTTGCTCATCTCCGGCTTTCGCCAAAAACCAGTCGCGGGCCGAATAGGCATTGGTCATGGTCTCCTGGGTCGTGAACGACTTGGAGGCCACCATGAAGAGGGTAGTTTCGTGATCGACACGTTTAAGCACTTCCGACACGTGCGAGCCATCCACGTTCGACACGAAATCCACCTTCATACCTTCCTGCCAATACGGGCGCAACGCCTCGGTCACCATAAAGGGCCCCAGATCAGAACCACCAATACCAATATTGACAATGGTATTGATGCGCTTACCGGTAAAGCCCGTCCATGCTCCTGACAGAATGCGTTGGCTAAAGTTTCGCATGCGCTCAAGTACCCGGCGTACTTCGGGCATTACATTTTCTCCGTCTACCATAACGGGATCATCATCCTGCTTGCGCAAAGCGACGTGCAAAACGGAACGGCCTTCCGTTTCGTTGATGGGCACTCCCTGAAACATCTGCTCGGTGGCTTCGGGTACCCCGCATTCCCGGGCCAGCTCCACCAGCAGATCCAGCGTTTCGTCGGTAATCCGGTTTTTAGATATATCGACCAGCACATCCTCGAGGGTAAATGACATGCGCTCGAAACGCTGCGGGTCCTGAGCAAACCAGTCTTTTATCTGTTGGTTCCTGATGGCTTCGAAGTGTGCATGCAGTTTTTGCCAGGCTTTGGTATAGGTGGGATTTTGACGTGGGAGCATAGACCGTTGTTTCGTGAACTGCAAATATGCAAAAGTCTGTGTAAACCCTACACTAAGCTTTCCAAACCAGGCCAATTGGTCCGGGATGACGAAAATCAGTGTATTTCCGGTGTTTTGTGCTTGCCTTCCGGCAAAAAGGAGAGTACATTTTTAGGTAATAAGCAAAACCAATAAAACCAATACATGAAAAGGATCTTAGTCCCTACTGATTTTTCGGTCACTGCCCGCCAGGCACTGGTGTATGCTCAGAAATGGGCGGTACCCCACGAGGAAGCCAGTATTCACGTGGTACACCTGTACACCCCTGCGGTAGAGGCCGAATACCCCAACGTAGTACCCCCCATCCCGGAATATGTCCGGATGCGGGAAAAACAGCTCACCGAATTCGTGGAGGAATGCAAAGCAGAATGTCAACCCGAACTAAGTCGGGAGGTGCGAATTACCCAGGAACTGATCATCGGTTTCCCCGCCGACGAGATCGTGAAATTGTCCCAGGATTACGATTTGATCGTAATGGGCACCAAGGGCGCAACGGATGTACTTGACCGCTGGTTTGGCAGTGTGTCCAGCAATGTGGCCAAGCGGGCTAACTGTCCGACAGTGTTGGTCCCCAAGGGTGTTTCCTTCAAAGAGATCAAACAAATTGTCTACGCCGTCAATTACGAATCGGTTGATGAAGAGGCCATTGAGCAACTAATGGAGATCAATGCCGATCTCGAGGCCAACATCCACTTCCTCCACGTAGCGGAAGATGAGGACAAGGATGCCTTCAAAAAAACAAAAGCGGAACTTTTCGAAGAACTGTTCGAGGACGGGGTCCCCGAATTCTCCTTCACTATGGAGGAGGTGCCCGGTGAGGACATTCCCGAGACCATCAGCAATTACGCGATCGAGCACGGCATTGATCTGGTCGTGATGGCCACCCCCCAGCGTTCTTTCTGGGAGCGGTTCTTCCACAAAAGCCAAAGTCGCAAAATGGCCCTGACGACGAAGTTGCCCCTGATGATATACCACATAACAGGTTAGAGGTGTGAGGTTTGAGGTGTGAGGTAACCTCTGCCCTAACCTCAAACCTCAAACCTCTAACCTGATTACCTTTCTTGGTTTGCAAGAGCCCATTTTTAACTCAAAAACCAAGTTATCATGTACACCAAATCAAACCTGAAAAATCGCATTCTGGGGGTGCTCTTCGTGCTGGGGCTTATAGCTCTGGTGGGGTGCAACCAACAGGGACGCGGATTTGCGTTGCCGGAAGGAGAGATTGAAGACGGTAAAGCAGCATTTGTCCGGCTCGGCTGTAATGAATGTCACCATGTGGGCGACATCGAATGGGCCGGCACCGACGAGAACCTGCACGTGCCTCTGGGCGGAGAAGTAGCCACACAAAAATCATACGGTGAACTGGTTACCTCCATTATCAATCCATCGCACAAAATGTCGAACCTGTACGCAGCGGAGAACGCCGACGTATCGCCCATGACCAAGTACAACGAGGTCATGTTCGTCAGTGAACTGGTCAACATTGTAACGTTCCTGCAGTCGGAATACGATGTGGAAACGCCGTCTGACTACTACGCGCCCTACTCCTACTAGTCAGTTGGCAGTTGGCAGTTCGCAGTTGGCAGAAATCTCACTGAAGACTGCCTACTGCCCACTGCACACTGCACACTGCCAACTGAAGACTGCCTACTGTAGACTACTTCGGTTCCAGATCCAAAAAATACATCTTCGCTGCCTCTTCCAGTTCATCGTCGAGGCTACCGTCGTATTTGAAGCTGTAGATCTTCCAGGTATCGGCGGGCCGGTAGAACTGGAAGGTAAACCGAATGGGCTGGCGGTCGTACCGGGCCAGGTAGCTGAGGAGCCGGTAGCGGTCGGTGAGGGATTTCTCGACGATCAGATCGTACCCGTGCATGGTGCCGACGAAGTCCTCCGTCAGACCGGCCATTTGTTCTTTCAGGCTCTGGATGGATTCCATATTCTTCGACATCCAGGGATTGGTGGCGTACAACTGATCCAGCGCTGCATCGGAGTTCTCAGTTTGCAGAGTGTTGAAAAAGGCAGTTACGATTTCCTCCGGCGTTTCCTGAGCGTGCAGGCTACAAGCCAGTAACATGGCGAAAAAGCTGTAGAGTAGGCGCATAGGTGGTTGTTTTACGGCAGAAGATACGGGAAATGGGGCGATTAGGACACCGTCCTTCATCGCATTGTGAAGATTTTGCCCTTTTTGCAACACCTCTTGTAAGGCATAGAAAACCAACACTTTTTAGAGCAAAGGTTCCTTCCTGCACTCCGTTACGGCAGGCATGGAAGGTTGAGGCTAAGAACCGTGAACCGTGGGCCGTGGGCCGTGGACCAAAAGTCTGGTTATCATTCAGGTAACATCATCTTTTGGGAACGAAAATAGTTTTCAGTGACTACTACCCTCTATACTCGCTGATCTCAAACAGATGTCCATCCGGATCGCGGAAGAAACATCGGGTTTCGGCACCTCTGGTATGAGGAGGTGTGAGAAAATCAGCTCCCCTACCCTTTAGGGTGTCGTACGACTGCTGGCAGTCTTTCACCCGGATCGTGAAAGCGTGACTTACCTGATCCTTATCGGCCGGAACGACGAAGTGCGTATCCGGTTTATCCTCTGTGGGGCCTCCCGGAGTTACCAGCAAGAGCCAGTTTCCTAAAAACTCCAGGACCAGGGAGTCGCCCCCGTATTCCCGGAATATTTTTGCTCCTAACACCTCCGTGTAAAAGGCTTTGGATTGTTCCATATCAGAAACGACCAGGATAGTGGTCAGGGCGGAGTCGGTAAATGGGTTGTGGTCGTTCATAGCTTTTCTGTTAATACCAGATTGGTTTTACTTCCATCAATATTGGTATAGTTCAGTCGGACAAACCCATATTCGGGATGGAAATAGGCAGTTAAAGCAGTCTCACCGATCCGGCTTTCCGCCGAGGATTCGATCACGAAACAATCCAAGTCTCCCATGTCCGTTTCCAGGGTCACCTGATCGGTTATTTCGTACTGGTATTTGTTTTCAATTACTCCTTCCCAGGTTTTCCATCGCTCGTCTGCCCAGCTGCTTCCGATAGCCAGATCCCAGGTCCAGGTGGTTCCAACCTCGTAAGGTGCCTTAATGTAGGGAAAAGGGTTTAATTCCAGGATCTTGAAATAGTGTTCACGGGGTGGGTGCATCCAGACACTGGCCTCATTCTCGATCACCCCGGACATGGAAAACGGAATTCCTTCAACGAGCATATAGGCAATAACGGTTTGATTGTAATCCGGAAGAAACTGAGCCATCGGGTTACCATTTATTACGTCGATGACCACTGATTTTACGACCAACGAATCAGTTGCTTCCGCATCAACAAAGATCCAGCCTTTCTGGTCTTCATTGATTTTAAAATACGTTACCTCCCCGGCAGGTGTCAGATGTTCAAAATCATACTTGAACGAGGTCCCTACTTTGAATATGGTATTGTTTTTATTGTACCGGTTCTCATCGGTATTGGTGGAATCAAATTTTTCAACCAGTATCCCATCGTCATCGGGCACTAATTCATAGTCTTTCGGAGCGACCTCCTCAGAGGGTTGACAACCAACGATGAATAAGACCAGCAGAAAACATGGAAAGATTTTCGACCTCATGCGGGTATTTTAGTAGTTACCGATGCCCGATCCCTAGGATCATCGCAAGAACGGTTACGCATCGACTTAAAGACGACCAAGATTATAAGATTTTGCGGCTTTCACAACAAACAGGCACTGGTGTGTAGTCTCATCCACTTACCGTTTACCTGAATAAGCATCCAATCTTTTATTGGTCATCCGCTGGATGTTCTTTTTCATATAGGGCGTCCAACCGATTACGTACCCTACCGGTCCCAGCGCCTGTCGGGACCATTTCCAGAGGTTGAACGTATCGGTGTGTTGGATGATTTTGCCATCCCGGAAGGAAAAGGTGGCCGACACGTGGTTAATCACCTTGCGTTTCTTCGGACCAAAGTGGTATTCGGCTACCCATTGTGCGGATCCGCTGATCTCATCCGCTGCAACATCGGAAAAGCTTATGGTAGGACTGGCTTCTTTTCTCGATAACAGCATCCGCCACATAGCACAGGCCCGATCTCCTTTCAGCGTGCCGAACGCCGGATCGGTAAAAACCACCTCCGGATGGTAGCAGGCGACCATTTCTTCGGCATTTCCCTGGGAAAAGGCGGCGTAGAAGTGGTGTATTACTTGTGTATTACTCATGCTGTATTTTTTGAAGGCAGGTCAAATACTGTAAGTCCCATCCTTGTTTATACCTGCTATCCTCGGTCAATGATTTTGCTGCTACAGAGTGAAGCAGATTTCAATAAACTATTAATACCGCTTCCGAAAAGGTTTGGGCTTTGACCAACCTGTTCACGCGAGTATATACTCGACTCGAAGTGGTTTGGTGTCCCAGCACGAAGTACTGCGGAGCAAAACCACTTCGT
>CAYFGK010000170.1:0-10312 GCA_964342305.1 uncultured Saprospiraceae bacterium | reverse complement strand
CCAGGGCGGCGTACAGCACCTTACTCCACGGCGCCCAGTACCAGGGCGGCAGAATACGGATGCCCAGCACCGCATCCTCGGTACTCCATACCCCCGAATGATTAGCCGCCTGCAGGCGGAAGGTGTAGTTACCCGGCGGCAGATTGGTGTAGGTGGCCGAGGCTTTATCGTAGTCGGTATTGGTCCAGTCGTCATCGTAGCCCTCCAGGATGTAGCGATAGGTCACCTCCTTCGGAAAGGTATACACCATCCCGGTAAATTCCAGGGAAAAGTTGTTCTGCGTATGCGTCAGCGTCAGGTTGCGCGTGTAGGGCATGGTGTACTCCAGCGGGCTGGTTCCCAGCGAATCGCCGTAGGTGCCCCGTACCGGCACCGGCTCGTTGTTGAACAGCAAATCGGTGATGGTGGGGCGTGGCGGGTGCGGATTAGGCTGGAGGTCGTTGAGGTTGAATTGGTAGAGGGCTTCTTGGCTACCCACATAAAAATTTTGATTTTTCTCTAAACTAAAAACGGGGTATTGGCCTGCTAAATTCAAATTCGGAAAGGGAATAAAATCAAAATTTTGATTCTTGTAATTAAATTTGTTCAATCCATATTCAGTAAACATTAATAATTCACCGTTTGCGTCAACATTATACCGAATAAGTCGACCTCTTTTATGATTGGAGTTTAGGTGGTTGATTATTTTAACCCTTGGATTATGGTTTTTTCTTTCTTCTTTTGCCAAAAAAAGGATTTCAGATCTATAAGCTGTACCTATTAACAGGTTCCCTAACGAGTCCTGCTCAAGAGAGGTAATTGTTGGAAATGGAGCGAATTGATCAGATTCAAATTGCAATTCTATTTTCTGAAATGAGTTACTATCGGGAAAAAACTTCACTAAGCCATTAGTCTGAGTAGCAATCCATAAAAACTCCTTGCTGACATCTTCAATAATTTTATGAATACCCCATGCAGGAAATCCTTTTGGTGGAATTCCATTTGAGGAAAAAAAATCATGATGACCGGTCCGCGGATTATATTTATGCAAGCCTAAATCCCAAGAATCCTCCTGACCCAAACCAGGAGAGTAGGAATAATAATAATCATTACCCCTTGAATCAGAATATGGAATCTGGACAAAAAAGCTATCCAACTCAAAAGGAATATTTTCATTCTTATAAAGTGAAACCTTCTTGTTTTTCAAGTTTACATGCCAAGTTGAACCAGGCTTATAAGTCTTAATAAGAAAGATGGAGTCATTTGACTTTACTATTTTATCAAAATTAATCTCAACATCTTTAGGAAAATTATCTGGATGATTAAGCCAAGTAATTTTTTTATTATATGTATTAAGCAACCAAAGCCCATTATTTGATAAGGCCAGAATAGAATCCTCATTGACTTCGATACACGAGCCAAAAACAATTTTACTTCCTCCTTTCACCAAAGAAGAATTAGGCACTACATATTTATTGTAATTTTTTTTTGAAAAATCTACAATGTATAATCCATCACCACTTGTCCCTATCCAGTATTTCCCTTTAGAGTCTTTAAATATTTCCCTTACATCAGATGCTTCAAATCCATTGAGGAAAGGAGCAACTGATGGAATTGAATATGTGCTTCCACTCCTTAGTTCATAAAAAACTAATCCGTAATTAAAATACCATAAAATATCTTTTCCATTTCCTTTTCCATTTTTACTTAAAATATAATTTTTAGAAAACTCTATAGGTAACAACCTCGATATCTCAGACAAGCTATCATCAAGTCTTACTATAAGAGAATCAAATATATACCATAGTCTATTTTCATAATCTACTCCTAATGGCATAACTCCTTCTTCCCCTTTCGTATTTTTTTCCCAAAAAGGAATATTCTGCATTTTTTGCTTAGAAATATCAAAATAAGCTTCCTTGCCGCTTCGTAACCTCAAATAAATTTGATCATCTATTAAAGGAAAGGCAATATTAAACATGGCATCGTTAGAGGATGTATAAAAACAAATTCTTTGTCCGCTAGATGTCTCTACTTCACAATACCCATCAAGACCTATACTAGCAGAAACAGTCTTCATATTAACACATGCATGGAAATACTCTTTAGGGGCAATAAATCTATTTTTATCTTTTCTAAAAACAGTTTTTTCTCCACTTAAATTTATATACAAAACCCCTTTTGTGTCTCCACGAATATTTCCGACCCATGGCTTTCCCAATGAAAAAGAATCTCTCCAATTAGGTAAATAACTTATAATTTTTTGACCATCATATCTAGCAAGGCCTTGTGTAGTACCTATCCAAATAAAACCTTCTGGATCCTCGAAGACACCATCTACCCAATTGGATGGTAAACCATTTTCTACAGTCAAGCGGTCTACAATGTAATTTTGTCCTTTAATAACAATCGTAAAAAAAGAAAAAAGAAAAAAAGCAATCAATATCCGAACAGAAAGCATGAGTCTCCGGTGTTTCTTTCAAGATACCGAATTTCATAGGAGAGCGGCTTGACGGTATGTTCCAAATTTAGACGCATCACGGAAAACGCTGCACGCGATACGGTCCACGGCTGACCGTAGGATCAAAGGTTTGAGGTCAGAGGGTAGAAATCAGAGATCAGAAAGTATTTTTCTCTCCGGTCACTTATTCCCTGCAGTCTCTAAGTCTCTCCTTGTCCCTTTTTTCTCTCCAGCCACTCCAGTCCCAACGGGCGGTTGTCAGGGTCTGTTTCCCATTATAGCCCCCTTCCGACCGATCATTTCCACCTCTCTTCCGTTCTAGCGGCAGTAACCAAAAACCAAAAAACCAATCACTGTGGAAAAAATTCGAACTATTGGCCTTTTCACCAAAGGCATTATTTATGGCCTCATCGGCATCTTAGCACTACTAGCAGCCTTGGGCGTTGGCGGACAAGCAGCCGGCACCAGTGGCGTACTCAACTTCCTGCGGGAACAACCTTTCGGACGGTTTCTCGTGATCCTGATCGGAATTGGTCTGGCTGGTTACGCCATCTGGCGTATTTATCAGGCACTAGTCGACCCCACTAATGAGGGAGACGATAAAACCGGGACTGCCAAGCGCATCGGCTACTTTGTCAGCGGAGCGATCTACGGAACCTTGGGTGTATCTATCCTTACCAGTAACGGCAGTTCTTCCGGTTCCGGAAGCAAACAGTCGTGGGCTTCGTGGCTCCTTAACCAGGATTACGGACAAACGCTGATGATCGTGGTGGCCATCATTTTACTAGGTGTGAGTATCTACAAGATCTACAAAGGCCTGAGCAAAAAATTCCTGGAGGATGTTCGCGATCGCGGTCGCATTACCCACCAGAAACTACTGGAACGCTCCGGCATGGTCGGCATAAGCGCTCGCGGCGTTGCCTTTGGTATTTTTGCCTACTTTGTTTATCGCACGGCGGTGAATAATAATCCGGGCGCCGTACGCGGGATGGAAGGCATGTTTGACTTCCTCCAAAACCAAAGCGGCGGCACCTTCCTGGTAGGCCTCATGGCCATCGGACTTTTGGCCTATGGCATCTATCAGTTCTACCTCGGAAACAACACCAAGGTGTATATTAAAGAGCCCCAACTGCGGGCTTAGTACTCTGTAATCTAAGTTATTTGAAAATATGGGTAGTGCATTTTGGCAAAAGACAAGGCGCATATGCAAGAGTGGGGCAAAGGGGCCCTACTCTTGCATCGGAGCATCCGTACGGACGCGACCGACGAGCAACGAGGTATTTTGCCGAAAGGCACAGCCATAAATCAAAGTTACTTAGGTTACGGAGTACTTAATTGGCTTTCGCCAAAAAATTCGTACCCCAAAATGCCTGCTCCATCAGCGGGCATTTTGGGGTATCAACGTAAGGCTGGGGCCTAATAAATTGATAAGCAACGGATTGTACCCCCTCTCGTTGTATTTGGCAGAGGGTATTAGGTAGTAGGTCTTGCTCAAATCTCTATACACTATACCAACTACCCTGTACCGTGAGGTTGGGCCTTAGGTATCCGCTATTTAAGAAATAGTTTGTGCCCAACTTCACGCTTTATTATTTGATGTATTTTACCAACCCATGTCAGAAAAAAGATCACTAGTCAGAAAAGTAGGGAGAGCCATTAATCGCGTTTACCGTAAGATCAATCCCAGGGATCCCATTATGGTACAGATCTACCGGGGATATGCTTCGGGTGAGCACCTGTACCTGAAAGGACGGGTCCTGGAAGATGAAAACCTCTCCAATAATGAGAACAGCCGATTTTTTCGCAACGCTATCGATACGATCAAGCGGTTCGAAAGCGATGAAATTCCCAATGCCCGGATCAAACTCAACATCGGCGAGCACCAACTGGAGTGTGAAGCCGACCGGGAAGGCTATTTTACCATCAAACGCCCCTGGAAGACCGATCCGCCGGCTACTGATGAAGAATGGGTACCCATATCGGCCGAACTGACTGACCCCACACCCAAAGAGGGTTCTACCATTACCGGTGAAGGCGAAATGCTCTTCTCCCCCAAAAGCGCCTCCTTCGGGGTGATTACCGACGTTGATGACACGGTGCTGCAAACGCACGTCAGCTCCCGCTTCAAGGTTAAAATGCTCTATACCACCTTCTTTAAAAATGCCTTTCAGCGTATGCCTATGGAGGGTATGGTCGAGGTGCTGCAACAATTGTCGAAGGGAGCAGAAGACAACCATAAAAATCCAACTTTTTATCTATCCCACAGCCCCTGGAATATCTACGATCTTATCGATCAATTTCTCGACATCCAGGAGTTCCCCAAGGGGCCCATTCTTCTGCGGGACTATGGACTGAAGCCATCCGGGCCCTTTTCCGATCACAAAACCAAAAGCATTGTCACTATTCTGGATACGTATCCGGATCTGCCCTTCGTACTCCTGGGCGACTCGGCCGAGCACGATGCCGATTTCTACATCGATATCGCCAAGCGGTTTCCCGGGCGCATCAAAGCGATCTATATACGCCAAACCCGCGATACCAAAAACGCACGCCGGATCAAGCAACTCGTAGAGGATACAGCCCACGTGGATGCGGTGCTGATTAAGGAATCGGGGCAGATACTGCAACACGCGCGTGGAGTGGGGCTTATTTAATCTCTTTGAAATGATGAATGTTCGGTGCTAAATGATGAATGTTGAATTACGACTGTACGAAACTTCAAATTTTTAAACCCATCCCCCCTGCGCCCGTACGGGCTTCAGCGGCCGCAGGTGGACCTTGAAGCGATAGAACCGCGATGCGGATTGAGCTAGAGGGAGGGTTTTGCCAAATAAAGCATCATCGATCAAGTTTGGTGCAGTCCTGATCCATCATTAGCATTCATCCTTCCAAAACTCGTTAACGAAAAGGTAATTCTACCGCAACCCTACAACCGAAACCAGCAATCCCGTATCTTCTGATAAAACCCAAAGCCCATGTCGTACCGCTACCTGTTGATCGCTTTATTCCTGCCTTTTTTGGCGAAAGCCAATACCCCCCTGGCCACTGTCCCCATCACCGTCCAGGAAAACCTCATCTTCTTCCAGGCATCGGTGAATGGTTCGGAGCCGCTGAATATCATGTTCGATTCCGGGGCCGGCGTGACGGTGATCGATCCGGGGACAGCCGATAAATTAAATCTGGTTGCCTCCGGTACCGCACGCATCCACACCTCGGGAAAAACCGTGGAAAGTAAAACCTTCACCAATAACGAATTGAACATCGGTGGATTGATCATCGAAGGCCTGACCATCGACGCTATTCCTTTGGAGCACCTCTCGGAATTGATCGGGTACCACATCGACCTGATCATGGGCTACGATCTGTTTGCGCTCTTCGTATTGGAAACCGACCTGGATGATGCGGTTTTGCGACTTTATGATTCCAAAGAATTTCAATACGCCGGGGATGGGGAGCGGATCGATATGTTCCCCCTCAACCAAAACCACATTGCGGTACCCGTAGAAATTGAGCATAAGGATACCACCATGCAACTGGAGCTAACGGTGGATACGGGGGCCTCCGATTATATGGTCCTGAATAACCGGACGATCAAGGCGTACGGGCTGCTCGATGCTATCGGGAAATACCGCAAGGTGGGCGGCGGTTCGGCCGAACCCACCATCACGACCAACATACGCACCAAATTACAACGGGTGCGCATCGGTGAAACGGAATGGAAACGAGTACCGACCGTGCTGACCATAGATCCCATCAATATTAAATCCGGAAACCGGAGCACCAGCGACGGGCTGATCGGTCAGGCCCTGCTGCTTGACTTCAACGTGGTGTACCACTTCTCCGAAAAGATCATGTACCTGGAAACGCGCTAGCGGTCTTCCCTGCGCTCCAGCACACCCCGATGCAAGCGATGCTGGCCGGATTTGCGATCGGCAAAATAGTGTTGTATGCTGAAGGTCGACGAGGAAAAAGCGATCTCGTCCCAGGGGATATCTTCCTCCCGAAAGAGTTGCACCTCCTGACTTTCCTCCCCACAGCCGAAGGCATCGGCGGCTGGTAATTCCCCCAGAAAGTGAATGTAGACCTGGTTGATATGCGGAATACTGTAGAGGCTGTGCATACCTATCAGATTTAGATCGGCCTGCACCTCTTCCCGCACTTCGCGCAGAGCGCCCTCTTCCACTGTTTCACCATTTTCCAGGTAGCCGGAGGGTACGTTCCAATAACCTTTGCGGGGGTGGATAGCCCGGCGCGCCAACAGGATGCGATCGTCGATCACCGGCAGACAACCGGCCACGATCTTGGGATTGGAATAGTGGATCACCGAGCAATTCGGACACACAAAGCGGGGACGATTATCGCCCTCGGGAATGACAAAATCCAATTGATCCGATCCGCAATTACTACAGTAATTCATACCCGATGCTTTTCGAGTGCGCGTTCGTAGCGGGAGCGTTGTAAAACCGCATCGCCAAAGAGGCTCAATCCGGTGTTCAGGATCACCAGCGCCAGAGTCCCCCAAAGGACCCATTCCCAGGTGCCGGCACCACTGTACTTTTTCATGGCCGCCTCGGCTACCAGGCAGGCACCGAATCCGAAGGTAGCCAATCCGACCGGGGCCCGCAATAGCCAGCGACGACGGTATCTTTTAACTTGTTCCATGTTTTTTGAGATATGCTTCGGCCCGCTCCAGGTCGGCGGGCGTATCAATACCCATGCCGGGCTGATCGGTCAGCGCTACCTGGATGCGCTTACCGTAGTCGAGCCAGCGGAGTTGCTCCAGCGACTCCAACTGCTCGTACCGGGAAGGCAGCAAGGCCGTCACTTCCAGCAGAACATCGCGGCGAAAGGCATACATACCAAGGTGCTGATAGAAGCATTGTTCAGCAAACCATTCTTTTTTATCAAGATCGCGGATGTAGGGGATCGTCGACCGACTGAAATACATGGCCTCGTTGCGGCGGTTAAACACCACCTTCACCACATTGGGATTAAACAAGTCTTCTGCCTGTGCCAACCGGCGGGCCAGAGTGGCGATCTCGGCATCGGTGCGCTGCAAAACCCTGACCAGGGCTTCCACCTGATCTTCCCGCACAAAGGGCTCATCACCCTGAATATTGATCACCAGCTCGCAATCGGGCCAGTCCTGGGCTACCTCGGCAATGCGATCGGTGCCGGAACGGTGGGTGTCAGCCGTCATCTGCACCAGTGCACCCAGTTCCTGAGCGTGCTCGCAGATGCGCTCATCATCGGTTGCTACCACCACCTGGTCCAGGCAATCCATCGCCCGGGCCCGCTCCCACACCCGCTGGAGGATGGTTTTACCCCCTAATTTCACCAGGGGCTTTCCGGGGAATCGGGTTGACCCGTAGCGGGCCGGGATTACGGCTAATACCTGCATAGAATCATGGATTTGTTGGTCAGGAACACAAAAAAGACAATCTCCTCATTTTTCCGAACCATAGATACTACTAATTTTGTAAAACCCATCCCCGGCCCTTCCCCTTGATAAGCGAAGGGTGAACGAGCGATTCGCCTGCGATCAAGATCCTGTGGATCTTGAAGCGAGAGAACCGCGAAGCGGACGGGCTTGGGATGGGTTTTAAACCGAACTACTATGAGACTATTACTATTCATATTTTTATGTATCCCCCTTACGGGAAAAAGCGATACGGGTGATTCCCTGCGCTACCTGCGCCCCCACGACACCCTGTACCTGTCTATCGGTCCGGGGGAGATGATGACTACCCATACCGTGGTTGCCGGACAAACCCTGTTTAGCCTCGCCAAATTCTACGGTCTGACGACCCAGGAACTGAAGTTTTTCAATCCCGGTCTGGGCAATGGTCTGAACCTGCAGCAACAGGTACAGATCCCCATCCCTACCAAGGCCATTGTGCGGGTAAAGCCCGATACCTTCTACCGCTGGGCCTACGCACCCCTGTACTATCGCGTACGGCCGGGTGATACAGTATACGGTCTGAGCAAACGCTTCTTTAAGATGCCCATCGACAGTGTGCACCAGCGGCTCGACAACTGGGAAGGCACCCTGAAAGTGGGGCAACGCTACTTTGTGGGCTGGCTCAGCACCTCGGGCATCCCGCGGGAATTGCGGCAGGGACAAGTCCATCCGCTCTTCCGCGAGAACTACGAACTGGCACGCCACGTACAGCGTTATGTTGCCGAAGGGAAACGCGAATACGAGCAATCGGGCGCCGCCTTCTGGGAGGCCGAAAAAGATTCACGAAATTTCTATGTGCTGCACGACGAAGCGCCCCTGGATTCGTACCTTCGCATCACGAACCCGATGAAGAGTCGGTACATCTACGCCAAGGTGGTCGGACGCATACCGCGCTCCACCCCGCCCAACATCCTGATGGTTATGAGCTCCCGTTGCGCTCAGTTGCTCGGCGCCAAAGACCCGGAATTCTACGTTGAAATCCAATACTACAAATAACCCCACGTACTCAAATCGCTAATACTGCACTATGGATATCCATACCAACATACTGTCGACCATTGGTAATACGCCACTTGTTGAATTGCACCGCACCGTGGAGGGCATTCCCGCTAAGGTGCTCATGAAGGTCGAGACCTTCAACCCCGGCCACAGCATCAAGGACCGTATGGCCCTGAAAATGCTGGAAGATGCGGAAGCCCGCGGCGACCTCAAACCCGGCGGAACCATCATCGAATGTACCAGTGGCAATACCGGTATGGGCCTGGCCATCGCCGGAGCCGTTAAGGGATATAAATGCATTTTCACCACCAGCGACAAGCAATCCAAAGAGAAGATCGACCTGCTAAAAGCGGTAGGTGCCGAAGTGATAGTCTGCCCGACCAACGTAGCTCCCGACGATCCGCGATCGTACTACTCCGTAGCCCGCCGCCTCAGTGAGCAGACTCCCAACAGCTATTGGTTCAATCAATACGACAACCTCAGCAACCGGCTGGCGCACTACGAAAGCACGGGGCCAGAGATCTGGAAGCAGACCGATGGTAAAGTGACACACCTGGTGGTCGGGGTTGGCACCGGTGGCACCATCTCCGGCACGGGGCGCTACCTCAAGGAACAAAATCCCGACATCAAGGTCTGGGGAGTCGACACCTACGGCTCCGTTTTCAAAAAATACCACGAAACCGGTGAGTTCGATGAGAAAGAGGTGTACCCCTACATTACCGAAGGCATCGGCGAGGATATCATCCCCAAGAATGTCGATTTCGACATCATCGATTACTTCGAAAAGGTCACCGATAAGGACGGAGCCGTCATGGCCCGCCGTCTGGCCCGCGAGGAAGGTATTCTACTGGGCTATTCCGCCGGCTCGGCCGTTGCGGGCCTGCACCAGCTCAAGGATAAACTAACCCCCGACGATGTAGTGGTAGTAGTCATCCACGACCACGGTAGCCGCTATGTCGGCAAGATCTACAACGACGACTGGATGCGGGAACGGGGCTTTCTCGATACCGAACTCCGCGTACGTGACCTCATTGCCCGCAAGCAGAAGCGGGGCTTCATCTCCGTCGATAAACACGAATCCATACAGCAGGCTTTCCAATTGATGAAGGACCACGATATCTCCCAGCTCCCCGTCATGGAAGACGGCCAGCTGGTCGGCTCCCTAACCGAAAGCGACGTGCTCAGCTACATGCTGGAAAAGATGTCGGAAAACGGTCAGGCGACCGTGGCGGACATCATGGGTGCACCCTTACCCATGGTCGAAGACGACCTGGCCGCCACTCAACTACGCAAATACATCAACCGGCAAATGCCGGCAGTGATCGCAAGGGATAAGGCGGGAGAGCACCACATCATTACGCAGTACGATTTGATTCAGTTGATGTAGGAAGTCGGTCCTCCGGACCGACCTA
>CAYFGK010000169.1:0-10746 GCA_964342305.1 uncultured Saprospiraceae bacterium | reverse complement strand
GACCGGGATTACCTGGCCCATACTCCCGTAAAAGCAGCGCCCGCCGGAAAAGACCTGACAATACAAGCTGAAGTAGCTACCCCACACCAAGGTCTGAAGGTACAAGCTGTGGTAAGTGGCGGTTGGCGCGGAACGACGATCGAGCTGAAACACACTGGTGGGTTCACGTACCAGGGGACGATTCCCGCCGATCAGGTCCGGCCCGGCAACCTGACCTATTATCTGGTCGTGGAGCACGAAGGAGGTACCCGGACCTTCCCGGCCGATGCCGCCGGTGCACCGTTTGACTGGGATTTTCACGAACGCCAACCGTATGAGGTAGAGGTTATCCCGGCAAATAAACCGATTGTCTTGTTCTCGGCCTTGCGCGACGCCAATCAGTGGTCACAATCCCGCTGGAGTCGTGGGCAGCGTATAGTTGATGAGGATATTCCCGGCGTTCGATCCCTCGAAGTCAATCTGGAAGAGGTTTTCCGTATACCGTTTGCTGCGGAGGAGACCGAAGGCGCAAGAGATTTCACCATCCGCCATTTCACAAAACCCCTACTTAGCACTTTCGGAAATACGCTGGAGGAGCGCAAAAAACTTATCGTGCACGCCCGCGCCCTCAACGACAAACCCGTACGTTGCCAGATTGCACTCACTACCGACCGGGGTACTGCCTTCGGTTATGTACTGGAAATAGTACCGGATCAGGAACGATACGAAATTAACCTTGCGGATCTGCGTCCGGTACCCATGGTGACTATGCCACGCCCCTACCCGACCTTTCTTCCTTACCACCTAAACGGCGGAAAGGAAGGAGGCCTTGACCTGGCTTCGGTAGAGTCGGTACAGTGGTCAATAGGGCCGGGGTTAACGGAGGCCGAGGCCCAAAAAAAGCAAGGAATAGCTATGACATTTATCATACTCGAGTAGTGACAAAAAAAAGCATGAGTTCCAGAATTCTACCTATATTTGGACCGCCTGCCATCAGACCGATTTATTTATCGAATCACCAACGATTCCCTTGGAAATCTTCGGCAATCGAATGACGATTGCCTTGTACACTAGTTCATATAGACTCTGACATTTTTTTCCAACCATGCAAATGCAACTTCCATGCTAAGGACAATTTGGATTCTGTGTCTGGTTACCATTCCGGGCTTTTTGCTTTCGCAAAATGTAACCGGTATTGTGACCGATGCATCAACATCCGAACCACTGATCGGGGCGAACGTCCTGGTCAAGGGTTCCAGTTCAGGTACCAGTACCGACCTGGACGGAAGCTACTCTATTGCAGCTTCACCAGGCGACACGCTTGCGTTCTCCTATACGGGGTATGAAACGGCTGAGTTTGCGGTAACCTCCGCAAACATGACTCTCAACGTACAGTTACGGACCGCTAATTTTGAATTGACGGAATTGGTCGTTATCGGTTATGGTACCACCACGGTTAAGGATAATACCGGTTCGGTGGCCTCCCTTTCCGAAAAGGATTTCAACCGCGGTAACATCGTGACCCCCGAAAACCTGCTCAACGGGCGGGTGGCCGGTGTAACCATCAGTACCGGGGGTGCACCGGGTTCCGGCTCCGCCATCCGGATTCGCGGAGGTTCTTCCTTAAGTGCTTCTAATGATCCGCTCATCGTGATCAACGGATTGCCCATTTCCAACAATACGATTGGTGGTGGACGTTCCATCCTGTCGACGATCAACCCGGCTGACATTGAGTCGTTCACCGTCCTCAAGGATGCTTCGGCAACGGCAATCTACGGTTCACGGGCCTCCAACGGCGTAATCATCATTACGACCAAAGATGGTGGTTCCGAACTGAATATTGATTTCAGCACGCAGTTCGGTATCAATACCCTACCGGAAAACAATCTCCTCGATGTGTATTCGGCCGATGAATTCCGCACCCTGGTGCAGGAACGCCGTCCGGATCTCGTCGATAAACTGGGCGATGCCAACACCGATTGGCAGCAAGAGATATACCGTCAAACGACTTTCCAGAACTACAACCTGGCTATTCAGGGATCTTTGTTCAATACCATACCGGGACGTTTGTCACTGGGTTTGACCGACCAACCCGGTATTCGGCTGACCTCCGAATTCGAACGCCGGAGTGCCTCCCTGAACCTGAATCCCACCTTTTTGGATGACAATCTGAAAATTACGGTTAATGCCAATGCCGCTCAGGAGCAAAACCGCTTTGCTTCCGGCCAGGAGGGTAATGCCATCACCTGGGATCCAACCCAGCCCGTGTACGACCCAAGCTCTCCTTTCGGAGGTTTCTTTCAGTACTACCAGGATAATGGAGATGGCGTGCTGAACAGCAGTGATCTGATAGGTAACGCCCCCGGCAACCCCGTTGCCGCTCTGCTACAACGCAACGACCGGTCTACGGTAAATCGCTACTACGGTAATGCCAAGATTGACTATACGTTACCATTCCTTCCCGAATTAACGGCCTCGATCAACGTAGGTATTGATGATGCCTCCTCGGAAGGGCGGATCATCGTTGATGAAGACAGTCCAGCCACTCAACCCAATGGAGAATTCCTGGGTTCTGAGTCGACTTACACCAACGACCAGCGCAACGTGCTGTTTGATGGCTATCTGGCCTACGAAAAGCAACTGAATGAAAAATTCCGCTTCGACGCCACGGCTGGTTACTCCTACCAGCGATTTGAAAGCGAAAGCTTCAGCTCCGGTGAATTGCGCAATGACCTACCCGATTCAGAGCCTATTTTCAGCCAGGCCACTGACCTGGTATTGGTAGGTTTATTTGGTCGCGCCAATTTCTCACTGGCCGATAAATATTTACTCACGCTATCCGTTCGTCAGGACGCGACCTCCCGCTTTAGCGAAGACAACCGTTGGGGTACCTTCCCCGCTGCGGCTTTTGCCTGGCGTTTACGGGAAGATCTCTTCCCCGAGTCAGACGTACTGACCAACCTGAAGCTTCGCCTCGGATGGGGTGTCACCGGACAGCAGGACATTGGTGCCGGCGATATCTATCTGGCCCGTTATAACCGGGGCCAACCGAGCTCTCAGTACGCCTTCGGTAACGAAGTTATTCCGATCGGGGTACCGCAATTCCGTAACGAAGAGTTGAAATGGGAGGAGACCACCACCTGGAACGTCGGTGTCGACTACGGCCTGTGGGGCAGCCGCCTGAACGGTACGGTGGAATTCTTCTACAAAGAATCGGACGACCTGTTGGCCTTCGCTGCGATTTCCGATGGCTCGAACTTCAGTAACTCCGGCTTCCAGAACATCGGTAACTTCACCTCTCAGGGTCTGGAATTCAGCATCAATTACGACATTTTTGATCGCCGCAACGGCCCGCTTGGCTGGAACGTGAACTTCAACGCTACGGTCATCAAGACTAAGATCGAAGAGTTGGCTCTTGGCCAGGATGTTCGCACCGGCGGTATTGGTGGTGGTGTAGGTAATACCATTCAGATCCACCGCGTAGGATTTGCCCCCTTTAAGTACTTCGTTTACAAGCAGGTGTACGACGAGGACAACAACCCCATCGAAGGGGCCTACGTAGACCTGAACGGGGACAACATCATCAACGATGACGACCGCTACCTATACCGGAACAACCAACCGGAACTGACCCTTGGCTTCCTGACGAACTTCTCGTACGGAAATTTCGATCTGTCGATGAACTTCCGGGCCAGCATCGGAAATTACATTTATAATAATGTGCTTTCGTCTCGTGCTCAGTACGATTTGATCCAAAATATCAATGTTTTGTCAAATCTGCCGACAGCGGTGGAGGAAACCAACTTTAATACGACAGCTACCGTACTTTTATCAGACCATTGGATGGAAAACGGTTCGTTCCTGCGTCTGGATAACGTGACGTTGGGTTACACCTTCCCCAGTGCTTTCAATACCGGAGCTGATCTCCGCATCACGGCTGGTGTGCAGAACGCTTTCGTGATCACCAACTACAGCGGTCTGGATCCTGAGATCTTCAGCGGTATCGACAACACTATTTATCCACGTGCCCGGACCTTCCTGTTCGGAGCCAACGTGAATTTCTAAACCGAAAATTGAACTGAGATGATACGGTTAAGAATTTCTTTAATCACGCTGTTCGGTGCACTATTCCTGGTGGGTTGTGTCAATGATCTGGATGTAACTCCCGGTGACCCGAACGCATTTCTGGCGGATGATTTTTACTCATCCCCCGACTCGTACCGCCAGGGATTAGCCGGCGTGTACGCCAATTTGAGTATTACTGGTACCAGTGGCCCTGGTTCCTCAAATATTTCTGGTATTGATGCCGGTACCAGTCAGTACGGACGTGGCATCTGGAACCTTCAGGTGCTGGCTACCGATGAGGCTATCTGGACCTGGGAAAATGACCCTGGTCTGGCGCCTATCCAGCGTTCCACTTGGGGTGCGGGTAACGTACTTTTACGCGGTATGTATGGCCGTGGCATGGCTCAGGTGGCATTTGCCAACGAGTATCTGCGTCAAACCTCCAACGGAAAACTCGACGAGCGGGGCGTTGGTGCTGATCTGCGTCAGGATATCGTGGCTTATCGCGCCGAAGCACGCTTTTTGCGCGCATTGGCCTACTACCACATGATGGACCTCTTCGGTAAAGCTGCTTTCGTAACCAACGAGGATCCGATCGGAGCTTACCAGGCTCCGCAAGCGGAGCGCGCAGAATTATTCGAGTTCATCGAGTCCGAATTGCTGGAGATCATGGACGATATGATCGCACCCGGACAGAATGAATACGCCCGGGCCGATCAGGGCGCTGCCATGATGCTGCTGGCCAAGTTGTACCTCAATGCCGAAACCTGGGTCGGACAAGATCGCTACAGCGACTGCCTGAACTACTGCGAGCAAATCATCAATAGCGGATACACGCTGGCTCCGGAATACCTGAACTTGTTTAAGGCCGATAATAATGAGAACAATGCCACCCCGGAAATCATCTTCCCGATTGTATCCGATGGTATTGTCACTCAAAACTACGGCCCCACAACGCTGATGATCAACGGACAAGTGGGCTCTCAGGAAGCAAACGGAGAAGACTTCGGTGTCAATTCCGGCGGCTGGGGTGGAGCCCTGCGGGTTACCCGCCAGTTCTCCGAGATTTTCCTGAACGGCAATTACGACCAGGATGATCGCAACACCCTTATTACGGAAGAGCGCACCATCGATGTCGAGAACGTTTCGGACCAAACCACCGGCTACATTATTCAGAAATGGTCAAACCGCCGGGCCGACGGTAGCCTTGGTGCCGCCCGGGAGATCGTGGATACCGACTTCCCCATGTTCCGCCTCGCCGATGTATACCTTATGTATGCCGAAGCACACCTGCGTGGTGGCGGTGGTTCTCTGGCCCAGGCAACCCAATACTTTAATGATCTGCGGGAGCGGGCCAATAACCCGAACCTGATTTCCGAGAGTGATCTGAGCCTCGACCTCATCCTCGATGAGCGTCTGGTGGAACTGCACTGGGAATCGCACCGTCGCCAGGACCTGGTTCGCTACGGCCGGTTTACCGGTAACCAATACAATTGGAACTGGAAAGGCAATGCCCTTAATGGAATTGCTATCCCGGAATTCCGTGAAGTATATCCGCTGCCGACTGAAAGTGTTGCAGCTAACCCAAATCTGACGCAGAATGAAGGCTACTAGGCCTGTCAGCGTCAATCTATTTTGATTAAAAAATCTTGAAATACGGCTTAATAATGAAAAAGGTATTATTTCTAGCCTGGGCAATCTGCTCCATCTTTGTCTTCACTGCTTGTGAAGAAGAAAACGAGCTTACATTCATTGCCACTACGCCCGATGGTGTAGAATTTGTCAATACATTCTCAACTGAGTACTACCTTTCAGGAGATACCGAAGACAATATCGCAGAGCGCTTTGTCTGGGAACCTGCTGATTTTGGTGCACCGGTTAATATCACCTACGACCTTCACGCGTCACTATCCTCCGACTTTTCGGAGTTTGATGTGGTCGGTTCCACCAACGGAACCAACCTGGCGGTGACCGTCGGCCTCTTAATCGACTACGCTGAGGACCTCGGTCTGGACGACGATCCGGCCACCACTGACGAAGCCGGCAATGCGAATAACACGGGAACTGTATACTTCCGCCTGCGGGCCTACGCTGGTACGGGGACGGGTAACAACACCGAAGCATTTTCCGACCCCAGTTCACTACCCATTATCTGGGTCGAACAAGCTCCTACCGGTGGCGGTTGTGATCCCATTTACGTAGTTGGTGCCGGTGCACCGGACGCCGGTTGGAACTGGGGGTCACCCATTGTGTTCACCTGTGAAAACGATGTATTCACGGCCAAGATGCGTCTGGCAAATGATGCCTTCCGGTTCTTTACCGAGGAAGGCAACTGGGATTCTGGCCTGAACTATCCGTACTACGAAGGGGAAGGCTACACCATTGATCCCCTCCTGGAAAATGCACAGGATGGCGACAGCAACTTCAGCTTCATTGGCGAACCCGGTATCTACACCGTTGTGGTGGACGATGTAAACAAAACCATCACCCTGACTCCATCCAGCAGCTTCTGGATGGTAGGAGGCGCTACTCCGGGTGGCTGGTCATGGGATGCACCCACCGAAGTGGTGGAGATCAGCCCCAACGTTTACCAGGCAACTCTGGCCTTTGCCAACGATGCTTTCCGGTTCTTTACCGTAGAAGGTGACTGGGCTTCCGGCCTGAACTACCCATACTACGAAGGGGAAGGCTACGATATCAGCGACCTGTTCGAGAACGCAATGGATGGTGACAGCAACTTCCAATTCGTAGGTACCCCCGGCACCTACACCATTACGCTCGACAACAACGCCCAGACAATCACCATGGAACAGTAAGCGGGAACGCTTTAGTACTGTTTTTGGAAAAACAATGCGAAGAGCGTTCCATCCCCGGAACGCTCTTCGTTTTTCTGCTAATGTTTTGCATTAGCCCGACTGTTTAATGTATTAAATCAAAAACTATGCACTTACGCAAAATGAATACCCTGCTGATACTAACCCTGCTCATCAGTGCCTGCGAACTGAATAGTGAAAAGGGCATGACCGATCCGGAACCCCAGGAACCTTCCCCTTCCGAAACGGATTTCATACGGGGAGCCGACCTCAGCTACGTCAATGAAATGCTGGATTGTGGTGCCACCTATTACAATGCCGACGGACAGGCGGAAGATCCCTACGTACAATTCGGAGATGCCGGCACCGATCTGGCCCGGTTCCGTATCTGGCACAATCCGGATTGGACCGATTACTCCGATTATGCTGATGTTAAGCTGGCCATAGCCCGCGCCAAATCGGAAGGGATGGAAGTCCTACTGGATTTTCATTATTCCGACGATTGGGCCGATCCGGGTCGCCAGCACGTACCCGAAGCCTGGCTTCCGGTGGTGAACAATACACAAGCTCTGGGGGATTCGGTTTATAATTACACTTACAAAGTACTGACCGATCTGGCCAGCGAAGATCTGTTGCCCGAGTACGTACAGGTGGGGAACGAAACTAATGCGGAGATCCTGCAGGATCCTAATCAGAGCTACGGACTCGACTGGAACCGGAATGCGAATCTCATCAACCGTGGCCTGCGGGCGGTACGGGATGTTGCCGACGCCCAAAATACCGAGATCAAGATCATGCTGCACATCGCCCAACCGGAAAATGCCCTGTGGTGGTTCCGGGAGGCTACGCAAAACGGGATCGTCGATTACGATTGGATCGCTATTTCATATTACCCGATCTGGTCGGATTACACCCTCGAAAACCTGCCGGACGCCATCGCTACTTTGACCGACACGTATGATAAAAGGCTGATGGTGGTGGAAACGGCTTATCCTTTCACCCTTGACAATGCCGATGCTGCCAATAACATCATGGGAAGCGACGCCCTGGTCAGTGGTTTCCCTGCTAGTCCCGATGGGCAATACGACTACCTGGTCGCTCTGGAAGAAGCCATCGCCGAGGGAGGCGGAGAAGGGCTGATCTATTGGGAACCGGCCTGGGTATCCACTTCCTGTCGCACCCAATGGGCGCAGGGGTCACATTGGGATAATGCCACCCTCTTTGACCAGAGCAATATTGCCCTGAAGGGCATGACCTATTTCGGATTGGATTGATGCAAGGCTAAACGATCCACGATCCAGGTTTTTGACCTTAACCTCAACCTTTGCGCTTAAACATTAGATTTCAATGCTTTACAAAGGTGTATTAAAGTGTAGTGGCGACATACATGGCGACTATACAATGCATAGCTTCAACGTAAAAACATGACCTGCAAAACATACCTAATTTCATTGGCTCTTTTATTCGGTGGTCTTCTACCTGCGCTTTCGCAAAACCGCACCTATCAAACCCTTCAGGAAGACTGGCGCTTTCATTTAGGTGAAGCAACCGGAGCGGAAGACCCGGATTTTGACGACACTGACTGGGAGGCTGTTCGTGTTCCGCACGACTGGGCCATCGGTCAGCCCTTCGAGGTGGATGGAAATGGCAGTACCGGCAAATTACCCTGGAAAGGCCAGGGATGGTACCGCCGGTCTCTGGAAATCCCGGCCTCCGGTTCCGCTAAATCATATTACCTGATCTTCGACGGAGTGATGGCTTTCCCCAAAGTATACGTGAACGGCGAGCTGGCGGGTACCTGGGACTATGGTTACAACTCCTTTTACCTCGACATTACCGATCTGGTCAATCCGGAAGGTAAAAACACCCTGGCCGTTCATGTCGACACCCGTGAGCACGATAGCCGATGGTATCCGGGCGGCGGCATTTACCGGAAGGTACAGCTGCTCACCACGGATCCTATCCACGTAGATGTTTGGGGTGACTATGTCATTACCCCCATTGTAAAACCGCACTACGCCGATGTTCGCGTGCGCTCCACCATCAATAACCACAGTGAACAGGAAGCAGAAGTTCAGGTAATTCACGAAGTAGTAAGCCCCGATGATATAATCATCACGCGGGATACGATAGAGCGCTCCATCGCTGCCGGGAAACAACGTATAATGGAGAATACCCTGGTCATTCCCGACCCCCTGCGGTGGGATGTAGAGCACCCTCATTTGTATACCGCGCGTACCCGGGTAATTGTCGGTGGTCGGGAATGGGACCGTACCACTACCCAATTCGGTGTCCGCACCATTCGTTTCACCCCTGATGATGGCTTTTGGCTCAACGACCGCCGGGTACAGCTAAAAGGCGTCAACCTGCACCACGACCACGGGCCTTTGGGAGCAGCCTTTTACCCCCGGGCCATGGAACGGCAGTTGGAAATCATGAAATCGATGGGGGTTAATTCGGTCCGCAATAGCCACAATACGGCCGCACCGGAATTCCTATCGCTTTGTGACAGCCTGGGCCTGCTGGTCTTCAACGAGGTTTTCGACAAATACGACGGCAAGGCCGATATTACCGAAGACACAGATTTTGAAGAGTTTACTCACCGCAACATCCGGAATTTCGTGGTGCGGGACCGCAATCACCCCTCCATTTTCCTGTGGAGTGTGGGTAACGAGATCGGTGACGTACAGTGGAATATCAATAATGGATATTACCGCCTCCACACCATGCTCAACTACGTCAACAAATACGATCCTACGCGACCCACTACCCTGGTTAATGACAATGTGGATGCTCCAAAATTGCGTCACTTCGACCTGTACGATGTGCACGCCTTTAACTACGGACGCCGCTACCGACTGGCCCGCCAGATGGAGCCCAACAAATCGGTGGTAATCAGTGAATCGGCCTCTACCCTTAGCACCCGTGGATTTTACGAGCTTCCCCTTCCGGAAAAACCGACCAATTTCACGGATGCCTTACAGGTAAGTTCCTACGACCTGCTGGCTCCCTGGTGGGCCGAAGTGGCCGATGATGACTTCATGTGGCAGCAGGAGGAGCCCTATATCGCCGGCGAGTTCGTCTGGACCGGCTTTGACTACCTGGGCGAACCGACACCCTACGGTAACCGCTCGGTAAAAATGCTGGGGATGACCGACGAGGATGCTTCGCGCAGCTCCTATTTCGGCATCGTTGATCTGGTGGGTATTCCCAAGGATCGCTACTACCTCTATAAAAGCTACTGGAAGCCGGAGGAAACCACGGTGCACATCCTCCCCCACTGGAACTGGCCGGAACGGGAAGGAGAAAATGTACCCGTTTTCGTGTACACCAATGGTGACTGCGCCGAGCTTTTCCTGAACGGAAAATCCCTCGGTACCAAGTGCAAACAACCCAAGGCAGATTCTTCCATCTTCCGTTTCCGCCTGATGTGGACGGATGTCACCTACGAACCCGGTGAACTCAAAGCAGTGGCCTATAAGGCCGGACAAAAGATTGGTGAACAAACTATGGTTACTGCCGGTGAGCCGACCCGGCTGCGTCTATCTGCCGATCGTACGAAACTGGATGACAGCGGTATGGACCTTTCCTACATCCTGGTCGAAGCATTCGACGCCGATGGGAACCCGGCCCCGCTGGCCGACCACGCAGTACAAATCGAAGTCGATGGTGCGGGTGAGCTGGCCGGTGCCGGCAACGGCAATCCACAATCGTTCGAGCCCTTCCAAAACGATACCGTTAACCTTTTCTACGGTAAGGCGATGGTCATTGTCCGCGGCGGACAAGAAGGTGGAGCCATCAACGTGCGGGTCTCCGCTGATGGTCTCGGGAGTGATTCCGTGCGGCTGGTAGTTGGTTATTAAGACTTTAGATCAGGAGAGGCTAGATA
>CAYFGK010000168.1:0-11788 GCA_964342305.1 uncultured Saprospiraceae bacterium | reverse complement strand
TAACGTACAATCGGTTTTACATGGGCTTAGGGGAAGGGCCGGGTATCCCAGTTGCGGTGATCGAGGTTTATGGTTACAAATAATCTACTTTCCTTTGCCGTTACCGGCAAAGGCGGGGTGTCCATGGGATACGGTCTTATGAATTGTTGAGTACGCTACAAGTCTATTTCCGACCGGTTGGCAAGTATACCGCTTCCCGAAGTGGTTGGGCGTCCAAAACCAATTCGTTGTCGGTATAACAGTCAGTTTCCGGAGTAGCGTAAATTATGATTTGTTCTTAGATGACCTTGCAAATATAGTTTTCTATACAACTAATTACAATATGTTTATTGTATTTAATGCGGCAGATCTGCAAATAACGTGAGGTTGGGCTGAGGTGTTTGCTAAACATAGCATCTCACGTTCCATTTGGTATAAGGTCGTAAACCCAGATACCCTATACCAACTACTCTGTACTATCATCACTTTACAGACAAGTCTGTGCCCCACCTCCCGTTAAATAGGTTCAGGGCCAAGGGTTTTTCAGCCTTTCGGCAAAAAGGCAGGGCCTCAGCGACTTCTGGTCACGATCAGTGGCCATTCCTGTGTGAAGTCTCCGGTGACCAGTTGTACCTGGTACCGGCCGTTTTGCGAAAGATTAGTGGTGGGTATTTCCCGTTGGTAAGCTCCGGCGGTTTGTCGTTCTTCTTTTTGCGAAAGCAGGCGACCGAAGGCATCATAGATCCGCCAGGTGACGGTACCGGCCCGTTGCAGATCATACGCCAGTGTAACCGGCCCCGAGGCAGGATTTGGAAAAAGTCGCGCATTAGCCACCGGAAAGGAGGCTCCCTGTTGCGTAAAGACCAGCCTTGGCACCCAGGGTTGTCCGAAGGCATCGCGGGCCTCGGCGGGTGTGTGTCTTTTTGAAATGGTCAGCAGATCAGCCGTGGAAACCGATTGGTTTGCCCTCAGCACCAGGGTTAGTAAGGTATCCTTTTTGGCGGAAGCCATCGCATCGGGTAACCAACTGGTGGTCACCACCGAACCGAGGTGAGCAAATTCACCAGAGCGGACTGCGCCCGCTGTAACATTTTGGATGGAGGCCCGATCGGAGCTCAGCATGATCGCAAACTGCAGGGACCGAATATCAGCCTGGCCCGACCATATTACCGGGATCGCATATTCCATTCCCGGTTCCAGTTGGCGGTCAGGTACCTCCAGGGAAATGGTCGAAGATACCGGGTTGGAACGTATCTCCGCACTATTGGCATAGGCATCACCGCTTATATCTCCGATCTTAATGGCTGTAAAATCGGCGATCAGACTGTCATTGGGCAGGTTATTCACGTTGAAACTCCCCGAGAATCCTAGCCGGATCGCATCTTGAGGATCGGCAAAAGTCAGTCCCGCAGGCATAAACCGCCAGCTGGTATTATCCTCGAGATCAAGATCAATATTGAGGATCAGTTTCCGCAACTGCACCATATCCGATACACTCACGAAACCCGACCGGTTGGCATCGGCAGCCACGAATTGATGGGCCTCCGTGAAAGGTTCCAGCCCCAGTATATGTTGCTGGATGAGATACAGGTCGTACGTGGAAACGCCATTGACGTAATCCCGGTCCAGCCCGGGAGATACACTGTAATCATACTCCGGTGCCAGATTGTAAAATCCGAAGGCACCGTCGGTACTGGTAATTTGCTGCCGGTCAAAGGGGCCACTGAGCGCCACTTCGGCGCCTTCCAGGGGAATCATGTCCGGCGTGGTAATCAACCCGCTGATCGAGCCCATGTCGGCGGAACGGCACAAACGCTCATCATTGTCTTGCACCAGTACGTAGGTTTCGCAAGAACCCACATTGCCCGCCGGGTCCCAGGCGAAAATCTCCACGACAACCGTACCGATATCCGAACAAGTGAGGACGACGCCGTCCCGGTCGGGATCAAAACCCGCACCTTTGATATTCATGGAGAACGATATATCGCCGGAACAATCGGTCATATCACTGGCCAGGAAATTATCGACGAATACCGGCGCCGCCGCCGGCCCCAGTGAATCACCCGGTTCGGTACGCATCAATTCTACGGTGAGTCCATTGATACATACAGGGCTTGGTGCCTTTCGGTCGACTACGGTAAAGGAATGCCTGATCTCCGTACGGTTTCCGCAGCCATCATCGGCGGTCAGGATCAGCTCGTGGTTTCCGATCGGATACCGCCCTCGCACCAAAAGGCGGGGGAACAAGGCCAAATCCAGGAAGGGTTCCTCCTCTACGACCCCATTGGCATAGAGATCCAGCTCCGAGGTAAAGGTAAAATCGTCGAAATGGAGGTTACACTCATCGGCGAGGTTAAAGAACAGGCTAACCTCCGCCGCACAATCACGGCTGCTTACCGCCTCAAAGGTATCGGGGGTCGAGGGGTCGAGGGTCAGGACGGGGCGCGTGGTGTCGTACACACTTATGTGCTGGGTGTATTGCCAGTATCCATTAGAACCGTAAACAGCATCATCGTCATCGCCTGCACCCTGATCGTTGGGATCATTGCCCCAAACAGTACCATTGCCTGAGTAATAGGTGGACGAAGCGGGATTGGCGTTCCCGCTAATGACGCGCCAATAATAGCCATCCTGAGATCCGCTACCCGAATTATCGGGATTGGTGTTGAATGGATCGAGATCCGCATCATACCACACGGTATCGGGGAGCGGATCAGAAAAGTCGCGCTGGATCAACACACAAATGCCCCGGTCACCGGGTTGGTCGTTTCCATCGGGTTGGGCAGGATTAGTGCCATTCCAGGCATCCCAGTCACGGGAAACGAGCACGGGCTGATCTTCTCCGTCGTATTCGCACCAATTGATGATCTGATAGGTGCGGAAGATCTTATAACAAACACCAGGCTCTTCGGTAGCGTAGAAATATTCATCTTCCCGGGAGATGGCGAGCAGATCGCAACCTTCTTCCACCATCTCTACGCCCGGGATCATTGGATCGGATTCACAGGCAGCAACTACATCTGCCGGGAAACATACACTGTACTGATAATTGGGCAATACCCTGATTTCCTGCAGGCAAAGCCCCGACCGGTTTTCGTCTGGTGTGCCGGCATCGCGTACGGCCTGGAACTGGCGGGTAAGCAGGCCATTACCACATTGATCCAATTCGTCGATGGGGGGCAATTCTTCAATGGTGATATTTCCGCAGTCGTTCTGCAAAATGGAGGCCGATCCAAATAAGCTCAGGTCACCGAGTCGTTCATCCTGACAACTAACTTCAATACCGGCGGGTGCCCGGCACAGTGGCGGCCGCTTGTCTTCGACATTGGCATCCAGCCAGCAAATGCCGGCATTGCCTGATTCATCAATTACCCGTAACTCTACGCGAACGGGATTCCCCAGATCGCAACAAACAAAGGGAACATCCTCTGCCCAGGGAGTCCAGAGTTGACCGTCCTCGATGGAAAACCCATCGTCTTCATCCAGGCGGTTGTCTCCGTTCAGATCGAAGCCATGGACCAGCAAAAAGCCGATACAGGCATCAGAAACGCGGCGCCGGACGGCGATGTCGATTGGTGTGCAATTGTCACTGGAGCCTTCGTTGATCTCGTCGGCAAAGGCCCGGGCGAAACCACCGGTGGATAAACTCACATTGAGGTCGTCCACACAAACGGCTCGTGGTGCTACCTGGTCGACTATCCGTACGTTCAGGGTATCGGCCGTCCGGTTCCCGCACCCGTCATTAAGGTCAATGTACAGTGCATGGCGACCAACGGGTAATCCACTGATCATATTGGCGGTCCGCGGATAATTGACTTCCTGCCAGGTGCTATCGGTGGCCGGGAAACCCGGCGCTCCCCCATCGGGCAAGTAGGAAGCAACGAGAATTTCCCGGCTCACCACTCCGCAATCCGTAACGCGCCACCCGTAAGCGTCGCGCAGAGCCCCGGTACTTACATCCACCACCCCGGTACAGTCGAAGGGCCCGGTGGACAAGGTAATTGAATCACGATTTTTTCGGATATCCGGGGCTTCGGTATCGCCCACGTAAACCAGGAGGGTATCGAATGGATACGAAGTATTCGCACACCAGTCAAACAACTCGTAATACACTTCCAGCTTGAGCAGGCCGTCACATACCCGGAAGGTGTCGATCGTACGATTGAGAGCGAGGTTACAATCGACATCATCCAGAAGGACCGAATCACCGAAAGCATTGATCCAGAAAGGATTCAGGATCTGGTCCGCGGAAACACTATCCGGTTCACAAGTGTATATTTTTTGCTCGGCGGGTAGTCGGGCGTCCCGGTGATCGGGCTGACGGAAGAAAATAGTCTGGGTGGTGTCGGTGCTGTACCCGTGTTGATCCGTGATGGTGAAGGTCCGCTCCAAACGGGCAAAGAAGGAATCGGAACAGGTCCCGTACTCCAGTTGGTCGGACAGACTGAGCTGTGGATCGGGATCACATCCATCCGAGAAATATACCCTTCCGGTAAAAAAAGGCTCTTCGGGATCAGTGGAAGCGTGGTTATTGTAGACCTGATCGATTTCCGTACACCATAGGTCGAGGGTATCCGCTTTAAACCAAACGCTATCGATACGGGGCGGAGCTTTATCTTCGGCAGTTACCTCTCCCCGACAAACGAAATCATCGGGTCCAAGTACAATAAAATCGAACTGGCCTTCCTGAATCACTTCATTCTCGGAGACACCTCCGTCCGGGTAGCCTACCCGCACCCGGTAATCTGCAGGATTGAAATTATCTCCGCTAAGGGCTAATTGAGGTGGGAAGGCAGCGCGGCAGTCACCATCAAGCGAGACCGTCACCTGATCTATGCATACAGGAGACTGGGCTTTTCCGGTTACGGAAAGGCAGCCAATCAGCAGGAAAACGATCAACGTTCGGACGTCTCTATTTGGGGGACCCTTTCGCAAAGCCGCTCCAATTTAATGCCAGACAAGCCTCGAACCTGCACAGCAGGCCAGTGTTGCCAACACAGCTGGGGTCATCCTTCCCGCAGGGAAGGCGTTTTCTCACGAGTTTGTCATTAGCGTTCATATACAGACCCAACGTCAGGAATGGGGCTGCATGTATTCAATCGTTCCAAAAATACGATTTTTTCGTATACCCCGCTGAAGCAGGGGCTTTACTTTTGCGCGGTGCCCGACCAGCCGTACCTCAGGTGGAATACAGTCACAAAGAAAACGCCAAACATTCTACCTTCGGAATGTTTGGCGTTACGATTTGGAAAAGCCTTTCGGTTGCGATTAGTAGCGGAACAGCGCATTCATGGTTCCGGCCGGACGCGGCATCTCGGAGCGATCTACCTGGAACACTTTCCCGCCTTGCAGGAACGTTTTCATTGCCGCGTATTCCACCAGGTCGGAGGCTCCTGCCTGGGGTTTTTCCAGGTGAGCGACCTTGCGGATCGATGGGTCGTAGCGTCCCCATTCGTGAGCCCCCTTCACCAGGAATAGGGCTTTGACCCGACCATCCCCTGCGGCGCGTACGATTTCATCCGTAGTGAACGATGCTTCCCCGGCGGATAGTGCTTCCCCGAAGTGTTTCTTCAGGTCCTGCATATCCGATTCCACATCCGGCTGCAGTAAGGTCATGGCCTCCTCGTGCAGCAGTACGGGATCCTTTTCTTCCGGATTTCCGGGAACACTCTTTTCCCAGATATTGGAATAGTTGGATAATGCCCGGTAACGGGCAGCGATTTGCTCATCACCAGCGATCACCAGGGGAGGATTCTCGTCGTGTAACATTTCCATGAGTCCGTCGTCGACCGCCCGCAGGAATTTCTCCAGGGTATTCTCATCCAGATCTTTATGGCTCCCCTGGCCATGGTAAATCGTGTTTGCGTCGGATGCCGTCCCGGAAGAGTGATGTTGCAGGCGTGCATCATCAGCCAGGTCAGCCAGCATTTCCTGTTTATTTTCGGGCACCAGGTCATTTACTTTTACCGGAAATATACTATGGCGGTGCCCCTCGAAAAATCGCACCTCATTTTGGCTCAAAGCCAGCACAAAAAATCGATAATCACCACCGACAGCGGGCAAGGTTGGATGCAAATAAAAAGACTCCCCAACCTGAACCACCTTATTCACCGTAATGGGTAAACGGTACTGTTCAAGGACACCTTTACTTCGCAGGAGGAGAAGAGTGTCACTTTGGTTGGCCCAAAAATCAGTATCCTCCAGAAGGGCTCTGAGGGGCTTCAGCAACTCCTTCCTTTCGGGAGGGTCCAGGTCAAATTCGTCCAGCTTACCCTCGGCCTCGTGAATGGCGTTTTTCAGGTGAATCCGGCTTTTTTCGTAATTGCCGGCACGTTGCGTCGGTACATAAATGGTCAGGGCGGGCTCAGCGCTTACCGCCGCCCATTTCTTTACTTCGTTCTTGGTTATCATGTCGATTGGTTTTCTGGTCAGGAAAAAAGCAGGGATCTACGCGGAGGGAATATTGCCAAGTTGAATATCCTGCACGGTTTTGTAGCGTTCCGTTTGTCGGACGGTTTTCAGCACATTCTGGTGCAATTCCCGGATCATTTTCTCTATTCCTTCGGGCAGGGCTTCATTGTCAAGGCCGGTTTTATAGGATTCGGAAATAGCCTCTTCATTATCGCTGGAGAATTCTAATAACTGTTGGTATTCTTTCTGTTCGATGGTATCCCAAACTTCGGATTGCTTCCGGTTCAGCAGGGATTTTTTTTGATCATTGTCGGGCATCGGCATGGGTGAAGGACTCATATCATCCAGTACCCGACGCACTGCTTTGCTGTGATTAGTGTGGAAATTTTCTAACTCATGCATGTAAGCGCTGAGTGTCTTGTCATCCAGCCGGCCGGCGATTTGCCGGTACTGGCTGGCAGCATCTTGGTGCTGGCTGAATAGAAAGTATAATACCGATGTTGCCGAAGCAGCATTCATATGCATTTGATTTTTAGTGATTATTTAATTCTGAAAACAGGGTTTCAAGACTGGCCATTGCTTTGTTCTGCCGGCATTTCTTCGTGGAGGGGAACGCCCCCTTTGATGCCGAAGTCCAGCGTTCGAATGGGAAATGGAATGGTGATCTCTTCCCGGTCAAAGGCCGCCTTGATGGCTTTAATTCCCCGGCTGGTCTCCCTTAAGTATTCCGGGTTCGTCTTACAGGATAGCAGGCGGACTCTGACGGTAAAGTCAATAGAGCTGTTACCGAAACCCGTGAAAAAGAAGAGTACTTCATCGGGGCGCACGGAGTATGCCTCACTCAGAGTTTTGCGGACGATCTCCTCGACGTATTCTAAATCGTCACCGTAAGATACCCCACAGCCAATCTGGACCGTTCGGCCGGGATCAACCGTAAAATTCTTGAGGGGGTTTTGAATGATAGATTTATTGGGTATGGCCACCGTTTCTCCGGTAACCGTCTTCAGCGTAGTAAAGCGAAGATTAACGTTTCGAATCGTGCCGATAAACCCATTAGTTTCTACAAAGTCGCCAATGTTGTATAAGGAGCGGACCGACATCAAAATTCCGCTAAACAGGTTGATCAGTGGTTCTTGCAGAGCCAGACCTACGGCCAAACCAGCTACCCCTGCACCGGCCAGTAAAGAAGTAAGTGCCTTATCGAGGTTTAGAATATCCAGCACCAGGAATAACATGATTGCCAGAAAGCCAAAAGCCACCACGTTTGACAGCAAACTGGTAACCGTCTGGTTATTCATCATCCTGTTAAATGCCTTAGCAGCGTACCGGCGGACATAGCGCAGTAAAAAGATCGAAACGGCCATTACGAGAATGGCCAGGATGAAGTTGGGGAGCTGAAGTACCAGGGTGTCCAGCCAGGCACCCATTTTTTCAAGCAGTTTACTCCAGGATTCCGACAAATTACTGAGGAAGGCGTCCATTCAGGTGATTCTTTTGGTATAGAACGGGCCAGTGTGCACGATGTTTACTCTCCGGGTTCTTACAATTCGTCGGTTAAATCCCCCATCTCGTCGGAAGGCAGACATTTTCTGTAACGCCTCTCCTTTCTGGCCCGTCTGATCAACAAATACGCAAAACATTCACTCAATCACCCACTGAATAGACTTTTTATGAGACAGTTATGGTTACTATTCATTTCTTGTGCAATCACTTCTACGGCCCTTTCGGCCCAGGGGGTTATTACCGGGACGCTCCTTGACGAAGCCGGTAATCCGGCTGCTTTCGCAAACGTACTTTTATTGCAGGCCGCCGATTCCAGCCTCACCAAGGGTAGCATTACCGAAGAAAATGGCCAATACACCTTCGAGCAAATTAAGGCCGGTCGCTACCTGATTTCAGCCAGTAGCGTAGGCTACGACCCGGTTTTTTCCGAGGTTTTTGATTTCAATGGTAAAACAATAGAACTTCCCGAACTGGCTTTTGGCCAGGCAGGAGTTGAACTCGAAGCAGTGACCGTGGAAGCGACCAAACCATTCATGGAGCTGCGCAACGACAAACTCATCATTAATGTGGAAAGCAGTCCCGTTGCAGCGGGAAGCAACGCCCTGGAACTTTTGGCGAAAGCCCCGGGAGTAGTAATTGATCAGGATAACCGGCTGAGTCTGAAAGGTAAATCAGGTGTTCTGGTCATGATCGATGGTAAAAATACCTACATGTCGACCGAGGAGCTGATTCGTATGCTGGAAACGACTCCGGCCAATAATATTGAGAGCATTGAGATCATCGACAACCCTTCAGCCAAGTACGATGCACAGGGTAATGCCGGCATCATCAATATTAAGATGAAGAAGGATAAGAATCTGGGGCTGAACGGAAACCTTACGGCCGGAGCAGGCTACGGTAATTTCCCCAAAGCCAATACGGGAATCCGGCTGAACTACCGGGAAAAAGATTTCAACGTATACGGTAACTATTCCTACTACTACAATAAGCGCTTTCAAAACCTGTATATCGACCGTCGTGTACCTACTCCGGAGGGGACGGTGCGTTTCGACCAGGCGAACGAACAGGAGAGCTGGAGCAACAGTCACCGGGCGAGTGTTGGATTTGACTATTTCCTCAGTGACAAAACGACCATTGGTATTCTTGGTAATACGCAACAAGGTTCCTGGAATGCCAACGCAGATAATATTACCCGTCTGAGCGGAAATAATCCGGAACCCTTCTCCCTGGTAAATGCGGATATGACAGCGGACGACAGATGGGACAATTATACCGGTAACTTTAACCTGCGCCACCAATTCGATAAGAAGGGGCAGGAGATCAGCTTCGATGCCGATTATGCCCGCTACGTCCAGAATCAGGATATGACTAACTCAAATTACTTTTTTGACGAAGAAAAATCGGAGGTAGCTACTCCCAACCTGGTCATGTCAGATAATACATCGAAAGTGACTATCCGGGCGGTGAAAGCCGACTACTCCCACCCTATCACAGAAAACCTGAAACTGGAGACCGGTGCTAAATTTAGCGCCGTCCGCACCGACAACAATATTGATTTCTCGGTATTCCAGGATGGTGCCTGGGTTAACGATCCGTTGAGAACCAACCAATTTCAGTACGAAGAATCCATTATGGCAGGTTATGTAAACCTGAATACCAAGTGGAAGATCTTCAACATTCAATTTGGTCTGCGCGGTGAGCAAACGAATTCGGATGGTTATTCCGTAACCCTTGATCAACGGGTAAAGCGCAATTACTTTAATTTGTTCCCCAGCATGGCCGTGAGCCACCAGATCGGTGAAAAGCACAGTTTGAGCTATACCTACAGCCGCCGGATCGATCGTCCCTCCTACCAGGATCTGAATCCATTCGTGTTTTTCCTGGATCAATACACCTTCGGAGTAGGAAACCCGTTCCTACAGCCGCAGCTGACTAATTCAGTAGGTATGTCCTATAGCCTGCAGAACAAACTGATGCTGAACGTCAACTACGCCCGGACCACCGATGTGATGCAGGAAGTGATCCTGCAGAATGACGAGGAACTTTCCACCTTCCAAACCTGGCAAAACCTGGATAACTTTGACAACCTCAGCATTGCCGCCAGTATGCCGATCGGTATTACCAAATGGTGGTCGAGCCGTGTTAATGTAGTCGGTTTCTTCAATAAATTTGATTCGGAATTCAGTAATGGCAGGATCAACCAGGAGCAATGGTCAGCGCGCTTTAATTTGAATAATAATTTCACCTTACCCAAAGGCATCCGGGCCGAACTTTCGGGATGGTACCAATCCGCAGTAGTGTGGGGGATCTTTCAGATCGATCCGCAGTGGTCCCTTGATGCCGGTGTAAGTATGCCGGTTCTTGACGGCAAAGGAAACCTGAAGGTCAATATTGTCGATATTTTCAACACGAACCAGACGTACGGTTTCATCGATCAGGGTACGATCGACCTGGACCTAAGGAATTTGCGGGAATCCCGCCGGGTAAACCTGACCTTCAGCTACCGCTTTGGCAACGACGAGGTGAAGCCAGCACGTAACCGCCGCACGGCTACCGAAGAAGAGCAGGGACGCGTTAAGAATTAATACCTGAAAAAGTAACCATACATGGCTTTGTGACGGGTCGCTCTTCGGGGCGGCCCTTTTTTTATGCCATTTGGCAAGAAGTTCGAACATTGGTGGGCCTCTTTCTTTATAGAAATACAATCATAAAAAACCAACCAATATGAGTCAATCAAATAATGATCGTTACGCATTCATTCTGGGCGCACTGGCTGGTGCCGGCCTCGGATTCTGGCTGAACTCTAATCAGGGACGCCAGTACCGGCAACAAGCTGCTGAGAAATCCCGGGAACTCGGAGACCAGGCTGCTACCTATGCTCAGAACACCATCGAGCAAACCCGGTCACAAGCCGCTGATGCCTACGACCGCGGAAAGAACATGGTAGATCAGTTTACCCAAGACTTGAAGCAGGAAGCTTCGAAAACCACTAACAAGGCCGATAAGGCCATCGAAGATGCCCGCAAATCATTCAGCGACGGTATGGATAAAGCACGTCGGATTATTGAAGCCGCTCGGGCAGAAGCGAAGAAGTAATGGCAGAACCATCCGAACGAGAGAATTGGGTTGAAAAAGCCGGTGAAACCGCCGGTTTTTTCATCGAATACCTAAACCAACAGAAAGAATTACTGACCCTTGAGTGGTCCGGTAAAGTGAGTAAGCTGGTAGGCTTTAGCCTACTGCTTCTCGTTGTTTTAGGATTGGGTGGAATTATTCTGCTTTTCCTGGGTATGGCTAGTGCTCATTACCTGCAAGAAACCGGTTTTTCCGCCAGCAGATCCTATTTCCTGGTCGCTGGCGCAGCGCTTTTTCTCTGTTTAGTAATATGGTTACTACGACGGTACATCATTTTCAATCCGGTGTTGCGCATATTTTTGGGGATTATCTACGAAGAAGAAAAAGAGCATTAGTGTATGAAAACCAACAATCCGCATTACATAAGGAATTTTCGTGATCTTAAGCGGGCGAAACAAAAAGTGCGCGGACAACGCAAAGCCACCAAAACGGTGATCACGGAGAACTGGCGTACTACAGCCCAGCTGGCAAAACAACAATGGTATCTGACGGGAAGCTGGGTAGGTATAATCATGCAGGGTCTAAGTTTGGGAAAGGCCTTATTTACCAACCGAATGACTCCTTCAGCCCAAAACCACGGTTCAAGGTCGAACGCACCAAACTGGATGCGATCAGTACTGGCGGGATTGGACATTGCGGCGATGGTCGACGGCTACCGGCAACAAGCCAAAAATACCGCAGAAGAGTAACTAAAAGCTCGATCACATAGGCTTTTTTAGTAGTTTTGGGTGCCCAAACAAAGAATGATTATGCCCGAGGT
>CAYFGK010000167.1:0-11988 GCA_964342305.1 uncultured Saprospiraceae bacterium | reverse complement strand
CCTCATCCCCTCATCTCGTCGATCCGGAGGATCGACCTCCAATTCCCCGTCACCGCTGCGGCCTCGTAGGTGGATTGGAGGAAATCCATCAGAACGGCCTCGGGGTTATCCGCTTGCTGGACTACGTCGTAGGGTAGCATAAATTCACCCAGGTCGGTGCTCCAGAAGGCTTCCTTCGGCAGTATGGATTGTTGCGAGAAGGCCTCCGGGGTGGGGTAGCAGTAGGAGTAAAAAACCGGTGTCGGGAAGTCTGCCGATCCCGGCCAGAAGCCGGCACTGCTTACCTCCTGGGAGTAGGCTTCCTGCATTACGTCGAGGGGCATATTGGGCATACCGCCGGGGTGCAAGGGGGCCGGACGACCCGAAAAGCGGGTGACGGCCAGGTCGAAGGCACCCCAGAACAGGTGCACGGGACTGCTCTTGCCAATGAATCGTCCGCGAAAGGACTGGAATACGCAGGTGATCCGGACCATGGCCCGCCAGAAGTTGGTGACGGCATCCGCGTCGTAGCTGCCGTGATGCACATTCTCGTAGAAGGGCGTATTGTCGGGCAGCTCGTTGGGTCGGGGATGAATGTCGATATGCAGCCCCATATCATCCAGGGTCTGCATGAGTTCCCGGTAGAAATCGGCCACGGTGCGTGGCTTGAGGTCCAGGTGGCGCTCCTCTTCAAAGGTGGAACGGATGATGAGTTTGTGTTCGATAAAATTGAAATCAATCTCGAACAAACTGCCGTGATACGGGATACTCCGCGTGGTGAAACCAGTGGGCGATACATAGAGCGATACGTGCCAGGAATGATTCATCCACGGCATGGCCCGCATGCGGATCTTGCCGACAATTTGCAGCCATTGGTGGAGGGTTTCGAGGGTGTCCCCCCAGGAGGAATAATCGAGCTTGGGCCAGGGCGTTTGCATCGGTCAGGATTTTTGGTGTAAACAGTGTTTGGAAATTAGGCATTTCTACTCCACCAAATGCCATTCCGAGACATTCAATCCACTTCCAGGCGACATTACGTAGGTTTTAGCAGCTTACCGGAAACCATATTCCAAGCGGTGAGTTCATCCTTAACCAAAGCAAATAAACACACATAAAATGAAGGTCTCTTCTCTTTTTCGATCATTGCTATTTGTAACTATTCTCGCTGCTTTTGCCGGCTGTACCAAGGATTCGGTAAATGATCCCACGCCCGATATGCCAAGCGATCCGGGAATGGATATGGACCAGGATACCATGTCGATGGATACAACCCAAGGTCCTACTATCTGGACCGGGGCTACGCTATCCTTTTCAAAAGCAAATGGCTCTGACCCCAGTGCCGAGGCCAATCAGGACCGGCTGACCGACAACGTTTGGATCACGCGCGGCAATAACGGTGGTCAGATTTACAATGCCGTGGAAGAAAGCTCTTATAATAAAACCAATTCACCGGTAGGTACGGAATGGGCTATTGGTGAGGTCGAAGATTGGGAGTCATTAAGTTACGGGAAGTTCAGAGCAACCGTGAATCCAAAAGACGTTGTTGGCCTCCGTTTGGTGATGCACTTACTCGAAGATGATGTGTATCTACAGGTCGAATTCACAAACTGGTCGCAAGGCAAAGCCGGTGGTTTTGCCTATAACCGTAGTTCGCCCGAATAGTATTCAGGGTGGTTCAAAAAGGCCTTTGCGTAGGTACTTGTGAGTACGCAAAGGCCCTTTTTACTGTAAGCTCTGCTAACTCGCCTGCGATACGGTCACTACAATATCGACCACCAGTAATAGTATGCTGATCACGAAAAAGCGGATGGAGTTGGTGACATTGCTGAATTTCTGTTGTGCGATCTTGGCGTTCACGTATATCTGCTGGGCTAACTGCTCATCCAGTCCAACCTTGGATTCCAATACCCGGTGCGTTTCCTCCTGATATTCCCTCATGGAAGGGAAGTGCTTGCGGATGGTGGTAAAAAAGATGATGCTGGATTGGTCCGATTCGACAATGCGCGGCGTAATGCAGCGGAAGGCGTAGTAAATGGCGATCAGGGAAACCGCCGCAAATCCGATGGCCACCATGAGCTCCAGTACAGTGGTCGTAACGTTCACAAATAACTCAGCGGCTTTGGAATACACCACCGTAACGATGATGCCGTATATGGTCAATATACCCGTTGCTTTGGCATCGGAGTAACGGATCCATTCGAGATTCACCTCCAGGATCCGCCAGTAGTTTTCTGTCTTCTCATCCATGTTTTCCGGATTTCAGGTATGATTATGGTCTTGACTGTTTCGGGGCATTATGGCGATCGATCCTACCACTGATTGCCCTTTGGAAGATAGGAAAAAACCGGATAGCTCGTACCCCAAAACCCTTTGCCGCCCGATGCTGTTATTCGTGTATATACATCGATTTGCTGGTTATTAAACGCAAAACCAACTCAGCATGAGCACTAATAGCATAAAAGCCATTCGCCCGCTGGGCTTCCCGTGGGCCACTCAGGATCCCTTTATTTTCTGTGCCTACCATCTCGATCACTACCCTAAGGGTAACGATCAGCTGGGGCCCGATGCGTCACTGGGAGGACGCATGCTCGGACAAGATTTTAATCCCAATCAGGACTGGCGTATGTATCACGGCCAGACGGTCCCCGGTTTCCCATACCACCCACACAGCGGATTCGAAACGGTTACCATCGGCAAGCAGGGTCTGATCGACCATGCCGACTCCCTGGGTGCCGCCGGTCGCTTCGGCAACGGTGACGTGCAGTGGATGACCGCGGGCAAAGGCGTACAACACTCCGAAATGTTCCCTTTGCTCGACAAGGAAAAGGAAAATGATCTGGAACTCTTCCAGATCTGGCTCAACCTTCCGGCAAAAAGCAAATGGGTCGAACCCCACTTCAAAATGCTGTGGGCCGATATGGTACCCGTCTACGAAAAAACGGATGCTAACGGCAAGAAGGTGACCGTCGATATCGTAGCCGGAAAGATCGGTGACGAAAAAGCGCCCGATCCGGCACCCGATTCCTGGGCCGCCGATCCGACCAACGAAGTAGCCATCTGGACCATCAAACTGGAAGCCGGTGGATCCTGGACCCTTCCCACCGCCTCTGATCAGGTCAACCGCTCCCTCTATTTCTACCGGGGCGACCGGGTTACGGTCGACGACCAAGATGTGAAGGTGCAGCAAATCGTCGATCTGCACGGCGACCTGGAAACGACCATTGAGGCCGGTGATCAGGATGCTTATTTTCTGTTCCTGCAGGGACGCCCCATCAACGAAGAGGTAATCCAACACGGTCCCTTCGTGGCCAATAGCCGCGAGGATCTGGAACGCATCTTCATGGAATATCGCGCCACCGAATTCGGCGGCTGGCCCTGGCCTCGTCCCGATCAGGTACACGAACGCAACCGCGGACGCTTCGCCAAGCACATGGACGGACGAGTGGAGGAGAAGAGCGAAGTGTGAAATCTGAAGAGCGAAGTGAATGGGACAGGAGGGACTGAAGAGCATTAAGGGACTTTAGGGAGAGCCTCTTCCCTCTCTACGTTCTCTTGGGTCTCTTCTTTCTCTCCCGTCTCCTAATTTCGGCTAATGGGCAAATAGCATAGACCAAGCGGTCTTCGGGCAAAGAGTGGTTTCAAGAAATTAGGCTACTTTTCGGGGTATTTCTTTGCTGAAAACCTATAACAATGCCTGAGACAGCCCAAACATCTACCTGGCCCCGTTGGCAGCGATGGGGATTCCGGTTCTTTTTTGTGTATTTCCTGCTGGAGATCGCCCCCTGGAATTTCCTGAGTTTTATGATTCCCGGAGTCTCGAAGTACACCTACTATCCATCCTTTCTTTTACAGAACTACCTATTCCGCTGGCACGAGACACCTCGCTGGTCTCATGCCCCTACCGGCAGTGGTGATACGCTCGACGATTGGGTGCTCAAACTGGCCTACCTGATACTCGCGGTTCTGGCCACGGTGGTCTGGAGCTTATTCGACCGGCGCAGGACCGACTACAACCAGTTATACGCCTGGCTGAAGATCAGTCTGCGGTACTACCTCGCCTTTATCATGTTCACCTACGGCATTATCAAGTTGTTTGCCTTGCAGATGCCGTACCCCAATCTGGCCCAATTATACACGCCCCTGGGAGAGTTCACGCCCATGCGATTCACCTGGATGTTTATGGGGTATTCCCAACCCTACCAGTTTGTGAGCGGGTTGCTGGAAACCTTGGGTGGCCTGTTGTTATTATCCCGGCGTACCCTGGTACCCGGCTTATTGTTGCTGACCGGCGTGTTGAGTAACGTAGTGATGCTCAATTTCTTCTACGGTGTACCCGTAAAACTCTTTTCCAGCCTGCTGCTGTTCATTTGCCTGTTCCTGCTTATCGACTATGTAAAACCCCTGTATCAGTTTTTTTGGCTACGTCTTCCGGATGTTCGCCTGAAACACGGGTTGAACCCGACGGCCAAATGGCCAAAAGCCCTGACTATTAGTCTGAAAGTACTGTTTTTCATCCTGGCTTTTGGACTGACCTTTTACCAGAGCTACCAGCGGTATACCAACTATGCCTCCCGTCCCGATTTCGACCTGCGGGGCGTCTATGACGTGGTGGAATTCGTTGATTCCACTCAGACGATCACCTCTATGGTCGACACCAACCGCTGGAATCGCCTGGTCATCGAACGCGGCTGGACGGAAGGGTCGGGCTACGGTCATATTCTACGGGGGACAACCGAGCTGGAGCCGGTCCGGGTAACCGTCGATAGTACCGGAATGGTTAAGCTCATAGGTAGTGCCGGGAAAGGCACCCTCTTCGAAGGTACGTTCACGGAGGTTGAGCCCGGCTTGTTGCAGTGGGAAGGCCAGGGCGCTACCGACAGGCTGGTCATGACGTGGCGCAAGCGGGAAGACCACATGACCCTGCCCGAGCGCAAGTTTATGTGGGTAATGGAGCAAAAGGATTTTTAGCGAAAGCGATTGGAAACTATCACTTAAAAAAAGATTCCTCCCGGTTCCAGTTACTGCGATTGTCGGGATTGATGTAGCCGAAACCCAGGTTAACGCCCAGCCGCAAATGGGCGGTTTGGCTATCCCCCGGCTGAAAGGCCGTAAGGATATTATCGGTAGCCGCCACGATCTGGACCGGACCGAGGCGAATCGCCGTATGCAGTCCCACGTTCAGAATACTTTCCCGCCGGGCACTGTAGACGCCGCCCAGACTAAAAAAGTTGGTGGCATCCCAGTTGAGACTGGCGGCTACGGCCGGAAAAAACTGACCGCGGTACAACTCACCATACAGCAGGCCGCCCAATTGCAGGTTGCGACTCATCTGGTAGGAGGCACTCAGGAAAAAGCGCGTAGGCAGAGCGGTACGGAAATCAGCATTAGTGGTCTGAATATCGTATAGCGCTTCCAGCGTATCGGTGATCGAACCAATATCGATCGAATCGGTCAGGGTTTGATCGAGGATGTCCAGTCCTTTGTATTCAAAGGTGCCACTCAGGGTTTGATTTTCGACCTCTTCGGTCCAATTGATGTACCCCAGATCCAACACGCTGGCCGTGATGGTAACGGGCCCCATGGTTGTAACTGCCCCCAGGTCAAGAGCGATTCCGTTGTTGCCGGTAATGCTGGCAAAAGGATTATCCGGAATAGTAAATTGATTATCGTTGAAGCCATTATACTCCAAAATCCCCGTACTATTCACCTGGTAATCGGCCATTAGTATCGACTGGTATACATCGTCGCTGGTGAGCAGACGCAGATCGGTCCGGGAGGTTTCCAGGCTACTGGTTCCCCGCAAATACTTAAAGCGGGCGCCCAGTGTCAGAAACTCCCCGATCGGCAGGGCTGCTCCCAGAAAGAATTCCTGGTAGGACTGAGCTGCCAGGTCGGGCCCGATCTCGACCTCCTCGCCGATAAACTGCGCATTACCTTTCCAGAGCAAACTGGGTAATTCACGGGGGTAATTCACCAGAGCATCTACACGCAAGCGGTGCCCGGCCTGGACCAAAATACCTTCGCCAATGCGCACTGCCACCGCCACGGTGGGGACATCGAGCTCTTCCCGCACTACATTTTCATCGTCGAGCAATTCCAGGACACGGTCGATCTGGAGTACGGTTTGCCCGTCGTCATTAGTGCCGATCAGGTCGTTATAGCTGAAATTTTCGAGGGAAAATTGATTTTTTAGCCCCGGTACACTCACGATCACCTTGTGGTCGGGTAATAGGGCCGGATTGGTGTAATTGGCCTGCCAGACACCCCGCATGAAGTGCACGCCCAGATCGGATTGGGCTACACCCGGTAACGCGAACAAGCCAATGGCGAAGATAGAAAGGAAGATGGTACGCATAGAAGGAGGTCTTTTCAGGGTCAGTTAATTGGATTGGACGCGCGCCTGGGCACCAACCCGTACCGAAATTTCCTGTTCATCGAGGATCTCGACGGGTCCATCCGGGTTACTCTCGGTGGATAAGCGAATACGGATCACTGCCGAGGTCACCGATTTCACCGCTTCGAAACGTTCGGCAGAAAAGGGCACGAAAACTTCGGTGGTTCTGACCTCCGTGCCCATGCCGTTAGGCAGCATGCGGGCGGCCTGTAGTCGTTGTTGGTCGGCAGCTAAGAGGGAATCAATAAACTGCCCCTGCTCGTCGAGGAACAGGATCTGAATATCCGCATCGATGGGAATCTCATTATCCGCCACGATCTTGAATTCGGCTTCTTCGACTTCGGAAAGGTCGCCGATCGTAATGTCCACAGTATCGCGCAGCGTAAAACCGTTCACCTGACCACGCAGGGGCAGATCGACTTCCATGGAGACGTTGTAGTAGCTTTCGTCGGTCAGGAAACCATCGATACTGGTATTGCCATCGGGGTGGGTCCGGATGTCGATATCGTAGGCGACCCGCCGCGGATTACTGCTCAGTAGCTGATCGATATTGGAGTTGTCTTTATTGAATACAAAGGATCCTACCCGAGCCGACCCCACCTGATCGAGCGGTGGATACGGGAAGTCGATGCCTTCCTCGATCAACTGGCCGGTAACGGGGAAGGTCTCCCCCTCCACGGTGGAGACCGTAAAGGAGTTAATAACTGCCCGGGTCGGAATTCCGTAGCTGTTCTCCACGAATAGGGTGATCTGGGGATCGCTGAACTCGATGGTGCCATCGATATAGGAGAAATCAAAAAAGTCGATCTCGATCTCGTCGGCACCGCCGGGGATGGTTCGCTGACCCAGGAATCCCTCGGCGTAAGATACTTCGGGCTGGTCCAGAGCCAGGAAGAAATTACTCAGGGCAACCTCCTGACCACCGGGCGTGACGGCTGTGTAGCGGATGACGACGCTATCGTTCTCGGGTACCACCCGCACCTGCGACAATGGCGTGGGATCGTCTTCGTTGGTAGCGGAGGGTGGAGCTCCATTCCCTTCGTACCCAGGCAAATTTACCTCATACTCCAGTGGCGTCCCGTTCACCAGGATCTGTGGCGAGGTAATCGTTACCTCCACGGGTTCCGGGTTTGGGTTTTGGAAGGTATACCGCAAACCACCGCTTCTGAAGGCGATTTCTTCCAGGTCGACCTGCCCGGGAATAGCGAATGGAAGGGCAAATTCATTGCTGAGTACCGGGATGACGGGAGGCAGGTTATTGGAGATATCCTCCAGTACATCGGAACTTTGGTTGGAGAGTACTTCCCCCTGGTATACGAAGTGCAACAGTCCGTCGGGATCCACCAGGATTTCCTCGGGGTTATTGAGCTCGTCGACGGCGTCGCGCAGGCTGAGGCTTGAGTTCAGGAGGGGAAAGGCAAAAGTGGCATCATAGGTGACATCCTGGATGTCTTCCAGCTGACCCAGGTCCTGGCAGCCCAACAGGGTCAGCAGGCACAGGATGATCAGGGGGTTGGTGTTTTGCATGGTACTTTGGTTTGGGGGAAGGCTTTTTGCCGAAAGGCAGCCAGAAACCTTCACATCAGTCGTTCTTACACGTAAATACCGCTTCCGAAGAGGTTCGGGCTTTGCCCAACCTTTTCAGGCGAGTATGTACTCGACCCGAAGTGGTTTGGTGTCACAGCACGAAGTACTGCGTAGCAAATCCACCTCGTTGAGTGTATAATACGCTTATGCAAAAGCGCAGAGTGTGTATTTGTTGGTTTTTCTAGTATTTTATAGCCGATTTAACAATTTATCCGAACCCCTCTGTGCATGTCTGAAAAAGATACACCCACCACTACGCGTCATACGGACTACGAACGTCAGGCTGCAGCCTTTGTATTGGGTATCTTTGACCAACAGCAGGATGCCCGCCTCGTTTTTCATAACTACGAGTTGTGCCTGCAGACGGTGCAGGTGGCCCACCAACTCATGGCACCGCTGCCGGATCTGGCTTTCGCCAAAAAACAGGCCATCGCCCTGGCTGCCTGGTTTATCAATGCCGGTTATGCCTACGATGTACACCAGCCCCTGCCCCACACGCTGCGGGAATTGCGTCGTTTTTTTGCCCAGGAAGACATTCCGGAAGAAATGCGGATGGATGTAGTTCAGTGTATTCAAACGGTAGGTAAACAACAGCAACCCGCCTCGGAACCGGAAAAGATCCTCTCCGATGCCTGGTTGTCGGCCGCCTATCTGCAGGAACCCGAGGAGCGACTGGCCCTGCAGCGACTGGAGTGGGATCTGCTCGATATTCGCCATCCCGACAAGCTGGAATGGCTGGAAATTCAGCAGGAGCAATTGCTGCAGATCCGCCTTTACACCCATCCGGCCAAGGAGGCCTTCGAGCCGGCGCGTACGCGCTACCTCATGCAAGTGCGCGATAAGCTCCATAAACAGCGCAGCAAGCAAGCCGACCCGCAGCCCTCCCAACAGCAGCAAAAGCTATTCGACGGACTCGAAGGGGATGATCCCCGCCGGGCTACCCAGACTTTTTTCCGCAGCAATTACCGAAACCACATCAATCTGAGTGCCATTGCCGATAATAAAGCAAACATCATGATCAGTGTGAACTCCATCCTGATCTCGGTGCTCATCACCTTTTTGTCGTACCGCAATATTGGTGAGACCCAGCCCATGATCCTGCTGCCGGTGGTTATTTTTTTGGTCACCGGCCTCGTCTCCCTCATTTTTGCTGTGCTTTCGGCAAGGCCCAAGGTGACCATGTTGCATAACGGGCCGGACATTCCGCTGCCGGAGCGTCGCAAAAACCTGGTCTTTTTCGGAAATTTCGTCTCCATGGACCTGCAAGATTACGAAGAAGCCATGGATGAGGTGTTCCGCGACAGCAGTCTGATGTACGGCAATATGGTGCGCGATCTGTACCACCTGGGAAAGGTGCTGGAAAAGAAATACCGGTTCCTGACCGTATCTTATAATATCTTCATGGTAGGATTCATTGCCACGGTCCTTACCTTTCTGGTAGCGCTCTTCACCTGATGCGAAAATTCGCTCGATAATTGTATCTTTCTTGGGAAGGCTGGTTTTGCTGGCTTTCGCCAAAAAAAACAAGGACATGAACGAGTTTTTCGCGACCGATCGCTTACGTGCTATCTATCCCAAGGTAAAAGCCTTCCTGGAGGAAGAGATCTTTCCCGACGAAACGGAGTGGTCACAAATGCCCTTCCACGAAGTAGAGCCCATCTTACGGGCCAAAAAAGATCAGGTGAAGGCCACCGGAGCCTGGAATCCCTACCTGGCCATTGAAGAGGGAGGTGCCGGCCTGAACCTGATGGAGGTCGCGCAGTTGGGGGAGTTACTGGGTAAAACACCCTTTGGCCATTTCACCTTTAACGCTCAGGCACCCGATGCCGGCAATATAGAATTGCTACTGAAATACGCCAGTGATGAGATGCGGGAACAATACCTGCATCCCCTGCTGGAAGGAGAGATCCGGTCTTGTTTTTCGATGACCGAACCCGAACACGCCGGTTCCAATCCGGTAAATATGTCGACTACTGCCATCCGTGATGGTGAAGAATATATTATTTCCGGTCATAAATGGTTTACGTCTTCCGCCGACGGATCGGCCTTTGCCATCGTAATGGCTATCACCAATCCCGACGAGACGAACCCCTATAAGCGGGCCAGTATGATCATTGTTCCCACCGATCACGAGGGGTTTGAGCTGGTGCGCAATATCCCTATTATGGGGCACGCAGGTACAGGCTGGCATAGCCACGCTGAGGTGCGCTACCACGATGTACGCGTGCCGGTAAGCAACCGAATTGGGCCGGAGGGTGGCGGCTTTCTGTTGGCACAGGAGCGCCTGGGCCCGGGGCGTATTCACCACTGCATGCGCTGGATCGGAATCTGCGAGCGGGCCTTCGATCTGATGTGCCGCCGGGCTTCTACCCGCGAGATCAGCGACGGCGTATTCCTCGGCGAAAAGCAAATGATCCAGGCCTTTATCGCCGACAGTCGGGCCGAGATCGATGGCGCCCGCCTGATGGTGTTGCACGCGGCCCAGGTGATGCAAACCCACGGTCAAAAGGCCGCCAGTATGCAGATATCGACCATTAAATTCTACGCGGCTCAGGTACTGCAACGGGTGGTAGACCGCGCCATACAAGTGCACGGTGCTCTCGGCGTGACGGATGATAGTATTTTATCGTTCTTCTACCGCGAAGAACGCGGCGCCCGTATCTACGACGGCCCCGACGAAGCTCATAAGGCCTCCCTCGCCCGCAAAGTACTGAAGGAGTACGGGTTGAAGGTTAAAAATAACTGAGGAGGTTTGAGGTGTGAGGTTCTAGGTTGCCTATAACCTTACCTCAAACCCCAAACCTCAAACCTCAAACCTGAAATTCCCACCTCTAACCCCAAACCTCAAACCTATAACCTGATCAATGGATAAAGCAAGAGACATTCGTCCCGGAGAGGAACTCAACGAAGAGGCTTTGCAGATTTACCTGCAGGAGCACTGGCCGGGGCATGAGCACATAACGCAGATCAAGCAGTTTCCGGGCGGATATTCGAATCTGACCTATGCCCTGAATACCAATCAGGGAGAATACGTATTGCGCAGGCCGCCCTTTGGTGCCAATATCAAGACGGCCCACGATATGGGGCGGGAATTTCGGGTACTAAATCTGCTGCAGCCACATTACGATAAAATTCCGCAGCCCATATTGATCTGTGAGGAGACGGAGGTGATCGGAGCTCCCTTTTACGTGATGGAACGGGTGCAGGGCGTGATTTTGCGCAATCAGGTACCCAAGGATCTGGATCTGACGCCCGATCGGATGCGAGCGCTTTCGGAAGCCACCGTCGATAATCTGACTGCGCTCCACGCCCTCGACATCAAAGCGACGGGCTTGATCGACCTGGGGAAACCGGAGGGCTATATTGAACGGCAGGTAACGGGCTGGATCAAACGCTACCGAAAGGCCGAGACCGACGTGGTGGAAAGCATTGACGCCCTCACGGAGTGGTTACCTCAAAACCAACCTGCAGACGGGGCGCCGGGCCTCATCCACAACGATTACAAATACGATAACCTGGTCCTCGATCCTGACGACCTGAGCCATATCAAGGCCGTACTCGACTGGGAGATGTGCACAGTGGGTGACCCGCTGATGGACTTGGGTACCACCCTGGCCTACTGGATCAATCCCGGTGAAGAGAATATGCTCACCCAGGGAGTGGCGAACCTCACCTGGTTGCCCGGCAACCTGACCCGCGATGAGGTAGTCGAGCGCTACGCACTGGCCAGTGGCCGCAACCTGGATGATATCAGCTTTTATTTCGCTTTCGGCGCCTTTAAGATCGGGGTCATCCTTCAACAGATCTATAAACGCTATAAGGAGGGGCATACACAGGATCCCCGGTTTGCCTTCCTGATCGAGTTGGTGAAAGTATTTGGTAAGCGAGGGGTTGGTGCTCGATCCTCCGGATCGAGTTGAGACTGGAGGGAACGGAGTGACCGGAGAGATTTGCCTGGCCTTGGGTGATATCCCTGGCCTTTTCCGGCTTCAACTTACCGCATCGGGCATCGGGCGTGGAGCATCGGG
>CAYFGK010000166.1:9268-12039 GCA_964342305.1 uncultured Saprospiraceae bacterium | reverse complement strand
CAAAGGGAGGGAGTTAGAGGGTGGGTTTTGCCCAAAAAAGCACCATCGATCAAGTTTCGTACAGTCCTGATTTTTAATTAAGAATTCAATTAAAAACTAATAACTAAAAATTAGATCCAGTAGGCTTCCCCTATTTCCATCGCGAATTCTTGAAACGATGGGTGTTACCTGATCAATAATTCAGCACTCATCATTCATCATTGATCATTGAAAAAGAGGCCATGGTCCAATGCAAGGCCACTGCCTCTCCGATAGTTCCGGCGAGGAAGGCATTTTGCCGAAAGGCATAAGCTAACCTGGCGCCTTCCGAAACAGGCATTCCGGGAATAAACAGACTGGGTTCCAGGGGCCACTTGCCAGCGGGGTCGATAGCCAGAGCCGGATAGTAATCAAACTTACCCGATCTCAGGGTACGGCGCAAGGCCGATTGCGCCCGTTCATTAGCAAACACGGTAGCTGGTTTAGAGGCCGGATTCCAGGCCGTAAGAAAAATCCAGTGGGAATAGTTTCGTTCGGTCAACCACTGATCCAACTCCGGTGCCGGTTCATCGACCCGGAGGGATTGAGCGAGGTGATCGGGGCGGTAAATAGTGGCTCGGTAGAGGGCATTCAGCCGCTTATCGAACCATGACAAAGAATTGTCCATTCTTGTTACGTTTACGGACCTAAAGTCTTACCTTTGCCCTGCTTTAGAAAAGGCGTCAATTAGGGATGCGGGAAGCCCGAAAATAAAGGCTTTTCGTGACAACGATTCCCTTTGCGACAATGTTCTGCAACAAAAATCTGGTAATGGATAGGAATTCGATAATCGGCATTAGCCTTATTTTCATACTCTTCTTTGTTTGGCAATACCTCACGCAGCCTTCTCCGGAAGAGGTGGAAGCCCGCCAGCGGCAGCAGGATTCTATTCAGCAGGTCGAAGCACAGAGGGTTGATAGCCTGGCCTCTTTGGAGACATCATCGGAAGAAACAGACGCACAAGATGTAGTGAATGAGGTTGTTGAACCCGATTCAGTTCGCAACCAGCGGCTGGCCGGTGCATTTGGCCCATTTGCTGCCGCAGCCGCCGGAACAGAAAAAACCACCACGCTGGAAAATGAAAAAGTGCGGATCACCTTCTCAAACAAGGGCGGCCGCATTACCGAGGTCTTCCTGAAAGAGTTCCACAAGATCGTCAAGGACTCCGCCCGCAACGATGTGGAGGTGCCACTGGTACTGCTGGCCGACGAGAAAAACGAGTTCAATTACTTCCTGCCTATTGCCTCCCTGCCTACGGGTGGTGTGAACACCTCAGAACTGTATTTCGAACCCTCCATTTCGGGGAATGAGATCACATTTAGGGCCAGTGCCGGAGACGGGCGCTACTTTGAGCAACGCTACGTGCTCGATCCGGATTCCTACCATATGGAGTACCACATTCGCCTAAACGGCTTGAACAACGTGCTGGCCGCTACCGTGGATGCTATCCAACTGGAATGGGTGAACTATCTGGATAAGATCGAAAAGAACGACCGGGTGGAACGGACCTACGCCACCACCTACTACAAAAAGGTGGATGAACGCACCCGGAACTTGAAGAAAAACGGTAACGCGGAGCGCGATACGGAAGGGGAACCAGTCAAGTGGATCTCCAACAGTAACCAGTTTTTCAATAGTACGCTGATGGCCGACGAAGCCTTTGCCTCGGCTGAAATGGCCATAACGAATCTGGACGATGCGGCTTCGGACCTGAAACGCCTGAATACGAATATCACCATTCCCTACGCCCGCAATTCGGATGAGTCGTTTGATATGACTCTGTACGTAGGTCCCAATAAATTTGAGCGCCTGCGGGCCTTCGGTAACGATGTGCAGGATATTGTACCCTTCGGTTGGAGCATTTTCGGTACGATTAACCGGTGGATTATCCGTCCGTTATTTGGTTTTCTGTCGAACATCTTTGGAAGCAAAGGTCTGGTAATCCTCGTACTGACCCTGTTGGTGAAACTGGCTTTATATCCCCTGACCTACCGCATGCTGTACAGTCAATCCAAAATGAGTGCCCTGAAACCGGAAATGGAAAAAGTACGGGCCAAGCATAAGGACGATCAGCAGCAGGCACAGGTGGAAACCATGAAGTTGTACCGCGAATTCGGGGTGAATCCGCTGGGGTCTTGCCTGCCCCTGGTTTTACAAATGCCGATCTGGTTTGCACTCTATAGGTTCTTCCCGGCATCGATCGAGTTCCGTCAGGAAGGATTTTGGTGGGCCAATGACTTGTCGTCCTACGATGAGTTTATCCAACTGCCCTTCACCATTCCACTGGGGATCGGATCGCATATTTCGCTGTTTACGGTATTGTGGGCCATTACCACGCTCATCTATACCTATTACAACAGCCGCCACATGGACATGAGCGCCAATCCCGCTATGAAGTATATGCAGTACATCATGCCGCTGTTCTTTCTCGGGTTCTTCAATAGCTATGCGAGTGGTCTGACGGCCTATCTGTTGTTTTCCAACCTGACAAACATCTTCCAGACATTGGTTACGAAGAACTACATCATCGATCAGGATAAGATCAAGCGGGAAATGGACGAATACCGGAAGAAACCGAAGAAGAAATCCAACTTCCGGAAGCGGTTGGAGAATGCTATGGAGGAGCAACGCAAGATCCAGGAGCAACAGCAAAAGAAAAAGAATCAAAAGAAGAAATAAAAAACCGGGAAGTTGGGCACAGATTTATCCGTAAAATAATGATAATCAAAGCCCAACCTCCCGGTATAGAGTAT
>CAYFGK010000166.1:0-9168 GCA_964342305.1 uncultured Saprospiraceae bacterium | reverse complement strand
GTATCGGGATTAAAGCGTGTCCTACTACCTGATGCCCTCTGCCAAATACAATGCGTGAGATGCTATGTTTAGCAAACACCTTAGCCCCAAGCTCGCGTTTAAAAAAGGCCCGCTGCGAATCGCAGCGGGCCTTTTTTTGTAGGCGGCTAATTTAGGTGAACCGCCGCCTCTCCTTCCAGGATCTGGACATCAATATTCTCTTTGAGGGTGGTGGCCAGCGACAAGCCGACGTAATCGACCCGGATGGGGAAGGATTTATGTTTGCGATCCACCAGGACGGCCGTTTCCAACCGGGCAGGCAGGATATCCATCAGTGGCTTGCAAGCGTAGAAAAGGGTGCGTCCGGTATTGGCAACGTCATCGATGACCAGAACTACCTTGTCGTCGAGATCTTCGACTGGCACATCCACCTCAATCGGTGAACTCATGGGATCCTGAGGGTTGATGCGTAAATTGTAGAGGGTATACGAATTATCGGATATTTCCCGGAGGCGGTTCAGAAGCATTTCGGCGAAGCGCATGCCGCGATGGTTAATGCCGAGCAGGATCATTTCGGATACTTCGTAGTTGTGCTCGAGTATTTCGATGGCAAGTCGGTGGACCTTCTGTTCGATCTGGTGTTGGTTGAGTATGACCATGGACGGATTCAGGCGAAAGAGCTTCGGCGAGTGGCTTCTTCCTTATTTAAAATGATTGTGAATAGGTAAATTTCGGGTATAATGTTTAGTTTGTCCTAACCGGGAAGCATATATTTAGCGAAAATTCGCTATCTGTCCCGCTCAGGATGGATAGAACGCCCAACCAAATTAAAAAAATCTCGCATGATTCAACAGATCGCCTTTTGGGTGGTGTCGGCAATTGCCCTTGGACTGGCCATTCGCCAGTTCGGTAAGGTACGGCGCAACATACTGCTGGGAGAGGAGGAAACCATTTCCGGGGATAGTGGTCAGCGCATGAGAAACATGTTATTAGTGGCTTTTGGCCAAAAGAAAATGTTCAAGCGGATCATTCCGGCTGTCCTTCACTTCATTCTCTACGCTGCCTTTGTCATTACGCAGATTGAGCTGATCGAGATCTTTATTGACGGAATGTTCGGGCAGCATCGCTTCTTCGCTCCGTATCTTGGTGGTTTTTATACCTTCATGATCAGCTTCATTGAGGTATTGTCATTGGGTGCTTTCGTGGCTACGGTGATCTTTTTGATCCGCCGGAATGGCTTAGCTATTCCACGCTTTAAAAAGCCGGAAATGAAGGGCTGGCCCAAGCTGGACGCCAACCTGATCCTGGTCTTTGAGATCATTCTGCTGATCGGTATTTTCACCATGAACGGTACGGATATGGTGATCCAGCAAAACAATATGGATCCGGAGCACTATCCAAGTACCGGGAACCTGGCGGTCAGTAGCTGGCTGGGGCCAATGCTGTTCGGCGGACTCGATTTTGAGACCTTACACGTGCTGGAGCGTTCCGGATGGTGGCTGCATATACTGATGGTCTTCCTGTTTCTCAATTATCTGCCGTATTCCAAGCACCTGCATATATTGTTGGCCTTCCCGAATACATACTACGCTCGCCTCAAACCGCGGGGAGAGATGGACAATATGCCCGCCATTATGAACGAGGTGAAATCCATGATGGGCATCGGCGAACAAAACGGGGAACCCGATATGTCGATGGATGAGGAGTTGCCCGAATTTGGCTCCAAGGATGTATTCAGTCTGAGCTGGAAAAACATAATGGACGCCTATTCCTGCACGGAGTGCGGGCGGTGTACGGCTGAGTGTCCGGCCAATATCACGGGTAAGAAACTGTCGCCCCGTAAGATCCTCATGGATATTCGCGACCGGGCCGAAGAGGTAGGTAAGAAACTGGACAGCGGATCGAATGAGTACAAGATCAATGCGGAAGAGCCCCTGTCAAAGACCAATTTTGATGATGGGAAGTCTTTATTTGATTACATCAGCCGGGAGGAACTGCATGCCTGCACCACCTGTAATGCCTGCGTGGAAGCTTGTCCGGTACTGATCAATCCTTTGGAGCCGATTCTGAAGATGCGCCGCTACGAGATCCTTACCGAATCGGCCGGTCCTGCCGATTGGGTGCCCATGTTCACCGCCGTGGAAAACAGCGGAGCCGTATGGTCGATGCCAAACGAGCGCGCCGACTGGACCAAGGATCTGGAAGAAAGCCAGGATGCCTGATCAATTATTGAACCCGAAGCTGCCGGGGCTTTACCGGCAGTCTGAATAAATGCTACCACTCATGTCTAAATCACTCGTACCCACCATGGCCCAGCTGGCCGGGGAAGGAAAAGAACCCGAAATTCTGTTTTGGGTTGGCTGCGCCGGAAGCTTCGATGCCCGTGCCCAAAAAGTGACCAAGGCTTTTGTAAAGATATTAAACGAGGTCGGTGTCGATTTCGCAATTCTTGGTAATGAGGAGTCCTGTACGGGTGATCCTGCCCGCCGGGCAGGTAACGAATTCGTCTTTCAAATGCAGGCCCTGCAGAACATAGAGACCCTCAATATGTACAAGGTACAGAAGATCGTAACGGCCTGTCCGCACTGTTTCAATACCATCAAGAATGAGTATCCCGCATTGGGCGGCAACTACGAGGTTATCCACCACACCCAGTTGTTACAACAGTTGATCGACGAGGGACGGTTGAAGCTGCAGGAAGGCGGTGCCTTTAAAGGCAAAAAGATCACCTACCACGATAGTTGCTACCTGGGACGTGCCAATGGCATTTACGAAGCACCACGCAAAGTACTTCAGGAACTGGATGCCGACCTGGTCGAGATGAAGCGCTGCAAAACGAAAGGACTGTGCTGCGGTGCCGGCGGTGCTCAGATGTTCAAGGAAGACGAACCGGGTGATAAGCGCATTAACATTGAGCGGGTGGAGGAAGCTCTGGATACCGGTGCCGGCATTATTGCCGCTAATTGCCCCTTCTGTCTGACGATGATGCAGGATGGTGTTTCCGGAAAAGATAAGGAGGAGGAAGTCATGGTGTATGATCTGGCGGAGTTGATCGTGAATAATCTGCCGGGTGAAAACGGTTAACGCTCCACGACTCACGGTTTGCGGTCAGGCTTCGATTTTGCTCCGGAGTTCAACTTCCTTCAGCTAGTCAGCGTTTATATCCAAACTTAAGACAAAGACCACTATGCTCGATCAACTCACTTCTATTGACGCTTTGCCAGCAACTACCCGCGTTTGGATCTATCAGAGTTCGCGGCCGTTCACCATTGAAGAGACGGAGCAGGTACGCGACCATCTGCAGCGCTTTGTGAGCCAGTGGGTAAGCCATAACCGCGCTCTGAGGGCCGCCGGAGATGTACTCCATAACCGTTTTCTGATACTGATGGTCGACGAAAGTCAGGCAGATGCCAGCGGTTGTAGTATTGATGCCTCCGTACACTTTCTGAAGGGGCTGCAGGCCGAATTTGGCGTCGATCTGTTTGACCGCATGCGTTTCAGCTATGAGGATGCCGACGGTCAGGTCCATACCCTTTCCCGGGATGATTTTGCGAAAGCATACACCGAAGGTACTATTCAGGACAACACCATCGTATTCGACACCCTGGTCGATCAGAAAGGTGCTTTTGATAAACAGTTTCGCAAACCACTCAAAGATTCCTGGCATGCCCGGATGGTGTGATCAATCCATCCCTCCGCTGTGTTTATAGAAAAAACGAGCATCTCAGTGGGGAAACCACTATCTTTTCTCCTACTGAATACGACAGCACTATGATCGGAAAAATGAAAAAATGGCTCGGGATCGAGGGCGTAAAGCTCGAATTGATCATTCCCGAAGTCGTTCCCGCCAAGGAAGCAGAAGTAAAAGGACAGATTCGCTTTCAATCAATGAATCCCCAGGAAGTTACGGGGATTCGGATTGTCTTTATTGAGCGTTATTCCCGCGGCCGTGGCAAAGAAAAACTCACCGATGAATACGAGCTTGGCCGCACCGAGATCAACAAACACATCGACATTCCGTCGGGCACCATTCTGGAGCTGGATTTCACATTACCCTTCAAGATCGTGTACTCCGACTTCGAAGAACGAGGGCGCCGCAATCCCGTGGCCGGGAGCTTTGTCAAGGTCGCCAAATACATCAGTCAGGTTAAATCCGAATACCGTGTCGAGGCAGAGGCCATCGTGAAGGGGACTGCGTTGAACCCTTTTGACCGTAAAGAGATTGCGGTACGGTAGAAGTCGTGCGAGCCTGCGGGAGGAGAAGAGAAAAATAGTGACTAAGGAGAATAGCAATAAGCTAAAGAATCTGTTTTTCCCTTAGTCACTATAATTTACCGACCATGAAGTGGTTTTGCTCCGCAGTACTTCGTGCCGGGAATCCAACTACTTCGAGCCGAGTATATACTCGCGTGAAAAGGTTTGGCAAAGCCCAAACCTTTTCGGAAGCGTTATAAACGTCGGACTGACCTATCCAGCCAACATTTACAAGCTTATTTACTGCACCACCATCTTTTTTGAGCCTATGAGTTCTCCGTCCACCCATAAGGAATAAATATACGTACCCGGCGATAATGCTGCCGCATCCAAAATCGTCTGTACATCGCCGCGCTGATCGATCTCCTGGTTTCGCAGGACCTTGCCGGCGACATCAGTAATACGTAGCTCGGCATTACGCGCGTTTTCGGGTATGCGGTAATCGATAGCCGTCACGGTAGTGAACGGGTTCGGCGTATTCTGGAGCAGGGTAGCGGCATCGGTAGAAGCCGGTTCGCCGTCGAGGGTAAGGTAATTCTGATTGCCGTTCCCGGTGGCAACCATTTGTTCCAATCGGGCCAGTCGTTCTTCCAGGTCGGAAACCTGCTTCGTGCGCTCATCGAGTTCCCCCTTAAGTTCCTGAATGGCTTTGATGGCTACCACACTAAACCCGGCGTAGTTGATACCGTAAAGATCATCGGCTTCGGAGTAATGTACGAACTCCGGGAAAATGGGGGATACCTCCTGGGCGATGAAGCCAATAGAGCCAGTTTGCTCCGTACTTTCCTTATATCGATACCTTTTGGGTTGTAGTTTCATCACTTTATCAAGGAAGTCCGGAGCGGATTGAATCTGCTCTTTCAGCTTCCGGTCTGATCCCTGCGTATACGCTCCGGTACTCGCATTAATGAATCCTCTCAGGTTACCTCCGTAATGAAAACGCAATGAAAATCCATGGGTAATATCCCAATCTTGATTGGCGGTGCCATCATCGAAGCGCAGGCCCAACCCTACACTTTGTCCTCTTTGAAAAATTTCCAGGCGGGCGGAGGGCGTACCATAGATACCGACCTGACCATCACCCATTACCGAGAACAGGTCGGCAGCAAAACTTCCGTATCTGTGGTAAATATTAAATCGGCTCGTGCTGCTAGTAGAGCCTGAGTAGCTGGCCATGGTCCATAATCCGTTCGGGTAGGTGGTGTTTTCAAAGGAGAGTCTGGCATAATCATTACCCTCCTCGGTCAAAAGAATCTGGGGATCATTGAGATTAGAATTTTGAATGACTTCCAGGCGGGCATTACTCGCTCCGGGGTTATCGCCAAACGCTACATCACCATTGCCATAAAATACGTGGCGAGTAGTGAAACTGCTCAAGCCTGCATTTCTTTGCCGCATCAAAAAGTCGAGGCCTGAATTGGTCGTGGAAAAACGCCATAGATTTCCATTATTGGGGTACCCAATATGGAGAGCACCGAGATTCGACTGGATAAAGGCATCGCCGGCAACATGGAGATCGTAATCGGGATCGGTAGTGCCAACCCCTAATTGATTGGGGGTCATAGAAATTTGGGCGGTAACGAAAGGTACAGATAAGAGGGTACAGCACAGGCTGACCATCCAAAAACGTAAGGACGTTTTCATGGTATAATGGTTTTTGGTAAAGAATATCTAAGGTGATCACAACGCGAACGGCCAATCTGGCGAAACATGCTTTAAAATAGGCATGTCCGTGCGGGTATTCCGTTGTGTGTAGTGTGGAAGGGCGGCATTGTAGCCTAGTGCTAAAGAGAGGTGTCAGTGGGTGGGGTCCGTTAACGAGAATAATATACAATATTTTCCAAGCTTAGCCAAGAGGTGATTTAAGACTAAAGCGACCGAAGGACTTCAGGGACTGGCTTGGTTGAATTGGGATGGTTAAGGTTGTTGCTATGCAAAAAAGTAATTGTATATGTTTTATTATCTTTTGAAGAGATAAACCTAACCACAGTTACCATGCGTCTTTTCCGTTACACCCTAATGCTTTTGATATTAGCCAAGTCGCTGGTATCAGCCCAAACCGTTACCTACACGCCCTCTGACGAAGACATCGTCAACCCGGATCGAGGATTTTACCATCCGGTAGCGCCGGCCTCCGGAACGTCCTTTGCCAACCTGAATCTGCAGGACCTGATCAATAAGCGGACTACTGCTTTTACCCCTTATCAGGCTAATTACAGTTTACGCACTAGTTTGGTGTTCCGATACTACGTACTCGACGCCTTTACTGAAACCGATGTCATTTCTACTACCTATCTGAGTGATCTCCAGACAGACTTCAATATTGCCCGTCAGGCCGGGGTGAAAATGATCATTCGTTTTGCATATACCATTTCGCCAGACACCACTTGCGGGGATACGGCCTGCCCTCCCTACGGAGATGCATCTAAACCTCGGGTCCTGGCGCATATTGCCCAGCTGAAACCCTATCTCCAGAATAATGCCGACGTTATTTCGGTGGTACAGGCCGGTTTCATCGGCGTTTGGGGCGAGAACTATTATACCGATCATTTTGGGGATCCGTCTCCCAATGGCGATGGCCGTATACTTGATTCCAATTGGGTAAAACGCAATGAGGTCCTGTCGGCTGTGTTGGATGCGGTACCCGTGGAAAGAATGGTCCAGGTTCGGTATCCGCAACTTAAGCAGCGGTATATCTACGGGATTGATGCGCCTCCCGGCTCGGCGCCATTGTCTTTGGCACAAGCCTACCAACAGACAGATATCGCTCGCATTGGATTCCACAATGATTGTTTTCTAGCTTCTCCCAGTGATTTTGGAACGTATACTGATTATGGCTCCAGCTCCAGTTTCCCCATGGATCGTATCAGTACTTTTAAATCCTATTTTGCGGATGATGGCCAATATACGGTCGTAGGTGGAGAAACCTGTTTTGACGGGTATAGCCCCGAAAATGATTGCAGCGGTGACGCACTGACCGACCTCGAATCCCTGCACTATTCCTTTCTGAACTCAGATTACAACAACGCCGTCAATAATGATTGGCAGACCGACGGTTGCATGGACGAGATCAAGCGTCGGCTGGGGTACCGGTTCGTTATGCTAGACGGTACCTATCCGGCTGTTCAGGCCGCCGGTAGCACCCTGGAGTTTACGCTGCACATCAAAAATGAAGGGTACGCCGCTCCGTATAATGAGCGATCCCTCGAGCTGATTCTTCGTAATACCAACAATGGAAATATCACCCGGTTACCGGTAGCCGGTAATAATGCGGATCCCAGGTTTTGGCGACCGGGTACAACGACCGCTTTAAATGGGCAAGTCGAGATACCGGTTGAGGTACCAACCGGTGACTACGAATTGCTGTTACACATCCTCGATCCCTCCAATAATAATGCGATTGCTGATCGCCCCGAATACAGTATACAATTCGCCAACGAGAATACCTGGGAAGCACATACCGGGTACAATAAGCTGAACCATACCGTCGAAATCACCGCACCTGCCGATGAGTGTGGTGATCAGAATCTGCAATTGAATGGTAGCCCCACCGGAACCGAGGCATTCACCACCAATGGGACCATTACGTCCACCCAGCAAATTACAGGCGGCGCGGATATTTCCTACAGTGCGGGAACCTCCATCGTCCTGGAACCCGGTTTTTCGGTGACCAACGGGGGACTGTTTCGTGGGTTTATAGAGGGATGCGTATCATCACAAACCACATCCAGTGGAGTAGTCGTATCCAAGAGACAGGATCAGATGACCGAAATATCGGTTGCGGAAGAATTCGGGTTAAGAGTATTTCCCAATCCGTCAGATGGTCATTTTGAGGTCCGCTTTGACATGCCCAAAGCAGGCAACGTCCAACTTCGGGTGTTCGACTGGACCGGGAAAGTGGCGGCCACACCCGTGGTAAACCAAAGGCTCTCGGCCGGGGCGCATCAGTATCGATTGCAACTGACCAATCAACCGCCCGGTGTATACGTGCTATCCCTCAAAATTGAAGACCAGGTATTAGTGCGAAGAATGGTGCGAACGGGGCAGCTGTAGGAGAAAGGGAGAAAGGGCCTTCCTTCGCCCATTCGGGCTTCGGCCGGCAGGGGAATTGGGGAATGGGGTCGATTTTTTAATAAAGTCGATTCTCTTCTTTGAAGAGATTAGGGGATTAGGGGATTAGGAGATGAGGAGACTTGGGGAGCTCTGCACGCTAAAGTCACTGCGATAGCAGGATGCTGAACCGGATAAATGCTTCGACCCGAAGGGTTTTTGTTGACGGATAATTAAAAATTAAACATCAGGATTGTACGAAACTTGATCAATGATGCTTTATTTGGCAAAACCCACCCTCTAGCTCCCTCCCTTTGAAAAATGGAGGGAGAATAAATTTCGATTTTCGAAGTCGATACTAAAAAAACAGCTAACAGAATTCGAAAGAACTCCCCTTTCCCTTCTTCAAAGGGAAGGGGGCCGGGGGGATGGGTTTTAAATTTGAAATTTCGTACAGTCCTAATTAAACATTAAAAATTATCACTTCTATAAATCTTACCGGACCAACGTGACCAATTCCCCCATCACCCCGTACGGATCGATCGCCGCATTGGCCTGGCCCACGTGGATGCAAATCGTAAGGTCTTCCTCCGGGGCGTGGAGCATGAGCGACCCGTAAAAGCCCCCGTGCCCGTAGAAGGAGATGCCGTCGATGGTGTAGTGGAAGAGTCCCATGGCGGCATTTTTGCCGAATACCTGCGTAGGGCCCATGTCCATCATTCGGTCCAGGGTTTCGGGATGTTGGAAGAGTTCTCCGTGGAAGAGTGCTTCCGCAAAACGACCGGTTTCGGAGACGGTCGATACCAGTCCGCCGCCGCCCCATTCGTAGGAGGTGTTGATCTTTTTGGTGATGTTGATGCGGTTGAGGTAGGTGTCGATCTGCTG
>CAYFGK010000165.1:0-12069 GCA_964342305.1 uncultured Saprospiraceae bacterium | reverse complement strand
GACGGCAGAGGGATCAAGGGTGAGGGTAAAACCAAAGCGGAAGGTGGAAACCGAAATCGGAAAGCGAAAATGAAAATCTTCATCTGAATCTATACGATCATGCAAGACGTACTTATCAGGCAGGCCACAGTATACGACGGATTGGGCGGAGCGCCCTACCCCGCCGATGTCTTGATTTCGGAGGGTACGATTGCACAGATAGATCGCCGGTGCCAGCTCCCATCCGAAGGGCGGCAGGTTATCGAAGCGGAGGGGCAATGGCTTTGCCCCGGCTTTATAGACATCCACACCCACTACGACGGGGAGGTGGAATACGCTCCGGAACTCAGCGAAAGTGTACGCCACGGCGTTACGACCTGTCTGATGGGTAGCTGCGGCATCAGTATGGTCATGGGTGAGCCCGACGCGCTCTCCGATATGTTCACCCGGGTCGAAGGCATCCCCAGCCATTACATCAAGGATATGCTCCTGGACAAAAAAGATTGGGACAGCCCGGAAGGTTACCTGGAACACCTGCGTACCTTGCCCCTGGGACCCAACATCGGCATGTTCCTGGGGCATTCCACGCTGCGCGCTTACGTGATGGGCCTGCAGGCCAGTTTAACCCACGATAACCGGCCGGACCGCAAGCAGTTAGACCGAATGGACCAATTGCTTAATCGCGCCCTCGATGCCGGATACCTGGGGCTATCGGTCAATCTGCTGGAATTTGATAAAATGGACGGCGACGTATTCCGCTCCCGCCCCACTCCGTCGGTCTTTGCCGACTGGAAAGAATATCGCTACCTCTTCCGCACCCTGCGCAGGCGGGACCGCATCCTACAGACCGTGCCCAACACGGCCAATCCCCTGACCTACTTCAGCTTCATTTGGGAAAGCCGCGGACTGGGACGCAAAGGCCTGAAAACCTCCATGCTGGCCATGATCGACGGGAAAGCGGCCCGGGGTATCCACCGGATTTTCGGGCATTCGGCCCGGTTCACCAATCGGTGGTTGGGAGGACGCGTAAAATTCCAGGGGCTACCCGAGCCTTTTGATGTGATCACCCACGGCTTCGACTCTCCCTTCTTTGAGGAATTCGAGAGTGGTACGGCTTATTTACATCTGCAGGATGTGGTTGAACGACAGGAGCTCTTACTCGACAAACAATACCGCAGCACCTTTCGCAAACAGTGGCGCGCGCGTTTTATGCCCCGGGTATTCCACCGCAAACTGAAGGACACACATATTGTCCAATGTCCGGATAAGGCATTGGAAGGTCAGTCTTTCGCCGAGGTGGCCCGGTCGCGGGGCGAGGATGAGATCGACTGCTTCTTCGATCTGATCCGGACCTATGGCAATGAGCTGCGCTGGTATACGGTGGTAGGCAACGACCGTCCCAAAGAACTCAACTGGATCGTTCGGCACCCGGACTGCCACATCGGTTTCAGTGATGCCGGTGCCCACCTGAAAAATATGGCCCATTACAATTTTGGGCTGCGACTCCTGAAGTTTGTGCAGGAACAAGCCGCGCAGGGACGAAGAACACTAACGGTAGGACAAGCTGTCCGCAAGGTAACCAAAGACCTGGCTGATTGGTATCTTCTTAAGGACATTGGCAGTATAGAACCAGGGAAACGCGCCGACCTGGTGTTGGTCCAACCAAGCGCCCTGGATCACCGTCTGGACGATATGGAGGAGGCCGGCATGCCGGCAATGTCTGAATTCAAACGACTGGTCCGTCGCAATGACGAAGCCGTGCCCCTGGTCATGATCAATGGCCGCATCGCCTGGCAGGAAGGGCGTTTTTCCAGCGACCTGGGTCGAAGGCAGAACTACGGCACCGTCCTAAAAGCAGCCACCGCATGACCCCTACCCAGCAACATACCACCCATTACCGGACCTGCCATCTCTGTGAGGCTATGTGCGGCCTGGCCATTGAAGTGAGGGATAACCGGGTCCAGCGTATCGCGGGAGATACCGAAGACGTATACAGCAAAGGGCACCTCTGCCCAAAGGCCTTAGCGCTGCAGGATATCCACGAGGATCCCGACCGCCTGCGTACGCCGATCATCCGCCGCGGAGACCGGTGGGAAGCCATCGGTTGGGAGGAAGCACTGGACCTGGCTGCCGAGAAGATCCACCAGATCCAGGAAACCCATGGCCAGGACGCCTTTGCCATCTACACCGGCAACCCCACGGTCCACAATACGGGGACCATGTTGTATCTCTACGACCTGTTCCACACCCTTGGGTCGCGCAACCGTTATGCCTCCCATTCGCTGGATCAGCTTCCGCAAATGCTGGTCAGTGGTGCCTTGTACGGACATCAGGCTTTATTCCCGGTGCCGGACCTCCACCGTACCGACTTTTTTTTGGTCCTGGGTGCCAATCCCATGGTCTCCAATGGCAGTATCATGGCGACGCCGGATTTTAAGGGGATCATCCGGACGATGCAGGATCGGGGTGGTCGCATGGTGGTCATCGATCCCCGTCGTACGCGCACGGCCAAAGCTGCTGACCACTATCTCCCCATCCGGCCCGGCACCGATGTCTATCTGTTGGCTGCCATGCTCCATCAGGTTTTTCAAGAGAACCGGGTGAGCCTTGGAAAAGCTGAAGCCTACGTAGATGGGATCGAGGCATTGCGCACCGCAGTTGCCCACTTCACCCCGGAACGGGCATCTCGCCAAACCGGCATAGCGGCTGTTGAAATTTGTCAACTCACTCGCGACTTTTGTGAGGCAGAACGGGCCATTATATACGGTCGGTTGGGCGTATCTACCCAGCGCTACGGGACTTTGTGCCACTGGCTTATTCAGTGCCTGAACATAGTGACCGGCAGGCTCGACCAACCCGGAGGACTGCTGTTTACGAAACCAGCCATTGATTTTTTGAGGCTCCTGAAGCGGGAAGCCAAATCCCACCGCTGGGCCAGTCGGGTGCGCGACCTCCCCGAAGTGGCCGGCGACCTGCCCACCGCTACGCTCATCGACGAAATGGGTACCGAAGGACCCGGTCAGGTAAGGGGCTTACTGACCATTGCCGGCAACCCGGTATTATCAGCACCCGGCGGGCACAAGCTCGAAGAACAGCTAACCGAGCTGGATTTCATGATCAGTATCGATATCTTTCTGAATGAGACCACCCGGCACGCCGATCTAATCCTGCCGCCGGCCGCTGGTCTGGAGGTGGTGCATTACGATTTTGTACTGGCCATCATTGCCCTGCGAAACGTAGCCAATTTCTCAGCGCCGGTGCTGCCAAAATCACCCGGCAGCCGCTACGACCACGAAATTCTGATGGGTTTGCAGGAACGACTGGTTCGCAAACGAGGTAGCGTGCCGGAGCGATTGAAAACCGGGATCCTGAAGCGAATTCCACTCGAAAGACGGATCGACCTGGCCCTGCGTCTGGGACCTTACGGTGTTTGGGGTGGCCGCTTTTTGCGCAAGCAAGGCCTGAGTCTTAAAAAACTAAAGCAGCAACCACACGGCATCGATCTCGGAGCCCTGAAACCGAGTTTACCCCATCGGTTGTTTACGCCGGATAAGCGCATACATCTGGCGCAGGAGGACTGGATAAAAGCGCTTTCGCAAATTCGGGACGAACGGCCGGATAACCGCTTATTACTGATCGGACGCAGGCACTTGCTGAGCAACAACTCCTGGATGCATAATGCCTCCCGGCTAATGAAGCAAAAGGACCGCTGTACGGCCCTTGTCCATCCGGATGAAGGGAATAAGAGACAGCTACGCGAAGGACAACAGGTACGCCTTCGTGGTAAGCACGGTGAGATACAACTAGCCGTTCAGTTCAGCCACGACGTAATGCCGGGGGTTGTTTGTGTTCCGCACGGTTGGGGCCACGATGGCAACGGAACGCAACTGCGGGTCGCCAATACCCAACCGGGCGTCAACGTAAACCGGCTTACCGACTATCAATTGACGGATGGTCCCAGTGGGAATGCCGTCTTTACCGGCATACCGGTCGATATAGAACCAATTATAACCAATACATAATACCCTCGAATGACATTCGCAACAGATATATTCAAAGATCAAATCGCCCTGGTAACCGGGGGCGGTTCCGGCATTGGCAAGCAGATTGCCCAACAGCTCCTGCAGACCGGAGCCACCGTCTATATTGCCGGGCGCAAGGAGGAAAAGTTACAGACCGCAGTGGCGGACCTGGCGAAGTACGGACCGATACACTACGCCGTGTGTGATATCCGTGAGCCGGAGCAGATCCAAAAGCTGGTCGATAAAATCCGGGCTGGATCAGGATGCCTCGACGTATTAGTCAACAACGCCGGCGGGCAATTCCCGTCCCTGGCCGAAGACATCAGCGAAAAAGGCTGGCATGCGGTGATCAACAACAACCTGAACGGTACTTTTTACATGACCCGCGCCATGGCAAAAGGCTTTTTCATTCCGCAAAAATCGGGCGTGATCATCAATATCATTGTCAATATTTACCGGGGATTTCCGGGCATGTCCCATACGGGGGCAGCACGGGCGGGCGTCGACAACCTGACCAAAACGCTGGCCGTGGAGTGGTCGAAACACAACATTAGGGTCAATGCGGTGGCGCCGGGTCTGATCCAGTCCACCGGGATGGACAATTACCCACCCGAACTGGTTAAAGGCCTTGCCGACACCATTCCCATGAAACGTCTCGGTACGACCGATGAGGTCGCCTATCTGACCCTTTTTCTGGCGAGTCCCATGGCTAAATACATTACGGGAGAAACCGTCTACATCGACGGCGGACAACGTTTACACGGACAACAATTTCAACTATAAATACACTTCCAATGAGCCAATCAACCCCAATACAAGCATCCGTTTCGAGCGGATCCTTTTTGCTCGGTGACCGGCCTCTGGCAGGGCTTTTCACCCCCGAATTATTTACGGAAGAACAACGGATGCTCAGGCAAAGTATGCGCGACTTCCTCGACAGAGAGATCCACGCCAATTACCAGATCTTCGACTCCAAAGAAGGCATCGAACGAGGACCCGCCCTGCTTAAGAAAATGGGTGAGCTGGGCTTCCTGGGGATCGGTGTACCCGAGGCTTACGGCGGGTTCGAGGCTGATTTTCGCACCCAACTGGCCTTCGGGGAGGTGGCCTATGCCTCCTGGTCGTTCGGACTGACCATCGGGGTGCAAACCAGTCTGGGCATTGCGCCTTTGCTCCTTTACGGAAACAAGGCCCAAAAAGACAAATACCTCCCCGGGATCGTATCGGCCGACCGCAAATCATGCTATTGCCTCACTGAGCCAACGGCCGGATCGGACGCCAACTCGGGCAAGACCAGGGCCATACTGAACGAAGCAGGTACGCACTACCTGCTGAACGGGCAGAAAATGTGGATCACCAACTCGGGCTTTGCCGATCTGTTCTTTGTGTTTGCGAAGATTGGCGACGATGAGAAGCTGAGTTGCCTGATCGTTGAAAAGGATTTCGGCGGCATCCGGCTGGGTGCCGAAGAAGAAAAAATGGGCATTCGGGGTTCCAGCACCCGGCAGGTATTCTTTGAAGATGTCCCCGTCCCGGCGGAAAACCTGCTCGGCGAACGCGGAGAAGGCTTCAAAATCGCATTGAATGTATTGAACACCGGCCGGATCAAGATGGCTACCACCGTCACGGGTACGGCCAAGCGGGCCATGCAGTACGCAGCCACCTACGCCGGTGAGCGCCGACAATTCGGGCAAACGCTGGATCAGTTTGACGCCATCCAGGCCAAATTGGCGGATATGGCGCAGCGCATCTACGCCATGGAGACGATCGCCTTTCGCATTGGCGGCCAGATCGATGACGCCTGTACCCAACTGATCAAAGAGGGGGTGGACCCTCAGCAGGCCGAACAGAAAGCCATTGCCTCCTACGCTATGGAGTGCGCGCTGGCCAAGGTACACAATACCGAAGCCGACGCCTGGGTCATCGATGAGGCCCTGCAGATCCATGGGGGCATGGGGTATTCCGCCGAAACGCCCATCGAGACCATGTACCGCAACCAACGCATCAACCGGATCTACGAAGGCACCAATGAGATCAATCGCATGCTCAGCATCGATATGCTGCTCCGCAAGGCGATGAAAGGTCAATTACCGTTACTTCAGGAAGCTATCAAAGCCCGCCAGGCGATACAGTCAGGTCAGTGGCTGATGGAAGAACCCAATAGCGAACGAACGTATTTGCGTGGCGCACGCACCCTGTCGCTGGCGATCATGGCTCTGGTAGGCGAGCGTTTGTTGCCGACCCTGAAACAGGAACAGCAACTCATGCTGGCCCTCGCCGACGTTTTCACAGAACTCTTCGCGCTGGAATCGGTCATGCTGCGGGGGGAACAGCAAGCGAAGGACCGCTCGGAACTCCGTAATTCCCTGACCAAGTTGCAATTGGCCCACAGCGGCGGTGTGGTGTACCGGTCTCTGCGCACCGTCATCCCTCAGGTATCGGAAGGTGAGGAACGCAACCGACTCCTGGATGCTCTCGGTCAGTTGGATCGGGTAGCAGTAGTTCCGGTGATCCCAATTAAGCGGGAGGTTGCTTTGGCCGTCAAAGAGGCAAATGGCTACCCCTTTTCTTCGTAACTTAAAGGAAGGTTGGGCATGGACTATTTCATAAATGAAAGACAATCAAGGCCCAACCTCCCGGTACATAGTAGTAGGTATTGGGTATAAGGATTCAAAATAGTCCTACTACTCAATACCCTATACCAAATACAACGTGAGGTTTTGGCCATTCAGTCTTATAGCAAACAGCTCGGCCTCAACCTCACGTTAACTTAATGACACTATGAAACGGCTTACTACGGATCAAATGACCTTGCTCGATCATTTCTACCACTGGGAAGACCAGCGACCGGAAGCGGTATTTATGCGGCAGCCATTTGGTCCGCTCTGGACCGAAGTTACCTGGCGGGAGGCCGGTGAAACAGTCCGGCGTATGGCCGCAGCATTACAACGACTGGGCCTGAGGCCCGGCGATGTGGTGGCCACGTATTCCAAAAACTGCTACCACTGGGTGCTGGCCGATCTGGCCGTAATGATGGGCGGATTTGTTTCGGCACCGCTCTATCCCAACCTCACGGGTCCCCAATTGGGTGAAGTACTGAGGTTGAGCGGAGCCAAGCTCCTGTTCGCCGGAAAGCTGGAGGAATGGGCGAAGCCCGCTCGCTTTTTGCCGGAAGGCTTACCCACTATTGCTTTTCCCCATTACAATGGCAACGCCAGGGTTGAAGCCGACTACCAATGGGACGAACTCGTGCAGGCAAGTGCCCCTATCGCCGGTAATCCAAGGCGACAGCTTGATGAATTGTGGACCATCATCTATACTTCGGGCACTACGGGTACACCGAAGGGCGTGATGCACACCTTCCGGGCACCTACGGCCCTGATGGAAAATGAACGCAAGCACCGTAATCTCCGGGTATTTGCCGGTGAAGAGCATCGCTTTTTTTCCTACCTGCCACTTAACCATATTGCCGAACGCATCATCGTGGAAGGGGCCGCCCTGATGACCGGCGGGACCATCTCCTTTGCCGAATCCCTCGATACGTTTGCCCGCAATTTGCAGGAGACCCGTCCGACCCTGTTCATGGCCGTTCCCAGGATCTGGACCAAGTTCCAGCAGGGGATCTTTGAGCGGCTTCCGCCAAAAACACTACGGACGCTGTTGGGTATTCCGGTAGTCAGCAGTCTGGTTAAGAACAAGATCAAAAAGGGGCTTGGCCTGCGCGATACCCGCGTTACGCTGACCGGGGCTGCACCCACCCCTGACCCGCTGAAAGAGTGGTACCAAAACCTGGGTATTACCCTGCAGGAGGTGTACGCCATGACCGAAAACTGTGGAGGCTGTACCCTGATGCCCCTGGATGGCGTTAAAGCCGGCACGGTGGGCCGCCCCCTTCCGAATGTCAGGGTGAAGGTCGATCCCGAAACGGAGGAAGTCCTGATGTCGGCTCCCTGGATAATGCAAGGCTATTACCAGGATGAACAACGAACCCGTGAGGTGCTGGAGAATGGGTGGCTGCGAACGGGTGACCGGGGGCGGCTAACGGAGGATGGGTACCTGGCTCTATCGGGGCGGGTCAACGACACCTTTAAATCGGCCAAAGGGAAATTCATCGTTCCGGCGCCGATGGAATGGGGGTTTGCTGAGAATCCCCTGGTGGAACAGGTATGCGTTACCGGTCTGGCCCTGCCGCAACCCATGGCCCTGCTGGTCCTGTCGGAGATCGGTAAAGATACTGACCCAACGGAGGTGGAAGAAAGCCTGACCGGAACCATGGAGGCCATTAACCAGACCCTCTCCTCCTTTGAGCGATTGCACCGGCTGGTCATCATGGATGAGCCCTGGGAAGTGGAAAACGGATTGCTCACACCCACCCTGAAAATACGACGTAATGTGTTGCATCAGCGCTATAATCACCATTTCCAGGAATGGTATCAGCACCCTGGCCCCATTGTATGGGCCCGAATGGGAAAGCCCGTTTCGAGATAACTAAACGATCTGCCCGGCAGATCAAAAACAAAGACTATGAAAAGCTTTACGAATAAGGTAGTTGTCATTACCGGAGCCGGATCGGGCATAGGCAGGTCCCTGGCCCGTCAATTCGCGGAGTTGGGTGCCCGCCTGGCGCTCAACGACTGGTCGGCCGACGCGCTGGAAGAGACTACCGGACAGTGCCGGAAATTAGGAGCAACCGTTCACCAGTCGTCCTTTGACGTCGGGGACCGGGAAGCCATGTACCAATTTGCTCAAACCGTGGCCGACCAGTACGGACAGATCGACGTGATGATCAATAACGCGGGGATCGCCCTGATGCAGCGCAAGATCGAATCGACACCCTACGAAGAATTTGAACGCATCGTTCAGATCAATATGTGGGGTGTCATTTACGGCAGTAAGGCGTTTATACCGTACCTGAAGGAGCGTCCGGAAGCAGCTCTGGTGAATGTGAGCAGCATCTTCAGCACTTTTGCCTATCCCAATCAGGGGCCCTACGTGGCTACCAAGTTTGCGGTGCGCGGACTCACGGAATGTCTGCGTCAGGAGCTGGCCAGCTCCCCGGTATCCGTTCACTGCGTGATGCCGGGAGGTATAGCGACCAATATTATTCGCAATATCGATACGGACCATACGGCTGCCCGCGACAAGTTTGCGGGTGTCTTTCAGAAAATGGCGGGTACTACCGCCGAGGAAGCCGCATCGGTGATCATCAAGGGTGTTCGCCGCGGCAAGAAACGCATCCTCATCGGACGTGATGCCCGCCTGGCCGACCGGATCATCCGGTTGTTGCCATCGAGCTACGAGAAGATCCTATTGCGCAAATACGATGTCGATGCCTACGGCCTTGATCAATAAAACCAGTCACCATGACAACTACCACCAGCCAGTCTATTGATTCCATACCGGACCTGTTCCGTCGGCAACAGGAGCATCAGTCCGTTCTCCGGAATACTACTTTCCGGGAGCGCAGGGAACGTCTGGGCCGGATTGATAAATTCCTGAGTGAGGAACGCCATATTAAGGAACTCACCAAAGCTTTATGGGCTGATTTCCGCAAGCCCGAAGCGGAGGTGATGGCCACCGAGGTGATGATCATCCGGCAGCAGTACCGACACATCCGGCGCAATCTGCGGCGATGGATGCGCGACCAGGGTATCCCCACCCCCTGGCCGTTGATCGGTACCCGGTCGTACATCCACTACGAGCCCAAGGGGACCTGCCTGATCATCGCACCCTGGAATTATCCATTCCAACTGGCGGTGTACCCTATGTTGTACGGGATAGCAGCCGGAAACACCCTGATGGTTAAGCCCTCCGAAATGGCTCCCCAAACCTCGGCCTTTCTGCGGAACATGGTCACCGAATTATTCCCGCCCGAGGAGGTGGCGGTAGTGGAAGGCGATGCGGAAGTGGCGCAGGCATTATTAGATCTGCCCTTCAATCACGTATTTTTTACGGGGAGTCCAAAGGTCGGAAAAATCGTTATGCAGGCCGCCTCCCGCCACCTGGCCTCGGTTACCCTGGAGTTAGGCGGTAAATCGCCGGCCATCATTGCACCGGATGCGTCAGTCAAGACGGCGGCCGAGCGCACTGCCTGGGCTAAATTCCTCAACAATGGCCAGACGTGTATTGCTCCCGATTACGTCTTAGTGCACGAATCAGTGCGCGATGCTTTTGCGGATGCTTTTTGCGAAAGCATAAAGACCATGTACGGCCATGACCATAAAGCGATACAAGCCTCTGCCGACTACAGTCGCATTATCAATGACCGGCATTTTAATCGATTGCGCTCCTTGCTTGATGATGCCACGGAGGGCGGAGCAGCAACTGTCTTTGGCGGTTCCTATGATGCATCGGACCGCTTCATTATGCCTACCCTGCTCGAGCATGTATCATCCGATATGCGGATCATGCAAGAGGAGATCTTTGGCCCCATTATGCCCATGATCACCTACCGGGAGCCGGAGGAGGCGGTGGACCTGATCAACCGTCATCCTAAACCACTAGCCTTTTACATTAACAGTCGCGATCAGCGTACTATTCGTTATTTCATGGAAAACAGTTCGGCGGGAGGCACCCTGGTGAACGATTATATGCTGGGGCTGAGCAACCCGGATTTACCGTTTGGAGGCGTTAATCATTCGGGCATTGGGAAATCACTGGGCTTTCACGGTTTTGTGGAGTTTTCCAATGAGCGGAGTGTAATTGAACGGCGGTGGGGCACCCTGAAACCATTGTACCCCCCATATACCAACTTAAAATCGTCCATCATTCGACTTCTGAGTCGCTGGGCTTAAAAGCTAAATTATGCCAACTACACTCATTACCGGCGGATCGAGCGGCATTGGTCTGGAAACGGCCCGTCTGCTCGCACAGCAAGGCCACCATTTACTTTTGGTAGCCTTACCGGAGGAAGAGCTGGCTTCCGCCAAAAAGCAATTGCAGCAGGAGATACCGGGAATCACCGTAGACACTCTGGCCATTGACCTGTCGGCAGCCGACAGTGCTCAGAAAGTCTACGACTGGGCCGGTACGGTTTCGGACCAGGTCGACTATCTGATCAATAATGCCGGCTTCGGGACCTGGGGGTTCATCGATGATCTGGACATGGAGCGGGAGGCCGCAATGATCCAATTGCACGTTGGGACACTCTATAAGCTTACCCGTCTGTTCCTTTCGGATATGCTGAAGCGGGACGCCGGGCGGATCGTTAACTTGTCGTCTATTTCGGCTTTCCAGGCCAACCCCCTGCTGGCCACCTACGGAGCTACCAAATCATTCGTTTTACAATTCAGCCGGGCCATCAATCAGGAGTTACGGGAACGCAAGAGCCGGGTGCGGGTGATCGCCGTTTGCCCGACACCGGTCAAGGCGACCGGCTTCCAGTCCGGAGCGGCCATGGAAAAGAGTAATCTGTTCAAAAGCTGGATGGTCACCACGCCCCAGGTAGTGGCTAAATGCATCGTCCGCAGCCTGCAGGGACGCCGCGACATGGTCATTCCGGGGCGCGGCTTTGACTGGGTATATGCGCTCACCAAGCGTCTGCCCGACCGCTGGCAAATCCTTATTTCCGGTGCTCACCTTAAAACCCAATGATATGCGCATTTTATTACTGATCAACGGATTGCTCGAATTGGGAGCCGGCCTGGTATTCCTTTTTCTTCCCGGGCTGGTACCGCTTATCCCCGGGTTGACGAATGTAGGGGAAGGTGCCGACGTTCGCATGCTGTTGTCGATGTACGGGACGGTCGCGGCAGTTATGGGCATCTATTCGCTGGTCTTGTTGCGACACACCCACCGGCAGTCGCTGATGATCGGCAGTTTATTCCTGTTTGCGTTGTTTCATACGGCGATCGCCCTGAATCAATTTATTACCAACACCGACGTACGGGTCGGAATAGTCCACTTATTGCTGGGGCTGTTGTTTTGGGGCGTGTATTGGAACAGGAAATGAAAGACAGGTTTGAGGTGTGAGGTGTGAGGTGTGAGGTGTGAGGTCAGAAATGAGTAAAAGCATTGAGCATTCAACATTGAGCATTGAGCACTGAGCATTCAACATTGAGCATTCAAC
>CAYFGK010000164.1:0-12155 GCA_964342305.1 uncultured Saprospiraceae bacterium | reverse complement strand
ATACATACTCTAGATCAATATCAAGTATTTTGCTATACTTATGGGTAATCGAAAAGGTATGAGGTGTGAGGTAACCTCTAACCTAGCCTAAAACCCCAAACCTCAAACCTCAAACCTGTTAAGAAAGAATGGCCTGCATTAAATCACCGAAATCCTTTGCTTCGTGGAATTGGTGGTCGCGGTAGGTGGTCGCCCGGAATTTCAGGTTGTAGGGAGCATCGTTGCGGAAAGTGAGTTCGATCATCACGTTTCCGTAGCGTTGGCGGAATTTGGGATTATCGGCATCGTAAGCGCCGGTGCGTGGTTTAAGGTAGTGGCGCTCTACGGTCTCTACTTTTCCGTTCTTTTGGTAAGAGCGGCGATCGGAGACCTGGGTGCGGTATTCCAGCGGGAGTACTTTGTGCTTGAGGTAATCGAGGAAATGAGTGACGTCGCGCTCACTGTAGCGCGTTTTATAAAAGTGGATCACGAACCCCTTGGAAGAGGGAGTGTCCAGGAAGTCGAGGGCCTCGTCGATGCTATCGGGCGCTACCTTGAACACGGCGTACTGGTCGCTCAGCCAATCCTTTAACCTGCGGCAGACGAGTGTTTCTTTCCATTGCTCCAGGTCGGCTTTTTCCTCCTCGCTACGGGCGATCACCTCGTGGACGAGGGGCTGGTTGGGGGCACTTTCTTCCGCCTTGGTGAAGAGTCCTTTGAAAAAATCCCAGATATCTGCCATAACTTCTCTTTTGCTACCAAACACCCGGCACATACATTAGTTCTGAGTAAGCCGTTTGGCCAGGCCAACCTTTTTACGGATTTTGCGGCTTCACGAATCTGGTAGTTCATGCAACCCATTAGTGTTATCATTCCCACCTACAACGAAGCACACAATATTCGTGCAGTTCTGGAAAGTGTGCGTTGGGCCGATGAGATCCTGGTGGTGGATTCCTTCAGCGAGGACGATACCGTGGCCATTGCCCGGGAATTCACAGACTTCATCCTACAACGTCCCTACAAACACTCCGCCGATCAGAAAAACTGGGCCATACCGCAGGTTACCCACGATTGGGTACTGCTGGTGGATGCCGACGAACGGGTTACTCCGAAACTACGGCAGGAAATACAACAGTACCTGCAGCAGCCATCTATTCCCTACGACGCCTTCTGGATTGGCCGGCAAAACCACTTCCTGGGCAAACGGGTGCGGTACAGCGGCTGGCGGGGTGATTCGGTCATCCGTTTTTTCCGAAAGTCGTGCCGGTACGAAGACAAAAACGTGCACGCTGAGGTCCTCACGGACGGACTACGCGTAGGATCCACGAAGCACGACCTGCTCCATTTCACCTTCCGCGACAGCACCCATTTCCTCGAAAAGATGATGCGCTACGGGAAATGGTCGGCCAAAGATCACGCACCACGCACGCCCCGGGTAACGCTCTATCACCTGTGGATCAAACCGGCGTTTCGGTTTTTCAAGCACTTCGTCTGGCAACTCGGATTCCTGGACGGGCGTACCGGCTTCACGGTGAGCTATATCATGGCCTGGGGAGTATTCCTGCGCTACCTTTACATTATGGATGAACGAAGTAAGTCTTCCGAAACCAATACTCCGGAGACGTAATCCCTTTTTCAACCAATCAATCCAAAACTATGATCCGACTCGAGCACATTGGCATCGCCGTAAAAGACCTTAATGGTAGCAACGAATTATTTCGGCGCCTTTTTGGCGAAAGCCACTATAAAATTGAGGAAGTAGCCTCCGAACACGTAAACACCTCATTTTTTAAGATCGGTGAATCAAAGGTAGAACTCCTGGAAGGTACCGATCCCGACAGTGCCATTTCCAAATTTATCGAAAAGCGTGGCGAAGGTATCCACCACCTCGCCTTTGAGGTCGAGGATATTCACGCCGAGATGAAGCGCCTCGAAGGAGAAGGATTCCGCCTGCTCAACGAGCAACCCAAACGCGGCGCGGATAATAAGCTGGTATGCTTCGTGCATCCCAAAAGTGCTAATGGGGTTTTGGTGGAGTTGTGTCAAACCATTCGTGACTAAAAGATAGCAGACAGAAGACTCAAAGAGTCTAGACATATCTTTTTCTTCTGTCTCTTGTCTAATCTCTTGAATCTCCTCAAACCTACCCTGCCCGCTGAAGCCCGTAAGGGCGAAGGAGGGAAACCTCAAACCTCACCTCAAACCCCAAACCTCACCTCAAACCTCAAACCTATTACCTGATATGGAGTGGTACCACTACGCAATTGCCATCGCGGGCAGCGCCATTGCCGGCGCGATCAATACATTGGCCGGCAATGGTTCGGCCATTACCCTGACGATCCTTACCGAACTGTTGGGACTGCCCGGAAATGTAGCCAATGGTACCAACCGCGTAGGCGTCTGGACCCAATCGGTGGCTGGCGCCTATGCCTTTTACCGCAACGGGAAATTACACGTACGGCGTAGTGGCACCATCATCCTCTCCACGGTCGTTGGCGCCCTGGCCGGGATCATCGTGGCCGTGTACGTGAGTAGTGAGCAGTTTATGTTCGTTTTCCGGTTTTTATTGGTCGCCATGTTCGTGGTAATCCTGATAAAACCCAAACGCTGGTTGCGCGAGACGGATGCCTCCAAAACATTGAGTCCGTGGGTCAGTATACCGCTCTTTCTGGTGCTGGGGTTTTACGGGGGCTTTATTCAGATGGGGATGGGCGTATTTTTTCTGGCCGCCATGGTACTGGGGGCCCGGTATAGCCTCATCGACAGTAATGCGGTGAAGATTGCCGTAGTGGCCATTTACACCATCGCCGCCCTGGCAATCTTTCAGTATCGCGGGCTGATCGACTGGCCGATCGGGTTGCTAATGGCCGTCGGGCAGACGGCCGGCGGATACCTTACCGCTCACTACGCTTCGCGCTACCCTCAGGCCAATGTATGGGCTCACCGGGTTTTGGTCGTAGTAGTGATCTTAGCACTCGTTAAATTATTTAATATTCCTGCCTTTTTCGCTACCGTAGGAAACTTTTGAAGATCTGGTCTTGTACTAGGGTTTTGCTTTTGCAAAAAAGCGCATACATTTGCGCGCTTTTATGGGAAATGGCCGCGCGCAGCGGTCGAAAACGTCACGGGGTATCCACGGGTCCAACAGGGTCTGAGGGTATCCCGAACTTTTTTTCTAAACCAAACAATCAAACGAAAACGACATTGCCCATGATCAATGTAAAAGACCTCATTTCAGTATCACTCGTACTATTTTCCGTGATCGACATCATCGGTTCATTGCCGGTGATCATCGACATGAAGAAAAAAGGCGTAAAGATCGAATCCGCTAAAGCCTCGCTGATCGCGATGGTCCTGATGCTCCTATTCCTGCTGATCGGTAAACCTTTGCTGGGGCTGTTCGGGGTCGACGTGGAATCCTTCGCCGTAGCCGGGTCCATTATCATTTTCCTGCTGGGGCTGGAGATGGTCCTGGGGGTTACCCTGTTTCGCGACGACCACCTGGAGGAAAAGAAAGGCACCATCGTGCCCATTGCTTTCCCTTTGCTGGCCGGAGCGGGTACCATGACGACCATCATCACCCTGAAGGCTAAATATGCTCAGCCTGATATTGCATTGGGAATCATCCTCAATATTCTGGTCATTTTTGCCGTGCTGCGCAGTAGCGACTGGATCGGCCGTAAACTGGGTGAGAGTGGATCGAATGTACTCCGCAAAGTATTTGGCATCATCCTGCTGGCGATCTCCATCAAGATCTTTAAGGATAACTTCCATTTAATGACCACGATCGCGATGAACTGAATTGAAGTCAGAGATCAGAGGTCAGTAGCCTTCTGATCTCTGATCTCTGATCTCTGATTTCTCTATATTTGCTCCATGGAGCATCGAACCAGCCACGACGATCTGTTTACCCGCCTGAATGACTACTGCGAAGAATTGAGTACGCCCCCCGGTGAGCTGCTCTACCGTCTGGAGCGTGAAACCCACCTTAAGACCCTGGCCCCCCAAATGATGAGTGGCCAGTTGCAGGGACAGTTTTTGCGCATGCTCAGTAGTTGGATCAGGCCCCGGCGGATCCTCGAAATCGGCACTTTTACCGGCTACGCTACCTTGTGCCTGGCCGAAGGACTCGTGAAAGAAGGTGAACTGCACACCATTGAGGCGAATGCCGAATTAGCTTACCTCATTAGCAAATACCTGGACGAAAGTGGCTATAAGGATCAGATCCACTTGCATCTGGGCGATGCTTTTACCATTATTCCAGAACTTCCCGAACCGTTTGACCTGGTATTCATTGATGCCGGCAAGCGGGATTACGAAGCGTACTTCAACCTGATCATCGATCGGGTCGCACCGGGTGGGTGCATCCTGGCCGACAACGTGCTTTGGAGCGGTAAGGTCCTCGACCCCGAACAGGATGAAGATACCTCCTCCTTACATGCCTTCAATGCAATGGTACAGGCCGACGACCGGGTTGATAACCTTATCCTTCCTTTGCGGGACGGGTTAATGCTGGCCCGAAAACGATGACTATGGCCGCTGACAACCGCGAAACATATCACGCTTTTTGCTCTAACCACGCCGGACATCTGCCGTTATTTTATCAGGACTGGTACCTCGATGCGGTTTGTGGTGAAGGCACCTGGGGTGCCGCCATGGTCAAAGATGGCGAACAAGTAGTTGGGATTTGGCCCTGGTTTCAAAAAAAACGCTTTGGATTTTCCTACCTGGCGATGCCACTGTTCACCAAATTCATGGGCCCCTGGATCGTGCCCGGAACCGGTGATCATCGTCAGCAGTTGCGATGGATACAGGAACTTGCCGGACAGTTGCCCAAGGTAGACGGTATTAAGGCCGATTGTCATTATCAATTCAACAATTGGCTGCCCCTGTACTGGCAGGGCTTTCGCCAAACAACCCGTTACTCCTACCAGTTAGACCTAACCCTGCCGCTGGACGATCTGCACAGCGGCTTGAACCGCAATATGCGACGGAATATTAAAAACGCGGCCAAGGTGCTGGAGATCGAAGCGATTGAAGATCCTGCCTTTTTTTACCGAATGAACAGCCTTAGCTTTCAACGTCAGAGGATACGTCCACCCTATTCTTTTACTGATTTTCAGCGTCATGATGCTGCCCTGCGGCAAAATGGGGTACGTCACATGTATCTGGCCCGGGATGAGCAAGGGAATGTACACTCTGTCGCCTATCTGATCTGGGACCGGCAATCGGTGTATTACCATTTGAGTGGTGATGACCCGGAATACCGCGACAGTGGTTCGGGCATTTTGATGATCTGGGAAGCCATCCGCTACGGAAAGGAGGTACTCGGATTGCCTACGTTCGACTTTGAAGGTAGTATGATGAAAAAAGTGGGGGCGATACGGCGGCAGTTCGGAGCCACTCCCGTGCCCTACTCTCGTATCTGGAGATATAACTCCCGCTTATATGCATTGATCGATTACCTGCGTCGCCCCTAACCTCCGAAAAATATTGGACCTAACAAGGCCAACACAGGTAAATATTTGGCAAATACCGGTCAAGTACATCAGGTTATTTTACGGTTATGAATGTTAAAAATGTATATTTTTTGTCATTCCGGCATTCTTTCAAGATTTGTGTGAGCAGTATTGGTATTGGTCCGTTGAGGTTTTATCATGATTTTATAACCAATCCTAAAGACCATGCAAAGACCGTTTACTCGTTTTAACCAACGAATGCAATGGGTATTTTCCCTATTAATGATTTTCGGAGCATTCAGCCTGAGTGCACAAGACCCCGACACCTGTCTGGCCGATGCGGGTACTATTTCAGGACTGCAAGTGAATGTAGCCGATACCGTAGCCGGAATTCAGGCAAGTGAACCTGCCGATCTGGTCGTGCCGATGGGGTACGAAATTATCTACGTGCTGACCGCTACGGATAGCCTCGTCATCCAGGACGTTAGTCAGTTCCCCTATTTTGAAGTGATGCCCGAAGGGCGCTACACCATTCACACGCTGGTGTACGACCCCGAGACGCTCGATCTGAGTACGATCGACATTGGCACAACGACTGGTGCCGATGTGGTCGCCCTCCTCATTCAGGGTGGTGGTACTATCTGTGCAAGCCTCGATGTGGCCGGTGCCCAATTTACCTTTGGCGACTTTGAAGCACCCTGTTTTGCCGATGCCGGAACCCTGGCCCCCGTCATGGACGATGACAACTGCCTGAGTTCAGACGATACGACTGCTACCCTGAGTGCCACACAGGACATTGCGCCAGCTATTCCCGATGGATATCAGCAAATCTTTGTACTGACCTCGACTGACAGCCTCGTTATTGAGGGAGTGAATACCTCCCCCGAGTTTATGGTGATGGAAGAAGGTATGTATACGATCCACTCGCTGGTGTACGATACCGCCACCCTGGATTTGGGTATCGTTGAGTTCGGTGTGACTACCGGAGGCGACGTTTTGGCGCTGCTCCAACAGGGCGGTGGTGACATTTGCGCCAGCCTCGACGTAATGGGTGCTTCCTTCATGGTTGAAGACTGTGGATGTGAAGCCATGGCAGCGACCCTGAGCCCGGTCATGGACGGCGATAATTGCCTGACCGATACGACCTCAGCCATGCTGAGTGCCAATGTCGATACGGATCCAGTAGTTCCGGAAGGTTATCAACAATTGTTCGTACTTACCTCGACCGATAGCCTGGTCATTCAGGCCGTGAGCGAAACGCCAATGTTCACCGTCGACACTACCGGACTTTTCACTATTCACTCTCTGGTATTTGATCCTGCGACCCTGGACTTAGGGGTTGTTGAATTCGGAGTTACCACTGGTGGCGATGTTGTCGGACTGCTCGAACAAGGTGGCGGTGAGATATGTGCTAATCTGGATGTAACCGGTGCTTCATTTGAAGTAGACACCTGCAGCGCCTGTGAAGCCATGGCCGGTACATTGATGCCCGTGATGGACGATGACAATTGCGTTACCGACTCCACTTCGGCCATCCTAAGTGCCATGATTGATACCGAACCGGTCATTCCCAGTGGATATCAGCAGGTATTTGTGCTGACCACCGATGAGGACCTGGTAATCCTCGACGTTAGCGAAACCCCTGAATTTGATGTCGATACTACCGGAATCTTTACGATTCATTCACTAGTATTCGATCCGAATACACTGGATCTGGGTACCGTTGAGATTGGGGTAACGACCGGTGGCGATGTAAACGGCCTATTGATCCAGGGCGGTGGCGACATCTGTGCCAGCCTCGATGTGGCCGGTGCACCCTTTATGGTCGAAGAATGCGCTGATACCGGTTGTGAAGCTATGGCCGGAACACTTACTCCGATCATGGATGATGATAACTGTGTGACCGATTCGACTTCAGCTATGCTGAGTGCCGAAATAGATATGGCACCGGTTATACCCGATGGTTATCTGCAAACTTACGTGTTGACCATGGGTGAAGATCTGGTTATCATGAACGTAAACGACAGCCCCGAGTTTGATGTCGATACTACGGGCATGTTCACTATCCACTCCCTGGTTTATGATACTGCAACCCTTGACCTCAGTACCGTTGAAATCGGAGTCACCACTGGTGGCGATGTAAACGGACTCTTGATCCAGGGTGGTGGCGATATCTGCGCCAGCCTCGATGTGGCCGGTGCGACCTTTGATGTCATGGAATGTGGCATGGTTGACTCCTGCGATGTTGACGGTGGAATGCTGGCACTGGTGAGTGGTGGCGTTGATACGACCATCTGCGCTGGTGACGGCACCAGCGATGCCTTTGATGTGACGATCACCGATACTCAGGGAAGCAACTTCGCCTGGGTAATCACCGATGAAGATCTGAACATCCTGGCTCTGCCTCCTAGTCCTCCATTCGATCTGGATGGTGCCGGCCCCGGGACCTGCCTGATCTGGGGACTGAGCTTTGAAGACGGTTTGATGGGTGCCGAAGTCGGTGCCAATGCCGGAGATTTGATGGGTTGCTTTGATCTGTCGAATCCGATCACTGTGGTGCGTAACGATGTGGCCGTTGGTTCTCTGGTAGCTATGGAGACCTGCCTCGACCAAAGTGGTGAAGCTACGCTGGAAGCCATGGTTGACGCAGAACCACGTGTTCCCGCCGGCTTTGAATTGATCTACGTACTGACTTCAGGTGACGACCTGGTCATCGAAGCAGTTAATGCCGATCCGACCTTCACGGTAGACGAAGAAGGTACTTATACGATCCATACGCTGATCTACGATCCGAATACGCTGGATCTGGGTGTTGTCGAATTCGGCACTACGACCGGTGTCGACGTACTCGGACTGCTCACCCAAGGTGGTGGCGGAGCCTGTGGTGAACTGGATGTAGCGGGTGCTCGCTTTGTCATTGAAGAATGCTGTGGAGGCAGCAAAGGTGATCTCGATCCCTACCCGATCCGTTGCACCAATGACGGCGCCGTGATCCGTGCGTATTTTGATGAGTACCCAACCCTGCCAAGTAGTCTGTACCGCGTCATTTACGTACTGACCAAAGGTGATGACCTGATCATTGTCGATGCCGGTAATGCCCGTGAGTTTACCGTGACTGATCCTGGTATCTATCGCATCCATACCCTGATTTACGACCCGAGAACACTGGATCTGGGAATCATCGAATTTGGCAAGACCAGTGCACTGACCGTGAATGGCCTGCTGCTGCAAGGTGGTGGTGATATTTGCGCCATTCTGGATATTAACGGAGCCCGCTTTGAGGTAACCGAAGATTGCGTCTACGGTCACGGAGTAGGTGCCGCCCGAACGGGTGCTTTCCCTAATCCGACCATGGATCGCGTACAGATTGAATTCAACCCGGCACTGAACAATAAAGAGATCCGGGTAGACCTGATCAGCCCGGCCGGAGCCGTACTGCAGAGCCAGGACTTCCAGCCGGGAACCGTTCGCGGAGAAATGGACCTGAGCAATCAAGTCCAGGGACTCTATATGATCCGCGTAAATTACGATGGTGTACCACAAGAGTGGCACCGTATACAAAAAGCGGAATGACCATAGCGAATTCTTGTGTACAACCTTTACAGGGTTGAACGGGCCATCCTCTCGGTGCGAGAGGATGGCTTTTTCGTTGCTTCTCCCCGGTAATTCTCTTAGATTACCACCTGCGATCCGGTCGTTGGGATCTTTTTGCCGAAAGGCAAACATAGAAAATCAACAACCGGAACACCCAATACGTATTACAAACCAAAGAAAACAACATGACTAATTTACGTGTCCTGACCCTCCTCGCCCTCCTCTTTTGCCTGAGCATGAGCTGCCAGAATGCCCAAAAGACAGAAGGCGGCGATGATACGACCGACGAACAGGTAACCAATACTGATTCACCCGAAAGTCAGGCGATGGCCTCCATCGACCAATTGGTGCAATCGCTACAAACATCAGCCGATATGCGCATGACCACTAAGTCAGCCGTACAGGTCGGTAACGAGACCGGTCAGGCAACTCTGGCCTCCGATGCAAACTCTCTGCGCCGCGTTTCCTTCCGTTCCCAGGATGGCAACGGTTCAGTGGAACGCAACATCTACCTCTCCGAAGATGAACAGCCGCGCTTTTTCCGCTCAGTGGCCGTTATGAACGACTGCGAAGGCGGGAACCCCTGTGTACGGGAAACAAAGGTTTACTTTGATGAAAATGGCAATGCTATGGCTGTCTTTGAACGCCAGGCCAATAACACCACGGATGCCACTCAGCTGGGAGGTGTTGATTTTTCCGAAAGCTACGACTTCGATACGTATAATAGCATGGTGGAAGAACACCTGCAACAGTTGCAAGGAAATACGGCTGCCCCGCAACCGGAGGAAAAAAATAGCTCACAGGGATCGACTACCGACAAAAAACAGCCCACCCAGGGAGCGAGTAAGCCCAACTACCCACGCATCAGCTACAGTCCGGGGACAACCGCCCAGGTAAGTGGTTCTATTCAGGGCAGCTCGACCCGTCAATACATTGTCGAATTGCCATCGGGGACGAGCCTGAACTACCAACTGGTTACCGATAACTCTGCGGCCCGGCTGATGGTCACTGACCTAAAGGGGAAACGCCTGAGTACGGCCGGCAAGCAGGTTTCCTTTGCCGCACCGAGCGCCGGCGACTACCTGGTGAAAGTCTTTATGAACCTGGGCGATTCGGCCAGTTCGCAAACTGCCGATTTTAAGCTGCAGATCAAGCAGTAGGCAGGATGGGCGGTAGCCCAAAAGCTTTGAGGTTGAGGTTGAGAAATATGAAGGCAGAAAACATGAAAAGTCCCCTTACCTGATACCTTCTACTCAGTACCGGTAGGTTGGGTCCTGGCTATCTTTACTTTACGAAATGGTGTGCCCAACCTCCCGCTAAAACAAGCTCAGATAACCGAAATGAACCTTGGGTGCTCCGAAATCAACGGGCTGCTCACCGGTTCCTCCGACAGCTACACTCAGGGAGAATAATCCTGCCTGGGTACCGAAGGTAAGCCCGGTTCCGAACCCGAAGGGATATACGAGGGTTTGACCGGGCGTTGCCCTCGTGTCCCGGAGTCTTCCGTAATCACCGAATACGTAGATATAGGCATTCTGGTCGAGGAGCAGCCGGTATTCCAGGGTAGCAATGCCGTAATTGGTGGCAAAGAAAAACTCTTCGTCGAACCCGCGCAGCAATCGGTTGCCCCCCAATCGGTATTGTTCATTGCGCAGCACGCCTTCTTCATTTTCCATCCACCCCAGGTTTACCCCCGTTTTGATGGTACTTCGACTACCAAAGGGCCAGAAACGATCCACCCTCAAATCTACCTGGTATTGGGCGGAACGACGGTTGATCGATTCGTACAGGTCGCCCGCCTGTGATTCCAGGATCTCATTATTGGTCCGGATCCGACGTATTCCCGCTGCGAACCGCGCCTGCAGGTTCCAGCCCGATCGGGGATTGAAGCGGTCATTCAGTTGATTCCATACGAACCCCAGGGCAAAGCCCGACCGGCGGGCGTCCAATTGATCGGGTAGCTGCCCCGATCGCACGATGGCTGCCCTATCCACGCTAAGCAGATCAGACGACTGGCTGGTATAGGATGCGGTCAGTCGCCAAACATCTCCCAACTCGTATTGCACCCCCAGATCCGCCTCGACATTCAAGAATGTAGTGTCCCGCCGATACAGGTCGAAAGAGGTATCCAGACCAAAGGGAAGTCCCAGGAAATATGGATAGGAAAATGCCAGATTGAGTTCCTGGGTTTCGGGACGCAGGCGTTCGTAGGAGGCGTAGATTCGCTCGCCCCGACCAAAGGCATTGCGAAATTCGGCTTCCAGGTCACCAGTGATCAACAGCCGGTCAGTCGTGGGGCTGTTCGGTAACACCCCGATCAGAAAATCGAAGCGGCTGGCCGCTTTGGAAGCCAGGGGCAGCGTTACAATAGTGCGCCCGTCGATGAACTGAAGAGTAGGATCACTGCGCAACTCCAGAAAAGGCAAGTCGCGTACACGGCGCGGAAGGTCCTCCAGCAGCGAACGATCGAAGGGTGTTCCCGGCAGCAGCTGGAGACGCTGTTCCAGATAAGCTGTTTGCACATCGACCTCGCCGCTGACCACCAGGGTATCGAATAAGTAGAAGGCTCCGGGTGAAATGGTTACGGTTGCACTGAGGTTTCCGGAACCGGAAGTAGTAAGGTCAAGGTGGCTGGATGCAAAAGGAAATCCACGATCATTCAGCGACCGGATAATGCCATCTTGCCATCGCTGTAGTCGCGACCAGGATACCGGACGCCGAATTATCCGCGACGGCAGCGGATAATCCTCCGGACCCGATACCTGGATATCTGACCAAATGTACTGCGGCCCCCGGTGCACGTAAGCCACCCATCGGTCCTTTTCCCGGCTCAACTGATCGAGCCCCGCTTCCAGGTACCCTTCATTCCGCCATTCAAGCAGTACATTGCCGACGAAAGCTCGCAGTTCACTGGTGTCCGACAGGTTGGTACGCTTTAGTGACCGGGAAAGGAGGGAATCCGGCCGGATGTGCCACTGAAAATCCTCCTGCCCGTCGCTTTTTTGCGGAAGCAGTATCAAAACAGTAGCCAGAAAACACCAAATCAAGCGCATAAGACAGGCTTAACGTATCGTGAGTCCAAACTAAAAGCAATTTTCCAAATAGGCTTGAAAAACTAAAGAA
>CAYFGK010000163.1:0-12190 GCA_964342305.1 uncultured Saprospiraceae bacterium | reverse complement strand
TCGGGCGGACTTGGGACTTGCACCCAGTAGACGTGCGCCATGCCTGGCGCACAAAGAAAAAAGGCCTTGAGCGTACGCTCAAGGCCTTTTTTCTTTGGAATTTGAAGATATATCAGGCTCCGGCAGCGCGTTTGCCGTCTACTTCGGGCATTTTACAATCCTCTTCGGGCTTCTTACCGCAAACGGAGCACTCGCCTATTTCGCTTTTTAGCATGGGGTTATTGGTTGCGCACGTGCCCCGGAACTCTTTACCTGTGAATATCTGACGGATATTGATCATGGCGAAGGACAGGCCAAAGACAACAAAGATGATTCCAAGGATATACAAGAATTCCATAGTGATTACGTACTTTCGATGGTGATTGAATCGCGGGAAAAACTCCCGTTGATTGCTACTCCTACAACAAAATCAGGGACTGCAAAGTTCTCTGATCGAAATAGACACACAAAGCTACACAATCCGGTAAGAATGGACAACGAACAGGCCAAACTCGACGCTTTTAAGCGTTTGCTCACCATAATGGACGAATTGCGGGAACAATGCCCCTGGGACCGTAAACAAACACTGGAAAGCCTGCGCAATCTTACCATTGAGGAGACTTATGAACTGGCCGACGCTATTCTGGAGCAGGATCTGGAAGGCGTGAAAGAAGAAATTGGCGACATCATGCTGCACATGGTCTTTTACGCCAAAATTGCCGATGAAAAAGGAGCCTTTGATATTGCCGATGCCCTGGAGACGGTCTGTGATAAATTGGTTAAACGGCATCCCCATATCTACGGTGACCTGGAGGTAGCGGACGAGGAAGAGGTGAAAAAGAACTGGGAACAGTTAAAATTGCAGGAAGGAAAAAAATCGGTGCTGGCCGGAGTACCACGTAGTCTTCCCGCCATGGTCAAGGCCTACCGCATGCAGGAAAAAACGAGCAAAGTGGGCTTCGAATGGGAAACGCCCGAGCAAGTCTGGGACAAGGTAGAAGAAGAAATGCAGGAATTCCGCGAAACGCTGCAGGAGACCGAGAACCAGGAAAAACGGGAGGAGGAATTCGGGGATATTTTGTTTTCCCTGATCAATTACGCCCGTTTTCAGAACATTGACCCCGAGACCGCTTTGGAGCGGATCAATCAAAAATTCAAAAAGCGCTTTGAGTACATCGAAGCCAACGCCCCGAAGGATTTACAGGAAATGACGCTGGACGAAATGGATGAACTCTGGAACGCAGCGAAAGCACTTTAAACAAGCGACTGTCGCAGGTGTTTCCGTAGAAAAGCCTGACAAGTGAACGCAGGCTTGCCCACACGGTATTTGAATGAATTTTGCAGGGCACAAACCCCATGTCCCGCGAAAAAATGCCTACTTTTGCAGCCTGATTGAACCCCTTGACCTGCAATGCAAAACCTGATAAGCTCAGGCGCACATTTTACTTTGAACTGTAGCATACGCATCATATGAAAAAAATTGAGCTGGAAATAGTAGCGCTTTCGCATAGCGTCACCCAATCCCACAACTACGCCGTTGTGCTGGGTGAAAAGGAAGGAACCCGACGCCTGCCCATCGTGATCGGGAGTTTTGAAGCTCAAGCAATTGCCGTGGCCATGGAACGCATGACCCCCAACCGGCCACTGACCCACGATCTGTTCAAAAACACCCTGGAAACCTTTAACATCGAACTCAAGGAAGTCGTCATTAATAACCTGCTCGACGGCATTTTCTACGCCCGCCTCGTCTGCCTCAAAGACGGCGAACTCATTGAGGTCGATTCCCGTACTTCCGATGCCCTCGCTATGGCGGTCCGCTTCGACTGCCCGATTTACTCCTACGAATTCATTCTAGACGCCGCCGGGGTCGTACTCGAAGAAGAAGGCGACTCCCCCGCCGAGGAAATGGCTCCCGGAGAATCCGCCACCGAAGAACCGGTAAAAAAAGAGTCTCTGGATGAGTACTCCATGGATTCCCTGAAGAAGCTGCTCGACGAGGTGCTCGCCGAGGAGAACTACGAGCGGGCGGCCGAAATTCGCGACGAGATCAATAAGCGCAAGGAGCGGGAGGGGTAGTAATTACGATCCTCGCATCAAGAGTTAGTGTTGATTACTTCGGGACCTGCTTAGGTGTCCCTTTTCTATTCTGTCCTCCTTGCAGTCCGAAGGCAGGCTACTTTCCAGATATTGACATTTCAGTTTTTGAATTGTAATCCAATCCGGCCTTTTAGGGGGGCAAAACACGCCCCTAAAAAATGTCGTTTCGAAGCTTTAAGGATATGGTGGTTCTAGCCTAAATAGGCAAAAAATGGATCGTAATCCCAAATTATCATAATAATTTGGGATTACGATCCATTTTTATCACATTCAAAAGCATGGATACCAGGCCGGATAAAGGTGCACTTTGGGAAAACTTCCTGGTAGCGGAGCGCATGAAACAAAACAGCTACAAATTCACATTAGCCAAACCATACTTTTGGCGTACGACCCAAAAACAGGAAGTGGATTACGTGGAGGAAAAAAGCCAACAATTGTTTGGTTTCGAATTTAAATGGAACCCTAAAAAGAAACCAAAGCTGCCCAAGACATTCATGGATACATACCAGGCAATCGGCGAGGTAATCACCCGGGATAACTTTAGATCCTTTGTGGTGATTGAGGAATGATGGGAGGTCAGAATTTTGAAATCAGAGGTCTGAAATACCATCTGATCGTTCTGATCTGGCTTTGGGTTGTGGCTTTCGCTAAAAAAAATGTAGCCAGAGAGGACAGGCCAAATACTTCTGACCTTCATGCCTGCCGAAGTAATACGCATGACTCACTAAACTCCTTACCGTACTTCGCTTTATGTTTACCTGTTGACTAAACTTTGGGTTTCTTACTATAATCAAAATCACAGTTTTTGAACTGTAATCCAATCCGAACTATTAGTGGGCTAAAACACTCTTTGATTAATTTCTGACCATTACTTGTTTTTCAGCTTAATTAAGTCCAACATATTTGTAAAAAAAACAACATCATTAATTGTCAGTAACTGACTTGCAAAAAATGAAACAAATTTTCCATTTCGTATTTTGGAGGTCACTACGTAATCCTCATTTTTTTCAGAGCTTACCTTAGTAAGATTAATAGCTAATGTCCCTAAAAAATCACGTTCAGTATATAGGCTAGCTAAATGTTTTATCCTATCCAACCCTGCGTTATCATTGTAAAGATAATAATAAGAAAATCCTTTTTGGTCGAAAAGTGTAATCATCCAAGTTTTGACTGATTCAGTTGAATCATACAATAGCACAACACTGATTATACCAAATTGCTTTGTATTTGGAAGTTCGATTTTATTCAAAACCTCATATAATTCAAGAACAAAGGCCCTTGAAGCTATACTTTGGAAATGTGAATTAGATAAAAAATTAGATTCTCTTTCTTTTTGATTTAATTTCGAATAGTAGTCTATCTTTTCAAAACTAGAAATAAGTAAATCTTTATCAAAGATTGATGTGTGTTGAGATTTTAACAATACTAAATTAAATATAATTGAAAAAAAAGTGAGAAACGCTACCTTATATGCCATACATGTAGAATTCATTTTATTAATTGATGGATGTTGGTATTATATACCGCTTCCGAAAAGGTTTTGCAATCCTAAACCCTCGGCAAAACCTCCATGACTTTATCGATCATCTCCTCCGTCACATCCAAATGCGTCACGAAGCGCACGGTCTGCGGACCAAATGGTGAGGCCTGAATCCCGTGTTTTGCCAGCTTTTCCAGGTAACTGGCAGCCGTATAGGGCGGCTTCACATCGAAGATCAGAATATTGGAGCGGACCGGACGAACCGAATCCACGTAAGGTAAGGTTTCCAGCAATTCGCCCATGCGGCGGGCCCGTTCGTTGTCGATCTTTAGTCGTTCGACCTGATGGTCTAATGCGTAGATGGCCGCTGCGGCCAAATATCCTGCCTGACGCATACCGCCGCCCATCACCTTACGGAATCGCCTGGCCTCCCGAATAAAAGCTTCATTACCGATCAGTACCGAACCGACCGGAGCCCCCAGGCCCTTAGATAGGCATAAAGATACCGAATCGAACAAAGCACCGACCGCTGCCGGATCCTCTTCAGTTTCCACCAGCGCATTGAACAGGCGGGCACCATCCAGGTGTAGCCGCAAGTCGTTTTGCTGACAAACGTCCTGAATGGGCTTAACCTCGTCGAGAGTGTAGTAACTGCCACCGCCTTTGTTGCAGGTATTTTCCAGCACCACCAGTCGCGTCCGCGGCAACCAGTCGTGCACCGGCTTGATGGCCCCGGCAACCTGATCGGCTGTGATCTTCCCGTTGGAGCCCTGCAATAGATTAACGGAAATACCCGAATTGAAGGCATAGCCCGCGCTTTCGTACTGGTAGATGTGGGAGTAGTGATCACAAATCACCTCGTCCAGCGGCTGGGTGTGTACCTTGAGAGCGATTTGATTGGTCATGGTACCCGAGGGACAAAAGACGGCCGCCTCGTGACCAAACATAGTGGCTACTTTTTCCTCCAGCGCGTTTACACTGGGGTCCTGGCCAAAAACATCGTCCCCGACCTCGGCCTGCATCATGGCTTCTAACATCCCCGGCGTAGGCTTGGTAACGGTGTCGCTGACGAGGTTTATCGTTTGCTTGCTCATGTGTTTATGTCGTTTAGATTTATCTGTCCGCTGAACACAAAAGTGGCCGGTCCGCAGAGCCAGATGTTGGTAAATCGCTGCCCTTCCCTCCGAAAACGGACGGAAAGGTCTCCGCCTCTGGCAAATACCGGGATCTCCAGGTCTGTTTCATCGGCTGCACTTTCCAGAGAGGATACCAGGGCGGCTGCCGTCACGCCCGTTCCGCAGGCCAGAGTTTCGTCTTCGACACCCCGCTCGTAGGTGGCTATGTACAGCCCATCGGCTCGTCGTTCCACGAAGTTTACATTGGTCCCCACCTCCCGGAAGCGGTCGTTGTAGCGAATGGCGCGCCCCCGTGGCACCACATCCACCTGGCCGAGCGCCGGTACGAATTCCACGTAGTGCGGAGATCCCGTATCCAGGTAATAAAAATCGGGGGCTGTTTCAACGGCTGTTACATCCGTCATGTGTAATTCGACCCATTCCGGCCGGGGCATTCGGGCACGGTGGGGACCATCGACCGCCAGGAAATGCGTCTCCTCCGAAAAGAGGCCCATTTTTTTGGCGAAAGCCACTATACAACGGCCGCCATTGCCGCACATACTTCCCGGATGACCATCGGCATTGAAGTAGATCATCTCGAAATCGTACCCGGGATGATCTACCAGCAGCATCAGCCCGTCACCGCCAACCCCGAAACGACGATCACATAACCGGGCAACCAGAGATTGGTTGTCGGGATCGATCCAGGGTTGGTTGCGCTGATCAACGATGACAAAATCATTGCCTGCTCCCTGGTATTTAAAAAAAGGCATTTCCATGCGTATGTACTATTCTTCCAGATTAGCTGAATCGCGGGCGGCTTTTTCTTCGGCTGCCTTTTGCTGATAATAGGGCTGCTCTACGGTGGGCTGTTGTTCATCCATACCGAACGGAACATCCATCGCCCAGTGCCGGTACAGCACAATGGCCAGCATGAGCAGAATGAAAATCCCTCCGTAGAGAGTCATACGCTTCCCCCAGATGTTCCCGACGTAGGGTCCATCGAAAGGGTCACGCTTATTTTCGGAATTATTAGATTCAGACATAATGACTTTTGCGCAAAGATAGTTAACAGGTTTGAGGTTTGAGGTGTGGGGTTTTAGGCTAGAATATAGGTCTGAGGTGTGAGGTGTGAGGTGTGAGGCTAGAATGTAGGTCTAAGGTGTGAGGTTTTAGGCTAGGTTCCAGGTTACCTCATACCTCAGACCTCAAACCTCAAACCTGATATCGGGGTTAAGAATTAGGTAAAACCCGTAAATGCCGAAACTGAACATCAGAAAAAGGTGTTTGACATGCAACTTTGTACGGTGAATTCGTTCATTATATTTATATAGTGATGTCTGAAGCCCCCGGTGGCGACCCTGTGAACGTTGAATTTTGCTACAATTATGAAGAAGTACCTGATTGTCCTTATATCCTCTTTGGTTAGTGCCCTCCTGGCTATTCTCCTGTATCAACAGTTTCTGGAAGAACCCCAGAAAATTGTGGTGCGTGATATTGTGCCCACCAGCTTTACCACTAACCAATCATCCCAGTCGGATGTTTTTGACGTAAGTCCCTCCCGCATTATGCCCCTGCAGGAGCCTACCAGCTTTGTCGATGCCGCTCGTCTCGTTACGCCGGCCGTTGTGAACATTAAGACGGTCCAAAGTACCGGCAGCTTCAACTTCTTGCGGGGTGGATCGGTAGGTACGGCATCGGGATCGGGGGTTATCCTGTCGACCGATGGATTTATTGTCACGAACAATCACGTGATCAAGGATAGCGATGAGATCAGGGTCACCCTGAGTGATAAGCGCGAATACGAAGCCAAACTGATCGGCACCGACCCCAGTACCGACCTGGCTCTCCTGAAGGTGGAAGGTACTGAATTACCCGCCCTTACCTTTGGCAACAGTGATTCCCTGCAGATCGGTGAATGGGTGCTGGCGGTAGGGAACCCCTTCAACTTATCATCGACGGTTACCGCCGGTATTGTTAGCGCCAAAGGACGCAGCATTGATATCTTGGAAGGACAGGACCGCATCGAGTCCTTCATTCAAACGGATGCCGCCGTAAACCCCGGCAATAGTGGTGGTGCACTGGTCAATGCACGGGGAGAGCTGATCGGGATCAATACTGCAATTATTACCCGGTCGGGACGCTACGAAGGCTACTCTTTTGCCGTACCGGCTAACCTGGCCAGTAAGGTGGTCAAAGATCTGCGCGACTACGGTATGGTACAACGCGGCCTGATGGGCGTGTACATCGAAGAAGTCGACAGCCGCCGGGCCCGGGAATTGGGCCTTGAGGAAGTTGCCGGCATCTACATCACCCGCGTTACCAGGGGTGGCGGTGCCGATGACGCCGGTCTGAAAAAAGGTGATGTTATTGTCAGCATCAATGGTGTGGATACCAAGACGTTACCGGAAATGCAGGAGCAGGTAGGCCGCTACCGGCCTGGAAATGCCATTGTAGTAGAGTATATTCGCCGGGGAGAAACCGAAAAAACCTCCATCGTTCTGCGCAATAAAAGCAATACCACAGCTTTAGTTAGTGCCGAACACCGCGATTACCTGGAAGATATCGGCTTTGAGTTGCGCGACCTGACCGACGCCGAGACCAAGCAGTACGAATACGAGGGTGTCCGCGTCATTCAGATCTTCCCGGAGACTCCGGTGGAGCGCACCAATATGGATGCCGGTTTTATCATTACGGGAATCAACGAACAACCCGTCACCAATGTCGATCAATTGGTTGCCAGCCTGAAGGCGGCCAACGGCAAAGTGCTCATGGAGGGATACTACTCCCACGAAAAAGAAAAGTATTTCTATACTTTCTCGCTCGAAGAACAATGATGACAGGTATGAGGTTTGAGGTTTGGGTGATAGGTTAGGTCATAGGTCCGGGGGTTAGATCACCTCATTTCTATTCCTCAACCTCTAGCCTTACCTCAAACCTCACACCTCACACCTCAAACCTGATATCTCTAACCTCTAACCAGATATATGACGAACATCGACCTAGCCAAAAGTAAGAACGAAGATGCGATGAAGTTGCTGTTGGGACAGCTGCATCATCGCCTGGAAGCCATCCACCTGGGGGGCGGAGAAAAGAAAATAGCCAAACAACACCAAAAAGGTAAAATGACCGCCCGGGAGCGCATTGATGCGCTGCTCGACGATGGCAAACCTACGTTTGAGGTCGGTGCCTTTGCCGGCGACGGGATGTACGAAGAATACGGCGGCTGCCCGGCCGGCGGAGTAGTGGTACAGATTGGTTATGTATCGGGACGCCAGTGCGTTATCGTCGCCAATGACGCTACCGTAAAGGCTGGCGCCTGGTTTCCCATTACCGGAAAAAAGAACCTGCGGGCACAGGAAATAGCCATGGAAAATCGCTTACCCATCATTTACCTGGTGGATAGCGCCGGCGTATTCCTGCCCATGCAGGATGAGATCTTTCCCGATAAAGAACACTTTGGGCGCATTTTTCGCAATAACGCCCGTATGTCGGCCATGGGTATTCCCCAGATCGCTGCCATCATGGGAAGCTGCGTGGCGGGGGGTGCCTATCTGCCCATTATGTCGGACGAAGCACTCATCGTCGACGGTACCGGCTCCATCTTCCTGGCCGGCCCCTACCTGGTGAAAGCGGCCATCGGAGAAGATGTGGATAAGGAAACCCTGGGCGGAGCCTCGACCCAAAGTGAAATTTCCGGCGTGACGGATTATAAGATGCCCGATGATCAGACATGCCTGAAAACCATCCGGGAGTTGGTCGATAAGTTTGGCGCTTTCCCCAAGGTTGGCTTTGACCGCGTTAAACCCGCAGCTCCGGCCCATTCATCCAAAGACCTGCTGAGCCTCATCCCCGAGGAGCGCACCAAACCCTACGATAGCAAAGAGCTGATCCGCCACCTGGTGGACAACTCCGAGTTTACGGAGTATAAAGAAGGCTACGGCCAGACCATCACCTGTGCCTACGCCCGCATCGACGGTTGGTCGGTCGGTATTGTGGCTAATAACCGGCAGGTCGTGAAAAACGCCAAGGGCGAGATGCAGTTTGGCGGGGTTATCTACTCCGACTCGGCGGATAAAGCTGCCCGCTTTATCATGAACTGCAATCAAAAGCGCATTCCGCTCGTCTTCCTGCACGACGTGACGGGCTTCATGGTCGGTTCTCGCTCCGAGCACGGTGGCATCATTAAGGACGGTGCCAAAATGGTGAATGCCGTTTCAAATTCCACGGTGCCTAAGTTCAGTGTCGTAGTTGGTAATTCCTACGGGGCCGGAAATTACGCCATGTGCGGCAAGGCCTACGATCCCCGATTGATCGTTGCTTGGCCCACCGCTAAAATTGCGGTAATGGGCGGAACACAGGCCGCCAAGGTATTGTTACAGATCCAGGTTGCCTCCCGCAAAGCTAAAGGAGAAACCATTACGCCCGAAGACGAGGCCGCCATCCTGAAAAAGATCGAGGACCGCTATAACGAGCAGACCACTCCCTACTACGCCGCCGCCCGCCTGTGGGTAGATGCCATCATCGACCCGCGCGACACTCGCGAAGTGATCAGTATGGGGATCGAGGCCGCTAATCACGGGGAACTGGAGAAATTCAATCCGGGCGTACTTCAGGTCTGAGGTCTGAGGTTTGGGGTTTGAGGTAACCTATAACCAACACCTCAAACCCCAACGCCCTGTGAAACAGCTTTAGCTCTTGCTTCGCAAGGTTTCACGGGGCAAGACCTCATACCTCTAACCTGGTACGCAATGGAACAATTTACCTTTCCATCAATTCCTAATTTTCTCCTTTCCCTGGGGCTTATTTTTTTCGTTCCTTTTTTTGGCGAAAGCCAGGATACTATTCACCTTAAAAACCCTTCCTTTGAAGGTAAGGCCGATCTGGCTGTCGTACCTGACCAATGGATCTACCAGGGATTTCCCGGGGAAACACCGCCCGACCTGTTGCCCTATCGCGGGAATTATGCCTACGTGACCATGTCGGACGATGGGGAGCAGACGGTCCATTCCACCGAATGGGGGTTCGGGGTCGACCTGAAACCCTACCACGGAGAGACCTACCTCGGGATGGTCACGCGTGATAATGAGACCTGGGAGTCGCTGGCCCAAGAACTTTCCCGGCCTTTAACGCCTGACACCTGCTACTCTTTTAGTGTACACCTGGCATCTTCGGCGGCCTATCACAGCTTATCGAGGCGCTATGAGACTCCCCAAAATTACAATCACCCCACCCGGCTGGTGGTCCACAGCGTAGACCAACGGGGAGAAATCATGGAGCTGTTGGGGGCTACGCCCCCGGTTGATCATCCGGTGTGGCACCCCTACACCCTGGTGTTCCGACCCGACCAGCCAGTGCAAATCCTAAAAATATCGGCCTGGTATGGCGTGGATTCCATCACCGCCGGTAACGTGTTGGTCGATGCCATTGGTCCTATTATTCCCTGTGCCTGTTCCACTGCTGATGATGTGCCCGATATAGAGCGCTTATCCTTAGCTATTCCACCCCGGCGAGTCCAGCGTCAACAATTGATCCATAAACTCACTCAGCAAATCACCTTTGGTCCGGAAGGACAATCGCCCCCACCAGATCTATTTCGTCACCCGGCCTTCACCCGGGCGGTTTACCGCAATAAGGTTTGGGTGATGCTGGAAATACTCTTGCAGCATGAACCTCAGACCATTGACCTGGCCATACGGGCACCAGATAATAAGACCTACCGGCACATAAAAAAATGGGTAAAAGAACAGCTGCAAGCAATACCTGATCTGACTGTTATGAGCATCACTCGGTTTCGTAAGAAAGAGCAATCAGACTGGCCCCAAACCCCGCCCGAGCGTGGGCTTACTATTCGCTTCCGCTAAAAAGGCCTATGTTTGTGCCCTAAACCGGAGCAAGTGGAATTAACCATTAAAACACTATCGGGCCTGGAGCAGGTATTGGCCCGCGAACTGGAAGAACTGGGCGCCACCAACATCAAACCCGGTGGCCGGGTCGTCCATTGCGAAGGGGATCAGCGCCTGTTGTATCGGGCCAACCTGGAGCTGCGCACGGCCCTGCGGGTGTTGGTCCCCATTGCTCAGTTCCGGGCGTACGATGAGCACCACCTCTACAAACACGTGCGCCGTAAGATACCCTGGGCGGATTACATGGATGTCACGGATACGCTGGCTATTGATGCAGTGACCAAATCCGACAAATTTGGTCACTCCAAATTCGTCGCCCTCAAAACCAAGGATGCCATCGTCGATGAATTCCGCCGGCTTACCGATGACCGTCCGAACGTAGATACCCGTCGCCCGACTCTGCGGATCAATGTCCACATCAACGACCTGGATTGTACTATTTCACTGGATGCTTCGGGAGACTCTCTCCACTATCGCGGTTACCGTCAGGAGGCAGTAGAGGCCCCACTCAATGAGGTGCTTGCCGCCGGCCTCTTGCTCTTAGCGGGGTACGACGGCAGTCAGCCCTTCCTTGATCCTATGTGCGGCTCGGGCACCCTACCCATCGAAGCAGCCATGATCGCTGCCAACAAAGCGGCCGGTAGCCGTCGGGAGGATTTCGGGTTTCTCCGCTGGAAAGATTTCGATGCCCAACTGTGGCAGGATGTACAAGACCAGGCCAAAGCCAACGAGCGCGAGCCCGCCCACCCCATCTTCGCCTTTGACCAGGATTTTAAAGCCGTGCGCATGAGTCAACGCAATGCCATGCAGGCCGGCGTGGAAACCCTGATCCAGTTCCAGCGCCATAAGTTTGAAAAGCTAAAAGACAAGCACAAACCTGCCGATTCCGGCCTGTTGGTCATGAACCCTCCCTACGACGAGCGTCTGGCCGAAAAAGATATCGAGAAATTCTACCAGATGATCGGCGACCAATTCAAACAGGTTTTCCCCGGCTGGACCGGCTGGGTGGTCTCCTCCAATATTCCCGCCCTAAAATCACTGGGCCTGCGCGCCTCGGAACGCAAGACGGTCTTCAATGGCGCCCTGGAGTGTAAGTACATGAAGTTTGAGTTGTACGAAGGAAGTAAGTGAGACGGTAGGGACTGGAGGGACTCAAGGGACTCAAGGGACTCAAGGGAACGTAGAGACCTTTAGGGATTGGTTTGGCTGGACCTTCGGGTTTTAAAGCTTGATATATTCGTTTTGCCCTCTTGAGCGTGGAGCGCAGGGCATCGGGCGTGGAGCGAATTCGCTCCGGACGATCCGTCTCCGTCGATAATTATCCCTAGGGAGACTTCCGTGTTATCCGCCTATTTCCCACCACTATACCGACAAGGAATTGGTTTTGCTCGGCAGTACTTCGTGCTGGGACACCAAACCAATTCGAGTAGAGTATATACTCGCGTGAAAAGATTGGGCGAAGCCTAAACCTTTTCGGAAGCGGTATAAAGTGGTCGGGCTTATTACCGATTTCTAACCTCTAATTTATGACTTCTCAAATTGAGCATTGAGCATTCATCATCAGGACTGTACGAAACTTCATATTTTAAAACCCATCCCCCCGGCCCCCTTCC
>CAYFGK010000162.1:0-12347 GCA_964342305.1 uncultured Saprospiraceae bacterium | reverse complement strand
AAACCTCAAACCCCAAACCTCACACCTCACACCTGTAATCTCCACACGTGTGGAAAACTTCTTTCCGTTTTCAGGTGCAATTCGCCTACTTTAGTCCACTCTTATACCGACAACGAAGTGGTTTGGGAGACCAAACCACTTCGAGTCGAGTATATACTCGCGTGAACAGGTTTGGGCTTTGCCAAACCTTTTCGGAAGCGGTATAATTATCCATCAGATAACGTTGGGATTACAATTCGGAAACCTCCGCAAGTATGCTATGTGGAAAACCCTGTTGGTAACTTAATTTACTATGTGGAAAACGTGTTAATAACGTAAAATTTATGTTTGTAATTCCCAAACTATTGATGGATCTTGCTCTCATGTTAACCCAAAATTAAAAACCATCATCGGCTATGGATGCACCACTGACCGTATCATCAAACGCCCCAAATCCCGCCCGGACTTATTCCTTCGAAGAGGCCTTTGCGGCGGCAACCAAGTATTTTAATGGCGACGAACTGGCCGCCAACGTATGGGTCAATAAATACGCCCTGAAAGATTCGTTTGGCAATATTTACGAGCGTACGCCCGACGATATGCACCACCGTATCGCGGCTGAGATTGCGCGTGTCGAACAGAAATACCCAAATCCCATGTCTGAGGATGAGGTGTACAAGCTGCTGAAATCCTTTAAGTATATCGTACCCCAGGGAAGTCCCATGGCGGGTATCGGCAATAACTACCAGATATCCTCCTTATCGAACTGCTTTGTGATCGGGAATGATGCTGACTCCTACGGTGGTATCATCCGCACCGACGAAGAGCAGGTGCAGCTCATGAAACGCCGGGGTGGTGTAGGGCACGACCTGTCGCACATTCGTCCGAAGGGAAGCCCGGTAATGAACTCCGCCCTGACCTCGACGGGAATTGTACCATTCATGGAACGGTATTCCAATTCTACCCGTGAAGTCGCACAGGATGGACGCCGGGGAGCTCTCATGCTAACCGTTTCCGTAAAACATCCCGATGCCGAAGACTTTATCGACGCCAAGCTGGAGCAGGGAAAAGTGACCGGAGCTAATGTGTCGGTCAAGATAGATGATGAGTTTATGAAAGCCGCCCTGAGTGGTGAAAAATATACCCAGCAGTACCCGATTCACAGCGATGATCCGGTAGTAACCAAAGAGGTTGATGCTGCCCGCTTGTGGGGTAAGATCATTCACAATGCCTGGAAATCAGCCGAACCAGGCGTACTGTTCTGGGATACGGTCATTCGCGAGTCGGTACCCGATTCGTATGCCGACCTCGGCTACAATACTGTTTCCACCAACCCATGCGGTGAGATTCCATTGTGTCCCTACGATAGCTGCCGACTGCTGGCCATCAACCTGTTCAGCTACGTCGATCATCCCTTTACCAAAAAGGCTTCCTTCAATTTCAAGAAATTCCGCAAACACGTGCAGTACGCCCAGCGTATCATGGACGATATCATCGACCTGGAAATTGAAAAGATCGATCGCATCATCGCCAAAGTGGATCACGACCCCGAAAAAGGCACCATCAAGAAGGTGGAGAGCGAACTGTGGATGAAGATCCGCGAGGCCTGTGTAAATGGCCGTCGTACCGGAGTTGGTATTACTGCCGAAGGCGACATGCTCGCTGCTCTCGGACTGCAGTACGGCAGCGATGATGCTATCGAGCACTCCGTGGAAGTACACAAAAATCTGGCACTAAGTGCCTACCGTTCCTCCGTAGAAATGGCGCGGGATCGCGGTCCTTTCCCCATTTTCGACATCAAGCGTGAGGAAGCCAATCCGTTTGTGAATCGCCTGAAGGATTCAGAACCGGAACTCTACAAACTCATGGCTAAGCACGGCCGTCGTAACATTGCTTTGCTGACCATCGCGCCTACGGGAACGACCTCCCTGATGACTCAGACCACTTCCGGTATCGAGCCCGCCTTCCTGATCAGCTATAAGCGTCGCCGGAAGGTGAACCCAAATGATAAAGAAGCCAATGCTACTTTTGTCGATGAGGTGGGCGACCACTGGGAAGAATACAATGTGTTCCACCACAAATTTATCGACTGGCTGGAGGCCAACGGGCACGATGTGGAAAAGGTACGCAAGCTGGAAGATGACCAACTCGCAGCTCTGCTGGAGTCATCGCCCTACCACAAAGCTACTGCTAACGACGTAGACTGGGTTCAGAAGGTGAAGATGCAGGGCGCTATCCAGAAATGGGTGGACCACTCCATCAGTGTGACCGTAAATGTGCCGGCCGAAACCTCGGTAGATATGGTCAAAAAGATCTACCAGACCGCCTGGGAAGAAGGCTGTAAAGGCTGTACCATCTACCGCGACGGCTCCCGGTCGGGAGTTTTGGTGAGTAACGATGACAAAAAGAAAGAAGAGAAAGAAACGACTGCCTTCCGCGAGACTACCTCGCCCAAGCGTCCCGATAAACTGGAGGCGGAAATTGTGCGCTTTCGCAACAACGAGGAAGACTGGATTGCCGTTATCGGATTGTACGAAGGGCGTCCCTATGAGATCTTTACCGGCCGTGCGGTCGATACCTTCCGCTTGCCATCGTATGTGTCGAAAGGCTGGGTGATCAAGGCTCGCGACGAAGATCGGGAAGAAAATCGCTATGACTTCCAGTACACTGATCGGGAGGGGTATCGGGTTACCATCGAGGGCTTGAGTCGCTCCTTCAATAAAGAATACTGGAACTACGCCAAACTGATCTCCGGTGTTCTCCGTCACGGTATGCCGATCATCCACGTAGTGGATTTGGTCAATGGCCTGAACGTTGAGCAGGAGTACATCAATACCTGGCGAAACGGTGTGGTGCGCGCCCTCAAGAAGTTTATCCCCGACGGAACCAAAGCCGTGAAGGAAACCTGTCCTTCCTGTGGCGACCCCGACGGATTGATCTACAAAGAGGGTTGCCTCATCTGTAAGAGCTGCGGCCACAGCGAGTGCAGCTAATCAACTGAATGAATAGCAATATTACTCATGATAACCGGCCTTCCCGCGCAAGTGGGAAGGCCTTTTTTTCGGGAGGTTGGGCACAGACTATTTCATAAATGGAAGATAATCAAGGCCCAACTAGTAGTAGGTACTGGGTATAAAGATTTAAGATAGTTCTAATACCCTATGCCAAATACAACGTGAGGTTTTGACAAGTAAAGCAGCTCGGACTCAACCTCACGGATTTTCACCATGCCCAGCGGGCGTTCAGACTCAGGGTCCGGGGAAGTAATCCCGATTGGGCTCCCAGGATTTCGTTGCGGGTCTGTTGTTCACGTTGTACGGGTACCGACAAAATGAATTGGCGATAAGCCACATTGGCTCGGTCAGTGATGTTAAAAACACTTAGTCCCAGTGCACCCTGTCCTTTTCTGGTCTCGAAAGCCCACTCAATACCGGCGTCGAGCCGGTGATAAGCGGGGAGTCTCGCCTGGCGTTCATCGGGTGATAATAAGCGGCGGTCCTCGGCATTTCGCAGTTCGGGCAAATTGGTGTACGGACGCCCGGAGCTATAGGTGTAGGTACCCGATATCGACCACGCCTTCCATTGGTAATCGCTCGTCCAACTCAGTTGATGTCGACGGTCATCGGGTGCTGCAAACCATTGGTTGCGGGCAATTTCCCGGAAGCGTTGCTGGTTTTTGCTCAGGGTATAGGCGAGCTGGGACGACCAGTTCTTTTGCCGATAGGTAAGCATTACATCTCCTCCCCAAATGCGACCGTTCCCGGTGAAAATCCGAAAATCGGGAGCCATGCCGGGTATGATTTCTTCCTCCCGGAAGGAGGGCCGTACCGCCGCAACTTCCACCACTTCCAGGGGCTTTTTATGGTATATTTCCAGATCAATGTTCCAATGGGCACCGGAATACTCTAAGCCCACCATCCCATTCCAGGATTCGCCAACGGGGAAAAGATCCGTTCCGCTGACCACCCAAAAGGGGCGACTTTCACCTAACCGGTTCTCGTAATTGAGTTCCCGCAAATACTGAAAATGACGGCCGACCGCGGTTTTGAGGTGCAGGTTGTCAAATAGCTGATACCGGCCCTGCATGCGGGGTGCCAATCGAAAATTATTATCCAGGTCATAGTACGAGAAGCGGCCTCCTATCTCCAGGAAACCCCGGTCATTTTCCCAGCGCCTTTCGGCAAAAAAAGCGCCGACGGCTCCTTCGTCAGTACCAAATAAAATCACCAGAGATTCCTGGGCAAGTACGTAGGTGCTCTGTGGCTGGGTCCCGGATACCCCCACTTTCCAATTCGTGTCGGTTTGCAACCATATACGTCCACCGACTTCCTGTATTTCATTGATGCGCCAATTATTGAAGCGGAGATCCCGAATCGGGTCTTCTTCTCTTAATCGTCTCTGTTGAAAGGTGGTGTTGACCAATCCTTCTTCCTGAAAATAACTGTAATAGGCTTCCGCCAAAAGCCTGGATTTTGGGCGAATATCTTGCTCCCATTGCAAACTGACTCCCTCGGAGTACCAGGAGTCATCCTGTGAAAAGACCTCGCGGTTGATCCTTGGCAGACGGTTTTCCCGGGTGCGAAATTCCAGTGAATAGCTGTTGTCTAACTGGTCAAAACTACGGTAATACGAAGCTTTAACCAATGTGCGGTCAGTCAAATAGCTGACTTGCCCGTTCAGATCATAAAAGCGAAAATCGGGTTGCAGAGTCAACAGGGCCCGCCTTGAATTGGCATCATCGATCAGCTCGGTAAAGGCCGCCTCCGTTGCCTGCTTGCTAAATAGTGGGGCATCAGTGACGGATTGCCAGGTAGTGCGCCCGCCGACCTGAAACTGCCATCCCTCACCAATTGGGACGGCAGCCCGCAAGGCTCCGGTCAGGGTATTCATGTCCATGGATAAAGCCGGTTGAGCAATGAAATCAGGTGCCTCCATAATGACCATACCCCCTGTCCGGCCATCATATGCCACGGGAAGGTTGTTCTGATATACCGAAATATCCTCTACCCAGTCGGTCTGTATCCCCGAGAAAATGCCGTAGTAATGATCACTATGGTACAAAGGAATACCATCGAGCAAAACGTAGGTTTCACTGTCCGTACTTCCCCGGATCCGGAGGGCGGCACTTTGGTCATTTGCTGAAAAAATACCCGGCAGCAATTGCAGTTGCCGGAACAGGTCGCGACCAATTAGTTGGCTGGTTCCACCGGCCAGGTTGCGCCGCGAGGTCAGATCCTGCCCGAAGCGATCGACGCGTCCTACGGATATTCGGTTCAGTGGTTCGACCACCAGGATCTCACGCAGTTCGAACGGACTTGGTTTCAGGACAATGCGTTGATTTTTGGCGAAAGCCACACCCGGAATACGCCGTTCGGCATAGCCCAGGGAACGTAAAACCAGTGTGTCGTTGCGGGTGACCGGCCGGTCGAGGGCCAGAAAGAAAGCGCCTTCTTCGTCCGTATAAGTACCCTGGTCGGTACCGGCAAGCTGGACGATCGCATTTGCGAGCGGCTCCTGTTGGTAGGCATCGTAGACGGTTCCGTACCAAATGGCTGCTTCCTCCTCCGGTTGACGTTCGGTACGGAGCAAGATCGTCCGTGGTCCCGTTTGCTTGAAGGCGATATTCTGGTTGGCCAGTAATTCGTCGAGCAGAACGGTTAATTCTGCATTGGTCCGATTCAGAGAACGCTCGATGGTGGCCTGGCCCAATTGGCTGGGATAGGAAAAGGTAAGATCGTAAGTCTGGCCCAATTCTTTCAGCACCTGATCCAGGGTTTCACCGGCTTCTATCCGCAGATTGAAGGAAGATTGGGCACGCATAAGGTGGGTAGTCAGGCAAAGCAGGAGGGTATAAAAAGGGATGAATGCAGCGGTTCGGTACTTTACACGAATCGCCGTTATATGGGGTTTCCGGAGTATCCGGGAAGGGCTTGGAATTAACCGGGTATTATTCATCTTGTGTGATCTCAACGGTTTCATCGCTGATGGTATAACTCAGGCCCATGGGCCAGGTTACGTCGTACAGGGCATCATTCAAATCGGTAGATTCAAACCCGCCGGTATATTTTATAGCGCTGATTTCGTCGGAGTATTGTATGTCGACATCAAATTGACGTTCCAGTTCGGCAAAGACCTCGCTCATCGGTTGGCCGTCGAACCGGAAAACACCGTTTATCCAACCCGGCAAAACATTGCTATCAGACACCTTGTACTGCTCGAGTCTGCCATCGCTTAAGCGAACGGCCTCACCGGCAGCAAGGATTACCGGCTCCGACTGAGGTGCACGAACCTCGACCCGCCCTTCACGGCATTCGACATCGAAGCGGGCTCCGCGCTGCAAAACATTGAAGCTGGTACCCAATACCCTAACACTACCCCGTACTGTTTCTACCGAAAAGGAATTGCCACTGGTAACCTGAAAAAAGGCTTCCCCACGCAGATGTACCGTGCGCTCCTGATCCCATTTACCCTTCCTGAAGGTCAGGTCCGAGGCGGCGTTCAGGTACACCTGAGAATCGTCGGGCAGGGTATAGGTGAGGGTGTCGCCTTGTGCAACTTCCAGGGTCGTCGAGTCAGGCCATAAAAACCAAAACGCTGCTAAAAGAGCCAGACTGGCGGCCAAACCGGCCAGGCGCGGCCAAAGTTTGCGGACTCTGGCGGGTGAGTGGGGGACCGATTCAGCAGTGGTCACTTCAGAAATACGACCCCAAAGCGCATCCGTGTCGACGGAATGGGCGGTAAGTTCCCGGGGCGTTAAGCGGGCAAGCTTTTGCTTTGCTTCGGCTACCTCGGCTTTCTTCTCTGGATGTTCTTCGAGCCATTGCTTCCAGGCTTGGGCGAGTTCGGTTCGTTCCGGTTGACGTTGCCACTTCAGAAACTCATCATCTTCCAGAAAATCATCGGCAGTATAGTGTATAAATTTTGGTTGCATACGCTCAGTTTTTAATCAACTTGGAATAGTTCATCCAGGTACCGGATGCGGGTAGCCGCTCCGTAGGTGTTCCGGCACCCGCCCTGTCCGCTGTGCATGATACTGATGCAGGTGCCGTCCGTACGTTGTGTATCCAGGTGCTCGCGGTCCAGGAGACAATGTCCCAGCTCGTGAAATAAAAGGAACTCCCGCTCAAAGGCCGAGGCGTTGCTCCAAAACGAGACACTGACCTTCACTTCCCGCCGTCCGTCGGAATACGTCAGGCATTGTCCGGTAACCGGACCAGAGAGGGTATCGAAGCGAATGTCCAATATTCGCGGGTCCACGACGGGTTGATAGCTTCTTGCTTCTCCCTCATGAATAAAATCTTCCAGGTAAGACGCTAGTTCCAGGTCTACCTGCCCGGGAGCAGGGATGTCTTCTTTTTGGCAACTTCCCAGCAGCAAGGGTAGCAGTAAAAACCAGATGTTGGAAATCGTGCGCATGGACTTTTGTGTATATAAGGACCCGATGGATCAGTTGTACTCAATAAAAGACAGAAAAAAGACCAACCAAAGGGGAACCATATGTTCCCTTAAGCGCTTGAGTGCCGTAGAAATTAAATTCCGTAACGATTGATACTTCACGTCCATCACTTCGGAGATCTCTTCGTAGCTCAACCCCTCGTAATATCGCAGGAAGAGGGCTTCCCGCTGGCGACCGGTCAGGGTCGTGAAGGCTTGCTTTAACTGGCGAGCCTGCTCTTCGGATAATTCCTGAGCAATGATCTGCTCATCTACCGTCCATTCGGCGGTAAAGGAAAATACTTCGACAGGTCGGTCATCCCGGCGCTTTTGGGTGGTCTGGATAGTCCGGATGATCCGGCGCCTCAGAGCAACTAATAGATAGGGACGGATGGTATCAGGAGCGGAAAGCGTTTCCCGCTTTTGCCAGATGTAGACGAAGAGGTCCTGAATGGCATCCTCCACCAGGGCGATATCGGTAGCAAACCGCCGTCCGTATTCCAATAGGTGTTCTACGTGGTCGCGGTAGATAGCCTCCAGTGCAGCCTGCTCCCCTTCTTGTAGCTGTTGCCAACGTTGCTGATCATTCATGTATAATGGGATGCCTTTTGGTGGCGAACAATTCTTAAGACTTTTTTAACAATTTCGGTCGAGTACAAGTTATCAGATCCGGTCTTATCGGGGTGAAATGAGTCAATAACCCTAAATGTAATCAACTATGCGTAATTCCGTATTTCCTTCCCTGTTGCTGATGGCCCTGATGACCATCGCTTTTTTTAGCTCCTGTGAAAAGGATTCCGACCTTACTGCCTCGGTGGTAGACATTGACAACTACGTGGACTCGACCATGTACGATATGCAGCGTGATGCTAACTGCGGTCGCTTCGGCTGCTACGAGCTGGTGTTTCCCATTACCCTGAATTTCCCGGACGGTACCACTGCCGACGTGGATTCCTACGAAGACCTGCGCGAAACACTGTACGCCTGGAAAGAAGCTAACCCCGAGGCCGGATCACGCCCCGAGCTGGCCTTCCCCATTGATCTGTTAACCGAAGATGGTGAAGTAGTGACGGTTGGAAGTCGCGAAGAATTGAGAGAGCTGCGCCTTGAATGTCGTCGTGATTACTGGCGTAACCACGGTCCGCGCGGCCACCGGAACCGTCCGATGTTTTGTTTTAAACCGGTATTCCCGCTATCCCTATCGTTCCCCGATGGAACCACGGTTGAGGCAGCTGACCGCCAGGAGATGAAAGAATTACTCCGCATCTGGAAATCAGAGAATCCTGATTCAGAAGAACGTCCCCAACTCGTTTTCCCGATTGAAGTAGAATACGAGGATGGCACAACGGCTACGGCTGACAGCCCCGAAGATATCCGCGCACTTAAAGCAGAATGTGCCGAAGGAGCCTGATGTGCGCCTCAAAAAACCAAGTGGTCTAACCCAATTTCAAGTGAGTGATGATGTTTCATTTGCCCGATCCGTCGGCTCCCAGCCGGCACGGATCGGGCTTTTTTTAATCTATACTGCTTCCCAAAAGGTTTGGGCTTTGCCCAACTTTTTCACGTGAGTATATTCTCGACTCGAAGTGGTTTAGCTTCGCTGTACTTCTTGCTGGGACACCAAACCACTTCGTTATCGGTATATCAGGAGGTCACCGCTTCGCGGTGGTTGCGCACCAGTTTTTGCTGAAGGTCGGCTTGCACCGGAGCGTATTCCGCAAATGCACGGTGGAATTTGGCTCGTCCCTGTGAAATGGATCGCAGATCACTGGAGTAGAGGTATAGCTCGGCCAGTGGTACTCGCGCCTGAATCTTCTGGTAGTGCCCGTCGGTATCCATGCCCATGATCATGGCACGACGCGATTGCAGGTCACTCATGATATCTCCCATAGCTTCTTCCGAACACAGAATATCCAGGTCGTACAGCGGTTCCATCAACTGGGGCTTCGCTTCTTGGAAGGCAGCCTGGAAAGCATGCGAGGCAGCGATCATGAAGGCCATATCATTGGAATCGACCGTATGCATTTTACCATCGTACACACAAACGCGGATATTCTGGCAATTGGAACCGGTCAGGGGACCTTCTTCCATGCGTTGCATGATGCCTTTTTTTATAGCATTAGCATACTTCTGATCAATGGATCCTCCCACGATGCACCAGTAAAAAGCAAGGGTACCACCCCAGGGCAGTTGCTCCACCTCTTTCTGGCGTACATTGAGGCCTTCCGGATCCGGCATCCCTTCTTCCCAGGGGTCAATGCGCATCTCCAGCTCGGCAAACTGACCGGCACCGCCCGATTGTTTTTTGTGGCGGTAACGTTCGGTAGCCGATTGGGTGATGGTTTCCCGGTACGGGATGCGCGGTGCTTCAAACTCCAGATCTATGCCGGTCATTTCGTGTACCCGGTAGCAGATGGTATCCAGGTGGAGCTGTCCCTGACCGTGCAAGAGAATTTGTTTTAGGGTGGCTGATTGTTCGATGTGGAGGGTAGGATCTTCTTCTTCCAGTTGGTGGAGAGCCTTCACTAATTTCTCCATATCGCGTCCTGAATGACTTTTCACAGCTACGTGAACCCTTGATTCCGGGAAGGAAATAGGTTTAACCTCCCGGTCGGTATCCCGGGTGTTGAGCGTGTTATTGGTGTGTGAATTTTTGAGTTTAACGGTTACACCAATATCCCCGGCCCGCAGTTCGTCAACTGGTAGACGCTGGTGGCCATTGGTTACGTATAATTGAGAGAAACGCTCACTGGTCTGGTTAGCGGCATTGATCAACTCATCGCCTTTGCGAAGCACACCACTATAGACTTTGAAATAGTTTACCAGCCCCACTTGTGGTTCGGAGGTCGTTTTGAAAATGAACAGGGTGGTCTCATCCTCCTCTGCGCAGGGAAGTGTTTCCCCGTTGGCGAGCTGGACGGGCTTGCGTTCGGCGGGTGAAGGGGCAATATCATTGATAAAACCCATGATCCGCCCGCTACCCATGTTCCGTTCGGCGCTGGCAGCGAAAACGGGGAAAATAAGGTGCTGAGCCATTGCCAGGCGCAGGCCTTCGGCTAATTCTTCCTCGTTCAGCGTTCCTTCCTCGAAGAAGCGCTCCATGAGGCTTTCGTCATTTTCGGCGGCTGCTTCAACCAGGGCATTGTGCATTTCCTGGGCCCGTTGCATTTCCGATTCGGGAATAGGTTGTTTTTCGGGCTTACCGCCTTCATCCTTGAATACGTACATCACCATGCGCAGGGCATCAATGATGGAGTGGAATCCCGCTCCCTGGTCCAGGGGGTATTGGACGGGCAGTACTTTGGATCCGAATCGCTGGCGGGCCTGTTCGAGAGTCTGATCAAAATCTGCTTTATCGTGATCGAGGTGGTTAATCACGAAAAGGGCAGGAGCTTCGAATTCATCTACGTATTCCCAGATGAGTTCGGTACCTACTTCCACACCGTTTTGAGCATTGAGGAAAATAACTGCCGTGGCCGCTACTTTAAGGGAAGAAACAACCTCTCCGGAGAAGTCATCGAGTCCCGGAGTGTCGATAATATTGATCTTGGAATCCTTCCATTCCACGTGCATAAGGGTGCTGACGAGGGAATGCTGTTTTTCGCGTTCAATATCCGTAAAGTCACTAACGGTATTGCCATCCTGGATGCGGCCACGGCGATGTATCTCGCCGGCTTCGAATAGCATACATTCCGCGAATGTCGTTTTGCCAGCCCCGGAATGGCCCAGTAAAACGACATTGCGAATATCTTTTGTGGTGTTGCTCATAAGATGATATTTTTATTTTTGTTTTGCCTTATGGCAAAAAGAGTGTGAAATGATTTGTCTTTTTGACGAAAGTCCAAATAATTTATTCAAAACCAACGATATCTTAAAGTGCATTCCTTGTTAAATCCGGTTAGTACGTCCATTCTGATTAGTGGAAAGAAAGCTAAGGCTCCCTACTGGTCAGGCAAATGCGAAAACGCACCATGAAAAGGTGACTTTTTCCGGTATTGCCCGGTGTTTTCCAAAATGATATGACTTCTGTAGAATATTCAGCTAATTAGTACCTTGCTCCCCAACCAAAGTCAATACCGGGATATGCAATACGTTGTGAATGGAACTGTCGTGCCGGCGGATCAGGCTACTTTAGGAGTGCGTGACCTGGCTATACTGCGCGGTTATGGAATATTCGACTATTTTTTATTTGAGGAGTTCCGGCCCCTGTTCTTTGATCAGTACCTCAATCGTTTTTTCCGGTCGGCTGATCGTATGAATCTGGATATGCCGTACTCCCGGGAGGAACTCACCCGACAAATCCTGGACCTGATCGCCACTAATGGCGAAAAGCGAGGAGGCATTCGACTGGTGCTTACGGGAGGGTATACGGAGGATGGGTATTCTCCTGCCCGCCCCAACCTACTGATCATGCAATACCCCATGCCTGGTCACCCTGATTCGTGCTATAGGGAAGGTGTGAAACTACTGACCCACCCCTACCGGAGGGAGGTACCCGATGTAAAGACCATTAATTACCTGATGGGGATTCAAATGCTTCCCAGGCTCAGGGCCAGTGGAGCTAAGGAGTTGTTGTATCATGATGGCGCTCAGATAAGTGAATCTACCCGCTCCAATTTTTTCATGGTTACGCAGGATGATGTTTTGGTTACCCCTGCGGAAGGTATGCTGTACGGCATCACGCGCCACCATATCCTTGATATTGCTAATACGGAGATGAAGGTCGAAGAACGGGATGTACCACTGGATGAACTAGCGAATATAAAAGAGGCTTTTTTAACCGGCTCTACAAAGAAAGTAATGCCGGTGGTGGGCATCAATCGCATGGTTGTTGGTAACGGCCGCCCGGGGCCGGTGACCAAGCGTCTTATGAAAGCCTACCAGGAACGCTGTGAGGCGTTTTTGGAGGAAAAGCTGAAGAAGTCAGAAGTTAG
>CAYFGK010000161.1:0-12394 GCA_964342305.1 uncultured Saprospiraceae bacterium | reverse complement strand
GGGAAGGGGGCCGGGGGGATGGGTTTTAAAATATGAAGTTTCGTACAGTCCTGATTAATCATTAAAAATTATAAGAGAGTGCCCACGTCCAACCATCGAACGCGGGCACCCTCTTTGCTTCCTGCGATATCCTTATCAGTCAATCTTCAGGTACCTGGTATCGCCCTCCGCCATTTTACCCCAGCGGTCTACGAGTGATTTGTACTCTTGCTTCAGGGTTTCGTAGCGTTTTTGGGTCTCGTTACCGGGGTGTTGATCCGCCCCGTTGATGGCACTGTTGAGGTAGCCGATCTGGGAAACCAGCATGGGTTTCATGTAGCGACCGTCCTGCGTTTCCAGTGCCATGTGCATCTCTTTGAGTGCGTCCATTTGCTCCGCCTCAGCCCCGGCTTCCTTGGCCTTCTTCATGGACTGATTGACCGCGAAAGACAATTGCTTCGCCTTGCTGTACAGGTCACGGACTTTGAGAGCCAGGTCCTCCTGAGCCTCCAGGTCGCTCTTGGTTACGCCAACGTCTTCCAGCCGGGGATCGGGATTCAACATGAAGGATTGGGTCATTTCCTGATCACCCACTTTCATGCGTACCGTGTAGGTGCCCGGTGCCGCCATAGGACCACCCCAGCCCGAGCGGCGTGGATTATCGTCCCAGGTTCCGGTATGACGCATATCCCAGTGGAAGCGGTGCAGGCCAGCCGATTGTTTTAAGGCATCGCTGTATCCCTGCGGAATAAATCCGGTAGCCATATCGCGTTCGTTAACGGCCTTCATTACCTCGTTCACTTTTTTAGTGGAATAGGAGCGCACCACCATTCCTTCGTCATTGATGATCTCCAGTGAAATATCGGCTTCGGTATCTTCCGGCAGATAGTAATTGATGGCAACTGGTGATTCCGGGTACTGGGGCACACTATTCCCGCCGCGGTAGCCCGTACGGTAGGCATCGCGAATGGGTAACAATTTCGGGGTAGCGGCCAGGTCCTCCAGCTGGTGAAGCGGTGTAATATCATCGATAATCCAGAAACCCCGCCCCATAGTGGAGAGCACCAGGTCCTGCTGGTGCACTTTGATATCGGTAATCGGCGTGACCGGCAGATTCTGATTAAACGCCTGCCAGTTTTTACCATCATCGAAGGAAATAAACATGCCGAACTCCGTGCCGGCGTAGAGTAATCCGGGTACATCGGGATCTTCGCGCACCACCCGGGTCGGGTAGTCGGCGGGAATACCATTAGTCCCATTGGTCAGCAGGGTCCAGGACTTACCGTAGTCATTGGTGCGGTAGATGTATGGTTTGAAGTCGCCCAACTGATAGCGGAGTACCGCTACGTAAGCTTTGCTTTCGTCGTGCACGGAAGGTTCCACGCAGTCCACCCGTCCGCCCGGAGGCAGGTCAGCGGGAGTGACGTTGGTCCAGCTTTCGCCACCATTGCGGGTCACGTGTACGGGACCGTCGTTGGCACCCACCCAGATCATGCCTTCGGCAATTTTTGATTCCTGAATGGCGTAGATAGTACTGTAAAACTCTTCGCCCGTAATATCCCGGGTGATAGGCGCACCGGAGATGACCTGCTTATCCGCCTCAAAGGCGGTCAGGTCGGGCGAGATAGTCTCCCAGGTCTTGCCGTCATCCGTGGTTTTGTGTACGTACTGGCTGCAGTGGTACACCACATCGGGATCGTGGGGCGATACGTGGATCGGTGAAACCCGCTGGAAGCGGTATTCCAGTTCGGCGGGATTATGCCCGTACATATACTGGGCACCTACGTAGTACTGGCGTTCCTGACCGGTACGGCGATCGTACACACCAAAACGTCCTTTACAATTAGAATAAACAATATTCGGATTGCCGGGCTTGGGCACGGCCGGCCCCGTTTCGCAACCGCCCGTGGCTTCCATCAGGATACCACCCCGTTCGGCGGGCGAATAGCTCGGTGGCAGGGAGGGGACGGAGATGGTGGTCCAGTTATCCTGTTGCCCCGCATAGAGTCGGTACGGATAGGCATCGTCAATTTCCACCTGGTATAGCTCGGCAGTGGATTGATTCAACTGGGTCGACCAGTTGCGCCCACCGTCGCGCGTTACATTGGCACCGCCATCGTTACACTGTACCCAGAGCAGGGAATCGTTGGGATGGACCCACACTTCGTGGTTATCGCCGTGCGGGGTGCGCATGCGGTTCCAGTTCTTACCGCCGTTTTTGGAAACCCAGAACTGAGTAGAACTCACCAAAACCTTATCGGCATTTTGTGGATCCGCATCCACATTACAGTAATAAAAAGGACGGTCGAGCAGCGGTTCGAAGGTGCTCACCAGCTCCCAGTTTTCGCCAGAGTCGTTTGAAACGTAGAGGCCTCCCTCACCTTCCAGTGCCTCGATTAGGGCATACACCCGGTCGGGACGATCACTGGAAACGGCAAAATCGATCTTACCGACTACCCCGGCGGGTAATCCGTTGGTCATGCGCTTCCAGGTCTGGCCGCCATCCACGGAGCGGTATACACCACCTACCTCGGCACCGGAAATGATGGTCCAGGGTTTGCGCTCGCCCCGCCAGGATCCGGCGTAGAGTACGTCGGAATTGTTGGGGTGCATCTCCAGATCCGAAAAGCCTACCGTATCGGCGATATAGAGTACTTTTTCCCAGTTCTTACCGCCGTCCATCGTTTTATAGATACCGCGCTCCTCGTTGGGGGCGAAGGCATTACCGATGGCTGCCACGTAGGCAATGTCCGGGTTATAGGGATCGATCTCAACGGCACCGATTTGTCCTGTATTCTCCAGGCCGACGTGCTCCCAGGTCTTACCGGCATCCGTCGATTTATATACCCCTTTCCCGGTGATCACATTGGAGCGCATGCCGTCCGATCCGGTGCCTACGTACACGACATTGGGATCGTACGCTGCCACCCGGATCGCTCCGATCGAGGGTGTGGCAAAGTAACCATCGGAAATATTGGACCAGTTGTTTCCGTAGTCTGTTGTCTTCCATACGCCGCCGCCGGTTGCCCCCATGTAGAAAGTCCCCGGCTGTTGAATTACTCCGGCCACCGTGGTAGCACGACCACCCCGTTCGGGGCCGATGTTCCGGTACGAGATCTCTTCCAGCAGATCAGCATCTACCTGTGCCCAGGCCGTAGCTACGCCCAGCAACAGGAATAAAGAGCTCATCCAAAAGTGTTTCTTGGTTATGTGCATCTGTTCGTTGTTTTTGTCTTTAATAGTTTTTTATGCCTTTCGGCAAAAACAGCCCCGTCCGTCGGGTGTTTGTGCAGTCGGAAAATATACGAAATCGGGGGGAAATGGTAATGGGTATTGGGTATTAAGTAGTAGGAATATGCAGTTGGCAGTGCGCAGTTGGCAGTGCGCAGTTGGCAGTGCGCAGTTGGCAGTTGGCAGTTGGCAGTTGGCAGTGCGCAGTTGGCAGTGTGCAGTTGGCAGTGTGCAGTTGGCAGTGTGCAGTTGGCAGTGTGCAGTTGGCAGTTGGCAGTGCGCAGTTGGCAGTGCGCAGTTGGCAGTGCGGTGAAGACTGAAGACTGAGAACTGGAGACTGGAGACTGAGAACTGAGAACTGAGAACTGGAGACTGAAGACTGAGAACTGAAGACTGGAGACTGAAGACTGGAGACTGGAGTGAGCGAAGGGAACTACAGCGACTCGCACGTACTGGATTATCTCGTTGTGCTTGATGACTGCGTCCTTGCTCTTCCCCGCGTCGGGCGTGGAGCGTGAAGCGTCGGGCGTGGAGCGTGAAGCGTCGGACGTGGAGCGTCGAGCATCGAGCATAACACCGAGAAACTTTGCGGCTCACCGCGTGAAAAAAGCAGGTTTAGACTTTAAGAAAAAAGATTAAAGACCGGACACTGCCGACTGGAAACTACCCTCCTTTTGGCGAAAGCCAAAAAACAAATCCACATTGAGCATTGAGCATTGAGCATTCAGCATTCAGCATTGCCAACTGAGAACTGGAGACACAAGTCTGATTTGAAAACATCCGTAAACCGTGAGCCGTGAGCCGTAAACCGTCTTAGACGAACCTTTTTGGCGAAAGCCAGGTCTATACAAGTAAAAACCTATTCCCCATGAGAACGCTTTACCTTTTTCTGATTATCAGCGCTATGGGATTTACCTCCTGCTCCGATGATCCCCAGATGGCGGATGTGGCTCCGGAGCACCCCTGCTCCATTGATACGGTTTTACTAGCCACTAATACGGCCGATTGGGTGTCGTACGAACCGGCCGATACGGCCCTGCGGTTTGAGAATGATTCGGGTGAGGTGAAGGTATTCAGGCAACGTTATTACAACGAAAATTTTAGCTCCCTGGCCTGGGACGGCCTCCTGTGTTTTGCCGGGGGCGATGTAACTCGCTTGTCGAATACCCGGTCATTCTGGTACGAGTCGGAGGATAGCATCCTCCTCTTCGGCAATCATTTTATCCACTATCTTTTACCCGGCATGCAGACCTATGAGGGTTTTGCCGGGGCCCCGCCTTACGAGATTTTCCTGCTTTCGATGCAGGTACTTTCACCGCAATCCGATACCGTAGAGATCAATAGTTGCGTCGCGCGGAGGATGGTCAACGAGTTTGGAAACGTCGTTGTCCGTAATCAACGAACCCGCATTGAAGATATCAGATTGCGTAATTCGGTCACGGTCGGCTCCCGACAGTTCGACAATGTGTTCGAACCCACCGATTGCCAGGGCATAGCCCCCACCTTTTTCTACCGAGCGGAGGATGGCGTGGTCGCTTTCGTGGATACGGCGGGAGTGGCGTGGTATCAGGCTGACGGCTGACGGCTGACGGCTGACGGCTGACGGCTGAGTTGTTTTTTCAGTTGGGATGTGGCAAATGGAAGGACCAAAAACTTGTCTGCTTTCTGGAGCAAATTCGGTACAGTAATAAATCGTAGACACCGTGAGCCGTCCATCTTAAGCCGTGGACCGTAGGCCGTGGACCGTTATCCGTCTGCCTTGGGCCGTGTATCGTTCATCTCCCGTTCTGCCTTACCCAGCAGGAAAGACAGGCCAAACAGTAGGATGAACAAAAAGCCCGAGATCACAAATACGGTCGGACCGAACCGGCCCATCAGGATGCCACCGAAGATCAGCCCCAAAATACTGGCCGAAGAACCCACGCTATTTGCGTACCCCTGAATGGTGCCCTGAATACCCGGTGTGCCGCTATTGCTGAGGATCGACAGGAAGGATGGCCACATCAGACCATTGCCCATAGCCATAAGGACCACCGCTGTGAAAATCCAGAAATCGGTTCCCAGCGTGATCAGAAAAAAATTGGCACTAATCAGGACGCTGCCCACCGACACCAAAAAAGAATCCGATACCCGATTGCTCAGGTAGGTTAGCACCGGACCCTGAAAAACCACCATGACCAAGCTACTGACCGTAAAGAAGGTACCCAACTGGCCGGGCGTCCAGTTCAGGATGCCCGAAGCGTACAGTGGGAAACCTGCGTAAAAAAAGCTAAACCCCAGAAAGGTCATGAAGTATACCACGTACAGCAGACTCACGTGCGGCAAACGTACGATACCCCGAAAGCTCAGATCCGGACACGATTCCTTTTCGTAGCACTCCTTGATCTCTACCGAGAACAGCTTCCGCAAGCGCATGTCGGGCAAATTATTGGCTACTACGTCTGACTTAGATTCGGGCAGGAGCCGATAGATCACGGCAATGGCCGTCAGGGAGATCAGGGCCGCCGCCATCACCGGTAACAACACGCCTGATTCCGTACCCGACAATAAGGAAGCGATAGCCGGCCCGAGGATAAACCCCAGACTGGTGCTGCTGGCCATCTTTCCGAAGTTGGCTTTGCGGTTGGCCTTGGTGGAAATATCCGAGAGGTAGGCGTTAGCCACCGATACGTTGCCCCCCGTCAGGCCATCGAGCGCACGGGCCAGGAAGAGCAGAAGTAAAGGTAAAGTCATCAGGAAAGCCTGGTCACCGGCCCCCAGTTCAAAAAAAGTGATGGTTGGGCTAGTAATGGCTACAATGAACAGGATCCACGCCAGGAACGTCCCGATCTGACTGACGAGCAGCACCCGTCGGCGACCGATCTGATCGGACCATCGGCCCAGAATGGGCGCCCCGATCAATTGAAAGGCCGGATAAGTCGATCCCAGGATACCGTAGACAAAGGCATTCCCGCCAAAGTCCCGCACCAAAAACACCAGCAAAGGCATGATAATACTGTAGCCCAGCATGCCGATGAAATTGACCAGCAAAACCGGAAAAATACGTACTGCCGGGGTTGGGGCGGTGACATCCATTAGGCTACGATTTCATTCATGTGAAGTATTGGCAATCCGTTCTCACAAGCATTAGGTTGAGGTTGAGGAATAGGTTGAGGTTAAGGTTAAGGTCCTTGGTCCTTGGTCCTTGGTCCTTGCCCCGTATGATTTACAACAGACTTAAACCAGCCTTATCAATTTGCTCTTTCAGTGCCTGCCAGGAGCCCGTTTCAATAGCATTAAGCCTGGTTTCTGCCTCGCTCACTGCGTCGCGGGCCTGCTTCACCAGCATGGCCTTGTTCGCACCGGAATCAATTTGCGGCGAGCGGAGCTGATAGGCTGCCTGTCCCAGTTTGGCCGTCACCGTGGTCGGATCCCGGTAAATGCCTTGCTTGCTTTCACCGAGGATGAATTGCTGCAGGTCGGTCAACTCCCCGGATATTTTTTTGACCTGCTGGTGGATTTCCTGGTGCTTATCGGCATCGACCTGCTTTTTGAGAATTCCCAGCACGTCTTGGTGCTCCCGCACGGCGTCCATCACGGCGGTAGCGCGGGTGGTTACATCATTCATTTCCGCGATCAATTGATCTGTTTTTTTGGCGGAAGCCATATCAAAAGGCATGTAGGGATCGGCGATCACCGCAAAAGAATGCTCCATGGTCTGACCCTGGTAGCTCACCCGTGCCGTATAGGTACCCGGCAGTACCGGGGAGCCTCCGCGGGGAGGACGCTCAGTTGAAGGCCTGCGCTGCTGAGGACTACGCACGCCATCGCGTTCCAGGTCCCAGGCAATGCGATGCAGGCCCGGAGCGGGCGTCTGGTACAGATGGCGTACCACCTCGCCCTGCTCATTTAGGATCTCGATCAGCACCTGATCGTCAAGAGCGGCCCGACCTTCCGGCTTCCGGGTATTTTCACCCAGGTATACATTGATCAGGGCACCGTACTCGCGGTTCTCCCCATTGTACAGGGCATCGCCGATCTTACCGGCCCGGTAACCGATACTTTCGCCCATATTCCACATGTAGGCATCGCCCACCGGGAATACGTGCATGGCTTTCGCCAAAAGGTCATCGGTGCCCATCTCGGCCATCTCCTCCAGCGGACGAATATCGTCCAGGATCCAAAAAGAACGGCCGAAGGTGGCGATCACCAGGTCGTGCTCGCGGGGGTGGACCGTAAGGTCAGAGGTTGGCGTAGCTTCGGGGTAGCCTTCCGTCCATTTGTTCCAGGTCTGGCCGGCATCAAAGCTCACGTAGAGGCCGAATTCAGCTCCAACGAAATAGAGGTCTTCGGCAGTGGGGCTCTGTGCAAAGGTCCAGGTATAGCCATCGACATCACCCGGGCCCACGATGCGTTCCCAGTTACGCCCGTAGTCGCGGGTACGGTATACGTAGGGCTCCCAATTATTACGACGATGATCATCGAACACCACAAAGGCCTCGCCGTCGCGATGCAGGGAGGGGGAAATATGGGTCACCCAGGTGTTGGCCGGTACGCCCTTAATGTTATCGATCAGGTTGGTCCAGGATTCGCCCCGGTCGCGGGTGAGTTGTACGTTTCCATCGTCGGTACCCACCCAAATCACATCCTGCTCTATAGCAGAAGGTGCGATAGCAATAATGGTCGTATGGTTTTCGGCACCCGTCACGTCGTAGGTCAGTCCGCCTGATTCCAGAAATTCCTGCTTGTCGGGATCATTGGTAGTGAGGTCTGGGGAGATGATATCCCAGCTTCCGCCAAAATCCGATGTTGCGTGTACGTATTGGGATCCGTAGTAAATAGTTTGTTCATCGAAGGGGTCAATGGCGATACCGGCATTCCAGTTGAAGCGCAGGTACTCCCCGTCGGGGTGGGTTGGTTTGATCAGGTTGAGTTGTCCGCTGGGCCGGTGGTAGCGATACAGGCTTCCCGCCTGACCCATGCTGTAGCCGTAGTCCATATTCTGGGGGTCGGGAACTACGTCAAAGCCATCGCCCACACTGACCCGTTGCCAGTACAGGTTGCGGATGCCGCCCGCAAAGCGGGCCACGCTGGGGCCGATCCAGGAACCATTGTCCTGCAGACCACCGTACACATTGTAGGGCACATCCATATCGACACGCATGTGGTAAAACTGACCCAGTGGCAGGTTATCGGCAAACCACCAGTTCTTGCCGCGGTCGTGGGTAATATTGAGGCCGCCATCGTGGCCCACCATGATGTGCTCGGAATCCTTAGGGTTGATCCAGTAGGCGTGGTGATCGGTATGGATCTTATTGCCCGGCGCGAAGCCCGACCAATTGCGGCCACCATCTTCGGAGACCGTTACCTCGGAGGCGATACTGTAAATGCGATTTTCGTTACTGGGATCGACATATATATCGGCGTAGTAGAAGGGGCGTCCGCCAATGCCACCGTCGCCCGGGCGGGAGCGGCGCTCCCAGGTATAGCCTCCATCGGTGGAAGCATAGATGGCGTTGCTTTTGCTTTCCACGTAGGCGTAGATGAGGTCCGAGACATTAGTGGTAAAGGCCAGGCCGATACGGCCCAGGTCACCATCCGGCAAACCCTTGGTAGTTTTGGTCCAGGTGGCGCCACCGTCGTGGCTCAGGTAGATCCCCGAACCCGGCCCTCCCGATTCGTAAAACCAGGGGTAGCGGCGGTGATCGTACATGGCAGCCACCAGTTTATTGGGGTTGTTCGGATCAGCCCGCAGGTCAGCGATCCCCGTGCGCTCGTCGATGTAGAGTGTTTTGGTCCAGGTCTTACCGCCATCGGTGGTACGATAGACGCCGCGTTCTTCACTGTCGCCCCAGGTGGCGCCACTGACCCCGATCACCACGTGGTCGGGGTTATCGGGATGCACGATCACCCGGTGTATCTGCCGGGTATCCTCCAGTCCGAGGTGCATCCAGGTCTTACCGCCGTCGATCGATTTGAACATGCCGCGACCGGAATTCTGGCTATTCCGGGGATTGCCTTCCCCAGTTCCTACGTACAGAATATTAGGATTGCGCTGATAAATGGCGATATCGCCAATGCTGGCAGCCATGGCATCGTCGAAGATAGGTGTCCAGGTATGGCCGGCATTATCGCTCATCCAGACACCACCCGCGGCGGTACCGATGTAGATCTTGTCCATATCGCGTTCGACCACCGCGATGCTGGTCACCCGGCCCGACATACCCGCCGGTCCGATGTTGCGGGGTGTCATATCTTTGAAGAGGGACATATCAATTTCCTGAGCCGGCAGGGACAAGACCATCAGGCCGGCCAGGATAAGGAGGGAAAGGCGTTGTGTCATAGTTTATGTGGTGTGTTTTTGGGAAAATACCAATTTTATGGAAAACCCTCGTTCCCCTGGAAAGCTCAATGCTCCTTCATGGAAGGATCAATGCTAAATGATGAATGATGAATTAAAATGCTCGTTTTTGTGCATTTTGTAACACCCTTCATCAAACGTACCAACTAATGCCCATTTTGGCGCTGAAAGCATTGAGCATTCATGCCCGCCGAAGCCCGTACGGGCGAAAGCGGGGAGCATTCATCATTCATCATTGAGCATTCATCATTGAGCATTGAGCATTCAACATTCCGTAATATGAAATCACTCCTTTTCCTCTTTTTCCTTTTGTTAGCCGGTTGCGCTATGCAAGAAGAACATCCCCCATTGACCGACCTCACCCCCATCATCCTGGAACGCAACGGCACCGAATGGTTCCAGTACTGGGAAATTCCCAACGGCGATTACCTGTGGCAAACGGACGATCTGGGGCAGATTGATGCCCTGCAAGCCTATCGGGATTCGGTACAGGCCGATTTGGGCGAAGCTTTTACCGGCTATCTGGAGGCGCAGTCTATCCAACACCCGGCCAGCGATACGGTCCTGATCCCCGGAGGTGTCAATCCCGATTCGCTGCTGGCGGCCAAACAGGGTGATGGGGACCGGTACAACTATGACATCATCCACTATAAAGAAGTTGGCGAGGTGCGTCCGATCAATTATCTGGAGGCTCAAATTCTGAATTACCAACTGGACCGGTATCCGCTATTCAGTCATCCGACGGAATTCCATGGGTTTATCTTAACCAATGATTCACTGGATCGGGTGCGCGTGTACTACGCCGCCAGTGACGCTCCCTGGCCACCCAAACCCAAGCCCGTAGTGGCGGCGGTTGAGCAGGATCTCCAACAGGGATGGGAACTTACCATTCACCTCCACAACCACTACGAACCAGCCGAAGACGGCTACCTCGGCACCATGGCCCCCAGCATGTCGGATGCCCAGTACTTTAAGGGGCTCAGCGAACGTTTCCGGGGGAAAGCGGCACACATCACCAATGGGTTCCACACCGTAGTTTTGCCGCCGGAAACATATGGGAAATTTGCCGCCTACCAATAAATTGGGGACTAGGTACAATAGGTATGATTTGAGGATTAGGTGTGAGAATAAATATTGCAGATGAACGCACCGGAGTCCGATCGCAGGAAAGTATGGTTACGATTCGCGATTGGAAATTCTTTGAATAATGCTACTTTAAGACCGATGCCGATAGGGCAGCTGAAGCCTGTCGGGAAACAACCATCATTCCACCTTTAGCATTCATCATTTAGCCATGAACCCAAAAAAATTCTTCCACACCATCAGCTACCTCCAGTACCCACTCATGTTGGTGGCCCTGTATTTTGTCATCCAGCCTTATCTGGGTGGGATTGATTCTGCTTTTGATGACTTTGGTAAAGTACTACAGGGGATCAATAAAACCTTCATTTTCATGGGGCTGGGCATTAGTTTTTCCACCCTGCAGGATACGACCAAAACGCAAAATGAGTTTTCCAGAAAAGTATGGGAAGACCCTAAAAAATCGCGGCGCTTCCTGATCATGTTGTCGATCAGTATACTAATCATACTTTCCTTTGGTGTATTTGCGTATTTCTCCAGCTCCGATAGTGCCATCAAAGAAGTATCCTTTGGAGCCATTGTACTCGGTATCGGAATGGTAGGGATGCTGAAGAGCGCGATCGAAATGGCTGATTATCACGGGAAAAGGTAGTGGGTAGCAGGTAATGGGTATTTGGTTCAGGCTCCACGAAACATACCTGCTAATCAATCATTAAAATTCGGATTGAACCCTACTTATCCTATAGACGTTAGGCGAGTATGGAAGCAAAACAACTCAACCAACGGACCGCCCTCATCACTGGCGGAAGCAAAGGCATCGGGCTCGGAATCGCCGAAGCTATGGTGCAGAATGGGATGAAAGTAGCCGTCACCAGCCGTTCCCAAAAAGCGGCCGACGAAGCGGCGAACCAACTCAACAAGATCAACAGTCAACACGCCATCGGTATCGAATGTGATGTGCGCGACCTGAAAGCGCAGGAAGCCAGTGTGCAAAAGGTGTTGGATGCCTGGGGGCAACTCGACGTGGTAATCGCCAATGCCGGCGTGGGGCACTTCGCACCTATTCAGGAGATGGATCCTAAAGACTGGCAGGATGTGATCGATATCAACCTGACCGGCGTATTCAATACCACAAAAGCCTCCGTACCGGCACTTTCCAATTCCCAGGGGTACCTGATCACAATCGCCAGCCTGGCGGGGACAAATTTCTTTGCCCAGGGTGCAGCTTATAACGCTTCCAAATTTGGTTTGGTAGGGTTTACCCAGGCCGTTATGCTCGACCTCCGTCACCAGGGTATAAATGTGAGTACCATCATGCCGGGATCCGTAGCCACCTACTTCAACGGACACATTCCCAACGATGCCGACGCCTGGAAGATCCAGCCCGAAGACATCGGTGAGCTGGTCATCGACCTGCTGCAGATGAATCCAAGGACATTGCCCAGTAAGGTGGAAGTACGCCCCTCAAGACCGCCTAAGAAGTAAATCGGAGGTCGGAAATTACTCGGCTTACTCTGTGTAACTCCATGGTTCTTTGGAGGGCAGAGACTGGAAGGGAAAGAAGAGACTACAGGGACTTCAGGGATTCGCTTGAGCCGGGCTACTTGTTTATTCCTGACTACTGTGTATCTGCTCTTAATTGCGTTGGGCCTAGTGCATAGAGCGTAGTGAATCTCTGCGAACCTCCGCCCGTACGGGCTGCGCTCACCGCGTGAAAAAGGCATTTTTGAAAGCGGAAATAAACTACCTGTAGCGCACTGAGAA
>CAYFGK010000160.1:0-12596 GCA_964342305.1 uncultured Saprospiraceae bacterium | reverse complement strand
GTATAAAGTATTAAGACTAGATTAAAACCCTATACTTTTTACCTACTACCATCTACCGTGAGGTTGGGCATTAATTGTCTTCACTTTACAAAATAGTCTATTCCCAACTTCACGATAAATAATTCTATTGATCACCAAACGAACGAAATCATGCGACTACGACCACTCGGTATCCTAATGCTACTGGTCTTTGCCATACAAATGCCCTTACAGGCTCAGGATGCCCAGGATAACATTAATGCCATCGACACCTACTTCAAGCAGTATGTCGACGACGACCGGTTTACGGTCGTCTACATCAGCGGTAAGCTGTTCCAAATGCTGGGAAAACTCGATAAGGAAACCCTCAACATGGATGCCGATGAAGAAGCCGAAGCACTGATGGAAATTGCGGCGGATATGCAGGGACTGCGGATCCTGACTGCGGAGGAAGGAGCCGATGCCCTCTACAACGAGGCCAAACGAAAGATCGACACCAAATTGTACGAAATGCTAATGACCGTTCGCAGCAGGGACGGCGACAACTTCGACCTGCTCGTCCGGGAAAACGACGGCAAGATCCGTGAATTGCTGGTACTTGGAGGCGGCGATGAATTCGTGCTGATGAGTTTCATAGGCAACCTGGATCTGGATAAGATATCGCGTCTTGCCGACGAATTTGAGCATTGATAACACCTTTTCAACCCACTTTTAAAACCTAAATCGAACTACCTATGATCACCCGAATATGTATCACCTGCCTGTGTCTGGTATTTCTTACACAAGCATCCGCCCAGGATCCCGTAATCCGCAAGTTTTACAATAAGTATAAACACATGGAAAATGTGGAGAACATCCAGCTTGGCGGATGGGTGTTGAAACTAGCGGCAAAATTTGCCGACGAGGACGATGAAGTCAAACCATTTGCCCGCCATATCAGTCGCCTGCGGGTAATGACCATGGAACAGGGCAACCTGGTAAGTAAAAGTGAGTACAACAGCCTCGTTCGTCAGCTGCGGAACCAACGCTTTGAGGACCTCTTTAACGCCCGTGATGGCGGAGAACTGGTGCAATTGCTGATCCGCGAGGACGGCGACCGGATAACCGACGTCTTACTACTGGTCAACGGAGCTGATTCCTTTACTATGGTTAGCCTGGAAGGAGCGTTGCGATTCAAGGATTTACGCGAATTAGACATCGATATTGAAGGTGGAGACCACTTTAAAACCCTCCCTGCCGACCGGGATGATCTTTCCAAGGCCTGATCAATCCTCTCTGGTCATTCGTGAAAAGCCAGGTACGTTGCGTACCTGGCTTTTCTTTTTCCGGCCTGCATTTTTGCTATCTTTAGTCGCCGGGGGAAGGTAGCATTTCGAATCCTCCCCTATTGTTTGCTGATCGATTAAATAAAAAACTATGCGACAAATTCTGTTGCTGAGCTGTATGCTCCTGGCTCAGACTATCTTTGCTCAAAGCACACCACAACCACCCGCTACTTCGGCTGAAGACCGTATCGAAAGCTACGAACAACACCGAATGCTGGCCGAAAAATCCCTCGTAAAGGGCGTTTCTTTTCAGAATATCGGACCCACCGTTTTTTCGGGCCGGGTGGTCGATGTAGATGTCTATGAACAAGATCCTAGCCACTTTTACGTGGCCTATGCCTCCGGTGGCCTGTGGAAGACCACCAATAACGGCATCAGCTTTGATCCTTTATTCGATGATGAAATGGTGATGACGCTGGGTGATATTGCGGTCGACTGGGACGAGCATGTTATCTATGCCGGTACCGGCGAAAACAACTCCAGCCGCTCCTCGTATTCCGGCGTTGGCATGTATAAAAGCACCGATGACGGAAAGACCTGGGAGCACATCGGACTTGGTGAAACCCATCACATCAGTCGTATCATCATTCACCCCGATGATCCCAATACGGTTTGGGTAGCTGCCCTGGGTCACCTCTATTCCGGCAACCCCGAACGCGGCTTATACAAAACTACCGACGGAGGAAAATCGTGGGAAAAGACGCTCTTTGTTAATGATAACGCAGGTGCCGTCGACCTGGTCATCGACCCCGACGATCCCGACGTTTTGTATTGCGCGACCTGGGAGCGTACCCGTCGCGCCTGGAACTTTGTCGAATCCGGCGAAGGTAGTGGCATTTACAAAAGTACCGACGGTGGCGACACCTGGGATCTCATGACACCCAAAGGCGGTGTTTTCCCCGCTGATTCCGGCGCCGGCCGTATCGGATTAGCTCTCGCAAAGGAGAATGGAGAATCCATCCTGTACGCAAGTATTGATAATTACAATCGCCGTCCTGCGGATGCTGAAGACGATAGCGACGAACTCACCAAAGATGACCTGCGCGACATGACCCGGGATGAATTCCTGGAGCTGGAGGAAGAAACCATTAGCACCTACCTGCGCAATAATCGCTTCCCCCGCCAGTATAACACCCAGGCAGTTATTAATATGGTGAAGAAGGACGAGATCAAACCCGTAGCTCTCGTGGAATACATCGAAGATGCCAACTCTCTTCTATTTGATACGCCGGTAATCGGCCTTGAGATCTATCGGTCCGACGACGAAGGGAAATCCTGGGAGCGTACCCACGAAGACTATATCGACGGTGTATATAGCTCCTATGGCTATTATTTCGGTCAGATCCGCGTCTCGCCCCACGATTCCGATCGGTTATACGTGCTGGGGGTCCCCGTAATAAAATCCATGGATGGCGGTGCCAGCTGGGAGCCCATCAACGGCGATAATGTCCACTCCGACCACCATGCGTTATGGCTCAACCCCAATCGCGATGGACACCTTATCCTGGGTAATGACGGAGGTATCAATATCTCCTACGATGACGGTGAACGGTACATCAAGTGTAATTCACCGGCTCTTGGCCAATTCTATTACGTAGCCGTTGACATGGCTCAGCCATACAATGTATATGGTGGCTTACAGGATAATGGCGTGTGGATGGGCCCGAACACCTACCAGGCCAACACCCGTTGGCATAGTTCCGGTCAATATCCCTACCGCTCTATCTACGGCGGTGACGGTATGCAGGTGGCCATTGATACCCGCGATAACGAAACGGTGTATACCGGATTGCAATTCGGTAATTATTCCCGCCTGAATACCCGCACCGGAGACCGCACCTCCATTACACCCCGCCACGAGCTGGGTGACCGCCCCTTGCGCTGGAATTGGCAGACACCAATTCACCTGTCCCAACACAATCAGGATATCCTCTATATGGGTTCCAATAAACTGCACCGTTCGATGGACCAGGGTGACAATTTCGTAGATATCTCCGGTGACCTGACCAAAGGCGGTATCAAGGGGGATGTACCCTTTGGAACCCTGGCAACGATCCACGAATCTCCTCTGCGCTTTGGCCTGCTTTACACCGGTTCCGATGATGGATTAGTACACGTTAGTAAAGACGGGGGCGCCAGTTGGACGAAGATCAATGATGGTCTTCCGGAAGACATGTGGGTTGCCCGTATTCAAGCCTCCGCCTTTAAGGAAGGCCGGGTATACGTGGTACTGAACGGATACCGCTGGGATGATTTCACTGCTTACGCTTACGTTTCCGAAAACTACGGACAGACCTGGCGGGCCATCGGTGAAGACCTCCCTCTGGAGCCACTCAACGTCATCAAGGAAGACCCCGACAATGAAAACATACTTTACGTTGGTAGCGACCACGGATTGTACGTAAGCCTGGACCGGGGTGAGAACTTCATGCTGATGGATAATGGCCTGCCGGCCGTTGCTGTGCACGACGTTGTGGTTCACCCGCGGGAAAAAGACATTATTGTCGGAACGCACGGCCGTTCCATGTACAAGGCCAGTGCAGCGGAGATGCAGCAATTAAACGAGCAGATCCTATCTTCAGCTATTCATTTGTTTTCGGTGGATGAGATGCGGGCTAACCCGCGCTGGGGAGCTCAGTGGTCGACCTGGTCCGATCCATTCGCACCGGAGATCGAGGTTCCCATGTTCACTAAATCAGGCGGTGACGTCACCGTACGCATCCTCCACGACGATCTGGAGTTGAACAGTATGACCTACGAGGCTATAGCGGGCTTGCAATACATGCCCTACGATCTCACCATTTCCGAATCGGCAGCGGATGAGTACGAAGCGGCCCTCAATGAGAACCGTCGACGCGGTAGCGACCCCATTGAGCTGGAAGCCGGTGATAATGGAAAAATGTACCTGCAGGCAGGAACCTACACTATCGAATGTACCAAAGGTGGCGAAACGGTAACCACTAAGTTGACTCTTCGGTAAATCGACCAAATCCCGATTTGTATCGGTAAATGCGCTGAACGATCTACATGCATCGTTCAGCGTATTTTTTTTAGGGGTTTATCGAGTAAATAATTATTTGAAGGTTTAGATACCTACCTTGCCTCTGTATAAATAGTAAAATTACATCTGAACCCCATATTTCGGTAGTTTATGTCAGCCGCACAACCAATTAGTCGAAAAAGAGCATAAATACTTTTTATTTACTGGAAGTGCCCTGATATTTCGAACAATTAGTTATCCCCAGTAATCACCCGACTGTTTCCCACCCGAGGTTTCAGTCCACTTAAACATCATCAAGCCATTCGTGGCACCCAGCTAGCTAGGGCCGTACCGCCCGGTAGCAGTTACGTGGTATACACCACCGTCTGCCCGGACCCGGTATGCTGACCCTTATTTATTATTTGCTGATTGGTCAACTGCACCAATCTGGCCTGGGCTAGCCATGTCCATAACTGGCAAATACTATTATTTAAGTGCACTCACTTGAACCGGGCAAATTATGCCCATACTAATTATTTCATCTAATCCACTAAATTATGAGACTAAGCAGACGTTTCATGTTCCTGTTGTGTATGCTGATCACGGCATTCGGGTTTCGGGCCAGCGCCCAGCTTACCTATACGGGAACGGTTGTCAGCACTGAGGACAACCAACCTTTAATCGGTGCTACGGTACTGATCAAGGGAACCAATACCGGTGTGGCGACCGATATCGATGGTACGTTCAGCATTGAGGCCAATGTTGGCCAGACCCTGGTGTTTACCTACACTGGTTTCGCAACGCAGGAATACACCCTGTCGACCGATACCAACCTGGAGGTAGCTCTCGCTCCCGACAACCTGATCCTCGATGAGGTTGTCATCACCGGCTACGGGGAGCAATCACGGTCATCCTATACCGGAGCAGCGGTAAAAGCACCGGTCGACCGGATTTCCCAGGCGCCCCGATCAACGCTGGTCGAAAGCCTGCAAGGTAATGTGGCCGGCCTACAGGTAAACCAGGGTAGTGGCCAGCCGGGGGCTTTCCAAAACGTGCAAATTCGCGGTTTGGGATCCATCAATGCGGGTACCAACCCTCTGTACGTAATCGATGGTATTCCTGTAATTAATGAGAACATTGGTAATGAGTCTACAACCTCTACCCCATTGGCAGGTCTGAACCCACAGGATATTGCCGATATCCAGGTTTTGAAAGATGCTTCAGCGACAGCAATCTATGGATCACGCGGGGCGAATGGTGTAATTATTATTACTACTAAGCAAGGCCAGGCCGGTGCTCCCCGCGTAAACCTGAACGTGCAGACCGGGGTGAGCGATGTATCACTCGCCGATGAACTACGGCCGTTGAATACTGCGGAATATCTGGAATTAATGCGTGAGGGCTTGATCAACTCAGGTGACGCCGCCAACGAAGCGGAAGCCAATGCCATTATCAACAATAACATTAACGATCCATCCATCGATGAGGACTGGTTTGATGCCATTTCCCGTCAGGGGAATTTCACCCAGACCAACCTATCGGTCAGTGGCGGTAATGATCGCACCACCTTTTTTGCTTCCGGTGGTTACCAGCAAAATGATGGTACCATCATTGCCACCGATTTTGAACGTTTATCAGGGCGATTGAACCTGAATACCGAAATGTACGACTGGCTCAATATTGGTCTGAATGTCAGTGCTTCCCACACCACCCAGAATACCGTTGCCGACGCCGGTGCTTTCGCGAACCCCGTTCGCTCAATTTTCCGTTTTGTACCTACGCAGCCGGTTTATAATCCGGATGGCAGCTACAACACCGCCATCAACTCTGGTTTCAACCCCGTTGGTGAGGCCAACGAAAATACCGACCGCTCGGAGATCACCAACCTTTTGGGGTCGATCAACGCCGAAGTAAAGTTACCTCTGGATGGACTGACCTACGTTCCCTACGTAAGTATCAACCGCATTGTGGGACAGGATGCTACCTTCTTTATCCCCGACTTTGGTACGGGAGCTTCCCGGAACGGATACGGGGAGAGTGATTTTGATATCCGCAACAACTGGATCGTGCGGAACATGCTGAAGTATACCGCTTACCTGAATGATGCACACGGTCTCGATGTAACCCTCGGACACGAAGCACAGAAGTTTACCGAGGATGCGACGCAAACCCTGCAACGCAACTTCGCCTTTCCGAACTTAACGTCACTGGATAATGGTTCTGAGCCGGAATTCATTGGTGGATTCCGCACCGAAAATCGTATCGAATCCTACTTCCTGAATACCAGTTATAACTTCAAGAGTAAGTATTACATCAACGGTACGATCCGTCGCGACGGTTCCAGCCGCTTTGGCGCCGATGAACGCTACGGTATTTTCTGGTCGGCTGGTGTAGGTATTAACCTCGACCGCTTTGATTTCATGGCTGATTACCCAGCCATCACCAACTTGCGGTTGCGTGCCAGCTACGGTGAAAACGGTAACGAATCCATCGGTAACTTTGCTTCCCGTGGACTGTATGAAACCGGAGCAGATTACCTCGACAGCCCGGGTATCATCCTGGACCAATTGGAAAACTCTGGTCTGACGTGGGAGGTGAACAAACCCTTCAACGTAGGCGTGGAACTGGGCCTGTGGAACCGCGTGAACCTGATCGTTGACGTGTACAGCCGCAAAACCTCAAGCCTGTTGTTCAACCGTCCGGTATCACCCACCAATGGTGTTACTTCTGTAACCAGCAATATTGGTGAATTGGAGAACCGCGGGGTGGAATTCCAGTTGAATACCATCAACGTCCAGGGTCGCAACAACGGCTTCGAATGGACGTCCAGCTTTAATATTTCGTTCAATAAGAACGAGGTACTGTCCTTGCCCGAGGGTGATTTCCCCGACGGGTCCCGCTTCCGTGCCGTGGGTCAACCCTGGAACACCTGGTATATGCGCGGCTACGCCGGCGTTGACTCCGAAACGGGCCAGGCTACCTGGTACGTGGACGAGACGGAAACGGAAACTACTACCACCTACGCCGAAGCTGGTTTATACCAGCAAGGAACGTCGGATCCTAGTTTCTTTGGAGGATTTTCAAATACCTTCCGCTACAAAGGATTCTCCTTGACAACACTCTTGAATGTTGATTGGGGCCGTCAGATCCTGCACACCTGGCACAGCTTTACGCACACGGATGGAGCACGTGGCTTCAGCACCACGGGTAACCTGGCACGTTCGATCTACGAGCGCCGCTGGCAACAACCCGGTGACGTGACCGACACGCCTCAATTTGTATTCGGGAATAACTCTAATTCCGGGGCCCGCTCTACCCGCTTCCTGTACGATGGCAGCTACATCTCACTGCGCGATGTTACCCTGTCGTACAGTTTCCCGCAATCCCTGGTATCAAAGGCGAGACTCCAATCAGCCCGCCTCTTTGTTTCCGGTAGTAACCTTTGGATTTACGTTAAGGATGATCGCCTGGAGCGTGACCCACGGACCGATGCCGACGGTGTCATCGATCAGGAGATCCCCATCCCACGGACATTCACTTTTGGTCTGGATGTATCCTTCTAAATCCATTCGCTCACAACAAAAACAATAACCTATGCTACGCATACTTAAATCATGTTTATTGCTCGGATTGCTGGGTTTATTTTCCTGCGGGGAAGACTTCCTCGAGGTAGAACCTCAACAATCCTTGTCTATCAGTAGTGCAGTGACGGATCTGAACTCCCTCAATGCCTCTGTCCTGGGGGTGTACAACAACCTGGTAACGGATGAAAATTCATACCGTTGGGACCTGACCCTTATACCCGACCTGCGGTCGGATAATGTATATATCAGCTCCAAGAATGCCGGTCGTTTCCTCGGTTTCGACCAGTATAACAATACGGCTCAATCGGGTCGTGCCGAAGGACAATGGGTCGAGGGATATCAGACCATCGTCAACGCCTCCAACATCATCAACAACGTGGGTGATGCGGATATTCTCAGTTCGGAGCAGGTCGAGGCCGATAATCGCGTAGGCGAAATGCACGCGGTACGGGCCCTGTCCTACTGGAATCTGGTACGCAATTTTGCGCGTCCGTTCTCTGCCGATGGCGGGGCCAGCCCCGGTGTTCCCTTTAATAATGAAGGTACAACCGGTGAGATCATTACTCCCAATCGGGAATCGGTAGCGACTGTTTACCAGCAAATCGTCAGCGACCTGGAAACAGCCATTGATCTGATGACTCTCGAGGAAGATGGTCGCTTCAGCAAGGAAGGTGCTCAGGCGCTGCTGGCCAAAGTCTATCTCTACATGGAAGAATGGGCCATGGCCGAAAGCATGGCGACGGAGGTTATCAACTCCGGACGCTTCAGCCTTTACCCTGACACCACTGCCTGGTTAGCTTCCTGGGGTGCCAATGTCGGAAGCGAAGACATCTTCACTCTGATCAATACACCCACCGATAATGGCGGCGTTAACTCCGTAGGAGGTATTTACGATCAGGACGGTTACGGTGATATACTGGCGACCGAAGATTTATTCGACACCTATTCCGATACCGACGGACGCCGTAAGGTCATGATCCGGGGCGATCGCCTGGATGGTGAACGCGATGCTCTTTTCCCGGAAGGGAAATACCCTAACGGTGAAACCGGACAGGATTACTACAAGATCCTGCGATTAGCCGATATGTATTTGATCCGTGCCGAGGCTCGTGCTGAGCAGGGCAATGAAGATGGTGCGCGTGCCGACCTCGATGCAGTGGCCAGTCGTGTTGACCCGGACTATACTCCGTCCACAGCAACCGGAGATGACCTGATCGATGCGATCCTCCTGGAGCGCCGCAAGGAATTTGCGTTTGAAGGTGATCGCCTGTATGACCTGACCCGCCGTCAACGCAGTTGGACCAAGTACCGCACCTTCGAAGAGTTTACGGTGAATTGGGACGATGATCAGGTGTATAATCCGATACCTCAGGCCGAAATCGATGTGAATCCAAATATCAACCAGAACCCTGGTTACTAGGGGCTGTCTTTCCCCTGAGTCCTGCATTGGGACCGGGAAAATCAGTTTCTAAACTGTGAGCGTTTTTTTCATCATGAAACGTGAGTAGGTCCCGGTACCAATTGGTGCCGGGGCTTTTTTTGCGTAAGCGGTACTATAATTCCAGCTACGGGTTTGTATATTTCCTGTAAAAACGATGAACAACCGCCGTCAATTCTTAAAGCAATTCAGTCTGGTGTCTGGTGCCATCGGCTCCGGCATCTGGCTCTCCGCTTGTCAAAACACTTCCAATAAGGAGGACTCTGAATCGGACACTTCGGATACCCCGGAGGCAGCTACTGCCGGCCTTTCCATTTCGCTGGCCCAGTGGTCCCTGCATAAATCCTTTTTTGGGGACGACCCGGGAAAAGCCCGTGAATATTTCATGCAATCCGCCGAAGAGAATAAGAACAATCCTTACAAAGCTCCTTTATCGCCTGACGATTTCCCAAAAATCGCCGCCGAACAATTCAATATTTATGGCATCGAATTGGTCAATACCTTCTACCGGGGTAAAGTTGATGATGCCAACTATTGGCAGGCCTTTAAGCAGCAGTGTGAAGAACATGACGTACAAACCTTGTTGATCATGTGCGATGGTCTAGGTAGCCTGGGGGATGCTGATCCGGATAAACGCCAGCAAACGGTAGAAAACCACTACCCCTGGGTAGACATTGCCGCAGACTTAGGATGCCACAGTATTCGCGTAAATGCCCGGGGAGAAGGTACCCCCGGTGCAGTAGCAGCCCAAGCTGTCGACGGCCTTAGTGCACTGACCGAATACGGCAAATCAAAAGATATTCACATTATTGTCGAAAACCACGGTGGGTATTCCTCCGATGGTAAGTGGTTGTCCGGTGTAATCAACGAAGTAAATGATCCATACTGTGGTACTCTTCCCGACTTTGGCAATTTTTGCATCGAAGGATCTCCCCGGGGTGAATGTACCCAATCCTACGACCGTTACCTCGGCGTCAACGAATTACTACCCTACGCCCAGGGAGTGAGTGCCAAGTCCTATGCCTTCGATGAGGAAGGAAACGAAACCACCATCGACTTCCAGCGCATGATAGATATGGTCCATAAGTCCGGTTTCACCGGCTATGTTGGCGTAGAATACGAAGGTTCTGAATTATCCGAACCGGAAGGTATCAGAGCGACAAAGGCCTTGCTGGAAAAGTGTTTTAAGAACCTGGGATAAGCTGATATGCCTTTCGGCAAAAAAGCCCCGCTCCAATATCTTTGGCAGCGGGGCTTTTTATGTTCGCTATCCCAAATTCTTAATTGCTCAGGGCAGCATTTTTAGCGCGTTTGCGCTCGTGCTCCTTCAACAGGATTTTGCGTAAGCGCAGGGATTCCGGAGTTACTTCCACGTATTCGTCGGCCTGGATATATTCCAGCGCTTCTTCCAGGGAAAAACGGCGGGGAGGGATCAACTTCGTTTTATCATCAGCCCCGGCCGAGCGCATGTTCGTGAGCTTTTTGGTCTTAGTGAGGTTTACGACCAGATCACCGGCGCGGCTATTCTCACCTACTACCTGACCTTCGTAGATATCTTCACTGGATCCAATGAAGAATACACCACGGTCCTGCAGGTTATTGATACTGTACGGAATAGAAGTTCCCGTCTCCATGGAGATCAGTGAACCGTTGATCCGACCGGGAATATCCCCTTTATGGGGCTGAAATTCCAGGAAGCGGTGGGTCATGATGGCCTCACCAGCCGTGTTGGTCAGCATTTGATTTCGCAGACCGATGATACCGCGGGAAGGGATCTCGAATTTCAGCAACATCCGATCGCCTTTGGGCTCCATCGACAACATAATACCTTTGCGGCGGGTAACCATATCGATGGCGGTCCCGGAAATATCCTCCGGAATATCAATGGTGAGTTCTTCCACCGGTTCGTGTTGCACGCCGTCGATCTCTTTGGTAATAACCTGTGGCTGGCCAATCTGCAACTCGTATCCTTCACGGCGCATGGTCTCGATCAATACGGCCAGGTGAAGTACCCCGCGTCCGTAGACCCGGAAGGTATCGGCGGAATCCGTTTCTTCAACCCGCAGGGCGAGATTTTTCTCGAGTTCTTTTTCCAAACGTTCCTTCACGTGGCGCGAGGTCACAAACTTACCCTCCTGACCGAAGAAGGGTGAGTCATTAATGGTGAACACCATACTCATGGTCGGTTCATCGATCGCGATACGCTCCAGCGCTTCGGGATTTTCGGGGTCGGCAATGGTATCGCCGATCTCGAAACCCTCCAAACCAGTGATCGCACAGATCTCACCGGCCTGGACATCTTCCACTTTCACTTTTTCAAAACCGTCGAAAACGTAAAGCCCGCGAATCCGGCTTTTCTGGAAAGAGCCATCACTTTTGCACAAAGTGACCATTTGCCCATCCTTTAGCGAACCACGGTGCAAACGACCGATGGCGATCCGGCCAATAAAATTGGAGTAATCCAGGGAGGTAATCAGCATTTGTGGTGTACCCTCTGCTACCTGTGGTTCCGGTATGTGTTCGATGATGGCATCGAGCAGCGGGAAAATATTATCGTTCTGATCTTCCCAGTGGTCATTCATCCAGCCGAACTTGGCTGAACCATAGACAGCAGGGAAATCCAGCTGCTCTTCGGTGGCATCCAGGTTGGCCATGAGGTCAAACACCGCCTCGTGCACTTCTTCCGGAGTACAGTTTTCCTTGTCAACTTTATTGATTACCACGATGGGCTTGAGGCCCAATTCAATGGCTTTCTGCAGTACAAACCGGGTTTGCGGCATTGGGCCTTCGAAGGCATCTACCAGCAGCAGTACCCCGTCGGCCATGTTCAAGACACGTTCTACCTCACCTCCAAAGTCGCTGTGACCAGGGGTGTCGATAATGTTGATCTTGGTGTCCTTGTACCGGATCGATACGTTCTTCGCCAGGATGGTGATGCCCCGCTCCCGCTCCAACTCATTATTATCCATGATCAGTTCTCCGGGTTTTTCGTGATCCTGGAATAACTGACCGGCCAATATCATCTTATCAACCAGGGTTGTTTTACCGTGGTCGACGTGGGCAATGATGGCGATGTTTCGTAATTGCATGTTCTAATTGGTAATGATCAAATTCAGCGCGCAAAGATAGGTGGTTTTTTACTTCCAAACAGGAATTACTGATTAATTCACAGTTGGTTAACCTATGAAGGTACTTACCGGAAACAGGCTGATTTGGTTGTACACCCTAGTTGCTTACAAAAAGCACCCTATTCAATTTCAAACGCCAAATTAAACATGCTGATCACCCAA
>CAYFGK010000159.1:0-12690 GCA_964342305.1 uncultured Saprospiraceae bacterium | reverse complement strand
GATGCTGAAGTGCGCGAAGAATTGGGGATATCGGCGGATACACGGGTGGATTTCACCGATACGGAAATTGCCTTTGCGGATCGCTCCGATAAGGAGCTGAAGAAAATGGCCTGGCTGTTCGGGCTGATGAATAAGCACTGGCTGGTTGGGTTGGGCTCTAAAGTCGGTATGGCGGCCGTAAAGCTGCGTCTGCCCTTTGTGGAAACGGCCGTAAAGAACACCATCTTCGAGCAATTCTGTGGCGGAACCACCCTGTTGAACGCCCAACCGACGATCGACCGTCTGTACAAAAGTAATGTACTGACCATTCTGGATTACGGGGCCGAGGGCAAGGAGACCGAGGAGGATTTTAACAAGACTATGAACGAGACCATCCGGGCGATCGAGTTCGCGGCCACCAACGAGAGTGCTCCGATGGTAAGCTGTAAAGTAACCGGTCTGGCGAGGTTTGAGTTGCTGGAAATGCTCTCGGAAGGCGTGTCGATGACCGACGAATTGCGCACGGAATACAAGGCGGTGCTCAAGCGACTCGACGCCATTTGTAATAATGCCTGCAAGACGGCCGACGTATCGGTACTTATCGATGCGGAAGAGACCTGGATCCAACCGGCCATCGACCACATGGTAAATTTGCTGATGCGCCGCTACAATAAAGAACGGGCCGTGGTGTACAATACCTTCCAAATGTACCGGAACGACCGTCTGCCCTTCCTGACGCAGTCCTTTGATGAGGCACGCAAACACAAATACATTCTGGGGGCCAAGCTGGTCCGTGGCGCCTACATGGAAAAGGAGCGCGACCGGGCCGAGGATAAGGGGTATCCGTCGCCGATCAATAAGACCAAGGAGGCCACTGATGATTGCTATAATACGGCCTTGCGCTTTTGCCTGGAGCACTACGAACAGATCGCCTGTATCAACGCCAGCCACAATGCGGGGAGCTGCCAGTTGATGGCCGACCTCATCCGCCAGAAGAATATTCCCCGCGATCATCCGCACCTGATGTTCTGCCAACTGTACGGCATGAGCGATAACCTCACCTACAACCTGGCCGCCCACGGGTATACGTCCGCCAAGTACGTGGTGTACGGAAGTGTGTGGGATGTGGTGCCCTACCTCATCCGCCGGGCCGCCGAGAACACCTCCGTGACCGGTGATATGAGCCGGGAGTACGGTTTGGTGATGAAGGAGATGAAGCGGCGGGGGTTATAGGGGAGGACCAGGCAGCATATTTGTACCCCCTTTATAATAATCTTGCCCGAATGGTGTCAAACGACTGGATTTAACACTTAAAGCAATTAACAATCCGTCAAATCAGTTAAATTTGTTTTGGGTGACTGTGCTAAGGACGGTCGGTTGTGCGTTGTACTACCGGGTGTTGATCTTGTTGTATCCCACAAATGAGGTGCATCAGGTAAGCCGCACCCATTCTACAGCGTCAAAACCAGGTTTTATCATCAGACTTCTTGTGCCGAAATTTCTCTCAGCACAAAAAGTCTACTTTCCGGAGGGCTTCCGGCCTTCGTGCATGAGAAAAACAGACGTCCTTATGGGTAAATCGTTACTCAAAAGCGGTATCCTTCTTTTTATCTGGTTCCTGCCAGGGATGCTGCTGGCCCAAAATACCGATTGTCGTACCTCCATTGTCATCTGCAGTGATCAGAGCTTCAGCTTCCTGCCCTCCGGACGGGGTATCGATGATTTTGCTAACCCCAATAACGACCAGGGCTGTTTATTCACCCGGGAGACCATCTCGGCCTGGTTTTACTTTGAATTTAGGGAGGATATGCCTCCTAACAGTGAACTCACTTTTGAGATATTGGATACCCTGCGGGATTTTAAGGTCGATTATGACTTTGCGGTGTACGGGGAGGATGTGAATTGTGATGATCTGGGTAGCCCCATCCGCTGTTCGTTTGCCCGCCTGGAAAACCTCGGGAATCTGCGCCCGGGACAACCGGTATCGACGGGTCTGCGATTCGGCGAGATAGACACTACGGAGAGTTTCCTGAACGTAAACGGTTTTTTGAAACCAATGACGGTGCAACCCGGTGAGGGCTTCTTCCTCATTGTAGATATGTTTGTCAGCACCGATACCACCGGTGGTTTTGAATCCTTCGACTCCACTTTGGCCCAATCCTTTTCCTTTGATTGGGGCGGACCCGCGGCACCTTTCCTCAACTGTATCGCCAACCCCAATTGTGATCAGGTGGTCGTCGATGCGGGACGTGATACCACCATTTGTGCCGGCACCACGCTGGACCTGGTAAGTAATGCGGTGAATACCGCCGGCCAGGAATCCTACCGCTGGGAGGGCACCGACGGCGCTACGGCCTTCATTGACGATCCGGATGCGAGGGTCACCACGGCCACCATACCCTTCGATTTTGCCGGGGAGATTATGTTCACGAGTACCGTGTCGGAGGGCGCCTGTGTCCATTCCGATGAGTTGCGGGTGACCGTGGATCCGGCCGGCGAGCCGGATATTTCCGGGGATACCCTGGTCTGTGAAGGTGAATCGACCCTCCTGACGGCCGAAGGTGGATTCTCGACCTACACCTGGTCGGACGGTAGCAATGGACAAACCTTGAATGCGCCCGGATCGGGCGTCTACCAGGTTACCGTTACCAGCGGCTCGGGTTGTCCGGGCATTGCGGAGATTACGGTATTCAATTTTCCGGTACCCGACCCTGTCATCGAGGGGCCCGGCGGTTTTTGTCCGGGCGGAGAGGCGAACCTGCGTGCTATCGACGGCTTTTTATCCTACGAATGGTCGACCGGCGAGACCACTCAGGAAATTACCGTGGATGAACCAGGAGAGGTGATGCTTACTCTGGTGGATACCTTCGGTTGTACCGTGGAGCGAATGGCCTCGGTGGAACAGTTTACCAACCCGGTTCCGGCGATCGAAGGCCCCCGGGCGATCTGTAGCGGAGATGTGGCTAATTTGCGGGGCGAAGACGGCTATTTGTCCTACGAATGGTCGACCGGCGAAACGGATCAGGACGTCACCTACGATGTAGCCGACACCTACACCCTCACCGTGATCGATTCCAACGGTTGCCGGGGAAGCGCCAATATAACCATCACCGAACGCGAGGACCCGATAGCTACCATTTCGGGGAATTCACCCTTCTGTAGTAACGAAACCAGTCTGTTGACCGCGACGCCCGGATACATCGGCTACAATTGGTCGACCGGCGATTCTCTGCCATCCATTGAAGTAGGCACGCCGGGATCCATCGGAGTGACCGTCACCGACCAATTCGGCTGCCGTGGACAGGCTACCATCAATGTCGATACCTTCTCGGCTCCGCGGCCCGACTTTGATAACCCCGATTACTTTTGCGAAGGCGGCAACCTGACCTTGCGCCTCGATGAATCCTACACGAATTACGAATGGTCGACCGGCGAAACGACCGAGAGCATTCAAGTCACCGAACCCAGCACTTATCAGGTTACGGTAGAAGATGCCAATGGATGCTTTGGTAACGGTCTGCTGGAAATCACCGAAGCCGCTAATCCGAATCCCGTTATCCAGGGCCAGGACCGATTGTGTCCGGGCGACGAAACCACCCTGTCAACGGCCAATGAGTACGTGACCTACCAGTGGTCAACGGGCGATAATACACCAACCATCACCACCGACCGGTCAGATACCTATACCGTCCAGGTGGTCGATGAACTGGGGTGCGAAGGGGAAGGCAGCATTACCCTGATCCCGCTCTCGGCGCCGGTTGTCCGCATTTCGGGGCTGGACGCAATTTGCGAAGGGGACGAAGCCACCCTGATCGCCAACTCTGGTTTCCGGCAATACCGTTGGTCGACCGGAAGTCCGACGCAAGCTATCACGGTTGACGAACCCGGTGATTACGGCGTTACGGTAACCGATGAAAATGGCTGTCAGGCCTTCGAGAGTGTGACTTTTGATGTAAATCCGAATCCCAAGCCGAGGATCGATGGCAACCTGCGCCTGTGCGAAGGGGAGACCACCCGTATTCAGGTGCAGGGTGGAAGCTTTGAGGATTACCGCTGGTCGACCGGTGATAGCACCTTTGCCATTGACGTGGCGGTCGAAGAAAACTATGCTGTCACCGTTACGACGGCCGCCGGCTGTCAGAATTCCGACACCGTTTTTGTGGAAGCCTTCCGGCCCATACCTTCCCCCCTTGCCGGCGGAGAAGTAGCTCTGTGCGAGGGCGAAACGGTAACCCTGGATGCCGGTCCGGGCTTCATTGATTACAGCTGGTCGACGGGTGCACAGTCCCAATCGATTGAGGTAACGGAAGGGGGCGTCTACGAACTGGCGGTGCTGGATAGTAACATTTGCCTGTCGGAAACCGAGATCCTGGTCCGGGAATTCCGGGTACAGGATCCGACCATTATCGGGCAGGCGGCCTTTTGCAGTGGTCAGCGCAATACCCTAATCGCCGGGGGCAATTTCCGATTGTACGAATGGTCGACCGGACAATCCGGGAAGTCTATTCAAATTGATACGGGCGGTTTGTACAGCGTCACCGTAACTGATAATAATGGCTGCGTATCTACGGTCAGTCGCAATATTCTGGAGGAAGAATCACCGGATATAGCTATTGCCGGTACCACTACCTTATGCGATGAGGACACGGTAACGCTCTCGGTAGATACGGGGTATTCCGGCTATTTATGGACGAATAATGAGCAGACGACATCGATTACCGTCACCGAACCCGGGCGGTATGGGGTGTTGGTGTTTGGAGCTAACGGATGCGCCAGCTCGGATGAGGTCGTCGTGCAGCAACGGTCGACGCCCCTGGTCGGGATCGACGGTCCCCAAAATATATGCAGCAATGATTCCGCTACCCTGGACCCCGGTCCGCAATATGCGTCCTACGCCTGGTCGACCGGCGATACCACGCAAACGGTGACCGTGCGGCGAGCGGGAATATACGAGTTAAACGTGGTGGATCGCTTCGGCTGCCCCGGCTTTGCCCGCGCCCAGTTGCAGGTGCGCAGGGCGCCTGATTTCGACATTGAGGGCCCCCGGAATTTGTGCGAAGGTGATACGCTTCAGCTGGTAGTGGGGAGTGATTCCTTATACCGGAATTACCTGTGGTCAACCGGAGTACGGGAACCACAATTGGAGGTGCTGACGCCGGGCACCTATTCGGTATCCGTGACGGCTACCAACGACTGCGTCACCGAAGACAGCGTTGTCATCAATCCGCTGCTGAGTCCGGAACCACGGATTTTAGGCGACCCCTTTTTCTGTGAAGGCGGCTTCACCCTGTTGGAGTCGGATACTACCTACGCCGCTTACCGGTGGAGTGGGGGACGCACGAGCTCTTCCATCCGGATCACCACACCCGGACCTTATGAACTAGAAGTGGTTACCGAGGATGGCTGTTCTGGCTTTGATACGGTCGATGTCAGGGAACTGGCCCTGCCTATGGCCGATGCCGGACCGGATACCTTGCTCAATTGCTACGCGGGCACGATTCAATTGGGAACTCCCATTGATAATGCCGACGGGCGTTTCCTGGCGACCTGGACGGGCCCTGGTATTACCGATTCTACCCGCAATCAATTTCAGCCCGCCGTTATGACCGGTGGCCAGTATTCCCTGGAGGTTCGGGATACGCTTTTCGGTTGTACCACTGACGCCGATCAGGTGACGGTTGCGGATGCGCAGTATGTTCCGGAATTGGAAATCGCCACTCCGGATACACTCGATTGTCGGGATAGTACGGTTACGCTGATGGCTTCCGCCGAAACGGGTCCAGCGATCGGCTACCGCTGGATCAATCTGGACATTAATCAAAACCTGGGCTCCGACGTACAGGTAGAGGTCGATCGGGGTGGAAGTTATCAGTTTGAAGTACTGGATACCCTTACCGGATGCACCAGGATAGATACCATAACGGTCCTGGCCGACCAGGACCTGCCACGACTGCGGGAAAACGCCATCGGGTCGATCAATTGCCGGAAAGACAGTCAGATCCTTATCGTGCAGCAACCACCGGCGGGTGAGCTTTGGTCCTACGGCTGGGAACGGGCTGACGGGACCTTCTTCCCGGGGTCGATCGACAGCCTGCGCCGTACAGTTTACCAGCCGGGCGTGTACCGGGTGCGCATCGAAAACACCGCCAACGGTTGTGCGGTGGTCGACAGCCTGCAAGTGCGCGATGATCGGACCGCTCCGGACGTTACGGCCGGTCCGGACGAAGAACTGGACTGTACCCTGACGGAGGTTACGCTCGGCGGACCCGTCACCAACGATCGCTGGCAATTAAGTTGGTCCCAGGTGGAAGATGCGAGCTTTGGTTCGGGGCAGCCCCAACCGGTGGTTGATATGCCGGGAACCTATGTTTTATATGCTTTTGATCCCCGGACCGGATGTGATGTGGTGGATACGGCAGTTATTAGCCAGTACGATATGGCACCGGATTCCTTTCAGTTGTCGGTCCAGAACGTGGTTTGTTACGGCGAGCGCAATGGTGCTATTAGGGTGAATCAGGTTTTTGGCGGGGAGGGGCCATTGTTATACAGCCTCAACGGGCGACCGTTCTCTTCAGTAAGCCAGTTTACTAACCTTGATGCAGGGCTGTACGATCTGGTTGTTCAGGATGCCCGCGGCTGTGAACTTTCACAACGTATCAATGTGGGACCGGGGAACGATGTTTTTGTGGATCTGGGCCCCGACCAGTACATTCGTCAGGGTGATCGAGCCAGGGTGCGAGCCCTGACCAGTATTCCCGATGGGGAGGTCGGTGATTTGCGTTGGACCGTTCCGGATACGCTGAGTTGCGATACCTGCGTCATTCAGACCCTGCGTCCCCTGGAGACCATTCAGCTGCGAGCCTTCGCCGTCGATACCAATGGTTGCCGGGGTGAAGACGTAATGACGATTTACGTGGATAAGCGAAAGCGGGTGTACATCCCAACCGCTTTCTCGCCCGATGGCGATGGCCTTAACGATGTGATCATGATCTACGCCGCCCGCGATGTGCGACGCGTCAAGGTATGGCGGGTCTTCGATCGCTGGGGTGAACTCGTTTTCGAACGCGAGAACTTCCCCGCCAATGATCCGGCCTTCGGTTGGGATGGCCAGTGGCGCAATGCCTTCCAGCAAAAGCGCAAGCAAGAGGACCGCCTGACCCTCATGAACGCACAGGTGTTCGTGTATTACGCCGAGGTGGAGTTTATCGACGGGGAAAGCGTGCAGTTTAAAGGGGATTTTACGCTAATGAAGTAGGACGGTTCACGGATCACGGTCCACGCTCCACGGTCCACGGCGTGATAGTCATGAATGATGAGGCCACAGCTTCAGCTGTGGTGAAAAATTCAGCCTCTCTCCGTTCCCTCCAGTCACTCAGTCCCTCTAGTCCCTATCCGTCTCCCCCATCTCCAGGATTTTGGCGAAAGCCTCCTCCGGTATGGGCATCACCGACAGGCGGGAATTCTTTACGAGGGCGATCTCAGCTAGTTCGGGTTCCGCTTTGATGGCTTTGAGGGTAACGGGCTGTTGTAATGGTTTGACCGGCTCGATATCTACGACCGACCAGTCCTCGCGTTCCTCGGTGGGGTCGGGGTAGTTTTCGCGGCAGACGCGGGCAATGCCCACTACTTCCAATCCCTGTCTGCTGTGGTAGAACAAGACCAGGTCCCCCTTGGTCATTTTGCGCAGGTTATTGCGGGCAGCGTAATTGCGCACGCCATCCCACATAGCCTTGCCATCCTCTTGTAAATCCTCAAAACTGTAGTCCTCGGGCTCTGATTTTACCAGCCAGTAATTCATTGTTGGTTTTATTTGTACGAGTATTTTTTGAAGGTTTCCCAGACCACAATGCCCAGGCAAACCGAAATATTCAGGGAGTGTTTGGTCCCGTATTGGGGGACTTCCAGGGCGGCATCAACCAGTTGCAGCGCTTCGTCGGAAACGCCCTTGACTTCATTGCCAAAGATGAAGGCGACTGGTTGACCGGATGGTGGGGTGAAATCCTGGAGGGATATGCTGGAGTCTGTTTGTTCCACGGCTACCAGGAGGTACCCTTCTGCTTTTAGCTTTCGCAAAACGGGGGCTAGTTCACCGCTTTCCCAGGCCATGGAATCCGTGGCACCGATGGCCGTTTTGAGGATCTCCCGGTGGGGTGGGGTAGCGGTGATGCCACACAGATAGATCTTTTCGAGGGCGAAGGCATCAGCGGTGCGAAAAGCGGAACCTACGTTCATACCCGAACGGATGTTGTCGAGTACCAAAACAAGAGGCGTTTTGGCTTGCTGTCGGAAGGTATCAACATCGACCCGGCCTAATTCTTTTAGCGAAAGCTTACGCAAAAAATTTGGTTTTAATGAATGGTTAATCCGGTTGACGGTACTCCGTGCACGCTTTTACAAACGCAACGAATAGCGGATGTGGATTTTCCACCGTACTCTTCAATTCCGGATGGAACTGGGTACCGACAAACCAGGGGTGCTCTTTGAGTTCAACAATTTCGACTAAATCCGACTGGGGATTGATCCCGGAAAACACCATGCCGGCTTTCTCCAATTGCTCCCGGTAGGCATTATTGAATTCATAGCGGTGGCGATGGCGCTCCGATATCTTCAGGGAACCGTAGGCTTTGGAAGCCTTAGTGCGGCGGCGCAATTCGCAGTCGTAGGCACCCAGTCGCATGGTGCCGCCCATCTTGGTCACTTGCTTTTGCTCGGGCATCAGGTCGATGATGGGGTGATCGGTACCGGGCTGTACTTCCGTGCTGGCAGCTTCGGGCAGGTCGGCGACGTGGCGGGCGAATTCAACCACGGCACACTGCATGCCCAGACAAATCCCGAAAAAGGGAATGTTCTGTTCCCGGACGTAACGAATGGCCTGAATCTTACCTTCAATTCCGCGCTCGCCAAATCCGGGAGCCACCAATATACCATGAAAGCCTTCGAGGCGCCGGGATACCTCGTCGTAGGAACCCTCCAGCTGTTCGGAGTGAATAGGTTCCACGTTGACTTTACATTCGTTGATAGCACCCGCGTGCACGAATGACTCGTGAATGGATTTATACGCATCCTGTAGTTCGTTGTACTTACCGACCAGGCCAATGCGTACCTCGTGGGTGGGATTCTTGAGCTTGCCCAGGAACGTTTTCCAGGGTGCCAGGTTGGGTTCCCGGCGGTCTTTTAGCCGAAGCTTGGTGATGACCGTGGCGTCGAGTTTTTCCTTGAGCATAAGCAGGGGCACGTCGTAGATGGTCTCCGCATCGATCGCTTCGATGACGCTGCCCACATCCACATTACAGAAGAGTGCCAGCTTGCGGCGAATATCCATGGTAAGGGGATATTCGGAACGGCAAACCAGGATGTCGGGCTGGATTCCCGTATTGAGCAATTCCTTGACGGAGTGTTGGGTGGGCTTGGTCTTGAGTTCTTTGGCTGCGCGCAAGTAGGGGATAAGGGTGAGGTGAATAACCAGGCAATTATCGGAGCCCAGCTCCCAACGCAGTTGTCGCAGCGATTCCAGGTAGGGCAGGGATTCGATGTCGCCCACAGTGCCACCCAGCTCGGTGATCACGATGTCGTAATCATTGCTGTTTCCGAGCAACTGCACCCGGCGTTTGATCTCGTCGGTGATGTGTGGTATCACCTGAACCGTTTTCCCGAGGTAGTCACCCGAGCGCTCTTTGTTAATAACCGTTTGGTAAATGCGTCCGGTGGTCACATTGTTAGCCTGGGACGTCGGTCGGTTCAGGAACCGCTCGTAATGACCAAGGTCGAGGTCTGTTTCGGCCCCATCGTCGGTTACGTAGCACTCCCCGTGCTCATAGGGATTCAGCGTGCCCGGATCGACATTGATATACGGGTCGAACTTTTGGATGGTAACGGAAAAACCCCGGGCCTGGAGCAATTTGGCCAGGGAGGCAGAAATAATACCCTTTCCAAGAGAGGAGGTTACTCCACCCGTAACAAAAATATACTTGGTCATAGTGGTTGTCTTGTGAGCGACGTGCGGAAGCTCTTTCGAACAATATGTTACGGGATGCAAAGATACACATTGCGGATGGAAATAGGCCAAAAGAAGACACAATTGGTTACGGAAACATTGCCGGCGGGAACTACTTTATCACAAGCAGTGTTAATTTAATGTAAACTATAAGTAACAATATTGTTAACAAGTTGTATCTTAAGTTAATACCTTTGAAGTGAATTCAGCCCGAGGCTGTCCGATTTGAGATGAATGAAAACTACCGGCTTATGAAGCGCCTGACTTTCCTGATTCTGCTCCTGACCTGCGTGTTGAGCCAACTGCCGGCTCAAACTCCGGTAGCTTATTTGCGCTCTATGCGCGAAGTATCAGTAACTTCCCCTTCCTCGTTGCTTAGTCATGATCACGTGCCGGTTTATTCCGAAAACAATATGTTATTGGTTCCCGGCAAGGTGAATGGAGTACGTGGTTTTTTTCTGCTGGATACCGGCTCTCCTTCCCTGGTCGTCGACAGTAAATTAGTGCCTGGCTCCGGCCAGATCATTGGCGGTCAATCGGTTGATGGCCAAACAGTTTCTCTACAGGAGGTGCAGGTTGATGAGGTTGTTTACCGCAACCGTACTTTCCGGGAAGTAAAGGCATTATCCCTGGATCTCAGTCACCTCAATGAACTGGTGGAAGACCCCATTTTAGGTTTATTAGGTAAGGACTGGATTGCTCAGCAACCCTCGGTACTGGATTTCAAACGCAATCACATTTTGTACTTTTCGGAGAGTGACCGCATCGCCTGGCGGGCACGCAAACCGGTAGCCGTCAGTCCTATTACCTGGGCGGATCACATTCCGGTCATTTCGGTTTCTATCCACGGACAAAACTATCGTTTTGGAATTGATAGCGGATCGTCCGATAATCTGATCGATCCACGGGTGCTGTCCAAATTAACGCCGGAAGAGATAAAGGTTCTGGATTGCATCGACCTGCAAGGCCTTAGTGGTGATCTGATCCGTACGGATCTCATTCAATTGGAAGAGGTCCGTTTAACGGTGGATCAACCAGCAGATTCGGCCTCTTTCATTGTGATGGATCTAACAAGTGTTCGGCATGCCGATGGTGATTCACTGGATGGTTTGATCGGGGTTTCTTTTCTTAAGAATACTATTTTTTCTATTGATTATCAGCAATCTAAGATCCTTTGGTGGGCGGTAAAATAAAGGCAGCCTGGCTATCTACCAGTCCTGGAATCCACTCCATACAAACTTAATCTGCTCTTAACAAATACTTTACTTCTGTTCCTGACATTTGCCGTTGATTTTAGTTCAGGACAAAAACAGAAGTGTGGTAACGAACCGAACTTTCAACAGCGTTGATTTACGTGCATACCAGCCATCTGACTCCAAAAAGCGCAATCGGGTTGTTGTCCTGAGTATATTCCTTTCTTTTTTTCTTTTCCTGATCTCCCTGTATTTCGGCAAGTCAACAAACAGCCTCCTGATCCTGGAAGCCGGCATAATGCAGGCCGGTCTTACCCTGTTTTTCTGCGTCCGAATGAGTGCAGTATTGCTCGCCCGGCACGGCAGTGATCAGGGGGTACCGCTTTTCGTGACCCTGCTCTGCGGATTCTCTCTGGCTCTCTCGGCCGGATATATCATCTGTGAATGCTACGATCGTTACGGAAGTACGGTAGCGATTCGCTCCCTGGATGCGGTGCTGGCAGCAGCTGCCATAATGCTCGGCAATGCATTGATCATTCTGTTGATGGTGCGTTCCCGTTTCACCAGTCTACAAATTGGTAGTCTTTCAGTCTCCATGCGGGCCATTGGAAAATGGTCACTGGTGGTACTGTTAGCTACTGCTACCATACATCTGACAAATTATTATTTCCTGGATACCATCTTAAGTGTGGTGTTGGCTATAACCCTGTTTATCTGGGCTGCCTTCGTGGTAATCGATGCCTACTGGAGGCTCGGTGAACTGGCCTGAAGAGAGTGAACGAAAACCGGCTTTCCCCGCGAGGAGTAAAGCTGGTGCATTAGAGCGTCTATTTCAATCTGCGGACAATTATATAACTAAATCTTTAAACCTTATGAGTCAAAAGTTCTACACAGCACTGCTCTTCCTTGCCTTTATGGCGACCGGAGCATTTGCTCAGAACCCGGTTAAGACCATTACCGACGACGACCTGCAAGGGGGTACGTCTTACACCTGGTCTGCCGACACAACCTATCTCCTGGATGGATTTGTATTCTTGGAGGACGGTGGTATTCTGACCATCGAGCCTGGAACGGTAGTTCGTTCTACTGAACTTCCTTCGAATGGCGTTGATAACGCTACTGCACTGATCATCGCTCGCGGTGCTCAGATCTTTGCGGAAGGTACTGTTGATAATCCCATTATTTTCACTGCCGAGGCGGATGACTTGTCTGATCCTTCTGATTTTTCATTGGAAGATGATCGCGGAAGCTGGGGTGGCCTGATTGTTCTCGGTAACGCAACCGTTGGTGTTGACAACAATGCCGGCGAAACCGGTATCGAAGGTATTCCCGGAACGGAGACCCGCGCTCTGTACGGTGGAGCTGACAACCCCATGGACGAAGACAACTCCGGTATCCTGAAATATGTATCTATCCGCTACGGTGGAGCTGAATTGTCACCTGGTGACGAGATCAACGGTCTGACCCTCGGTGGTGTTGGTTCCGGAACTACGGTTGAGTTTGTAGAGATCTTCGGCAACACCG
>CAYFGK010000158.1:0-12864 GCA_964342305.1 uncultured Saprospiraceae bacterium | reverse complement strand
TTTAATTTGACCAGTGGTTTTAAAGAAGTTGCCATCTGAATCGAAAGCGATAAAGTTTAGCCAAAAAATACTATCGGTTTCTAACTCAATATTTTTCACTAGTTCATCGAGTTCCGTCAAAGGCCTGGAATGGAACAGGAATTCTGAAGATATGCCAATCTTTTCGAGTGCAATATCCAAGTCCATAGAGTCTCGGTTCATAAACTCAGGCACCACCACATGATCGATTCCAGCTATCTTTAACTTATGGTTTTGCAATAAATAATTTGATGCGAGGTCAAGATGCCCCTGAGCCTCTATACCCAGTTGATAATTTCTGGAGAAGGCTTTTTTGTCAAAGGAATGAGCGTAGTTCTTTGTCTCTGTGACAAACATTTTGTTCAGGCTGTAGCGAGTAGAAAGAGACAGCTCAGTTACTTGCTCTTGGGTCTCGCCTGAAGCGTAGCATAGCCTCTCCTGATCAGAGCTGTTCAAATGATCTGGAGATAAAAATTTAGCACTTAGAAAGTCATTATATCCTTGCAGTTGCGCAAAAGCCGTTGGTTTGGAATAACCGAATTCTTCACTTTTAATGCTGGCATATAGTAAAACAACTTTGTCTTTACGGCCTAACTCTAGGGAATCCAAAACATGCTTAGCGTCAAACTTCATTTTTCCCTTGTCCTCCTTTACCGCCAGGGATAGAAAGGAGGGTCGAAGAACAAATACCTGCTCAAGTAACCGATAAAGCTCGGTCTCCACAAACTGTGGATAATCCTTCTCTATCGCTTCCATTAGTTCTCCGCGATCTGCCTCTTCGTTATCTAGCTTCCCGAAGAAGGTTTTGAAAATTTGCGTCAGCTTTTTAGGCTCTGCAGTGGCATATATAGACTTATTATTACCACCTTGAATTTTGATTGCGCGTAAATATTCAGGCGAATGCTCTGGGTCATACTCCATCAAGTTATCTGTGTTTAGATATACCTTTTGTTTATCTAAATCGAAGACAATATCTATTGCATAATTGGCAAACCTGTTTCCTTTTTTGTCCTCCCAAAATACCTTAGGGGGATCAATAAACCTTGCCCATTTAGACAGAGTCTCCGATTGCCATTTTCCAATCTTGAGTAATGTATCAAGCATATCGTACATTTTTCTATTACAAATCTACCACACCCCATTCCCAAATAGCGGGAATGAGTCGGCAGGATTAAAATGTCCTTCTAGCAGACCGATCCTTCAAGTACGTTTTGAATGCTTCCGGCCTAAGCACTTTGATCTCTCCCGGCAGGCCAAGTACAAAGCGTCCAATTCCTTTCCAATCGCGTACCTGCCCGTCGAAAAAGACCTTGCCCTTCCGTCGCTTGATGTGAGGTCGGGCGTTGGAAAATTCTTCCAAAAGTAAGTTGTGTGCTAACGGACTTAATTCAAGGAGTACTGGTAACCATTCTTTTCCAGTCAGATTGAACAGGTCAATCGGGCTGGCCAGCCTTGAGCTATCTACGTTTTCTTCGAGGATGTCAATATCCTGAATACGCGCCAGCTTAAATTGACTTTGTCGGTCTTTAGCAACATCCCAGGCTATTAGATATTGATGATCTATTGAGAGATCGAGGGGTTCTACCAGTCGATCGGAGATATTAATGCTCGATAAACTTCGGTATCCACGAAGTAGCAAACGTTTACCAAGATCAATACCCGAACGAACTATGTGCAGCATGCGTCCCTCGTGCAGTTGTGGTAAAACATCTGCTAAGGGAAGGATACTTAAATTCAAATTGAGTTTCTCTAAAATAACTCTGGCTTCCGGAATTTGGGAGGCAAACCGTTGCAGATGGTCTTGTAAGAAGAATAGATCGTCTGGATCGAGAGCTGAACGGTTTTCTTTCTGAAAAGGAAATTGCAAGAAATGGCGATTGTTTACATCCGTTTCAATAGGATAGCCTAATCTGTCCAGTAATTCGATATCCCGGTAAAACTGGGAACTGGAAACGCCCAAAAGCTCCTGGAGCTGCTTAGCCGTTCGACGTGGTGTGGAGTTAAGTAGTCGGATTAATTGAAAAACCCGATACATTCCTTTTTCTGAGGCCATTTGAACAGGGGTTGTTTGGCAAGTAATAGTATAATAAATTCTTTTTGTATGTGTGATTTCATCTTTGCTTTTTGCCTAAAGGCAAAAGAACGATACCAGCAAATAAGGCGCAGAGTGGCTCTTTTTTTGTCTTCCATTTCCCGTTTTGGGATATTTCGGTGCTTTTTCTCATACTTTAGCAGTAACATACTGAATTGCTTATCAGTAAAACCGAATACGTCTGCTTATGAAACGAATGCTATACACACTCTCTGCCATTTTATTGATCGGACTAATGCCTTTGCGGGGACAGGAGGTGGTTTCTTCCACCTACATCACTTCCGTAACCCAGGGCGAGCTGCCGGCTGAATTCCAGTTCTTTGCCCGCAATGGCATCGACCTCTATAAGGTTTTGTACACTACACCTGATATCGAAGGGCGTACCGATACCGCTTCCGGACTGTTGGTATTGCCACAGGTTGAGGCTAACCTGGCCGTTCCACTCATGGTCGTACAGCACGGTACGGTTGCGGGACCCGAAGATGTTCCCTCAAATATGCGCGGTGGCTGGGAATTGGCCGGTCTGTTCGGTGCTTTGGGATACGCAACCATTGCCCCCGATATGCTGGGCCTTGGTGAGTCGAGAGGTTTTCACCCATACGTGCATGCGGCTACGGAAACATCAGCGGCTATTGACATGATGTACGCTGCCCGTGCGCTTGATGCCGGGGACGATGGGTTCGCCATGAACGATCAGGTCTTTGTGACCGGGTATTCTCAGGGTGGACACGCGGCCCAGGCGCTGCACCGCGAACTACAGGCTAACTATGCCGGTGAATTTAACGTAACCGCCGCTACTCATATGTCGGGACCCTATAGCATCAGTGGTACTATGTACGATCTCATACTAAGTGACCAGCCCTACGGTACAGTAGCGTATGCGCCTTACACCCTGATGTCGTACAACGAGGTTTACGGTCTATACGACGATATCCGGGAATATGTAAAAGAACCTTACGCCAGCATGTGCGAGGAGTTTTACCGCGGTGACATTGAGTTGTTTGATCTCAATTTCCGATTGATCGATACCCTGATCGCCCGGGAAGGGGCACCGGTAACCAGGTTTATGTTGCAGGATACGCTCATCGCATCGGTGGAAAACAACCCCGATCATCCATTGCGCGTAGCTCTGCAGGACAACGACACCTACGACTGGGCGCCCCAGGCACCTACCCGGTTGTACTACTGCGAGGGCGATGATCAGGTACCGTTCCGTAACAGTGTTATCGCTGATTCCGTCATGCGGGAAAATGGCGCTCCCAACTTCAACTCTGCCAATCTGAGTGAAACGGCGACCCACACCGAATGCATCACTCCCGCCGTAACGAACACCGTGTTTTTCTTTGCTGCCTACGCTGCTCCCGTAACGAGTACGAGAGTTGCCTATCCGGAACCAGTGGCCTTCTGGCCAAATCCCGCGAAACAGGATATTCAGGTCCGGGGATTGCCCCGGGGAGGTAACCTGCGTCTTGTCGACCTCAACGGTCAGGTTCATGGTCAGTGGCGTACGAATGCTGGAACTATGAGTCTTCGTTTGCCCCTGCTTTCCTCGGGCATCTACGTGCTGTCGATGGAAAGTGATCAGGGGTACTGGACCCAAAAACTGGTGATTCGTCAATAAAAAATAATGAGGTTGGGCGTAGACTATCTCGTAAAGTGACCATTTTCAACGCCAACCTCCCGGTACAGGCTAATTGGTATTAGGTAGTAGGACTCTAGCAAGTCCTACTACCTAATACCCTATACTAAATACCACCTTAGGTAACGGTGTACTCAGTTCAAGCGGGCATCGCCCTTTTGATTCAGTGCCTGGTTAAGCTTTTTCAGGTGTTCCTGGATGAGTAAATCCCGGGCCTTTAGTTGTTCAGCTTCCTCTTTCAGGGTCCGGCAGGTCTTCCAATTCTCTTGCAGGTATGCAATGTGAGCGCGGTTTAGCAAGGCCAGGGCACGGTCCCGGTCACTACGCAGTGGGCCATCAAGTGCCATCTGCAGGGCCCGGTCCCCTTCCTCCAGTTGCTCAGCCCGCAGGGCCAGCATACCACGTACAAAATGATAATAAGCGCGCGGCCTCGGTAACAGCCAGGAAGGCCGGATAACCAATCCCAGGATACGATCCGCCAGAGTAACCCGACCCGAACGCAGGGCAGTAAACGCCTGCCAAATATTTCCGAATAGAATGTGGGAGGTCAGCAACAATACGGCCGCCAGGTACAGGTACATAGCAAAGGTGAGATTTCCCTGGAATTGATACACCAATCCCAGGATAATGGCTGCGGCTAATAGGGTTAATCGGGTGTAGGCACGAAACATAGAACCATGATGGATTAGAAGTGAAAGATAGATTTATTCTGCCAAAAAAACGGTTCCTCGAAGGATATGCCCGATTGGTCGATGGGAAAAGGAAGCCACAGTTTATATCTTTATGTTTGCGGAAGCTAAAACCACTTCCGTTTGGTAACAACATCTATGCAACCAGAAACGCACCAGGACTTACTGGATCGGATTCGGGCCAATGATAAAGCAGCCCTGGAGGAGCTGTTCCATACCTATTACCCCTTTGTGTGTAATAGCATGGTGCGTCTCATCAAGGACCGTAATCTCATCGAGGATCTGGCTCAGGAAGTGTTCCTGCGCTTCTGGCAAAAACGCGACCGCATCCAGGTTAGCACCTCCCTGAAAGCCTATTTGAATCGCATGGCCATTAATGAGGCTCTGGCTCACCTCCGTTCCCGGAAATTTTTCGCTGAAGAAGTGAACGACGAGCGGCAGTCGTTGGGTACCGACCGCTCGGTGGAGGAGTCCTATCTGCACGGTGAATTGGCGGATCACATTCGGGAAGCTATCGACCGCTTACCACCCAAGTGCCGCTTGGTCTTTACCCTGAGCCGGTACGAAGGCCTGTCCTATAAAGAAATCGCCGGTCAATTGGATATCTCGGTCAAGACTGTTGAAAATCAGATGGGTAAAGCGCTGAAAGTGCTGCGCGAAGACCTCAAACCTTACCTGGGGGTATTGGTGTTGTTATTTTTTAACTAAAATTTATAAACCGCGTAGGGGTATTACCGCCCGAGTTGCATCGCATAGTTAAGACCCTTTATACATGGAAGAAAGGACGGAGGCCAGAGCGCTGGAATTAATGGCTCGTTACTTCTCGGGTGAGATAAAAACCGAGGAGCAGTCAGAGCTGATGGAATGGGTGGAAGCATCCGAGTCCAACCGGGCTTTCTTTGCTGACACCTCCCAGCTCTGGGAGGCAAGTGAGCGAGTGGATGCTGAACCGATGGCGGTTGATTCCAAGGCTGCCTGGGCGCGCCTGGATGAACGCCTGGAGGCACCGGCCAGGGTCGTCTCAATAACCTCTTCAAGAACCAAGATCTGGTGGCGCGTGGCAGCAGCAATCGTATTTATTATCGGGATAGGCCTCGGTTGGCAGCAATTGGGACCAGCGGGTAACCCGGCCATGGTGGAGATTGAAACCAAGGCTGGCGAACGCCGGCAACTTACATTGCCCGATGATTCCCGGATATTATTGGAAGAAGGTTCACGTCTTGCCTACCAGCAAGATTTTGCTGAGCGCACTCTAACTCTGGAAGGGGCTGCGCGTTTTTCCGTTACGTCCGATCCCGAGCGTCCCTTTACCATCAATGCCGGTGAGTTGAAAACGACGGTCCTCGGCACCCAATTTACGGTGCGTGCCTACCCAGCCGAAGGAAAAGCTACCGTAAAAGTGGCCGAAGGCCGGGTGGCGGTCGAGGCGATTCCGGAAGAACCAACCGTAAATCCCGAGCGCCGCGAAGTTACTGCCGGTGAAGCCGTTGAATACCAAAAAGAGGATGCTTCCCTGATTCCGGCACCTCCGCCGGGACCAAACGAGAATGCCTGGGTTACGGGGATTTTCCATTTTGAAGACGTCCCGCTCGGGGAGGTTGTTACCGTATTAGAAGACTACTACCAAGTTGCGATAGAAACGCCGAATCCCGCTTTATATAATTGCCGGATACGAATCACCTTCGAACAAGAATCGCTCGACAATGTATTGGAGGATTTATCCTTCATCAGCTATTTTGATGTTACGATGGAGGGTGAAACCTATGTCTTAACCGGTGATGGTTGTTCGGACGATTAATCCCCTAATCACGCGCACAAACCATGAAGATGTACCTTCGTCTAGGTTGGTTTTGGGTATGCCTTATTGGTCTGGCCACGCAACTGCCGGGGCAGAACGGGATGACTACGCGTCATGACTGGCATTTTCAGGGGACACCACTCGCCGCTGTTTTGGACGAACTGGCGCAGGGATATTCGGTGCGCTTTGCCTATAGCCGTGACTATATCCCACTATCCGATCCGGTTAATGTCCAGTTAACTGGTGCTTCGCTCGACGATGCACTTGATGCTTTGTTCGCAGGCTCCGATATCCTTTATCGTCCGATGGGGGATCAGGTTCTTCTCCGCAAACGGAGCCGAAAAATTGAATCGCTTACACAAAAGGAAGCTCCCAAAGAGGTTCCGCAACAAACGCCCCTGTACCAGGATCCGCGCATGCAGGAAATGCTGGCGGAAAAACGCCGCATGTGGGCCCGCCAAATGCCGGTACTGCAACGGCGGTTGGACAATGATCAGATAAATGCCCGCAGGCCACGCACACCGGTCAATTCCCGGGATTATTATCTGCCGGCTCTGGAGCGATTTGGTGATCCGTTGCTTGATTCTGCGGGTATGTCTTCTCTGGCAGTTCCCCGAACGGTTTTGGCGGCAGCCGCCCCCAAGCCTCCCCCGCATACACCCATTCAGCCTGCCGGAGGCAATGACCAACCGACCAATCGCCTGGCACAAATTTCCCTTTTACCCTACCTGGGGACCAATATGCTCAAGTCTAATAAATTGTCGAATAACGTTTCGGTCAATTTACTCTGGGGTACTAATGGTGGTGTGGAAGGCCTGGAGGTAGGGGGAATCGCCAATACCGTAGTGGGCGATGTTCAGGGTATTCAGGCTGCAGGCTTAGTTAATGTGGTTACTCAGGATGTTGTCGGTACTCAATTCGCCGGACTGGGCAACGTGGTGGCCGGACACGCCCAGGGGGTGCAGCTGGCCGGTCTTTTCAACCGGTCGGGATCGGCTGATGCGATCCAGATCGCCGGGGTCTTCAATAGCAGTGCCGACGACTTTTCCGGTGTCCAGTTTGCTCCGTTGTTTAACCGGTCGGGCGGAGATGCCCGGGCTTTACAGATGAGTTTGTTTCTCAATGCCGCCAAAGGTGTTACCAAAACGCAGATATCCGGGTTCATGAACGTGGGCGGGGATGTTTCCTTCGCTCAGATCGGTCCGGTACTCAATGTGGCTAAATCGGTTAAGGGCGTACAGATCGGGCTGATCAATGTCGCTGATACCGTATCGGGAGTACCGATCGGTCTGCTGAACATTGTCCGTAAAGGGTATAACCGGGTTGAATTATCAACGAGCGAAGTTTTTTACGGAAATCTGGCTATCAAAGTAGGGGTAAAACCATTCTACAACATCTTCATTGTAGGAGGGCGATTTGATGAAGAGCCCAACGATCAGGGAGAACAGGAACGCGTCCTGAGCTGGGGCGTGGGGTACGGCATCGGGAGCGCCATAACACTTGGCCCCAGATACCTGCTCAACCTGGAAGCCCTGACACTCCACGTGAATGAACGGGAGGACTGGACGGATGATTTGCACCAGCTCTATCAGTTTAAGATCCTGTTGGATGGTCGCATTGGTCGGAAAGTAAGCGTCTTCGCAGGCCCGGTGGGTAACCTGATGATGTCGCGCCTTGCAGACCCCGAAAATGGGACAGTAGGTACCCGCTTTGCTCCGTATACTTTGTACGACGAGACTAAAAATGGTACCAACATCAAAGCCTGGATCGGACTCAATGCAGGTATCCGCTTTTAACGGATAATAGCGTTGGTTCACGCGTACATCCATTCATCGCAAAATCCATAGTACATCACCTGAAGGAGGCAGGCATCCGGAGTAGTTCCCGGAAATGCCCCGGAAGAGGTATACCTATTTGTAAACAAACACAACCAATAATCATGAACAAGTATTTAATATTAATCGCCATGCTGGTCTGCTGGGGTATTACCGCAGATGGTCAGGAAGAAACACTCTTTGGCAAGGCGCGGGTACGCGGCGGCTTCGGGGGACCACTCGTAGAGGTCGGAGTAAATAATGATCTAAATACCTCCGTCGGTGGTGGTGGTGGCCTCATCATCAATAGCTTTTTTATTGGTGCCTACGGTATGGGGAGCTTTGATTTCAGTGACCTGATCGATGAGAACGAGGAAATTGAAGGTCTGGAATTGGGGCACGGTGGCCTGTGGCTGGGATTCTCAGTCCCTAGTCGCAAGCTGGTCCACTTCTATGCCAGTGGTCGTATTGGCTGGGGTGCCCTCGATATTCGCTTCGAAGACGGTGATTTTGATGACCTCGACAACGTCTTTGTTATGACACCCGAGGCCGGGATCGAATTGAATTTAACCCGCTGGTTTCGGCTCGCCGGAACCTTTGGCTACCGCTTCGTAGATGGGGCCAACGAGGCCCGTGGATACACCAACGACGACTTCTCGGGAACCTTTGCCGGGATTACCCTTCGCTTCGGTGGCTTTGGGCATCATCACTGGTAGAATCACCCGACTGTTTCCTTTTTAAGATCTAAAAAAATCGCCAAATGACAACACGCAAAAATCTATTGTGGGTACTTGGCCTGGCTCTGTGTACCCTACCCGGATGTATTATTGACCTCGATGACGACGATTTCGGACCCTGTGAACGTGGCAGAGGCGCCATCGTGGAAGAAGTTATCAACTTACCCCTCTTTTCGGGTATCGATCTGCAGATGTCGGCCGATGTGTTTATCACTCAGGGGCCTCAGTTCGAAGTCCTGGTTCGGGGGTATCGCAACCATATTGATTTACTGGAACGGCGCGTCCGTGATGATGTTTGGGAAATTGATCTCGACGGCTGCACACGCAACCCCGACAACCTGACTGTTTATATAACGGTACCCGACATCCGCTATCTCGAGATCTCCGGCTCCGGAAACATTATAAGTGAGAACGTGATACAAACCAATGATATCGACTTGCGGATCGATGGTTCCGGCGACATCGATGTGGCTCTTGATGTGGATGATGTCTTTGCCGAAGTCAGAGGTTCCGGTGACATTTTCCTCGAAGGGGTAGGCGATGAGCTCTTTTATGAACTGGCCGGTTCGGGGGACCTTCGGGCATTTGACTGCCGGTTTAACGAGGCCCGTATTGATATTCTGGGGTCAGGCGATTCGGAGGTCTTTGTCGAGGACCGATTGCTGGTAAGCATCGATGGTAGTGGAGACGTTTTCTACCGCGGGAATCCTGATATTACCGTCGAGATTGATGGTTCCGGTGATTTAATTGATGCCAACTAAGGTCAGGTGTGAGGTGTGAGGTGTGAGGTAGGCTCCAGGTTACCTCACACCTCACACCTCAAACCTCAAACCTGATATCTCTTCCGTCATCCGGATCAGGTTGAGGTCTTTATCGAAGAGGGCGTTGAGGGCAAAATGTTGTCCCTCCACGATGTATTGGTAGATTTGCAGATCGGTAGGAGGAGTAGGGATGGCATTGAGCTGGTCGAAATGGATCCACTCGAGGGTTCCTTCGTCGCAGTAGGGGGGATCGATCCTGTCGATGTCAGCCCAGTAGATGGTACTCCACCAATTGTAGTTTACGGGCGAGGTTTCGGTGAGCTGGCCACCGTAGTGTAAATCGGTCAGTACGAGTCCGGTTTCCTCCTGTAATTCTCGGAGAGCTGCTTGGTACGGATCTTCGTAGGGTTCCAGTTTGCCGCCTACCGGAACGTATTTACCAATGTAGGGGGCTTTGATACGCTTGAGTAGTAAAAAAGATTGTTGGTGCCTGAGAATGACCATGGCAACAGCTCGTTTGTGGCCCTTCGGAAAGGATTCGGACATATCGCATGTTTTACCGGAAGGTAGGGGTTTCTCTTGCTTTCGCAAAAAAAGGATCGACAACCACTTTCCTTTGTGACTGAATTGCCTTATATTTGCACCCTGATTTGAAATGCTGAAAATAAAGAACCATGAAAAAAGGCATTCACCCTGAAAATTACCGCACGGTTGTCTTCAAGGATTTCTCTACCGACGATGCTTGGTTGGGTCGTTCTTGTGCACCTACGAAAGATACGATTACCTGGGATGATGGTACCGAATATCCGCTGGTGAAGCTGGAAATTTCCAGTGCTTCCCACCCATTCTTCACGGGTAAAATGAAGTTTGTGGATACTGCTGGTCGTATCGACAAGTTCAACAAGAAATTTGCCAAGACTCGTTTCGCCAAGAAAGACGAAGAAGAGAAGGAAGACTAGAAAAACACTGTTACCGCGGTGTTTCGGCGGCCACAAAAGTCCCAACCTGTTCCGGGTTGGGACTTTTTTTCGTATCCCTTACCTTGTATTTAGTAGTAGTGCCAGATCTATCTACCTACTACCGGTACTTTAGAGGTACCGTTTCCTAAAATGGTTTGGGCACCCAACCGAATCTTTTAGTAAGTGGTATAACAATGGTGAAGGATCATTCATCGTTGTTGCTTCGAAAAAACCGTATTTTGATTTACCTATTTCCCGTTTGAGCGGCTTCATACCAATCAGTGCCGATACTGAGCGGTATGACAAAAACTACCGACGTAATTACACCTTATGGCCAACATCATACTATTTGACAACGAGACCCGAGAAAACCTTTTGCCCCTCACGTTTACCCGCCCCGTTTGTGAATTGCGTATGGGGGTTCTGCGTATTCGTGAAAAGTGGGAACGGTGGTTAAATGCAAAAGCCTCATTCATCACCCAGGATTACCTGTCGAGAAAATATGGGATCGACTACGACGATGATAATTACTTCATCAATGGCACTGCTTTACCTTCACCGGAACTGGTCGCCCTGGTTCGGCAGATGGAATACAATGAGGCCTTGTTACAGGGAGAGGAGCTGATCGCAGCCCGGCTCGATGCGCGTCAACTGGAAAAACTGATGAAAGATGACGATATTGAAGAACTCAAGGGTATCGAATTAGGGGATACCCCCTTCATCAAGATCAATGGCCTGACGGATCTGTTCAGGCTCAATGCTCAAGCCATTGCTCAGGATGTGGAGTTATTGACCAAGAAAGGGCGTTTCCTACCCGTGCCTTCTTCCTGTTTTGCGAAAGCAAAAAGCCAGATATTCCTGGAGGAAGGGGCCGAAGTAGAAGGGGCATTTCTCAATGCCAGTGAAGGCCCCATATATATAGGGCGGAATGCCAGGGTCATGGAGGGTAGTATGATTAGGGGACCGGTAGTGATCGGGGAGCACGCCCAGGTAAAAATGGGGGCTAAGATTTACGGAGGAACCACGATCGGCCCCTGGTGTAAAGCGGGCGGAGAAATTGTAGAGTCCATACTCCTGGAGTACAGTAATAAAGCACACGATGGTTTCCTGGGGCATTCTTATCTCGGGGCCTGGACTAATATCGGGGCGGATACGAACTCCTCAAATTTGAAAAACAACTATGAGAACGTGCGCTTATGGTCTTATCCGGAGGAACGGTTTGTGGATACCGGATCTCGATTTTGCGGACTGATCATGGGGGATCATTCCAAAACAGCCATTAATGTGATGCTAAATACCGGCACGGTAATCGGTGTGTCCGCTAATATCTTTGGGGAAGGATTCCCCCGGAATTTCGTGCCCTCTTTTTCCTGGGGTGGTAACCGGGGATTCCGGACGTTTAAAACGGATAAAGCCTTCGAAACGATGGAACGCGTCATGGAACGGCGTCAGCAAACCCTGGATATTGAGGACCGCTTAATTTATTTGCGCGTCTATGAGGAAACCCAATCATTCCGTACTTGGGACAAATCGAATAGCTGATCGACCGCCGTTGTGGAAACAATGGCTTAGCTACTTTGTCGAATTTCACCTGGAGAGTGCTCCTAGTGACTACAACCCCCATTTGTACGTTGCTCTGCGTCAGGGACGCTATCAGCTCTGCTCCGAAAATGCCGTGTATTCCTACGGGGATCTGTACACCAATTTCTTCGATGCCTTTCAAACCCTGCATATCCAAAAACTACCCATCCGGAATGTCTTGGTTTTAGGGTTGGGGCTGGGCAGTATCCCCCTGATGCTGGAACGTAACTTTAAGCGTAGCTATGAGTACACCGCCGTTGAGATTGATGATAGTGTTATTTACCTGGCACAGAAGTACGTATTGCACGAGCTTGAAAGTTCTATTACCTGCATTCAGGCTGATGCGTTCAACTACGTGCAACAAGCCACGGATCAGTTTGACCTGATCTGCATGGACATTTTCCTCGACGATTTAATTCCCACCAAGTTTGCCAGCCTTACTTTCCTGAAAAACCTGCAGAAACTCATTAAGCCAAATGGATTATTGCTCTACAACCGGCTATCACTGACTCCCGATGACCGGGAACAAACCCTGCATTTTTACCGGAAACATTTCAAGGAGGTATTCCCCAGGGCCACCTATCTGGATGTCCAGACCAATTTCATGCTGATCAACCGAAATGACCTTTTTCATTCTTGATCTGAGATGGTCGGGACCAATTTGGGGTTTGGCAATTGGCCGACTTCACCAGGATTGCATGCAGTAGCTATTTCCCGTAATTTAACGTGAGGTTGGGGCTAAGGTGTTTGCTATATAACTGAATGTTGCAACCTCA
>CAYFGK010000157.1:0-13379 GCA_964342305.1 uncultured Saprospiraceae bacterium | reverse complement strand
TATTGAGTATAGGGTATTTGGATAGAGGTAAGAGGCCGTCCAAATACTTACTACCCAATACCAACTACCCAAATGCTGATCCCTTGAAAATGGTTTCCAATAATCAAGCTAAAAAAATAGCTGTAGTTGACTGGTTATGATCAAACGCACGGAGATTCTAGTAAACGTATCAGGACCAAAATTAATAACCTAAGTATCTCCGCTTATCTTCCCAATGCCTTTCCTAAAATCACCTACCTCGTAGAACGATTTCTGGAATCATTTCTTCGTAGCATATTTATCTGTGCGCGATCCGGCCTATCCTTCGTCTCTTCGGCGGCCGGGGAAGGATCAGCGCTCCTTTTTAATTCCGTCTGCCGTAAACCGTGAGCCGTCTGCCGTCAATATCCGGCCGCCTGCCCGTCCTTCCGCGCCTCGGTAGCACCTATGTACACCCGGTTCACCAGATCGACCATGATGGCCTGGTAACCACCGTAGATGCCCACGGCCGTGGAGATATCGTGGCCTTTCTTTTTCAGTTCCCGCACTTGCTGGTAGTCGAAACCGGATTCCAGGTAGAGCGTGCCGCCGCCGGTCATCCGGGAGCCGGTGGGCTGGGAAGAGCCACGGTGGCGCATACGCGGTGCATCCCCGGCTTCCTGCAGGTTCATGCCGAAGTCGATCAGGTTGACGACGATCTGGGCGTGGCCCTGGGGTTGCACCGCGCCGCCCATCAGCCCGAAGCTCACCCACGGCTTACCGTCCTTGGTAATGAAGGCCGGAATGATGGTGTGGAATGGACGTTTGCCCGGTTCCAGGGCATTCATGTGGTCCGGATCCTGCACATTGAACATTTGTCCGCGATTCTGGAGTACGAATCCGAGCCCGTCGGGGACCATGCCCGAGGCAAATTCCGCGTAAATACTCTGAATGAGGGAGACCATATTGCCGTCTTTGTCGGCCACGGTCAGGTAGGTGGTGTTGCCCGCTTCGATCTCGCCGGCGGGATAGCTGCGGGCGGCCTCGTCCATATCGATCAGTTCGCGGCGTTGATCGGCGTAGGCTTTGGAGATGAGTTCTTCGACGGGAATGTCATTGAATTCGGGATCGGCGTAGAATTTCGCGCGATCTTCGTAGGCGATCTTCTTGGCCTCGGTGAGCACGTGCAGGTATTCGGCACTCCCAAAACCCATGCTGGCAATATCGTAGCCTTCCAGAATATTTAGTATTTGCAGGGCGGCGATCCCCTGACCGTTGGGGGGCAGTTCCCACACATCGTAGCCCCGGTAGCTGGTGCTCACCGGCTCGATCCAGTTGGAGGTATGAGCGGCCAGGTCTTCGTACGACAAAAATCCCCCGTGCTCTTTCATAAAAGCGTCGATGGTGCGGGCGATATCGCCTTTGTAGAAGGCATCGCGTCCGCCTTTGGCGATCTTCGCGTAGGTGTTGCCGAGATCGGGATTCTTGAACACCTCGCCTTTGATGGGCGGGCGCTCGCCGTTGGGCATATAGGTCTCGCGGAAGCCCGGTACGTCCACCTTATTCTGGTAATTGGAGGCCATCTCGTAGGCGATCACCTCCGACACGGGAAAGCCGTTGCGGGCGTAGTCAATGGCCGGCTGCAGGATCTCCTCCATCGACAGTGTCCCGAAGCGATCGTGCATGGCAAACCAGCCGTCGACACAGCCCGGCACCGACACGGGCAGGGGGCCGCGGAAGGGCACATAGTTCATATCGTTCTCCACGAAATAGTCGATGGTCAGGGATTTCGGAGAGCGTCCGCTGCCGTTGAAGCCGTACAGTTTTTCGGTCTTCGCATCCCACACAATGGCAAAGATATCGCCCCCGATCCCGCAGCTCGCCGGTTCGACCAGCCCCAGTACGGCATTGGCCGCAATGGCCGCATCCATGGCGCTACCTCCCTGCTGCAGCACGTCCAAGGCGGCCTGGGTCGCCAGTGGCTGGCTGGTGGCAGCCATCCCATTTCGGGCCAGCACTTCGGAGCGGGTGGTGAAGGTGTGCCCGGTCAGGCGGTCTTGCGCGTAGGTGTGCATCGTCAGGGCCAGCATCAGGCCCAGGAGGAGTGGTTTGTGCATAGTTGGTTTGTTTTTGATGCGAGGTTGGGCATGGACCAATGTCTTAAAATCAAGATAGTTATGGCCCAACCTCACCTTTTTCACGAAAGTAAAAGGAAAAATAGGGGAATTGGTTTAGACGTGCAAAAACCCATCCCCCAGCCCCTTCCCTTTGGTAAGGGAAGGGGTGTTCTTTCGATATCAATCTACATGTTATGAGATTCTTTTTTTCGAACAAATAAGCAGTCCTCCCTCCCTTTTCGAAGAAGAACGAACGATTTGCTTGGAATCAAGATCCGGGGGATCTTGAAGTGAGAGAACCGCGAAGCGGAAAGAGCTAGAGGGAGGGTTTTATATCAAAAAAAATATCAACTATCACAAAATAAACCCGCGCCCCTTTGCATTATACATACGAACTCGGAACACATCCCATAACACCATCCAATCTTATCCAACGTACTGACCGGTTAGCCCGCGTCGGTATCCTTGTTGTTTACCGCAATACCAACCCTTCTTTCTCGGTAGTACAATGACCCATAGGTAATTTTCAATCAACGCTCGTTTGTTGGTAGCTATTCACGGCTGCATACGACTCGTAGTGTAGTGCATATGTTAGATTCCTAACATGGCCTCTACGCTGGTGTGCACCTGCCTTTTTATCGGCTTTCGCCAAAAAGGTAATGCCCTGGCCCTGCTAGTTGTATGCATCCCAAATCTGTTGCCAATAAGCTCCAGACAAGAACTGTACCATGAGAATCGTAATCTTAATCTGTCTGCTGGGTATGTCGCACCTGGCAGTTGCACAGACCTATTCCGACTACGTCGGTGGCGGCCACGCCCGAAACATTACCGTCACGACCAGCAGCGACTTCCAGCCCGAAGGCAGCGAACGCGTAGCTGCGGGTACCAACACCCTCGCCATTCCCGGACTGACCGGCAAGCTCATCGACGCCGGACGCTTTTTGGCGCAAGCCACCCTGGGCGCCGAACGGGCAACCATCGACTCCGTGGCGACCATTGGCTTTGAGGCCTGGATCGACCAGCAATTCGAGGAACCCCCAACCTATATCCGGCCATTGATCCAGGAAGTGTACGACACCTCCTTCCAACGCTTCCTCGCGGCCGGCGGTGATACCATGCGCTACGCCGAAACACCCTCTAACGAACATTTTGATTACGCCTGGTGGCAGGTCAATATGACCAACGACGACCTGCTGCGGCAACGGGTGGCTTTTGCCCTGAGCGAGATCTTTGTTATCTCCTTCAATCCTGACCTGGATCGCTATGGCGAAGGCGTGGCCAGCTACTACGATCTGCTGATCGAGCACGCCCTGGGGAATTACGAAGACCTAATGCTGGATGTAACCCTGCACCCGTGCATGGGCGTATTCCTCACCCACCTCAACAACCCCAAATCCAATCCGAACCGATTGATTTACCCCGACGAGAACTACGCGCGGGAAATGATGCAGCTGTTCTCCATCGGGCTGTACGAACTGAATCAAGATGGTACCCGCAAAAAAGACGGGGAAGGCAACGACATTCCCACCTACGACAACGACGATATCGGTGAATTTGCCAAGATCTATACTGGCCTGGGGGGCGGAGCGACCGTCGAGATGCCCGACACCGTGATCGAACCCGCCTTCGGACGCCGGCCCGGCATCATCGACATGGCCGAACCCATGGTGATGTACGAAGACAAGCACGAACCGGGCGAAAAACGCCTGCTCAACGGGTACGTCATTCCCGACGGACAAACCGGCATGGAAGACATCGAGGATGCCATCAACCACCTCTTTAACCACCCCAATGTGGGCCCGTTCGTAGGGCAGCAACTCATCCAGCGGCTGGTAAAATCAAACCCCTCCCCCGGCTATGTGCGCCGGGTGGCCGCCGCCTTTAACGACAACGGGGCCGGGGTGCGCGGCGATATGAAGGCCGTGATCAAAGCCATTCTGCTCGACCAAGAAGCGCGCAGCTGCCTGTGGTACAACGATCCGGTGCAGGGCAAGCTGAAGGAGCCCATTATTCGCTATACGCACTTTGCCCGGGCCATGGGCGGGGTAAGCGAGAGTGGTTATTTCTGGAATGCCGGTGGGGATTACAACAACCGGGCCGGCCAGCACCCCATGTACTCGCCCTCGGTCTTCAACTTCTACTGGCCCGACTTCCAGCCCATCGGTCAGATCGCCGATCAGGGACTGGTGGCACCGGAATTCCAGGTGCACAACTCGCGGACCAGCATCGGCTTCGTGAATTTTGTAGACGAATGGGCGGTGCGGGAAACCCTGCTTTCCACCCGCGGTAATCCCTCGCGGGACGTGCTGACCCACATCGACGATCTGATGCCGCTGGCCGAGGATACCGAAGCCCTGCTCAACGAACTCGACATCCTGCTGACCAACGGTATGCTCCGGGACGATACCCGACAGATCATAACCACCATCGTGGACCCGATGGAAGACCCCTTCGAGAAAGTAAAACTGACTATTTATCTCATGGTGATTAGCGCCGATTATACCATTTTGAAATGATGCGACACAAATCAAGAAGAGACTTTATCAAGGAATTTGGTCTGGCCGCACTGGGCCTGACCACGGCATCTTCGGTTTCCCAGCTGAAAGCCATTAATGCCGCCTACCTCAATAATTCAGACAACCTGTTCAATAACGATTACAAAGCCATTGTGTGCTTTTTCCTGGCCGGCGGGAATGACTCCTTTAACATGGTCGTGCCCCGTGGTAATCCCGAGTACGATGAATATAAGGTGACCCGCTCCGACCTGGCCATCTCGCAAAACGAGCTGTTGCCGATCACGCCGGTCACCAGCGACGGGCGGCGGTACGGCCTCAATCCGGCCATGAACAACATTCATCAGCTGTTCAATACCGGACAGGTATCCTTCATCAATAACGTGGGTCCGCTGATCGAGCCCACGACGCGGTCCGATTACCGCAACCGCCGGTCGCCGGTACCGCTGGGGCTGTTCTCCCACTCCGACCAGATCAAGAACTGCCAGACGGGCCTGCCCCACCTACGGTCACAATTCGGTTGGGGCGGACGCATGGCCGATATGGTCAACGACATGAACAGTAACCGCAACGTGTCGATGAACATCTCCCTGTCGGGCACCAACATCTTCCAGTACGGACAGACGCTGGTGGAATTCGCCATCGATCCCTACGATGGCAGTCCGGGCATCCGTGGCTACGATCCTTCCTCGGCCGGTTTCAACGGCGCCCGCACCGAAGGCATCGACCTGCTGCTGGGCGTCGATCACAACGACATGTACAAAAAGACCTACACCGACCTGCTGAAGCGCAGCCTCGACGGCAGCATCGAATTCCGGGCGGCCATGGAACAGATCGGGGAGCTAAGCACCCAGTTTTCCAACAACCGCATTTCGCAGAGTTTCCGTCGCATTTGCGAGGTGATCATGGCGCGGGATATTCTCGGCTTCAAGCGGCAGATCTTCTTCGTACGCATGGGCGGCTGGGACATGCACGGCGAGCTCATCCAGAACCACGAGCGCAACCTGACCACAGTAGATAACGCCCTCGGCGAATTCGCCCAGGGGCTCAACGAGATCGGCATGTTCAACAACGTGACCACCTTCACCATCTCCGATTTCGGGCGTACGCTTACCTCCAACGGCAACGGCAGCGACCACGCCTGGGGCGGCAACGCCATGGTGATGGGCGGCGATGTGAAGGGCGGCGATATGTACGGCACCTTCCCGAGCCTGGCCCTCAACGGCGACCTGATCGTGCACCGGGGTGTGCTCATCCCTACCACCCCCAACGACGCTTATTTCGCGGAGCTGGCCCTGTGGTTTGGCGTAAGCCCTTCGGAGCTCCCCACCCTATTCCCGAACATCGGCAACTTCTACGACACCATGTCGGGGGAAGCGCCTTTAGGGTTCATGAATTTGTAAAAAAGATAGATATGATGAAGTGCAATAAAACCCTCCCTCTAACTCCCTCCCTTTTTGAAGGGAGGGAGGACTCATCCTCGATTCCGAAGAGACTCCCCCTTCCATTCCCAAAGGGAAGGGGGCTGGGGGGATGGGTTTTTATCCTGTTTTTCCTTTTTGCTTCCGCAAAAACTTCCGCCCAGTGCTTCCTCGACCGGCACAATACGACCTGGTTCGATGGCTGGATATCCTGCGAGACCTCCATGAACCCCAATGCCGCCCGCGGGGAATCCCACTGGATCATGTACGATCTGAACGAGCCGTACAGCCTCTTTCAGATGCACATCTGGAACACCAATGCGCCGGAATACCTGACCAATGGGATGCAGGAGATCGCCATCGACATCAGCAACAATGGCAGTAGCTGGACATCGGTGGGTGAATTCACCCTGCCCATGGCCGATGGCACCTCCACCTACGAGGGTATGGACCTCTACGATTTCGGGGGCACCAACGCCCGATACGTGCTCATCACGGGTCTGAGCAATCACGGGGGCGACTGCTACGGCCTCTCAGAGATCCGTATCGACGTGACCGACGAGATCGTTACCTCCCTGAAAGAACCGCCGGTCGACGCCGGCTGTCTGACGGCGCGCATCACGCCCAACCCGGTGGATGCGACGTCCCAGGCCTTCATTTCGTCGACCTGCGGAACGGCCCCGATCTTTTACGCTATCCAGGACCTCTCGGGCAAGACCATAAAGCGCGGGCAGATCAACCTGGTCTCGGAAGAGGCGGTGTTGGATCTGGATGAGGTGCCGCTCGTCTCGGGCATGTACCTCCTTACCTTACGGCAAGATCAGGTGATGAAGCGGGTGAAGATGGTGAAGGCGAAATAAAACCCATCCCCCCGCCCCCCTTCCCTTTGAGCGCTGCGCTAAGGGAAGGGGGAGGATCTTCAAATATATTATGTCTTGCTTTGGATAATGATCTCTATAAAACGGTAAAGCCCAACCTATTCTTTTTCCATATAGCCCTGAGGCAAGGTTTGATTATGCTTAAGGAAAACGAAATACCTACGAAACAGGCATTCGGTTCTCCCTCCCTTCACAAAGGGAGGGAGTTAGAGGGTGGGTTTTAAACGACGAAAAAATGACACGACTGCTACCATACCTGTTAACGCTCTCTTTCCTCCCCGGCCTGACTGATTTGAACATGGTCACGGACCCACCCAACGGGAAACAACACCAGGATCGCACCGCCCGGTTGGCACGCACGCAGGTGCCCTGGGTGGAAAATGCCGGTCAGTGGGACGAGGACCTGCTGTTCGTGGCGAATACCTTTACCGGGAACGTGCTGGTGAATGCGGAGCGGGAGATCGTCTACGCCCTGCCGGTGGATAGCACCTCAGGCTACGTGCTGAAAGAACGCTTCGTGGGTGCGGACCGGAAGCAGGAGGCACGGCCTGTGGGTGAGCAGCGGAAGAGGTCGGTGTCAAACTACTTTATCGGGAATGACCCGGCGCGGTGGACGACCGGAGTGACCAGCTACGAGATGTTGAACCTGGGGGAAGTCTGGGACGGGATCGAGGTCAAACTTAACGCTTACAACAGCAATGTGGAAAAGCTCTTTTACGTGCAGCCGCAGGTGGATCCGCAGGCGATTCGGGTAGCGATAGACGGAGCTGAGGACCTGAGCCTGACACCCGATGGCCAGTTGTTGGTGCATACGCCTTCCGGCAAAATAGCGTACTCTGCACCGGTGGCGTACCAGTGGATCGATGGCGTAAAAGTTTTTGCGAAAGCATACTACCAAATTAACCCTGCCGAAGCCAATACCTACTCCTTCCGGGTGGAGGACTATGATCCCGATTACGAACTGATCATCGACCCCTACCTGGCGTCGACCTTCATGGGCGACGGCGGGAACGACTGGGGGACGGCCATTGCCACCGATGCAGCCGGGAACGTCTTTGTGACGGGCTACTCCTGGTCGGACAATTTTCCGACCACGGCGGGGAGCTTTGATGAGGGTTATAACGGTGTGAAGGAAGCCTACGTGGCCAAGCTGACCAACGACCTGTCGGAGGTACTGGTATCGAGCTACCTGGGGGGCAGCAGCTGGGACAACGGTCTCTCAATCGCAATGGAAGACAACGGGCAGGTGATCATTTCCGGGGCCACCGGCTCGGCGGATTTCCCCATGGCGGGGGCCTCCTACGACAACGGCTATAACGGCGGCAGTAACGATGTGTTTGTGGTCAAAATGGACAATGACCTGTCGCAGATCATCGCCTCTACCTTTATCGGTGGCGACGACGACGACTACGGCTACGACCTCACGGTGGACAATGCCGGGAACATCTTTGTGACCGGACGCACCGAATCCATGAATTACCCGACGGTGGGAGCTTACGATAATGCCTTCAACGGGGGCTTTGAGGACGTGTTTGTGTCGAAGCTGAACAACAACCTCTCGGCCCTGCTGGCCTCTACCTACCTGGGCGGCAGCACCGACGAGGGAGCCGACGCCATTGTGACCGACGAGGCAGGCAATGTGTTCGTGTCGGGCTTTACCTACAGCGCGGATTTCCCGTACGCCGGGGTGGCCTACGATTCCATCCACAACGGATCGGGGGATATTTTCGTGGCCAAATTCAATAACAACCTCAATGTGCTGACGGCCGCCACCTTTATCGGGGGCACCAATTTTGAAGAGAGCCACGCCATTGCCCTGGACGAATCGCAGAACGTATTCATTGCCGGCTATACCGGCTCGCCCGAATATCCGTCGACGCCGGGCGTGTACGACGAGACCCACAACGCCAACCACGACGCCATCATCACCAAGCTGGATAATGATCTGACCACCGTGCTGGCCTCCACCTTCATCGGGGGTGCCGACGACGACGATACCTACGGACTGGTGATCGAGGGAGCCGAGAATGTCTTTATCACCGGCATCACCTTTTCGACTGACTACCCCACTACGCCGAATGCCTCCTACGCTACGCACGGAGGACGGCGCGATATTTTTCTGTCGCGCTTCACCTTCGATTTGTCGGAGCTGCTGGAATCCACCTACCTGGGCGGGGGCGACAACGACTGGGCCCTGGACCTGACCATCGATAATGCGGGTAGTGTGTTTATCGGGGGCGGTACCTATTCGGGGGATTTCCCGATGGTGGGCAGTCCCTACGATGACAGCCACAACGGGGGCGAAGACGTGGTGATCGCCAAGATCGTGGGCTGCGGCGTGAACGACTTTTGCGATCCCGAGAACGCCTTTGGCTCTATCTACCTGGACGTGAGCCGGGAGACGATCTGTCTGGAAGGCTGTAGTGCTACCGCCGGTCCCGGACCGATGATCGAGGGCGGTTGTTTTGATTTCCCGCACGCCACCGTCTGGTACACCTTCACCCCGGAGACCGACGGCGACTGCATCCAGATCAGCATCACCAGTGACGATCTGCCGCAGCCCCAGATGGCGGTGTTTAAGGGGGCTTGTCCTGGCAGCGATATGTCTCTGCCCTTCGCCTGCGACGCGGGTTCGGGCGGGCAACTGGACCTACGCATGGGCGTGGAAGCCGGTGAGACCTACTACATTGCCGTATCGGATGCCACCGGGGCCGAGGGCTACTACGACATCTGTATCGAGAACAATCCCGATGAGGCCCTATCTTTGGAGGTCGATGCGCAGAACGTACAGTGTTTCGAAAGCAATAACGGCACCATCGCCATCACCGCCGTTAACGGCACCGGCTACATCGACTACGACTGGAACCACGACATACTCGACGGTATGCCCGACGCCAGTGGTCTGGCCATTGGTATGTACCAGGTCACCGTGACCGACGAGAATTTCTGCGTGGCCACCACTGATTCCATCGTCCTCACCCAGCCAGATCAATTATTCGTTGATCTGGAGCTGGGCGAAACCATGGACAATAACACCATCCTCTACGGCGACACCCTGCTGGTACGCGCCGTGCCCTCCATCATCGATGAGGCCATCACCCGCGTCACCTGGTCGCCGGGCGAGGTCCTGGCCGACGGGCCTACCGATCGCATCACCGAGCAACACGTATCGCCGAGGCAGGTCACCGAGCTGGTGGTCACCATTGAGGACACCCTCGGCTGCACCGTCTCGGACTCCACCTTCATCCTGATCAGCGACGAATTCCCCTTTTACGTACCCAACGCCTTTGCCCCCACCAGTCAGAACGAGCCGAATCGGACCTTCCGTCCGTTCGTCACCAACAAAGTCCAGGAGATCCCGGTCTTGCGCATCTTCAACCGCTGGGGTGCCCTGGTGTACGAGCGCTACGACTTTCCGGTCCGCAACGAAAGCGCCGGCTGGGACGGCACAGTCAACGGGCAAGTGCTGGACCCAGGCGTATATATGTACGCGATGGAGCTGGAGTTTGTGAATGGGGATCGGAGGGTGTATTCGGGGGAGGTGGTGTTGGTGCGTTAGAGCGTTTGCTTGGTAGGTGGGGACGTTTGGGTTTTCGGTGGAATTGGGTGATGGGTAACGGCTCACGGTTAACGACTTACGGCAAACATATTTCGCCTAGGTTCTATCCCTCTTTACCGAAAGCTTCAGCGGGTAATGCGGACTTCAGCGGGCGGGGAAGGTTTAGGTTTAGGCTGAGCTTAAGGGTATAATTCTTTAGGTTTTAGGCTTATTTATTTGGCTATAGTAGCTTTAGTTTGGGTTGCTGACTGCACTGTTGGAACCTTCCAAATGTCGACCAACTGAAAACAAGATTTCGTTTCGGGTGTTTGCGATTCTAGGAAATCAAAACTTGAAAAGCAGTATGATATGGAAAGAAAAAAGTCCATCCAACCGACTAATGGAGAACAATTAGCTGAGAAAAAAAGGCTAAAGCAATCTAAGTTCTTTCATGCAGCATCTATTGGCTTTTTGGCAGGTATATTCATTTTCGGAATTGTATCTTGGAGTTTATCCTCGGAAAAGCACCTGGGATTTCTGATTCCTTTATTGATTCCCGTTGTTTTCATTTATAAAGCACTTAATAAACCGAAACAGACATAATGACTTAGGAGAAGTCTTGGATGATCGCGATCTGATATGGCAAATAGACAAATCCTTTTTAGTTTTTCTCATGAGAACCCTACAAAACACAATAGATGAAATTACCGCCTTCGGCACGAACCCTAATTTGACAGACAGAAGTTTCCGTCTGAAGGTGTTGTTAGTGGAGATATACCTTAGCTTTTTGACCGCATCGTATGAAGAAGAAGACGCTCTTCTTGACAAAGAAAAAGAGCCAACATTTGAATATGAGGTAATCAGAAGCAACGTGGAATCTAACTTTCCCGATTTTGGTTGGTATCGACAGATTTTGGAACCCGAAGATTTTGTTTCTGATCCAGGAGTAGCTATTGGTGATGCGATAGATGACTTGACAGATATTATCAAGGATTTACTCATAGTCCGCTGGAAAATGGAACTCACAAGTGAAAATGATGCGCTGAAATTTTTCAAAATGATAATGAGGGCACATTCTGAACAGCATTTGGTTGACTTATTAAAATACATCAAAGACAAAGAAAATTAACTACTCATTTCTTTCGTTCATCGGTGTAGCTGAACCTGAATGAAGAATGAAATTCCACCTTTTACCACTCCTCCTCCTAACCGCCTGCACCTCCCCTACCTCCCCCACCATCACCAACCCCCAATCCAACCTCCTATACCTCGGCCACCAGAACCCCATCACCATCACCGCACCCGGCCTGAACGCAAGGGATTTGTCGGTGCGCATCCGTGGGGCTGGCGGGGAGGCGATACGGGTAAGCGACTCGAGTTGGAACGTCACCGTGCAATACCCGGGCCTGTGTACACTCGAGGTATCCGGTGCTGCTATTGGCAGGCAGGTGTTTCAGGCACGTCCCCTACCCGACCCCGTTCTGGAGCTAAGCGGCCCGCGTATTGCACGCAGTGACGCGAGCGAGGGCGCTGACGCCGCCCGCACCGGCGGACGCCTCTCCCCAGCCGAGTTCCAATCCCGCCGGGGCCTCACGGCCAATCTCGAGAACATCAGCCTGAGTGCAAATTGTAATGTGGTGAGCTATACCCTGGTCTGTCTCACCCCGGGTCAGGAGCCCATCGAAATAGAGAATCAGGGCGGTGCCTTTCAAGAACAAGCCCGTCAGCTGGTCGATCAGGCGCAGGCGGGCGATGTTTTTCTGTTCGAGGAGGTGCGGGTGCAATGTCCCGGAGATGGGGTACCGAGGGTGGTTCCCGGAATGGCGGTTCGGGTTGATGAGTAGGCGATGTTTTCTAAAGTAGCCCATTAATTACTATGAATCTACGGAATGATGAATGTTCAGTGCTAAATGCTAAATGGAGTACTGTGCATCGTAATCTGTTTCCCACGCAGTGGACATTGCGATCCTCCGCCCGTACGGGCAGCGCGCTCCGCGTGAAGCAGGCACGGGAATTGAAGTATGAAATCAGAGGGCAGAGATCTGAAGTTAGAAATCAGAGGTCAGAAGTTTGAAGTAGCCATTATCACTGCGATACTTCGCGATCCACAGCGCTCACCGCGTGAAGCAGGCACGGAAATGGAAGTATGAAATCAGAAATCAGAAGTATGAAGTAATTCATCACTGAGCATTTAGCATTGGGGACTTTCGATCCGTAAATCGTCTATTGTATAAAAGTCAAATTTCATCTTGAGTCTCTCCCGTATTTTACCGAACTTAGGAATAAGCCATTGCGATCCCTATGAATCAAGCCCAGTCTTTAATATCTCTTGTACTACTTGTGTACGTCACCGCCTCCACCCCGATATTTGAGTTTACGGGTCTGGACGATTATTCTCCCGGGATACTTGCCAAAGATCAACAACCTGGGGAGAAAATATCGTTCAATTGGCAAAGGACGGAGGTTTATGAAATACTCTATGTTGGAATTCCAAAACGGAATCTTTCCCCTAATAAAGAATATCGCGTTGACATAGACACCTTCACCACCCGGTACGGTGGACGGCACTGGCGGGCAAAACAGTACAATCATTTCCGAAAACCAGATATGCCCCTTACCCTTCAAATTGACACTTCTACCATTATTGGTCGTGAAAACAATTTCCTGGAGGGAGAAATGGTATCCGGCGAAATTGCAAAGCGGGGAGCCATCTATTCCTCCTATCCGGTTTATTTCTACAACTACGGCCGGGATACGCTCTCTATCGGCTGGGATGACCATTCTCCGCTAACTAAGCAGGCACTGGATAGTCTGGGGGAATGGCGTACCATAGAGACCGTTTTTTTACCCTTTTGCGGCACGGGATTAGACGGGCTTAGTATAGCACCTAAGGAAATAGCCCTAACCTCCACGGTCATCTACACCGGTAACTACAAAACTAAAGTGCGGCTGGA
>CAYFGK010000156.1:0-13508 GCA_964342305.1 uncultured Saprospiraceae bacterium | reverse complement strand
AGAAACCATCCGTTTTGTTGCCAAAACTGCTTGATTGACCCCCAACCTCACGTTAGTTTTAAAGAATCAACAATACGTGAAAAAATGGTACCCGAATTCCTCCTCGATCTGAAAGCCTTTATTTCTCAGCCCTGGCCCTGGTACGTAGGCGGACCCATGATTGCCCTGACTATGTTCGTGCTGCTGTTCTTTGGTAAAGAGTTTGGCATGTCGGCTAACTTGCGGATTATGTGTGCTGCGGATGGGGCCGGAGAAATGGCTGATTTTTTTCAATTCGATTGGCAGTCGCAGGGGTGGAACCTGCTGGTAGCCCTGGGTGCTGTCTTTGGGGGCTACCTGGCTGCTAACTACTTCGCCGGTCCTGATGGCAACGTTGCCCATATTACCGATGCTGCCCGGGAAAGCCTCAGTGGTCTTGGTTTCGATTTTCAACGCGGGGAGGTACCCCTGGTGCCGGAATTTTACGACTGGAGTTACCTGTTCACCTGGCGTGGTTTCCTGATTATTGTCGGTGGTGGTTTTCTGGTGGGTTTTGGTGCCCGCTATGCCGGTGGTTGTACGTCGGGGCATGCCATCAGTGGAATCTCGGCACTGCAAATCGCTTCGGTATACGCTGTGATCGGCTTTTTCCTGGGAGGCTTGTTCATGGTCCACGTTCTGTTCCCGCTTATTTTTAGTTAACCCTGCTAAACACTCGTGCTATGCGCATGTCGAAATACATTCTGGTCGGTATCCTGTTCGGGATTACCCTGTACAAAGCCGAGGCCGTTTCCTGGTTTCGCATCTATGAAATGTTTCATTTCCAGTCGTTCCATATGTACGGCATCATCCTGTCGGCCATTGTCCTGGGATTGTTGGTGGTGCAATTCATCAAGCGTAGGCACCTGAAATCCATCGAGGGTAAGGAAATCACCTTCCACCCCAAAGACCGGCACTGGCCGCGGTACATCATTGGTGGTTTTATCTTCGGTCTCGGCTGGGCCCTGGCTGGGGTGTGCCCGGGACCCATGTTCATTCTAATGGGAAGTGGTTACACGGTATTCGTCGTCTTTTTGTTGGCGGCCATGACCGGTACCTTCGCCTATGGTGTTTTGCGAAAGCGATTACCGCATTAAGGTGTAGCTTAGAGGGGCTTTCGCCAAAACAACTTAGGTTACCGGGCATTTCAGTAGGCTCTATGACTGGGATTTCTGCAAACAATTGATTCTAATGTCCACCAAGCGTACCCGCAAAGACTACCTCTTTGTCACCATCCAATTTGTACTCTTCGTGGCGTACATACTTCCCATCCGATTGGAAGAGTGGTCCGTGGCACCGATTGTAGAATGGATCGGATCAGGCATCGCCCTTCTTGGTTTATTGATCGATATCCTGGCATTCCTGCAGCTGAATACCAATCTGTCTCCTTATCCCACCCCCAAGGCGGGCGGGGAACTTGTTCAGTCGGGCGTATACGCCTATGTCAGACACCCCATCTACTCGGGGATTCTGCTGCTGACCTTTGGATATGCTCTGCACGAGGCATCGGATTACAAGGTCCTGGTGTCGGTCGCCTTGCTGGTTCTGTTCTACTTCAAAACCAGGTACGAAGAAAAACGTCTGGAAGCCGTGTATCCGGAGTACCCGGCCTACCGGCAGCGGACGGGGCGTTTTTTACCACGAAGGCACTAAGGTCACAAGAAGCACTAAGAATCTTGTGACCCTCCGTGTCTAGGTGGTAAACCAGAGCAAAACGAATCCCTCCAGTCTCCATGCTCTCCGCCCGCCGAAGCCGCAGGCGTAGTAGGGCGACGCCCGACGCCCGACGCCCGACGCCCGACGCAATTTAGAGCAATGCAAGAAAAGTAGGTTTCAAAGCCACAATGCCCAGAGCAAACTTCAGTCTCCATGCTCTCCAGTCTCTGAGTCCCCGTTCAGCCTCACACCTCAGACCTCAAACCTGGCTTTAACAAGCTGCTTATACGAAACCCCGATCGGTATCTCGCGGTCCCCGATCTCCACGTCGTTGGCCGTAAAGGCGGTGACCTGCCGGGTATTCACGATGAAGGAGCGGTGAATGCGCAGGAAATAGTCGGGCAATTGATCTTCAAATGCACTGATCTTTTCCTTGGTGGTCACGGCCTGATCAGCCGTGTGGATGCGAATGTAGTCCTTCAGACTCTCGATATATAGGACCTCCTCGAAGACGATCCTGACGTGTTTGCGGTTGGTGTTCACGTAGAGGTGGTCGGGAGCATCAGCGTCGGTAGTCGGCGGTACTTGTTTTTGCCAGGGTGAGGTTTCCGTCCGCTGCAAATACTTCTGGATGGCCCGGAAAAACCGGTCGATGGTGATGGGTTTAAGCAGGTAGTCGACGGCATCCAGTTCGTAGCTCTCTACGGCGTATTCCCGGTAGGCAGTGGTGAAAATGACATCGGGCGGGTTCGACATGGACTTGATGAAATCGATCCCCGTCAGTCCCGGCATTTGGATATCGAGAAAGATCAGGTCCACGGTTTGCTGCTTTAGCAGCTCAAAGGCCTCAAAGGCATTCCAGGCGCTACCCACCAACGCCAGTTGGGAAAACTGAGCAATGTGCTTTTCCAGCAAACGCGCCGCCAACGGCTCGTTCTCCACGATCAGGCAACGGACGGTATGGTTTACGGATGGATCCATAGATTTACTTCGTAGGTGTCGGGGCCTTCTTCTACCTCCCAGCGGTAGGCTCCGGGATATTGCAGCTCCAGCTGACGGTGGATATTTTGGCGGCCAATACCATCGCGGTACTTTGCCGGGTCAGTCGATGGTACCTCCGGTTTGGTATTAAAAACCCGGCAGTGGATATCGCCCGCTGCTACGGTCAGGGCAATCTGTATCTCCGCCTTATTCGTCGTATCACTGACCCCGTGCTTAAAGGCATTTTCAACCAATGATAACAGGATCAGCGGCGCAATGAGTGTGTCGGACTGATCGATCTGTTGGTCAAAGGTCAATTTTAGTCGATCGCCGTACCGCAGTTTTTCCAGATCAATATAATTATTCAGAAGGTCAATTTCCTTACTGATGGGTACACGCGACGATCGTCCTACGTACAACATATAATCGAGCATATCGGATAGCTTGGCGACCACGGCCGGCGCCTGATCCGACTTGTCGAGGGTAAGTAAGTACAGGTTATTAAGGGTGTTAAACAGAAAATGCGGATGGATCTGAGCTTTCAAAAAACGCAATTCGGCCTCCGCCTTATCTTTTTCCAGTATGGCAATTCGGTGGCGCTGCGTATAACGGTCCTTGGCTGCTTTCACAAACCAGAACACAATGGCAAAGAAGTACAGCCGGGGGAAATAGGCCAGTACGGTATACCAAAACTCCCGGATCATTTGGCCTAGTGATTCTTTGGGGTAAGGGAGGCCCGCTAATCGTTCGGCTACGTGCACATTATTGAGTCGATATAAAAAGGCGAGGATTATCGTACTGATGATAAAAGCCAGTATGAATGCTACTATACGGCCCCTTTCCCAAAACGTAGGGATGAGAAAATACACTAACCAATAGGTTGCCAGCATTTTAGGGGGCAGTGCAATGGCCCGAAAAAGAAAGGCTTCCCGGACATCGGAAATAGTGGGGTCAGAGGTGAAGGGAGCTACCACCAATACCCCCAGCCAAAAAAGCACATGGGTAAGCACCCGATTACGTAAGATGCGATCCAGAAAACGTTGGCTGCCTTCCATACCTGCCGAGATACGAGATTATAGGTAATGTTGTGGCAAAGATCGCCGAACGAGTGGTAACAACCCATGAATTGGTCGGTTGAATGCCCGGATTGCTTCCGGAGCCCATTCTGAAGTATCTGTAGGGCACGATTGCCGACTCATCGCTTTTTGCCAGAACCGTTGCCAAAGACGATCATCTTGCTGGAAAAAATGAAATCACTCCGACTATTTTTAGTAACAAGCACCATTCTTTTTTTAGCTGTTCTACCTGCTTTTGCGCAATCGAATCTCAGCCTTTCGGCAAAAGAATACGCATCGGCCTCCGGAAAGACCATCACCGGCGATGAAGGGACCCTCACCGTTCCCGAAAACCGGGCCAACCCAGCCTCCGATAGTATTACCATTCACTTTGTACGCCTCCACGGCACCGGGAACAACAAGCAGGCTCCGGTCATTTATCTGGCCGGTGGTCCCGGGTCCAGTTGCACCTGGCAGGCCAGCGATCCCCGGAGTCTGGAGACCTGGGAACCTTACCTGGAATTGGGCGATGTCGTACTGCTCGATCAGCGCGGCACCGGCGCCGGCAGCGAGCGCACGCTCTATATCTGGCAAGGCGATTTGCCCAACGATTTTCTGGCTGATGAAGAGGTGGCCCTGCAACATTTGCAGCGAGTGCAAGACGCTGCCCTGGAAGCCTTTGACGAGCGGGGCGTCGACCTCGACGGCTACACCACCCTGGAAAATGCTCGCGATATGGACGGCCTGCGCCGGGCCCTGGGCTATGACCAGTGGAAGCTGTATGGCTTCAGCTACGGCACACACCTGGGCCAGGCCTACCTAAAATACTTCGGTGAGCACGTCGACCGGGCTCTCTTAGTTGGAACGGAGGGGCCAAATCACACCTATAAACTCCCTCTGGCGATGGACGTTCAATTCCAAAAGCTTAGTCTTTTGGCGAAAGCCGATCCCACCGTCAACGGGGATGTACCCGATGTATGGGCCCTGTACCAGGAGGTGGCCCGGCAACTGGATAAGCAGCCCGCCGAGGTAACCGTAACGAACCCACTGACCAGATCGGACATGACCATGCTGGTAGGCTCCTTTGGGCTGAATTTGATCCTGCGTCTGGATATCGGCGATGCCAGCGATCTGCCGGTAATCCCCCGCCTGCTCTACCAGATCAAACAGGGTAATTACGATCCCTTGCAGTGGTTCGTCCAAAAACGTATTGGCCTGATGCTGGGGGTGTCGGGCATGGCCTCCACGATGGACGCTGCCTCGGGCATCACCCCCAGCCGTCGCCAACGCATTGATGAGGAATCCCGGACAAGCCTCTTCGCCAGCGTAGTCAATCCGCGTCTGGAACAAGCGTGGCCAAGCCCCGATCTTGGCGATGAATTCCGGGCACCGCTCGTCACCGATGTGCCGACCCTCTTCCTGAGCGGTACCCTCGACTTCAACACGCCTCCCTACCAGGCCGAAGAGGTTCGATGGGGCTACGCCAACAGCCACCACATCATTGTGCGCAATGCGGGGCACGAACAGGTACTCACCCATCCCGGGGCTACCGATACCATCATTCGCTTTTTGCAGGGAGAGGATGTAAGCGATGTGACCATGGTGCATCCGTCCCTGCGCTTCATCCCGGTGGAAGGAAGTGATTCGGAGGGGTGGCACCCGTGTTTGGGAAGTAGGAAGTAAGGTTATACCACGAAGGCACTAAGGTCACTTAGGAGCACAAGACCCTTAGTGACCTTTGTGCCCTTGTGTCTTGTGGTAAATCAAGCAAAACGTATCCCTAAAGTCTCCGCGCTCTCCGGTCCCTGAATTCCCAACCTACGCCGGATGCAATACCCGCTTCAACCGAAACGTAACGCTGGTACCGTCGCCGACCGATTCCTGCATCACGCCCTGGAGTTGCTGGGTCAGCAGCTGGATGAGCTGGGAACCGAAGCCCGTTCCTTTGGGGGATGTGCCGGCCACTTTACCTACGCCGTTGTCGGCCACCGATAGGGCAAGGTGCTCGGCATCCTCTTGTTGGAGGCGTAATTTGATGCGGCCATCGCGCCGATCGGGGAACGCGTATTTCAGGGAATTGGTGATGAGCTCGTTGACCATGAGCCCGATGGGGATGGCCGTATCCATATCCAGTTCGATGGGCTCCATGTCGATCTGTACGTCGATCTGATCGTCCGCATTGAAGGTCTGAAGGAGGTTGTTGCTGAGTTTCAGGAAGTAATCGCGCATTTCGATGCTGACCTGTTCCTGGTTCTGGAAGAGCTTCTGGTGTAGCAGGCCCATGGATTTCACGCGGGCCTGGCTTTCCAGCATGGCCAGTTGGGCCGATTCGTCCTGCGTCTGGCGGGATTGCAGCTCGAGCAGGCTGGAGATGATCTCCAGGTTGTTCTTTACGCGGTGGTGGATCTCTTTGACCAGGACCTCGTTCTGGGCATTGCGCTGATCGAGCTGATGATTAGTGTGTGTCAGTTCTTTGTTGAGGGCTTCCAGGCGGCGATTCTTCTGTCGGTTGCGGCGGGCGTTGAACAAGATGACGGCAAGCAAGGCTACTAATAGTGCCACAATGCCCAGTACTAACAGTTGGGAGCGCCGTTGCTGCACGATGGTTGCTTGCTGACTGCTGATGGTGGCTTCTTTCTGGTCGCTGTCGTACTTGATGCGCAATTCGTTTTGCACGGCGGCCAGTTCTTCGGTCAGTCGTTTTTCCTGGCTTTGTTGGGCTTGCGCCAAATAGTGGTAGGCCGAGTCGACCGGTCCGGTTTCGCGGTAGCATTCCGCCAGCCAGAATTGGTTGTCTTCGATTAATTTCCAATCGTCGATATTCTTTTCCAGATGGTGCCGGAGGTTGGCTTTGATGTGGGGAATAGCATCGGCATACTGGCTTTGCAGCCGTAAGACATTACCAATGTTGCCCCGCCAGCCATCCGCATCCGATGGCTCCGGTACTATGGTTTGAATGACTTCCCAGCTGTAGATAAAATCTGCTAGTGCCTCTTCGTAATTTCCTACGGCTACGTGGGCTTCGCCCCGCCAGGAGCGCACATTGGCCATATGTACATTATCGGCCCAGTCGTATTCACTGCCGATGATCTGTACCACTTGCTCAGCCTTTTCCAGACCCAGTTCGGCTTTTCCAACTTCCGGGTAGGTGAAGATCAGGCCGAGCAACGGTTGGATCAGTTCGCGTTCATCCTGATAAATGGCTTCGATGATGGCCAGGGAGCGTTCGCCGTAACGAACGGCTTCCGGCCAATTCCGGGACTCCCGGTATAAGTAGTTCAGATTGGCGTAGGTACTGGCCAGGGATTTCTGGTCATCGAGGGATTCGTATATACGGGCAGCATCGAAGAGGTAAGACTCTGCTTCGCGAAAGCGTCCCATGCCGGCCAGGTCCGAACCTACGCGTTTGCTGCCCCTGGCTATCAAACTCAGGGAATCCGTCTGACGGTATTGCTCCAGTGCTTTCAGGCTGTATTGATAGACCGAATCGGGATTGTTGGAAGTTATACTGAAATAATGCCAGTTGGCAAGCAGCGTATACGCGTCGCCCATCTGAGTGGGATTATCAGCCTCCCCGGCCAGTGTGAGGGCGTAGCGGGCAATTTGCAGAACTTCCGGATAGGTGGGATCGGTTTCTGCTTCCCGCAGTTGCTGTTTACCTTTTTCCAGCAGGCTGTCAAAAGGCATATGTTGCAGAGTAAGAGTATCGGTTTGTCCATACATGAACCTTCCAAGCAGGAGGAGTAAGAAACAAATAGGCGTTTTCATGTCAGATAGATTGAATGCGTTCCAGAAAAGCAGCGCGATGCGAACTGCTTATGGGCAGGTTGGTCTTTTGAATGAGGATAGAGGATATATCCACCTCATCCACTTTTTTCAGATTGACGATGTAAGACCGGTGGATGCGTTGAAAGTCTTTTTGCGGAAGCTTAGTTTCTAACGTTTTCATGGACATGGACAGCAGGTATTCTTTCCAGTCGGTATAGATGCGACAATAATTGCGTTCGGCACGTGAAATGTGCGCTTTATTCTAAAATACGAATTTGGCGGGATTTCCTTCGGTCAATGTAGGGCCTTTTTCGGTCAGTCAAAGTCAGGGTTCGGTCATTTGTGGGGATAGGGAAGCAGGCGTACCCGTATCTTCTAAAGGAAAAGAATTGAGGTTCAATATTTTCTTCTTCGAAAATAAAAATCCAGGCTCTATGAAACCGATATACGTCGTTCTATCCCTTTTCCTCGGTCTGTTTTTACTTCCGTCAAAAAGCCATACCCAGACCATTACCTATAATGGCAGTACCATTACCTATCTTGGCACCACCTTGGGCCTGGAAATATCGGGGCTTCCCGCACCAGAGAATTGCCCCCTAAACGGCAGCGTTGCGGGATTGTATAAGATAAATAGTGATGATTCTGGTCTGGATGCATTGGTCAGGAATTGTTCGGATCCCAACCGCCCCCATTTTTTGGTGGAGCGCAATAAGACATATACCATTCGGATTAAGCAGTTGTACAACAACTCTGGCCTTTATGTTAATTTTTTGGGCAATGCCAGGTTAGATGCCATTCCAGCTCCTGTATTCTCTGAACCAAGAACCAGCGTTGGTAATGGCATCTTTGAATATACCCTGTCTACCAATACTATGAGTGGCCTGGATGCAGCCTGTTTGCGTATTAATAACTGGAATTTAATTTTAGGAGTGGGTGCTTTTCAGGAACACGTCGTCATCCCCATCTACGTGACCGGGCCCGCCAACGGCCAGGAGCAAGTCGAGATCATCGACTCTATCCGTTCACCGGCCATTCCCTACCTCGTGCTGCACGACCCTCCGGGCGATAAAAGCTCCACGACTTTCGAAACCGGGGAGACCTATTGCACCAATGTAGAGACCCGTACGCAGGATTCCCAAACCGAGGAGGTAGATCTGGGCTTTCGGTTCGGCTTTAAGGGCGATGTGGGCTTTATCTACACCGTCAGCCTGGAGATCTACAATCAATTCAATTTTGAATGGGACCAAACCTTTACCCGCACATCCAACACAACCCACGAAGTCTGTGTGACCAATAAACAAACCAGGAGCACTCCGGATGATGCCAATACGGGCATTACCCCCGGGCAAAGTTATTTTCTCGGCCGCAGTACCATGATGCTCTACGGTACCTATGATGCCTGGTTTTACGAGGATTGCAAACTAAAATTTGGTAAGCGCCTGGTTATGGGACCCACAGATGATGATTCGGTCGAAAACTTCTTTTTTTCGGAAGAGCAGGTAGAAGAGGAAATTGCCAAGGAACTGGCCGTAGCCAACGACCCGAATGAAACGGTGTACCGCCGCACGTATGCCGAAAACCAAGCCGATCTGTGGCAGCAGATGCTGGATCAGAATGCCGCCAATAAAGCCAATGGCAACTACGGAACCGCCGAATGTTTCCCTCCTGGTGCTCCCGTAGGGCGATCCAATACGTCAACTGAGACGAATGCCTACAGCCTGGATATTGACTATACGTTTGAGAATAGTTTCGGGATCGAATTCTTCCTGAATGGCGGAGGAAACGGACTTGAAACCAGTTACGAAGCAACGACCCGGCAATCCTTTGGGGAGGGGGTTACCCAGTCGGCATCCTCCACCAAAACGGTAGGGTACACCATCTGGGACGACGATTCCCTGCCCGAGAATATCTGTGTGGAGGTGGCCGATGACCCCAGCTTCGGGACGCCTATGTTCCGACTGGGCAGTGGTTCGATGACTTCCCGACCCTACGAGGGAGGCTACCAAATTGATCAACCGCGGGTGGAAAATGGCGAACCGGGTTGCCCGAACGATTACGTCAATATCGTCAATGCGCCCCCGGGGCAACCCCTGGAGATTCCCATCAAGATCTGTAATGACAGCGATTATCCCCGTTCTTATGAGTTGCGTATGATAAACACCTCCAACGACAATGAAGCTCTCGTCACCATGAACGGGGTGAGCCTGGCTCTGTCGGCTTTTCCCTTCCAGGAGATACCGAAAAATACCTGCCTGAACCGGACTCTGATCGTGAGCCAAAAGGATGCGCAGACGCTGGACTACAAAAATCTGCGCCTGTTCCTGGCACCGGAAATGATGTCGGACTCCACCGTCCGGGAATTCATCAACGTGAGCGTCAGCTTTGGCAACGGCACGATCAATCGCTGTGCCCAGGATAGAGATTTTGATAACACCATTGATGCCCAGGATAACTGTCCGGATCTCTTTAATGCTGACCAGTTGGATACCGACGGTGATGGCCTGGGTGACGTGTGCGACAACTGCCCGACGGTGGCCAATCCGAACCAGGAAGATGTGGATACGGACGGCACGGGAGATGTCTGTGATAATTGTCCGAACACAACCAATGCCGACCAGTCCGATGTGGACCACGATGGGGTAGGCGACGTCTGTGACGATTGCCCGACCCTGCTCAATGAATATATGTCGGATGATGACGGCGATGGCCTGGTGTGTGATAACTGTCCCACCGTCCCCAATGCCGGGTTGCATTTTGATGGGATCGATGATCGCATCAATTTCCAGGAACTTTACGAGAATACACTGGCGGGTGTTGCGGATAAATTTGCTTACGAATTTTGGGTGAAGCCCGAATCTGCCATTCCGGCCAATGAGGCGGAGACCAACCTGACTAACTCTACCTCCTTCAACAATTTCAGTGTGGATATTCCCTTCGTATTTTATCCGTCCTGGGAACCCACCGGTTTCGGTGAGAAGGATTCGGTGGTCGTTGGGGTGGCGGTCGGCACGAACGGGGTATTAGTAATGGAACGCCGTGATCAGGAGATTTTCCGCTCCGTGTTGGTACACTATACGCCCATTACCGACTGGACCCACGTGGCGGTCTCGGTTGATCGTGGGCAGACCCGTCTGTTCATCAATGGGGAATACCGCACCAGCGGCTGGCTCACACCGGAGGTTAACCTGCTGATCCCATCCTACGAAATAGGAACTACCAGTGAGTTTTCTTATGGCCAACACCAGTTTAAAGGCTCTCTGGACGAAGTCAGAATATGGGGCACAAACCTGATCTCGCAAGATGTCCAGGCCAATCTGTTTCGGGAACTACGGGCAGAAGGTGACCTGAAGGTACATTTCGATTTTAATGAAGGGATCCCTTACGGTATTAACACCAATGTAGATGCTCCGGTGAACGGTGTTGCTTACCTTGGATTTTCCATGAAGCCCGGCGCAGGTTCAAATTATGTATTTGGTGCGGAAATCGAAAACTATGATGCTGACAATAATGGTACGGGCGATTTTTGCGCTGATCCCTCCACTGTATTAGATGATGACGGGGACGGTATCCGGAATAACCTGGATGATTGCGATGAGGAGCCTTTGGTGGGTATAGCCTTCGATGGCGTGGGTGATTACATCGAAATTCCCAACAATTCGTCCCTGGCACCCACAAGCAGTCAGGTCGTAACCTTTGAGGCCTGGATTCGTCCGACCGTTGACCGGCAAATGATCATCGCCTCTATGTATAAAGATTTTAATGTTGGTGCCAGCAACTTTTATATCCGGCGTGATTTCGGTGGTACGATCACCGTTACGGGAAATGGAACGGATGTAATAACCTCGTACGAGACAGTACCGGTTGGTTCCTGGACGCACCTGCGGGTTGAATTTGGTTCATCTGCCACCATTTTCCTCAACGGTTCTGTCAGTAGAAGCCTACCGATTACCTATAATACCACTAACGGAGGCAGGCCTCTCATCCTGGGAGATATCCACGAGAGCGGAGGTTCATTTCGTTTTCAGGGTGACATGGACGAAGTGCGCATCTGGCAGGGTACGCAGGGTGCCGACCGGAACGCCATCCTTACCGGTAACGAGCCCGGACTTTTAGCCTACTTTGATGCTAGTGAAGGGGCTCTTAATTCTTACCTCGGTGACATAACCACCCTGACCGATAAAACCGGCAATGGGCATGATGGTACCTTCGTGAATTTTGATGAGAGAGGCCTTAAACTGGATGGTATCGATGATCGGATCGAGCTACCCGATAACGACGCCATAGATTTCCCCACCAATCAGGATTTTACCATCGAGTTATGGGTGAACGTACCCTCGGCTGCCCAGCCGAATACGGCGGAAGTGGATGTGTCCCTTATTGAGAAATGGGATGGGGTTCGGTATTCGTATACCATTCGATACCTCAAGCCACAGAAAAAAATAGTGGTAGCACGCTACGACGGAAGCAACAGCGCCAGTATTGTATCATCAAGTACTTTCAATGATGACCAGTGGCACCATGTCGCGTTTGTCAAGGACGGCGGCACGCTGCGCTTGTATGTAGACGGTCTTCAGGAAGGAACATCCCCGGATTGGGTTTCCGGAACGGTAACCAATGATGGAGTGGTTACGCTGGGAAGTCGTTCTGCATCGTTAAATTTTAAAGGTGCGCTCGATGAACTGCGCTTCTGGAATGTGGCCCGCACTCCAACGCAGATCACAGATAATATGAACATCGGTTTATCCGGATCGGAAAGTGGTCTTGTCGGCTATTACCCCTTTGAGGAACCAGTCTTTTACGGAGTGGGTTACCCTTCGGGCGGAGTTATCGATAAGAGCCCAACAGCAAATGATGGCACCCCATTTGGGTTATCCGGTCAATTTGATTTTCATTGGGTCGGGGGAGCTCCCGTCTCCGGCACCGATTCCGACGGCGACGGTGTTGGCGACCGCTGTGACCTCTGCCAGGGCGATGACAGTACCGGCGATACCGATATGGATGGCATCTGCGATGATATCGACCCCGATACACCGGTGACCTGCGACGGCAGTGTGATCTCGATCGACGCTATCACCTATTCTCTGAGTGGCGACGATGTGCGCGCCAGCGAGACCATCACCACCAACGGATCGGTGATCGTTCCCGACGGTGCGGAAGTGACCTACACGGCCGGCACCTCCATCACCCTGAAGCCGGGTTTCCAGGCACAGGGCATCTTCACCGCCCGTATCGATGATTGTTCGTCGGTGGTCCAGACTTCCGTACCTTCCGAAGAAGACGCCATGACGACCATCGACTGGCGCATACCCGACGAGGAGATCGGCGAGCTGGATATGCTGCTCTTCCCCAATCCGACCTTCGGGGAAGTGACCACGCAATACTTTTTGCCGGAAGGCGGACCAGTCAATCTGGTCCTCTTTGACGCCCAGGGACGCTACGTCAAGTCCCTGATGGAAAACTGGCCCCAGGATGCCGGGCGCCACCAGGTGCAGTGGCAAACCAACCGCCTGGCCGACGGCATGTACTGGGTGCAGATACGCACCACCAGCGGCGTGCGCGTAGAGAAATTAATGGTTTATAAACCGTAGGAATTCACTCAGTACCACGGAGGCACTAAGGTCACTTAGGAGCACAAGATCCTTAGTGACCTAAGTGCTCTTGTGTCTTGTGGTAAATCAAGCAAAACGTATCCCTCCAGTCTCCGCGCTCTCCGGTCCCTGAATTCTCTCCGTCCGCCGCATCCGCAGGCGAAGGAGGGCGATGCACATTAGGGCAATGCAAGAAAAGTAGGCTTCAAAGCCACCAAAACCAGAGTAAAAGGGATTCCTCCAGGGGCAGGTCGATCTCTTCAAAAAGGGCCACTGCTTCAAAGATGTATTCCTCGGCTTCCCGGTAGTGGCCCAGGCTTACCAGATCCATACCTACCCGTTGGGCGGCACCGGCGGTCTCCTGTTGGTTGTCGGTTTGTTTCAGGTACTTGAGGACCTGGAGGTCGTGGAAAAAAACCGAATCGGGATTGTTGGAGGTCAC